>NZ_JCASIE010000002.1:0-582367 GCF_059685865.1 Telluria sp. ZB4P36
GGTAACCCATCGAGCCTTCAAGATATCGTTGCACGACAATTAGCTTGAAGGCAGGTGTGTACTTCCCCATGTGAAAAACCCCAGAAAGTTGATGTCCAACTTTCTGGGGTCAGTTCAAATCCGCCCACCCTACGAATACCTAGCTACCCCAGATCGGCTCGTCCCTGGTGCCGTTCCCGCCCGGCGTGCCCGGCGGCTTGCCGCCGCCCGCGCCGCCCATCGGACCGGCGCCACCCTGGTTCGACATCGCACCCGCCGTGCCGCCGGTCACCGGTTCGGTGGCGCTGCCATGGCCGCTCTGCGGCTTGCCCGGCGGGTTCACCTGGGCTTCGGGAGGCGAACTGACGATGCCGCCGCCGCGCCCTGCGGCATTCGCGGTGTAATGTCCGGCGTTCGACTGGCCGGCAGCCCCTACCTGCTCCCCGCCGGCGCCCGGCGCGGGCGCCACATCTTGCTGTGCCATGTCTTGATCCTTGCGCTCATCCTTGTTCATGGTCGGCTCCTATAAGGTTCTTTGGACCAATGGTAATCCGATCCGCCAGATGTTCAATAGGAGCGGCAAGCACGCAGACGTAGGAGCAGGGCGCAAGCGAGTTTGCCATGTGGCAAAACGGAGGATGAAAGCTTGAGTGAGCCGGGCAAGAAAAAAGCGCTCCCTCGGGAGCGCTTCTGTAGTCGGCGAGGCCGTCCTTACTGGATCTTGGCCTTCTTGACCAGGCTTTCGCGGTACTGCGCCAGCTGGCGCTGCTGCAGCTGCTCCGCGACCTGCTGCTTGACTTCGTCCAGCGCCGGGATTTTGGCTGCGCGCACGTCTTCCAGCTTGATGACGTGGAAGCCGTACTGGCTCTTGACCGGGGTGTCGGTGATCGCGCCTTTTTGCAGGGCGGTCATGGCCTTCGAGAACTCAGGCACGTAGTTGGCCGGGCTTGCCCAGTCCAGGTCGCCGCCATTGGCTGCCGAACCGTCTTTCGACTGGGCCTTGGCCAGGTCTTCGAACTTGGCGCCGCCCTTCAGCTTGGTGATGATGGCCTTGGCTTCGTCTTCGGTGGCCACCAGGATGTGGCGGGCGTGGTACTCCTTGTCGCCGACCTGTGCCTTGTAGCGGTCGTACTCGGCCTTGATCTCGGCGTCCTTGATCGGGTTCTTCTTGACGTAGTCGGCCAGCATCGCGTTGATGATGATGCTCTGGCGGGCGTTGTCGATCGCTGCCTTGACGTCGGCGCGGCCGCCGATGCCTGCCTTGTCGGCTTCCTGGATCAGGACTTCACGGCCGATCAGGTCTTTCTTGATCGCATCGCGCAGTTGCGGCGAATCGGTGGCGCGGCCCTGGGCTACCAACTGCTTGACCATCTGGTCAACCTTTGCCGCCGGGATGGGCTTGCCGTTGACGGTGGCGGCGTTCTGCGCGAATGCAGGCGCGGCGAGCATCGCGGCCACGGCAAAGCTGATTGCCAAGGACAGGCGGGCTGGCTTCAAAATCATTGTTAAGGTCCTATCTAAACACGAAAAGTTCGCCGCGCGGCGGCAAGAACCGGTGCCTCGCGGCACCGGCGGTAGTACATCTTACTGCACCTTTGCCTTTTTGACCATTTGGTCACGGTAGTCGGCCAGCTTTTTCTGAGCCAGGGCGTCCTGGATCTGCGGCTTGACTTCGTCGAGCGAAGGCAGCTTGGCGGCACGGGTGTCGTCCAGCTTGATGACGTGGAAGCCGTTGGCGGTCTTGACCGGGCTCTCGGTGACGGCGCCTTTCTGCAGGCTGGTGAAGCCGGCAGCGAACTCAGGCGGGAACGAGGACGGGCTAGCCCAGTCCAGGTCGCCACCGTTGTTGGCGGTGCCGGTGTCCTTCGACTGCTTGGCCAGGTCTTCGAACTTGGCGCCGCCCTTGATCTTGGCGATCACGGCCTTGGCGTCGGCTTCGTTTTCCAGCAGGATGTGGCGCACGTGGTATTCCTTGTCGCCGGTCTGGGCCTTGAAGCGGTCGTACTCGGCCTTGACTTCGGCATCGGTCACCGGGTTCTTGGTGATGTAGTCACGGGCCAGTTGATTGACGACGATGGACTGGCGGGCGTTGTCGAGCGCCGCCTTGACTTCCGGCTTCTTGTCGTAGCCCTGCTTGATGGCTTCCTGCATCAGCACTTCGCGGGCGATCATCTCTTGCTTGATCGCGTTGCGCATCTGCGGCGAATCCTGGCCCTGGCCGGCAGCGACCAGCTGCTTGACGGCGTCCTCGACGCGCGAGGTCGGGATGGCTTTGCCGTTCACGACGGCGAGGTTCTGGGCGAAGGCAGGGGCGGCGGCAACGGCGATCAGCGCTAACAGCAGGCGTGCTGGCTTAAAGGTCATTTCTGGAATTCCTGTGGGAAGGGATGTACTTGGACGAGATTTGATTAGTTCTTTTACTTCAAGTTCTGGTACTAGACGTTACATATTGTCGGCCACTATTCTTAAAGCTTACTGAAATACTCAACAGTGGCCGGCAGGCCCTCAGGCCTGCTCTGCCGGTGCGATCGCCGTGATGGCCAGCGCATGGATTTCGGCCTTGTTGATCATTTCGTGAACGGCATCATACACAAGACGATGGCGCATGACCAGCGTGAGGCCCTGGAACTTCTCGGAGACGATTTTCACGCTGTAATGACTGCCGCCGGAAGCGGCGCCGGCGTGGCCGGCATGCAGGTGCGAATCGTCGCTGATTTCCAGCATGGTCGGGGCCAGTTCGGCCTGCAGGCGCTCGCGCAGGCGTTCGGTACGGTTAGCTTCCATTTTGAGCATCCTCCTGGATATGTTTGGACAGGAACAGCGATTGAATGACGACGAACGCGAACAGGATCCCGGTGATGCCGAACAGCTTGAAGCTGACCCAGGCGCCGGTATCGCTACGGAAGACCACGAAGGCCATCAGGAGGTTCAGCAGGCCAAGGCCGGCGAAGAAGGCGATCCAGGCATACAGGACGCGGTTCCAGACCGCGTCGGGCAGGTTCATCGCGCCCGCGAGCGCCGAGCGCATCAGGTTCTTGCGGTACAGCAGCTGCGCCAGCAGCAGCGCGGCGCCGAAGGCCCAGTACAGGATGGTCGGCTTCCACTTGATGAAGGTGTCGTCGTGGAAGTAGATGGTGGCGCCGCCGGCCACCACCACCACGCCCAGCGACAGCCACAGCATGCCGTCGACCTTCTTGCGGCGCGCCAGCAGGTAGACGATCTGCAGCACGGTCGCCAGGATGGTCACCGCGGTGGCCAGCAGGATCGGCGACTGCGAGGCCGGCACCGCGCCGCCCGAGACCAGGCCCCCGAGGTAATCGGTGACCAGACCGTGGGCCCAGTCCTGGTGGTTTTCCCCATACTTGTACATGCCGAAGAACAGGATCACCGGCAGCATGTCGAACAAGAACTTGATCATTGAGTGTGGTCCTCAGGCAGGTTCGAAACGCATGGCGGCGGAATTGATGCAATAGCGCAGGCCGGTGGGCGGCGGGCCGTCCTCGAAGACGTGGCCGAGGTGGGCGTCGCACACGGCGCAGATGATCTCGGTGCGCACCATGCCGTGCGCGCGGTCGACCTTTTCGATCACATTGGCCGGGTCGATGGCCTTGAAATAGCTGGGCCAGCCGCAGCCGGAATCGAACTTGGCGTCCGACTCGAACAGCGGGGTGTCGCAGCAGACGCAGTGGTAGATCCCGTGTTCGTGGTGGTCCCAGTACTTGCCGGTGAAGGCACGTTCGGTGGCGGCGTGGCGGGTTACCTGGTACTGCATCGGGTCGAGCTGGGCGCGCCAGTCGGCGTCGCTCTTGGTCACTTTGTCGTTCATGTCGGGTCTCGCTTGTTTCTTGATGTTCAGGAAGAGCAGCTCACTTCGAGATGCGCCGCCCAGTCGGGCGGCAGGGCCGCGTAGGCTTCGTTGCCGGGCTGCTCGTCGAAGGGGCGCTCGAGCACGGACAGCAGGCGGTGCACGCCGCCGAAGTCGCCGTTCTGCGCCTGTTCGATCGCGGTCTGGGCCAGGTAGTTGCGCAGCACGTACTTGGGATTGACGCGGTGCATCGCGGCACGGCGGGTTTCGTCCTGGCTGTGCTCGGCGCGCAGGCGGGCACGGTACTGGCCGGCCCAGGCATCGAAGGCTTCGCGGTCGATGAACAGGTCGCGCAGCGGCGCATCCTGTTCCGGTCCGCTGTCGAGCTTCAGCTCGCCGAGGCGGCGGAAGAACAGGGTGAAGTCGGCATGGTTCGCCTGCAGCAGCCCGAACATGGCGTCGAACAGGGCGCTGTCCTCCGCGCGCGCATCCACCAGGCCGAGCTTGGCATGCAGCAGCTCGTCCAGTTTGGCGCCGAAGGCGGGGCGGTAGGCGTCGAGCGCTTCCTCGGCGTCCTCGGGCGTGCCGATCAGCGGCAGCAGGGCGTTGCCGAGCGCGTAGCAGTTCCAGTGGCCGACCGGCACCTGGTTGGCGTACGAGTAGCGGCCGCCCTGGTCGGTGTGGTTGCAGATGTGATTGGCGTCGAAGGCTTCCATGAAGCCGAAGGGACCGTAGTCGAGGGTCAGGCCGAGGATCGACATATTGTCGGTGTTCATGACGCCATGCATGAAGCCGACTGCCTGCCAGTGGGCGATCATGTGCGCGGTGCGGCGCGTGACTTCGGCCAGCAATTCCTTGTAGGGATTGGCCGCGCCCGCGAATTCCGGGTACCAGTTCCTGATGACGTAGTCGGCCAGCAGGCGCAGTTCGTCCTGTTTATTACGGTAATGCCAGTGCTCGAAGGAGCCGAAGCGCACGAAGCTCGGCGCCATGCGCGTGACCACAGCGGCGGTCTCGACGGTCTCGCGCACGACCCGCTGGTGCGAGCCCGTGAGCGTCAGGGCGCGCGTCGTCGGAATGCCGAGCGCGGCCATGGCTTCGGAGCACAGGAACTCGCGGATCGAGGAGCGCAGCACCGCGCGGCCGTCGCCCATGCGCGAATAAGGCGTCAGACCGGCGCCCTTGAGCTGCAGCTCCATCCGGCCTTGCGGGCCGGACAGGTCGCCCAGCACGATCGCACGGCCGTCGCCGAGCTGGCCGGCCCAGACGCCGAACTGGTGGCCCGAATACACGGCCGACAGCGGCTGCGAGCGCACCGCCACCTTGTTGCCGGTGAAAACGGCGACGAAATCCTCCTGCGCCAGTTCCTGCGGGTCGAGTCCCACCAGTGCCGCCGCGGGTGCGCTGGCAGCGACGAAATAGGGCGCCGGCAGTGGCGTCGGCATCAGCCGGGTATAGAAGGCCGGCGGCAACTCGGCAAACGAGTTGTTGAAGGGAAGTTCATCAGCAGTAATGGCAGCTCCTTCGGCTTGCAGTTTATTCATGCGCTATGGGCAGGATTCTACCGTACCGGGCCGATTCCATCGGCGCACGGGTGGGAGAGCCATGCTGCGGCGCGCAATCGAATTGCATTGACGTAGGGGCAAGGGCCGGTCGACACTCAGCGTCGTATTGCCAATCTGACCATGGAGACCTGATGAGCGTCACGAGCAATCCGTATCCGACCAGCCCCCTGATGGGGCAGATGATGGACCAGCCGCTGCTGGTGTCGGGCATCATCGCCTTCGCCGCCCGCCACTATGGGGCCGGCGAGATCGTCTCGCGCCGGGTGGAGGGCGACATCCACCGCTATACCTACCGCGACTGCGAGGCGCGCGCGCGCCGCATGGCCCAGGCGCTGCAGGGCCTCGGAGTCGGTATGGGCGACCGCGTCGCCACCCTGGCCTGGAACGGCTACCGCCACATGGAGCTCTACTATGCGGTATCGGGCTCGGGCGCGGTGCTGCACACCATTAACCCGCGCCTGCATCCTGAGCAGATCGCCTACATCATCAACCATGCCGAAGGCCAGTACCTGTTCTTCGACATGACCTTCCTGCCCGCGATCGAAGCGATGGCGCGCCACTGCAAGACCATCAAGGGCTATGTGGCGATGTGCGATCGTGCCCACATGCCGCAGGAGACCAGCATCCCGATGCTGCTGTGCTACGAGGACCTGATCGCGTCTTCTTCGGGCGACTACGAATGGCCGGTGTTCGACGAAGGCTCGGCCGCCTCGCTGTGCTATACCTCGGGCACCACCGGCAATCCCAAGGGCGCCCTGTACTCGCACCGCTCGACCGTGCTGCATGCCTACGCCTCGGCCATGCCGAACGCGCTGAACGTCTCGAGTGCGGATACCGTGCTGCCCGTGGTGCCGATGTTCCACGTCAACGCCTGGGGCCTGCCGTACTCGGTGCCGCTGTCCGGCGCCAAGCTGGTGTTCCCGGGCCCGGCCCTGGACGGCAAATCGCTGTACGAGCTGTTCGAGGCCGAAGGCGTGAGCTTCTCGGCCGGCGTGCCGACCGTCTGGCTCGGCCTGGTCAACCACGTGATGCAGAACGGGCTGCGCTTCTCGAGCTTCCGGCGTACGGTGATCGGCGGTTCGGCCTGCCCGCCGGCAATGATGGACACCCTGATCGACGAGCTGGGCGTGCAGGTGGTGCATGCCTGGGGCATGACCGAGATGTCGCCGCTCGGCACCGCCTGCACCCTGATGGGAAAGCACAGGGCGCTGCCGAAGGAAGAACAGCGCGCGGTGCTGCGCAAGCAGGGCCACGCCATCTATGGCGTCGACATGAAGATCGTCGACGACGACGGCAGCGAGCTGCCCTGGGACGGCACGACCTACGGCCACCTGCTGGTGAAGGGGCCGTGGGTGGTGTCCGGCTACTTCCGCGGCGAGGGCGGCGAGGTGCTGCAGGACGGCTGGTTTCCGACCGGCGACGTGGCCACCATCGACCCCGACGGCTACCTGCAGATCACCGACCGCAGCAAGGACGTGATCAAGTCGGGCGGCGAATGGATCGGCTCGATCGACCTGGAGAACGTCGCCATGTCGCACCCCGCCGTGCTGCAGGCGGCCTGCATCGGCGTGCAGCACCCCAAATGGGCCGAGCGCCCCTTGCTGGTGGTGGTCAAGCGCCCCGGCGCCGCGCTGAGCCGCGAGGAACTGCTGGCCTTCTTCGAGGGCAAGGTGGCGAAGTGGTGGATCCCCGACGACGTGGTCTTCACCGAGGCGCTGCCGGTCGGCGGCACCGGCAAGATCCAGAAGAACAAGCTGCGCGATATCTACCACGAGCACCGCCTTCCCTCCGCCTGAACAGGAAACCCATGAAAAAGTTGCTTCCCCTCTTGCTGCTGGCGGCCGTGCTGCCGGCCGGCGCCCAGGACAAGCTGTCCGGCGCCGTGGCGCGCGACTACGACCAGCACCTGGCGCCCTTGCTCGACTACTTCCACCGCAATCCCGAGCTGTCCTTCCTCGAGGTGAAAACGGCGGCTCGTCTGGCCAGGGAATTGCGCGCCGCCGGTTTCGAGGTCACCGAGGGCGTCGGCGGCACCGGCGTGGTCGCCATCCTCAAGAATGGCCCCGGTCCGCTGGTGATGATGCGTGCCGACATGGACGGCCTGCCGATGCATGAGAAATCGGGCCTGGCGAATGCCTCGACGGCGACCCAAAAGGACCAAGAAGGCAATGTGGTGCCGGTCGCGCACGCCTGCGGCCACGACATCCACATGACCAGCCTGGTCGGCACGGCGCGGCGCATGGCGGCCGAGCGCGGCAGCTGGTCCGGGACGCTGATGCTGATCGGGCAGCCGGCCGAGGAACGCATCGGCGGGGCGCTGGCAATGATGAAGGACGGCCTCTACAAGCGCTTCGGCAAGCCCGATGTCGCGCTGGGCTTCCACGTCAAGGCCGACATGGCGACCGGCAAGGTGCACGCGTCGGAAATGTCGCCCTATTCGGGCGCCGACACCGTGGAGATCCTGATCAAGGGCGTGGGCGCGCACGGCGCCCAGCCGCACCGCAGCAAGGACCCGATCGTGCTTGGTGCGATGATCGTGGTGGGCCTGCAGACCGTGGTCAGCCGCGAGTTGGGCCCGCGCGAGCCGGGACTGATCACGGTCGGCTCCTTCCATGGCGGTACCAAGGCCAACATCATCGGCGACAATGCGCGCTTGCAGCTGACCGTGCGCAGCGAGAACCCGAAGACGCGCAGCCTGCTGCTCAACGGGATCAAGCGGATGGCCGAGAACACGGGACGCGCCGTCGGCATGGACGAGAACGAGCTGCCCGAGGTGAAGCTGGTCGACACGCCGGCACCGCCGGTGGTCAACAACGTCGAGCTGGTGCGGCGCCTGCGCACTGCCTGGACTACCAGGCTGGGGCCGGCGGCGCTCGGCGAAGACGAGTTCCGCGAGGGCATGGGTTCCGAGGACTTCCCGCAATTCGTCACCGATCCGTATATCCCGAGCGTGTATTTCACCGTGGGCGGCACCGCGCCGCAGGACATCGCGTCAGCCAGGGCGGGCAAGCTGCGCCTGCCGACCCATCACAGCCCACTGTTCAAGGTGGAGCACGGCCCGGCTGTGAGGATGGGCGTCGAAGCGACGGTCGTCGCCCTGCAGGACCTGATGCCCAGGCGCTAGCCCCAGCCCGGCGGATCGCCGCGGCGGTACAGGGCTGCCAGTTCCCCGGCCGGCAATGGCCGCGCGAGCAGGTAGCCCTGGATCTCGTCGCAGCCGTGCTGCCTCAGGAAGCAGGCCTGGCCCGGCGTCTCCACGCCTTCGGCATTCACGCGCATGCCCAGTGTGCGGGCGAAGGAAATCACGGCCAGGGCCACCGCGGCGGCGCTCTGGTCGGTCTCGACCTCATGCACGAAGGAACGATCGATCTTCAGCTTGTCGACGGGGAAGTTGCGCAGCGCGCTCAGGCTGGAGTAGCCGGTACCGAAATCGTCGATCGAGATCGTCACGCCCAGGCCCTTCAGCTCGCGCATCAGGCCGGAGGCGTATGCGAGGTCGTGCATGATCGAGCTTTCGGTGATTTCCAGTTCCAGGCAGCTGGGAGGCAGGCCGCTGTCGGCCAGCACCCCGCTGACCACGTCGACGATGCGCCGGTCACGCAATTGGCGGGCCGCGACGTTGACGGCCACCGATCTGCCCGGCAGGCCGGCCCCGTGCCACAGCCTGGCCTGGCGGCAGGCCTGGGCCAGCACGTGTTCGCCGAGCGCCACGATCAGAGACGAATCTTCGGCGAGCGGAATGAAGGCCTGGGGCGGCAGCAGGCCGCGCTTCGGATGCTGCCAGCGTACCAGGGCTTCGGCGCCGCGCCAGGCGCCCGAGTGCAGGTTCAGCTTGGGCTGGTAGTGCACCACCAGTTGCCCGCCGGGGATGGCTTCGCGCAGCTCGGCTTCGAGTTCCATGCGTTCGGCCACCGCGGCGTCGCGCGTGCTGGCGTAGAACTGGACGCTGTCCTTGCCTGAGCGCTTGGCCCGGTGCATGGCCGAGTTCGCGCGCCGCAGCAGCAGTTCTGGGTCTTCGCCGTCGAAGGGGTAGACGCTGGCGCCGATGCTGCTGGTGACCACCACGTCCTTGCCCGCCAGCCGCACCGGCTCGCGCACGGCGCCCAGCATCTCGTGCAGGCAGGGACCGCTGCGCTCGACGCTGTCCAGGCCGGACAGGATGATCACGAATTCGTCCGAGCCGATGCGGGCTACGGCGTCGCAGTCCGGCACCACCCGGCACAACCTGCGTGCCGTCTCGGACAGGAAGGCGTCGCCGCAGGCGTTGCCCAGGCCGGTGTTCATGAAACTGAAGCTGTCGAGGTCGAGATAGGCCACCACCACCACACTGCCGTCGCGCCGGGCATGGGCGAGGGCGGCGTGCAGGCGGTCGATCAGCAGCGGCCGGTTGGCCAGCCCGGTCAGGAGGTCGTGGGTGGCGCGGTACTCGAGCTCGCGCGTCCGTTCGGCGACCCGTTGTTCGAGCTGGTCGCGCGACTGGCGCAATTCTTCGTTGACCTGCACCAGGCGTTCCTGGTACAGGCGGGCGGCGAGCACCCGGCTGATGGTGCTCGAAATATTGCTGAGGAAATCGCGGTAGGGACGCAGGGCGGCTTCGTCGTCCATCTGCACTACCAGGCAGCCGAAATGCTGGTCGGGCGTCTGGATCGGGAAGCAGCGGCCTTCGTGGCCGATGCTTTGCTGGAAGTTGCGGGCCGGCGCCTGCGCGGCCCCGCCCTTGCAGCGTTCGAGCAGCGCCGCCAGCGCCGCGGTGGGCGGTGTCGTGCGCCCCTCGAGGTGGACATGGGCGTCGGCGATGCCGGGCACGCCCGCCAGCGCGCGCCGTACGAAGGCGGCCAGGCGCTCGTCGTCGGGCAAGGCATCGATGGCCTGCTGGATGACCAGCAGGCGCCCGAGCACGGCCGCGGTGGGCTCGCCCGCGTCAGCTCCCGTGCGGGCGTCCATGGCCGGGGGGCGGATGCCGGTAGAAGGGATTGCGCAGGATATGGCCGCCGACGATCATGACCGGATGGACCTGCATGACGTCGAACATCATGGCGCCGTCGAACTGGCGCAGGTCGTACTGGCACATCACGGTCACCGGCGCTTCCTTGACCAGGTCGTTGATGCGCGACTCGCATTCGATGATGCGGTCGGCGCCCGGGACGCCGCGCAGGGCCCAGGTCATTTCGCCGGCGAAGCGGGCGCCGGCATGGCCGCTCGCGAGCGCCTCCTGGAACTTGGCCTTCAGGCGCGCCAGCATCGCATCGGGATCGAAGGCGCCATCCGGGTAATAGCCGTCGCGCGCGGTCGCCATGGCGACCTGGCCCGACAGCCCTTCGGCCGCACGCAGCAGATTGAGTTCTGCCATCACGCGCGGCAAGTCGGCCACGCCGGGTACGTCGGCGACGTAGTCGAAGGTCTCGTGCTCGAGCAGGGCGTGGCGCGCGAACGGCGGCAGGATGCGGCGTCGTTCCTCGTCGTCGTTGTAGAGGTAGCAGATGTGCGTGCCTTCCGGATAGCGCTCATCCGTGAATCCAAGGCAGACGTGGCGTCGTTCGTGGCTCATGCGGCACCTCCAGTGTCCTGTATGGACAGCATACACCGCTGCCGCGCAAGAAGGTGCCCGCTTGCCGGCGTGCTCAGCTCCGGCCGGGGAGCACGTGGCGGAAGCTCGGTTCGATGCCGAGGCTGTGCAGGTGGCGCACGATGTCTTCCAGCGTGGCGTCCTTCAGGAGCAGGCCTTCCTGCACGGCTGCGGGAGGCGGCGGCGCAGGTGCTTCGGTCTGCTTGAGGGACACCAGGGCATCGAGGAACTGCTGCTTGCCGATGCTCTCCAGGCCCTCGAGGAAGCCCAGCTGGGCGGCGTGGGGCGGCGCCATCTCGAGTCCGGCCTCTTCGGCGAACGAGGCGCCCATGCCGGGATGGATGAAGGCGGCCCACTTGCTTGACGCCGGGTTGAAGCTGGGCGGCAACTGGACCTGCTCGATTGGCTGCAGCTCGAGGTCGGGGAAGTGGGTCTCGCGCAGCATCGCCACGAAACGCCGCATATCGCCTTCCGGCACCGGTTCGGCCAGCGACAGCCAGAGCCGGTAGCCGCTGTCGCCGGTGATGCTGACGGCGGGCGCCGGGAAGCCGAAGTGTTCCTGCAGCAGGTTGGCGACCGCGCACAGGGCTGTCCAGTGGGCTTCCGGCGCGTCCCCGCGCTGCCTGGAGAAGTCGATGACGACGGCGCGCGTCAGCCCGTCGCCCGAGACCAGCGGGACGGCCGGACGCCCGGACAGCTCCGTGGGCGCAGCCAGGTCCGGCATGAGGTAGAGGCGCATCAGTTGTGCGATGAGTTTGTCCATGGGCGGCAATCGAAGAGGGTGGCAAGCCGCTATTCTGGCATACCGGCCGACGGCAGAAAATAATACGAACGTACTTTTAGTTGAGGTATAGTTAAGTGGATCTATCGGGTTCGATGCCCGACTACCTATAAGGAGATGGAAGAGACATGAGCGCCGACTACACTGTCCAGGGCAGCGTTGCCGTGGTGACCTTGAATAATCCGCCGGTGAACGGCCTGGGCCTGGCCACGCGCAGCGCCGCTGTCGATGCGATTCGCCGGGCGGAGAGCGACGACGCGGTGCAGGCCATCGTCCTGACCGGCGCCGGCAAGGCCTTCTCGGGCGGCGCCGACATCCGCGAGTTCAACTCGCCGAAGGCACTCACCGAGCCGACCCTGCACACGCTGATCCGCGTGGTCGAGGAGTGCAGCAAGCCGGTCGTGGCCGCGATCCACAGCGTCGCCATGGGCGGCGGCCTCGAACTGGCCCTGGGCTGCCACTACCGCGTGGCGCTGCCGGGCGCCCAGATCGCGCTGCCGGAAGTGAAACTCGGCCTGCTGCCGGGCGCCGGCGGCACCCAGCGCATGCCGCGCGTGGTCGGCCTCGAGATGGCCCTGAACATGGTGGTTTCGGGCACCCCGGTGCCGTCCGAGAAGCTGGCCGGCACCGCGCTGTTCGACCAGGTCTTCCCGGCCGGGACCGAGCTGCTGGCGGCCGCGGTCGAATTCGCCGGCAAGGTGGCCGGGGTGCGGCCGCTGCCCAAGGTGCGCGACCGGCAAGTCGATTACCCGAACCACGAAGCCTTCCTGCAATTCTCGCGCAATACGGTCAAGGCCATGGCCGGTCCCTTCCCGGCGCCCCTCGAATGCCTCGAGACCGTGGCCGCCTCGGTCACCAGGCCCTTCGAGGAAGGCCTGAAGTTCGAGCGCGAGCGCTTCCTGCACCTGATGCAGACCCCGGAATCGAAAGCCCTGCGCCATGCCTTCATGGCCGAGCGCGCGGCCAGCAAGGTACCGGACGTCCCGTCCGACACGCCGGTACGCAAGATCGAGAGCGCGGCCGTGGTCGGCGCCGGCACCATGGGCGGCGGCATCGCCATGAACTTCGCCAACGCCGGCATCCCGGTGACCATCCTGGAAACGCAGCAGGCGGCGCTGGACAAGGGCCTGGCCACGATCCGCAAGAACTATGAGAACACGGTCAAGAAGGGCAAGCTGACCCAGGAGAAGTGCGAGCAGCGCATCGCGCTGATCAAGGGCACGCTGTCCTATGCCGACATCGCCGGCGCCGACATCGTGATCGAGGCCGTGTTCGAAGACATGGGCGTGAAGGAGTCGGTGTTCCGCCAGCTGGACGGCAGCATGAAGCCGGGCGCGATCCTGGCCTCGAACACCTCGACCCTGGACCTGGACCGCATCGCGGCCTTCACCGGGCGCCCGCAGGACGTGATCGGCCTGCATTTCTTCAGCCCGGCCAACGTCATGAAGCTGCTGGAGATCGTGCGCGGCAAGGAGACCGGCAAGGACGTGCTGGCGACGGCGCTGGCCCTGTCGAAAAAGATCAAGAAGACGGGCGTGGTCTCCGGCGTGTGCGACGGCTTCATCGGCAACCGCATGCTGGAGCAGTACCTGCGCCAGGCCTTCTTCCTGCTCGAGGAAGGCGCGCTGCCGGAGCAGGTGGACGGCGCGATCGAGAAGTTCGGCTTCGCGATGGGCCCCTTCCGCATGAGCGACCTGGCCGGCAACGACGTCGGCTGGTACATCCGCAAGCGCCGCGCCATCGAGTCGCCGCACATCGCCTATTCGAAGACCGCCGACCTGCTGTGCGAGGAGGGCCGCTTCGGCCAGAAGACCGGCGCCGGCTGGTACGACTACAAGGCCGGCGACCGCAAGGCCTATGCCTCGCAGGCGGTGAACGACATGATCGTGCGGCATTCGCAGGACGTCGGGCTGGAGCGCCGCGCGATCGGCGACGCCGAGATCGTCGAGCGCCTGGTGTACGCGCTGGTCAACGAGGGGGCCAAGATCCTGGAGGAAGGCATCGCGCTGCGCGCCTCGGACATCGACATGGTCTACCTGAGCGGCTACGGCTTCCCGCTGCACCGCGGCGGTCCGATGTTCTACGCGGATGCGGTCGGCCTGCCGAAGGTGCTCGACACGATCCGCAAGTATGCCGCCGGCCGCCACGGCGAAGCCTGGACGCCTGCGCCCTTGCTGGAACGCCTGGCCGCCGAGGGCAAGGGCTTCAACGGCTGACCGGTTCGGACAGCGCGCCGGCCGGCGCCGGGCCGGGGCGCGCGGCTTCGGCCGCGGCTTCGGCCTGCAGTTCCTTGTTGAGGAAATAGTTCAGGGCGGTCCGGATCACGGCGATCGCGGCCAGCTTGCCGATCCGGTCCCAGGTCGGCGCGACCGAGGTCGACAGGATGTCGGCCGCCAGCTGCAGTTCGAGGGCCAGGGTCAGGTAGCGGGCGAAGCGCAGGCGGATCGGGGTGAAACTGCCGCCGCGCTCGAACAGCAGGTGCCGTGCCAGGGCCAGCACCACCAGCACGATGCCGACCCCGATCACCACGGCGCCGAGGGCTTCGACGAACAGCCGCAGCCACTCGACGCAGGCCTGGACCTGCTTTTCCACGTGCTCGAACACTGAACCCTCCTTTCGATGGTGGCGGGAAGCCGCCCTGCGCCTATACTGTCGGCTGAACCAACCACTTGCCCGCCACATGAAGACGAAAATGGCCGCCGTTTCCGCTACCATCGCCGCCATCGCCATCGGCGCCTTCGCCGTGACGGCCTATGCCAGCCCGCACTGGCAACTGTACCGGATGCGCGCCGCGGTCGACGCGCGCGATGCGCAGGCGCTGGCGCGCCACGTCGACTTTCCGCGGCTGCGCGAGAGCGTCAAGGTCCTGATCATGCGGCGCCTGGGCGCCGACGGCATGCAGGCCGGCGAGCGCAGGAACCCGTTCGCGGCCTTCGGCCAGAAGATGGCCCTCGCGGTGATCGACCCGGTGGTCGATGCGGCAGTCTCGCCGATGGGCGTCGCCGCCATGCTCGACGCCGGCGACGTCCGGGTGGGGCCCATGCAGGACAGTCCGCCGGCGGCTGCCGGCGAAGGGCCGCGCGGCGAGGCGAACGACAGGCCGAACTACGACCTGTCCTACCGCAGCCTGAACCAGGTGGTGGTGGCGCGTGCGGACGGCGGCGGCGCGGTGTTCGTGCTGGACCGGGAAGGCTTGTGGCGCTGGAAGCTGGTGGCCGTCGAGCTGCCGGAGGCTTAGCGGCGTCCTGGTAACCTTACCCTTGCTGCACGCGGCCGGCCTGGGTTCGCCGGATACCTGGGCGCGGTGGCTGGTCTGGTTCCTGTGTTTCAGCGGCGTCTGGAAGTGCCTGAGCTTCGTTGGCTGGTTCGCGGTGCTGCTGCTTGCGCCGTCCAGCAAACTGCTCGATCCGGTCAGGCGCTAGGCTGCTGCCGTACAAAAAAATGCCGCTGGAGACAGCGGCATTTTTCGTTTGACTACTTGACGATCAGTCGTTGGCGTAGATGTTGTTGTCCTTGGTCTCCCGGACGAACAGACCGCCGATGACGACCGTGATCAGCGCGATGATGATCGGATACCACAGGCCATAGTAGATGTCGCCCTTGAAGGCCACTAGGGCGAAGCTGATGGTCGGCAGCATGCCGCCGAACCAGCCGTTACCAATGTGGTAGGGCAGGGACATCGAGGTGTAGCGGATGCGGGTCGGGAACATCTCGACCAGCATGGCTGCGATCGGGCCGTACACCATGGTCACGTAGAGCACCAGGATGAACAGCAGCAGCACCAGCATCGGCTTGTTGACGGCTTCGGGATCGGCCTTGGCCGGATAGCCGGCGGCGGTCAGGGCGCCGGTCACCTGTTTCTTCAGCGCGTCTTCCTGGGCTTTCGATGCAGCGTCGAAGTTCAGGTTATCCGGCGTCATGACCGCGTTAAAGGACTGGAAGGTCGTTTCGCCAACCTTGACCGCCGCCACCGTACCGGCCGGGGCATCCTGGATGGTGTAGCTCACCGATGCGGCCGTCAGCATGCGGGTCGCGATGTCGCACGAGGACGGGAATTTCTTGGTGCCGGTAGGGTCGACCTGGAAGTGGCAGGTTGCCGGATCGGCCACGACCACCACCGGCGAGGTCTGGATCGCGCGTTCGAGGGCAGGGTTGCCATAGTGGGTGATCGCCTTGAAGATCGGGAAGTAGGTCGCGGCGGCGATCAGGCAACCGCCGAGGATGATCCACTTGCGGCCGATCTTGTCGGACAGGATACCGAAGATAATGAAGAAGGGAGTGGCCAGTGCCAGGGCGATCGCGATCAGGATGTTCGCGGTGGGGCCGTCGATCTTCAGTGTCTGCGTGAGGAAGAACAGGGCGTAGAACTGCCCGGTGTACCAGACCACGGCCTGGCCCATCGTCAGGCCGATCAGGGCCAGGAACACGATCTTGGCGTTCTTCGCCTTCAGGAAAGATTCAGTCAGCGGCGCTTTCGAGGTCTTGCCTTCGGCCTTCATCTTGGCGAAGGCAGGCGACTCGGCCATCGACAGCCGGATCCAGACCGAGATGCCCAACAGGGCCACTGAGATCAGGAAGGGAATACGCCAGCCCCAGGCCTGGAACTCGTCTTCACCGATGGCGGTACGGGTTCCCAGGATGACCAGCAGCGACAGGAACAAGCCGAGCGTGGCCGTGGTCTGGATGTACGCGGTGAAGTAGCCGCGCCTGCCTTCCGGCGCATGCTCGGCCACGTAGGTGGCGGCGCCGCCGTATTCCCCGCCGAGCGCCAGGCCCTGAAGGATACGCAACGAGACCAGGATGATCGGCGCCGCGATGCCGATCGTCGCGTAGCTCGGGAGCAGGCCCACCAGGAAGGTCGAGGCGCCCATGATCAGGATCGTGACCAGGAAGGTGTACTTGCGGCCGATCATGTCGCCGAGCCGGCCGAACACGAGGGCGCCGAAAGGACGCACGATGAAACCGGCGGCGAAGGCCATCAGGGCGAAGATGAAGGTGGTGGTAGGGTCGCCCACGAAGAACTGCTTGGCGATGATGGCTGCGAGCGAGCCGTAGAGATAAAAATCGTACCACTCGAAAACGGTGCCGAGGGAGGAAGCGAAGATGACTTTCCGTTCTTCCTTGGTGAGCCCCGAGGAGGAAGGTGCAGCTTTCCCTCCGGCGGTCATGCCGGGTGTGATTGCCATGTGTGTCTCCGTATAAGTATTAGTGTCACCGGAATGCTGATTTTCTGTCAGCTGTCGCGGAGTGTGTGCCGGTTTCCTTACACGATAATTACTTCAAACTTACACGAAGCTTACAGATTGGCTGAGCGGGAGCGGTAAAGAGCAGTCCGGAAGGCGTGTTTACACTCTGGCGGCGGGCATGCTGCGGTGCGCAAGATGACTTGTCAAAATATTTACGAACGACCGTACTTATCATGATATTCTCGATCGCTCCCAAGCCTGACCCCTGAAGCGCACAATGACGGGGCTGTGCGACATGATTTGAAAGGAAGAGAATGATCAAGCATATCGTGATGTGGAAGTTGAAGAACGAGGCCGAAGGCGCCGACAAGCTGAGCAATGCGCGCGAGATGAAGCGCCGGCTGGACGAATGCGCGCACATCGTGCCGGGGCAGCTGGCATTCGAGGTGGTGCTGGCCCAGCCGGGGCTGGAAGCGACCTATGACGTGGTGCTGTACTCGGAGTTCGCGGACCGGGCGGCGCTGCAGGCCTACATCGACCATCCGACCCACAAGGCGGTGGTGCCCTTCATCGGGGCGGTGCGCGAAGGACGGCAGTGCATGGATTACGAGGTATGAGCGGGAGACAAGGCATGCGCACTACCCAGGAACTCTTTTCACTCAAGGACAAGACCGCCATCGTCACCGGCGGCTCGCGCGGGCTCGGCCTGCAGATGGCCGAGGCGCTCGGCGAACAGGGCGCCCGCGTCGTGATCTCTTCCCGGAAACAGGAAGAACTCGACGAGGCCGTCGCCCACCTGAGAGAACGCGGCATCGATGCGTCCGCCATCGCCGCCGACCTCTCCGACGAGACCCAGGTCCAGGCCTTCGTGCAGGCAGCCATCGGCCGCCTCGGCCACGTCGACATCCTGGTCAACAATGCCGGCGCCAGCTGGGGCGCCCCGGCCGAGGACTACCCGCTCGAGGCCTGGGACAAGGTGATGGACCTGAACGTGCGCAGCATCTTCCTGGTCACCCAGGCGGTCGGCAAACTGTCCATGATCCCGCGCCGCTACGGGCGTATCATCAGTATCTCGTCGATCGCCGGCCTGGCCGGGAATCCGCCAGGCACCATGCAGACCATCGCCTACAACACGTCCAAGGGGGCGGTCGTGAACTTCACGCGCGCGCTGGCCGGCGAATGGGGCCGCTACGGCATCACGGTGAATTCGATCGCCCCCGGCTTCTTCCCGTCGAAGATGACCAAGGGTGTGCTGGCCGCCTTCGGCGCCGAGAAGCTGGCCAAGGATGCGCCGCTGAACCGACTGGGCGACGACGAGGACCTGAAGGGCGCGGTGGTGCTGTTCGCCTCCGACGCCGGCAAGCACATCACCGGGCAGACGCTGGCCGTCGATGGAGGCGTCTCAAGCGTCTGATCCACCGCAAGGGGAGAAGGAAGATGAAGGATTTTCGCGGCAAGGTTGCCGTCATCACGGGTGCGGCCAGCGGGCTGGGGCGCGAGTTCGCCAACACCGCCGCCGGCCTGGGCATGAAACTGGTGCTGGCCGATGTCCAGCCCAAGGCGCTCGAACACGCCTCCGAGGAGTTGCTGGCCCAGGGAGTCGAGGTGCTGGCCATGGTGTGCGACGTCAGCAAGGGTTCGCACGTGCAGGAGCTGGCCGACTCGGCGATCGCCCGCTTCGGCCACGTGCACCTGGTCTTCAACAACGCCGGCGTCGGCTCCGGCGGCCTGATCTGGGAAAACTCGGAACAGGACTGGGAATGGGTGCTGGGTGTGAACCTGTGGGGCGTGATCCACGGCGTGCGTATCTTTACCCGTGCGATGCTGGAGTGCGCGGCGCGCGACAGTCTTTATGAAGGCTACATCGTCAACACGGCGTCGATGTCCGGCTTGCTGACGCCGCCGGCGATGGGTGTCTACAACGTCTCGAAGCATGCCGTGGTCGCGCTCACGGAGACGCTGCACCATGACCTGCAGCTCGTTGGTGCGCCAATCGGCGTGTCGGTGCTCTGCCCCTATTTCGTGCCGACCGGGATCGCTCATTCCGAGCGCAACCGGCCCGACGACCTGGCCAGCCACGAACACACGACCGCCAGTCAGGCGGCGGCGCAAATACTCACCGAGAAAGCAGTCGAGTCCGGCAAGCTGACGGCCCAGGACATCGCGCGCATCACCTTCGAGGGCATACGCGAGGAGCGCTTCTACATCTATTCGCACCCGCAGCTGCTGGGAGCGGCAGCGGAGCGCTTCGAAGCGATGGTGGAGGGAAAACCGCCGGCGGATCCGTATGGGGCGACACCGCAGATCACTGAGATGCTGAAGGCCGGCGTCAAAGGACGCAATTAAGGACGTGGCCGGTTCTCCGGCCACGCGTTCGTCGATCACCGGCTGGCGCAGAAGCCCGGATCGTCATTGGTCGCCCCCGGCGCCAGGTCCGGATTCCAGTCCGCACCCTGCAGGCTCATGATGCCCTTGTCGAGCGTGTACTTGCCGTTCCACATGCCGCTCGGCGTGCCCTGGACCGGCAGCTGCACCGTCCAGCGCACCGCCCTCACCGCGCTGTTGTTGGTCACGGCCACCTTGGCGCAATAACCGCTGCCCCAGTCGCCGGTAACCACCAGCTTGGCGCCGAGGGCGCCGGCCGGCAGCTGCGGCGGGGTTTCCACGGGCTTGGCGGGACGGGTCGCGCACAGGCCGATCTCGGTCGAGTCGCCCGGACGCAGCATCTTGTTCCAGTTCATGCCCTTCACGACCAGCTTGTTGTTCTCGAGCGTGTATGTACCGTTCCACAGCGAGGTCACGGTGTCGGGGAAGTCGGTCTCGGCCACGAACCAGCCGGCAACGATGCCGACATTCTTGACCGTCATGGTGCCGCACCAGCCGCTGCCCCAGTCGTTCGGCTTGGCGAAGCTGATCGCGACTAGCGGCACGGGCGCCGGCGGCAGCGGATTCGGGTGGGGGCCCGGCTCGACCGCGTTCGGATCCAGGAAGGCCTTCTTGGTGGCGGTCATCAGCGGGTTGTTGACCCCGTCCGTGGTACCGTAGTTGACCAGCCAGATGATGGTGCCGGCCGCGCCTTCTCCCGCGCGGGTAGAGTGCGCCCAGGCGCCCTTGGCGGCGATGGTGGCCGGTTCCTCGTAGCTTAGGTAGCCGGTGGCCCACTCCGGGCGGCTGGCCGGGGTGTAGCCGCCCGGGTAGGTCCGGTAGCTGGTCTGGGTCGCGGCGTCCCAGGCGTAGATGCCCTTGTCCAGGTAGCCGTGCTTGTGCAGCTGGGCATAGTTCCAGCGCACGTCGAACACCGACCACTGGCTGAGGTCGCCGTCGGTCTCCTGGTCCGGACCGGTGTAGGGCGGCGCATAGTTCATGCCGTAGAAGCCCAGGCCCATGCCCAGCTTGGCGCGCGGGATGCCGGCGTCCTCGTACATCTGGATGGTGCCGGCGATCGACATCGGGCGCGAGCTCTTGTGGCCGGTGAGGGGCGCGAAGGTGGTCGAGGTCCAGCCCTGGCCGAACCAGCCCATGCCGTAGCTCATGAAGTTGTACTGGTCGACCAGGTCCGCCACCCGCTTGTGGTGCTCGCTGACGTTGTCGATGTTGGTGTTCAGCATGCCGGCCGGGAAGGTGATGATCACCGGCTTGTGCTGGTAGCGCGGACGCGCATTGGCCTCCGCGCGGATGTCGGCGATCAGGGCTTCCAGCAAGGCCTGTTCCTCGACGGCCTTGTCGGCGATGCCTTCCCAGTCGACGTCGACGCCGTCGTAGTCCTTGGCGACCATGTAGTCGACCAGGTTCTTGACGAAGGTAGCGCGCACGCCCGGCTGGGAGGAAGCGATGAAGCCGGCATTGTCGCCTTCGCCGCCGAGCATGATCAGGGCCTTGGTGCCGACCTGGTGGGCGCGCATGACCAGGTATTCCTCGACGCTCTTGTCCCAGGCGGCGCCGGGACCGAGGTCGCGGCGCTCGTGGGCGCTGCCGGCGCCGAGCACGATTTCACCCGGCAGGCCATTCTTGCCGCCGCCCGGGCCGATGCGCGCGAACACGAAATGGGTCATCGCGCTCATGTCGACGTGCTCGGGCGCCTGGTAGTCGCCGTTGTCCCAGAAATAGGCCCCGTAGTAGCCGGTCACCCACTTGTTCGCAGGGGCGGGCTCGGAAGCATGCGCGCTTGCGGCAGCGGCCAGCAGGCCCAGGACGGCCAGGCGCTCCAGTGTGGTCTTCATTGCGTTTCCTTATGTGGTTGCCATAGGGAAACAATTTATCAGCGAGCGCGGACGACAATATGTCGTGCAAATGTAATGCCCCCACGCGTGGGGGCGCGGCCTCAGGCCACCTGGCCTTCGGGCTGCAGCACGCGCTCGTGCAATGCCGGTTCGCCCTCGCGGTACAGCATCACGACCGTGGAGGTACGGGTGCCGTAGCCCTCCATCTCGATGCACACCGGCGACAGCATGCGCTCGACCTCGATCGGCATGCCGGTTTCCGGCAGGCGCAGGTCGGGGGCGCGGGTGGTGTCGGCCAGCATCTCGAAGTAGGCGTCTTCGGGCGCCCCCTGGCACAGCAGGCTGGCGAATTGCGCCTTGGTGCGCAGCACCTTGGGCCAGGGCGCGTCCAGCAGGCCGTTGGAGATGCCGTAGATCCGCCCCGGTTCCAGCGGCTGGCCGTTGCGCGGATCGTCGCCGCCGCGGTTCGAGTACCAGTACAGGGTGTCGCGGTCGCCCAGCACCAGGTTGTAGCCGTTGTAGACATCGCCGCGTGCGATCACCTGCGCCAGGTAGTCGGCGGCGGACAGGTCGCCGGTGAGGAAGCCCGCCACCAGGTCGCCGCGCGAGGGTGCGTTCTCGCGCCGCTCGGCCGGGCCGCGGATATTCGTGAGGGCGGCGAACTTCGGGCCGTTCGGCCCGGTCGTCGTCACCCCCATCCAGCTGCCGCCGCCCTGCAGGTCGCGCCCCGCGATCACGTGCGGGTGCTCGGGCCAGGGCGCGGCCGGGGTGGCGGGACGGGCATAGAATTCGTCGCGGTTGGCCGCCGCGATGATGGGCACGCCGGGCAGCACCTGCCAGGCAAAGACGATCAGGCACATAGGCTCAGGTCCGTGAAGATTTCGGACCGGCGCGGCCCTTGGATGAATGGCTGCAGGCCGGCATCCACCGCCGCCTGCGCGACGGCGGCCTCGAAGCCGTCCGCTACCGCTGGATAGACTTCCATCCAGGTCTGCAGGCCCTCGCGCGCCTCCGGGCGGCGCTTGAGCTGTGCCGGCGCTCCCAGCTGCGCCTGCATGGCACGCACGCGGGGAGCAAGGCTGGCGGCGTCGCCGTCGCGCACCTTGTAGTAGACGTACAGGTCGATCATCGTCGCTTAGACCTCGAGCGCGTCGAGGTGGTAGGGCATGTGCTGGAAAGCCAGGGCCGGGCCGCCGGCCGCGCCGTGGCGCACGTCCTCGCCGAGGGCGCTCAGCTTCATTTCCACCAGCAGGTCGGCGCCGCCGAGGCCGTTGGCGGCCGCATTGACCACCATGCCGCAGGGCTGGCCGGGGTCGGCCATCGAGAACACCTCGTCGCCGGCCCGAGCCGCCGGGTTGGCCACCGTCGCCAGCGCCGTGCGGCGCTTGAGCTTGCCAAGGTACTGGCTGCGTGCGACGATTTCCTGGCCCGGGTAGCAGCCTTTCTTGAAATTCACGCCACCCAGCAGTTCGAGGTTGACCATCTGCGGTACGAATTGCTCCTGGGTGGCGGCAGTGATTTGCGGCACGCCGGCGTGGATGCCGGACAGCTGCCAGGCCTGGTTGCCACCCAGCGCCAGCTCGCCTGCCAGTCCCGGCAAGGCAGCGGTGGCGGTGTCGGCATTCGTCAGCCAGAGGTAGCGCGGGGCGCCGAACACATCAAGCAGGCGGATCACGGTGCCGGCGGGACCCTCGACCTTGCCGTAGGGCGCGGCGGGCAGCCCGGCCACGTGGCGGCGCAGGGCGGTCTCGGCCTTGGCGCCGCCCAGTCCGAGCACGGCGGCGAACGGGGCTTCCCCGGTGGCGTCGCGCAGCTTGGCCTTGGCGCGCAGCACGAACATGGTCAGGCGCTTCTGCAGCGGCGGCTGGATGGCGCGCGGCAGCTGCAGGTAGACGGTGTCGGGGGCGACGTCGTTGCTGCGCCAGTACAGGAAGCTCGCCTGCAGGCGGCCCTTCGGGGTGCAGTAGCCGGCCAGCCGGGCCTCAAGCCGGCCGAGGTGCTCGACGTCGTTGGTCAGCTGATTGTGCAGGAAACTGGCGGCCTCGTCCCCGGTAACGGCGATGATGCCGAGGTCGGTGACGGGGGCGACAAAACCGTCGGCCAGCTCGGCGGCCGTCAGGGGCCGGCCGAAGTCCTCGACTTGCGACGCTTCGTCAATATGAAAGCGGGCGCCGAGCGAGGAAAGCGTATCTGTCCAGTTGAGCATAAATCCAGTTAGTATTAGCAATTAGCATTATCATTACGGGCTCATTATAAAGATGTCGGCAAAATCGCGCCGGACGGGGTCAAACCCGCGGCGAAACCCAAAACAAAAGAACATGGCATTCATCAAAAAACTCCTGGTGACCGGCGTTATCGTGTCGGTGGCCGCGGTCGCCGGCTTCTCGTACTGGGCCAAGAGCCCGCTCGAAACCGGCGGCCAGCCCGTCGAATTCACGATCAACCCGGGCAGCGGGGTCGGGGCGGCCGCCCAACAGATGGCCAAGGCCGGCGTACCGGTCAATCCGCAACTGTTCAACATCCTGGCGCGGGTGACCGGCCAGGCCGGCAAGATCAAGGCCGGCAGCTACGAGCTCAGGCCCGACACCACGCCACGCCGCCTCCTGACCCAGATCGTGCGCGGCGAATTCGCGCAGGAGGCCGTCACCATCGTCGAAGGCTGGACCTTCAGGCAGATGCGCGCCGCGCTGGCCGCCCACGAGCGCCTGCGCCACGACACCGTCAAGCTGTCGGACGAAGAACTGATGAAGAAGATCTCGACCGAGTACACGAAGCCCGAGGGCCTGTTCTTCCCGGATACCTATCTGTTCGCCAAGGGCTCGTCCGAGCTGGCGATTTATAAGCAGGCCCATCAGGCCATGCTGAGCCACCTGAAGGCGGCCTGGGAAGGGCGCGATCCGAGCCTGCCGTACAAGAACCCCTACGAGGCCCTGATCATGGCCTCGATCATTGAAAAGGAAACCGGGCAGAAGAGCGAGCGCGACATGATCGCCGGCGTGTTCGTCAACCGCCTGCGCACCGGCATGATGCTGCAGACCGATCCCGCCGTGATCTACGGCATGGGGAAGACCTTCGCCGGCGATATCCGCAAGCAGGACTTGCTGACCGACACCCCTTACAATACCTATACCCGCTCCGGCCTGCCGCCGACCCCGATCGCGTTGCCCGGCGTGCAGTCGCTGGCGGCCGCGCTGGCCCCGGCCAAGACCCAGGCCCTGTACTTCGTGGCGCGCGGCGACGGCACTAGCCAGTTCTCGGACAACCTCAACGACCACAACCGCGCGGTCAACCAGTACCAGCGGCGGACCAGGCAATGACACAAAGCAGTATCGAAGCAAAGGCCAGGTTCATCACCTTCGAAGGCATCGACGGCGCCGGCAAGTCGACCCACATCGGCTTCGTCGCCGATTTCCTGGCGGCGCGCGGCAAGACCGTGGTGTCCACGCGCGAACCGGGCGGCACGCCGCTGGGCGAGAAGCTGCGCGACCTGCTGCTGCATGACAAGATGCATCTGGAAACCGAGGCCCTGCTGATGTTCGCCAGCCGCCGCGAGCACCTGGCCCGGGTGATCGAACCGGCGCTGGCGCGCGGCGACTGGGTGCTGTCGGACCGTTTCACGGACGCCAGCTTCGCCTACCAGAGCGGCGGGCGCGGCTTGTCGCGCGAGAAGCTGGAAGCGCTCGAGCACTGGGTGCACCCGGCGCTGCAGCCGGACCTGACCCTGCTGTTCGACGTGCCCCTGGAGGTGGCGCGCCAGCGCCTGGACGCCACCCGGACGCTCGACAAGTTCGAGCGCGAACAGGCGGACTTCTTTGAAAAGTGCCGCAATGAATACCTGCGCCGCGCAGCGCAATTCCCCGAGCGCATCGTGGTCATCGATTCGACCCGGACGATCGCGGAGATCCAGTTGAAGTTGACCCAAGTGCTGGAAGAAATGTTGGAGAAATTGTTGTGACGATGTACCCCTGGCAAGGAGCGGCATGGGAGCGCCTGCAGCAGATGCGCGCGCGCCTGCCGCATGCCATCCTGTTCCACGGTCCGGCGGGCGTGGGCAAGGCCGGCTTCATGGAGAGCTTTGCCCAGGCCCTGCTGTGCGAGGACATGCGCCCCGACGGCCACGCCTGCGGCGCCTGCGCCTCCTGCGGCTGGTTCCTGCAGAATAACCATCCCGACTACCGCCGCGTGCGGCCGGAAGCGCTGGAAGACGAACCGGCCGATGCGGAGGAAGGCGGCGAGTCCTCGGGCAAGGCCAAATCCGCCAAGGCGCCCTCGAAGGAGATCAAGATCGAGCAGATCCGGGCCCTCGGCGACTTCATGAACATCTCGACCCACCGGCAAGGCTTGCGCGTGGTCGTGCTGTATCCGGCCGAAGCCCTGAACATGCCGGCCTCGAACGCGCTGCTCAAGACCCTGGAAGAGCCGCCGCCCGGTACCGTCTTCCTGCTGGCCTCGAACAGCCTGGACCGCCTGCTGCCGACGATCCTGTCGCGCTGCCGCAAGTTCGCGCTGCCCATGCCCTCGCACGAGGAAGCGCTGGCCTGGCTCAAGGAGCAGGGCGTGCAGGATGCCGACAGCTGGCTGCGCGAGCAGGGCGGCGCCCCGCTGGCGGCGCTTGCAGAAGCCGAGGGCGGCAGCCGCGAGGACATGGAGGCGCTGCTGCACTTCCTGGCCAATCCCAGCGTGGACGGCGCCCTGCGCGCGGCCGAGAAGCTGTCGAAGGCCTCGCTGCCGGCCCTGGTCGCCTGGCAGCAGCGTTGGCTGTACGACGTGTTGTCGACCAAGCTGTCGGGGCGGATCCGTTATTATCCGCGCTACCAGAAGGAACTTGCGGGCCTGGCGGGCAGGGTGCACACTGCCAGCCTGAACCGGGCGATCAAGGCCGCCAACGAGCGCCGCGCCGTGGCCGACCACCCCTTGTCGGCAAAATTGTTTGTCGAAGATATGTTGCTTGAGTACACTTCATGCTGCGCATGAAAGGACATCGATGAACGCCACCATCCTCGACTCGAACGCCCCGCAGCAGCCGCGGCCGTCCGTACTGTCGCTGGCGATCAAGGAAAAGGCCGCGCTGTACGCGGCCTACATGCCTTTCCTGAAGAACGGCGGCATGTTCGTGCCGACGACCAAGCCGTACAAGATCGGCGACGAGATCTACCTGATCCTGTCGCTGATGGACGACCCCAACAAATACCCGATCGCCGGCAAGGTGGCCTGGATCACCCCCGCGGGCGCCAACAACAGCAAGGCGCAAGGCATCGGCGTGCATTTCCCGGCCGACGAAGCCGGCCAGCGCGCCAAGCTCAGGATCGAAGAGATCCTCGGCGCGGCCCTGCGCTCGTCGCGCGCCACCCATACCCTCTAGTTCAGTTTTTTCTTACTATGCCGTCCTACGACCATCGCCTGGCCACGCGCGACGATCTGCCTCTCATCGTCGACATCTACAACTCCACCGTCGCCTCGCGCGAAGTCACCGCCGATACCGAACCGATCACGGTCGCATCGCGCGAGCAATGGTTTGCGGACCATACGCCGGAGCGGCGGCCGCTGTGGGTGATCCACGATGCGTGCGACACCAGCGCGCAACCGGAAGTGCTGGGCTGGCTGTCCTACTCGAATTTCTACGGCCGTCCGGCCTATTCGGGCACGGCCGAGGTGTCGATCTACATCGCCGAACAGGCGCGCGGCAAGGGTATCGGGCGGTATTGCCTGGAACTGGCGATCGCGTTCGCGCCGAACGTGAATGTGCACACGCTGCTGGGCTTCATCTTCGGCCACAATGCGCCGAGCCTGTCGCTGTTCGGCAAGTACGGCTTCGAGAAGTGGGCGCATTTCCCGCGGGTGGCGAACCTGGACGGGATCGAGCGTGACCTGATCATCCTGGGCAAGCGAGTCGCCTAGCCTGATCGCGGGCTCGGGCCCCTCCGGTTACAATACCGGCATGTTTATCGATTCCCACTGCCACATCAATTTCCCGGAGCTGGCGGCCCGGATGCCCGAGATCCTGGCCAAGATGGCCGAGAACAAGGTGACGCACGCGCTGTGCGTCTCCGTCGACCTGCCGGACTTCCCCCAGGTGCTGGCCCTGGCCGAACAGCACCCGCACATCTTCGCCTCGGTCGGCGTCCATCCGGACTACGAAGACACCCCCGAACCCAGCGTCCATCAACTGGTCGAGCTGGCCAATCACCCGAAGATCGTCGCCATCGGCGAAACCGGCCTCGACTACTACCGCCTCGAGGGCGACCTCGAATGGCAGCGCGAGCGCTTCCGCACCCATATCCGCGCCTCGCGCGAGACCCGCAAGCCGCTGATCATCCATACCCGCGCCGCCAGCGCCGACACCATCCGCATCATGAAGGAAGAGGGCGCCGGCACGGAGGCGGGCGGGGTGGCGGGCGTCATGCACTGCTTCACCGAATCGCTGGACGTCGCCCGGGCGGCGATGGAACAGGGCTTCTACATTTCCTTCTCCGGCATCGTGACCTTCAAGAGCGCCAAGGAGCTGCAGGAAGTGGCGAAGGCCGTGCCGCTCGAGCGCATGCTGATCGAAACCGATTCGCCCTACCTGGCGCCGGTGCCCTTCCGCGGCAGGATGAACGAGCCGGGCTACGTAGCCCATGTGGGCGAGTTCATCGCCAGCCTGAAGGGCGTCTCGCTGCCCGAAGTCGCGGCCCGGACCACCGAGAACTTCTTTAATCTGTTCAAGACCGCAAAGGCCTGACATGCCCACCATCCTCCGCAGCTGCCTGCTCGCAGTGCTCCTGCACACCGGCCTGGCAGCCGCCGCGACGCCCGCCCAAGTTGCCGAGTTCTTCCGCGCCGTGCAGGTCGATAACGTCTCCGCCGTGAAGGAGATGGTCGGCAAGGAAGTCAACGCCAACGAGATCAACCCGGTCGGCGGCGAGCCGGCCCTGGTGCTGGCCGTGCGCGAGGGCGCGATGCGGGTGTTCGACGCGCTGCTGGCCCATCCGGGCACCGACCTGGAAGCGCAGGCCATGAACGGCAACACCGCCCTGATGATGGCGGCCTTCAAGGACAACCGGCGTGCCGCCGAAGCCCTGCTGGCCAAGGGCGCGAAGGTGAACCGGGCCGGCTGGACGGCGCTGCACTATGCCGCCGCCGCCGGCAGCGAGGACATCGCCCGCCTGCTGATCGCCCGCAAGGCAAAACTGGACGCGGTGTCGCCGCGCGAAAGCGGTGCCTACACGCCCCTGATGATGGCGGCGCGCGAGGGCCAGCCGGGGCTGGTGCGCCTGCTGCTGGAAAGGGGCGCCAACCCGAAGCTGAAGAACACCGAGGGCCTCACTGCGGCCCAGATCGCCGAGCGCGCCGGCCAGACCGGGATCGCGGCCGCCATTTCCGGCTTTAAGCGCTGACATTCTAAGATGTCCGTCCGGAACTGGACGGTAAACACCCCGCAGCTCTGCGCATCGACGCGATGCATCCTTGGCCATAATGCCTTCACGGTACAACGACCATCAAGGAAACACGGGGCCAACCATGCTGAACGAACGCGAAATCGAAAGCTGCTACCTGGGGCAGTTCATTCCAGTGCACTACCATCACAATATGCTGATGGACCAGAACCGGATGCACAGCTTCAAGTCCGCCATCCATTACGCGGTCAAGCCGGGCGCGAAAGTGCTGGAACTGGGCGGCGGCACGGGTGTCCTGTCCTTCTTTGCCGCCCAGAAGGCGGCCAAGGTTTATTGCGTCGAGTTCAATCCCGACATGGTGCGCGAGGCGCGCAAGTTCCTGGCGCTGAACCCGAACGGCCACAAGGTCGAGGTGATCCATGCCGACGCCTTCGACTACCTGCCGCCGGAGCCGGTGGACGTCGTGATCTGCGAGATGATCCACGTCGCCATGCTGCGCGAGAAGCAGGTCGAGGTGATCGAATCCTTCAAACGCCGCTACCTGGCCAAGTTCGGCGGTCCGCTGCCGATGTTCCTGCCGGAAGCGGTGATCATGGCGGCCCAGCCGATCGAGCAGGAATACGACTTCGAAGGCTTCCATGCGCCGATCGTGCAGTTCCAGGAGACCGGCGTGGTCTACCCGGGCACCGTCGAACTGGCCCAGCCGGCCGTCTACAGCCTGATCGACTTCAGCCAGCCGGTCGACAACGTGTTCGCCTGGGAAGGCGGGATCGTGGTGGAAAAGAGCGGCACGCTGAATGCAATGCGCTTCATCACCAAGAACGTGCTGGCCATCGTCCAGGAAGAGTCGAACACGATCGACTGGCTCAACCACTACATGACCCTGCCGCTGGCCCAGCCGGTCAAGGTGCAGGCGGGCGACCTGGTGCACGTGGCCTTCCAGTACCGGGCCGGCGGCTCGATTCCTTCGCTGCAGGCCTCGCTGCGGGCGCAGGTGGTGAACCAGCGCGTCGCGGAGCAGGTAGCGGCCTTTGCCTGATTCACGGGGCCGGTTCCTCGGGCCGGCCCATCCAGGCAGCATTTTCCTCCATCCAGCCCGCCTTTTGCGCCGTCTGTCGCAGGCGGATTGCCGCTTCCGCCGCGCTCCCCTACAGTTTCCCTGCGCCGTCAAATCCTAAGGAGCGAGAACAATGTTAGGTTTCCTGCTATGGTTGCTGCTGCTGTTCCTGTGCTGGCCCATTGCCCTGCTGGCCCTGGTGCTCTACCCGCTGGTCTGGCTGCTCCTGCTGCCGTTCCGGCTGCTCGGCATCGGCGTCGAGGCGGTATTCGAGTTGCTGCGCGCCATCGTATTGCTGCCGGCGCGCATCCTCGGGGCATCGCCTGGCCGCTAAGCCTAGCCGGCCGCAGTGTCCGGCTGAGTGTGGGTCAATTAACAGACGACAGCGTTTCGATCTTCTACTGTGGAACTGCCCGCTTTCATCGGGAAAGCGGGCTTTGACTTGAGGAAACGACTATGCGCCTGGATATTTACCGCAGACCAGATACCGACGGCAAGCTGTCCTACCTGGCAGTGCCGGAAGCACGCAACATCCCTGAAGAAGCTACTAATACCGACTGGGAAATCGAGGCCCGGGCCATCGAGGTCGACGACGACGCCGACCAGCTCCAGGACTACGACCTCGCCAACGTGGCCGGCCAGATCAGCGAAAAGGGGTATGCGATCACCTCGGTGCAGCACTGAGTTTCCAATGCCGGGGCGCTAGCCCTGGCCCGCTACCGGTAACGGGCGCCGGCGCTCCGCCAAGGAGTTGCTGGCGCAACATAGTTTCCCAGTATTACGACCCGCCGCGGACGGCCGCGAGGCCGTTGTGGTATCCTGCGTCCCTTGTCAAGTAGCCAGCACGGACGGAGGTAGCAATGAAATGGGTAGTGGTCGGTTTTTATATCCTGTCGATCCTGCACATCCATTTCCGCGGCCGTGTGCGCCTGCCTTTCCGACGCCAGCTGTTCGACCACTCGTCGTTCATGGCGCCGATCAATATCTTCATGCACAAGTTCTCGCGGGTGCCGAGCACGCCCTTCATCCCGGTGAGCGAATTCCCGGAGCTGGCGCGCCTGCAGGAAAACTGGCCGGTCATCCGTGCCGAGGCCGAGAACCTGCTGGCCCTCAAGAAGATCAAGGCCGCCGAGCAGAACGACGACGCCGGCTTCAACTCCTTCTTCAAGAACGGCTGGAAGCGCTTCTACCTGAAGTGGTATGACGCCAGCCATCCTTCGGCCGAGCGCCTGTGCCCCCAGACCTATGCGCTGCTGCAATCGATCCCGTCGGTAAAAGCCGCGATGTTCGCCGAACTGCCGCCGGGCGGCAAGCTGAATCCGCACCGCGATCCCTTCGCCGGCTCGATGCGCTACCACCTGGGCCTGGCCACGCCGAACGACGACCGCTGCTTCATCGAAGTCGACGGCGAACGCCACAGCTGGCGCGACGGCCAGGGCGTGGTGTTCGACGAAACCTTCATCCACTGGGCCATCAACGGCAGCGAGAGCGACCGCGTGATCCTGTTCTGCGACGTCGAGCGCCCGATGCGCTACCGCTGGATGGGGTCCTTCAACCGCTGGTTCGGCCGCACCGTGATGACCGCGGCCGCCTCGCCCAACGAGACTGGCGACCAGGTCGGCCTGGTCAGCAAGCTGTTCCGCATCTCCTTCTACATGGGCCAGTACCGCCGCCGCTTCAAAGCCTGGAACAAGACCGCCTACAACATCACCCGTATCGCGCTGGTGGTCGGGCTCGCCGCCTTTATCTACTGGATCTGAACGAACGGCACGCCTGGCGCGTGCCGCCAAACTCCCGTTGGCAGCACAATGGTGTTTTTACCAAACACGACAGGGAGGATGGCATGGCAAAAGTCCTGGTGCTGTATTACTCGACCTATGGCCACATCGAGACGATGGCGCAAGCGGTGGCCGAAGGCGCACGCGCGGCCGGCGCGACCGTGGACGTCAAGCGGGTGCCCGAAACGGTGCCGGAGGAAGTGGCGCGCAACGCCCACTTCAAGCTGCAGCAGGACGCGCCGATCGCCACCGTCAACGAGCTGCCGGACTACGACGCCATCATCATCGGCGCACCGACCCGCTACGGCCGCATGCCGGGCCAGATGGCAGCCTTCCTCGACCAGACCGGCGGCCTGTGGGCGCGCGGGGCGCTCAACGGCAAGGTGGGCGGCGCCTTCACCTCGAGCGCCACCCAGCACGGCGGCCAGGAGACCACCCTGTTCTCGATCATCACCAACCTCCTGCACTTCGGGATGACGGTGGTCGGCCTGCCGTACAGCTATGCCGGCCAGATGACGCTCGACGAGATCGTCGGCGGCAGCCCCTACGGCGCCTCGACCATCGCCGGCGGCCAGGGCCAGCGCCAGCCGAGCGCGCTCGAACTGGGCGGCGCGCGCCACCAGGGTGAACTGATCGCGCGCACGGCGAACAAGTTGTTCGGCTAAGGAAGGAAAACGGGGCCGCCCAGGCAAGGAGATTGGAAGTTTGCTATCGTTGGCAGTCCCGCAACTCTCGTGGACGACGACCATGCCCGACCTCAGCGCTTTCGACATCACCGCCAGGTGGCCCGCGCAGCACCCCGACCGCATCCAGCTATATTCGCTGCCCACGCCGAACGGCGTGAAGGCATCGATCATGCTCGAAGAAACCGGCCTGCCGTATGAGCCGCACAAGGTCAGCTTCGAGACCAATGACCAGATGTCGCCGGCCTTCCTCTCGCTGAACCCGAACAACAAGATCCCGGCCATCATCGATCCGAACGGCCCCGGCGGCAAGCCGCTGCCCCTGTTCGAATCCGGCGCCATCCTGATCTACCTGGCCGAGAAGAGCGGCCGCTTGCTGCCGGCCGACCCGGCACAGCGCTACGGCGTGATCCAGTGGCTGATGTTCCAGATGGGCGGCATCGGCCCGATGTTCGGCCAGCTCGGCTTCTTCCACAAGTTCGCCGGCCGCGAATACGAGGACAAGCGCCCGCGCGACCGCTACGTGAACGAGTCGAAGCGCCTGCTCGGCGTGCTCGAAGGCCAGCTGGCGAAACACCGGTGGGTGGCGGGCGAGGAGTACACGATCGCCGATATCGCGATCTTCCCCTGGGTGAACAACCTGGTCGGCTTCTACGATGCCGGCGAACTTGTGGGGATCCGGGACTTCCCGCGCGTGACGGCCGCGGTCGAGGCCTTCAGGGCGCGGCCGGCGGTGGCGGCGGGGCTGAAGATTCCGGCCTGAACACGGCCGGCCGGCGCCGGCGCCGCAGCCCGAGCATCGCGGCAAGCGCCGCGCCGCCCAGCCAGATGCTGCCCGGTTCGGCGACGTCGGCCGGCGGCGTGGGCTGTTCGATGTCGGTCCGCGGCGGCGTCGGGCCCAGCTCCGGCTTGGGAATGAAGGGATCGGTGATGGTGTCCGGCTGCGGGAAGAGCGGCCCGTCGCCGGGCGGCGGCAGGGGTTGCGGTTCCGCCGCATCAAGACCGCCGCCTCCGGATTCCGGGACGCCCGGTTCGCCTGGAAGAGGCAGGAATACCGGCGGCGGTTCGGTGCCGGGGACGGGCCGTGGGTCTGGCGAAGGCGCGGTGCCGGGGCTGCCGGAGGGCGGCGTGCTCGTTTCCGGCTGCGGCGGCGTCACGCTCGCTTCGCTGCCCGGTTGGGGAGCGGACGACGTGCCGCCGCCGGATGGCGCCGTCGAGCCGGAAGAACCGCCGATGCTGTCCGCGCCGGTGCCCGTGTCCGGCGAATTTGCCGGCGAACTTGCCGGTGGGTTTGCAGCCGGCCGCGGCCGGCTGCCCATGCTGCTCGACGAACCCGACAGGCTCATGGTCGAGAGCAGGCCGCCATCGGTGGCGCTGGACGCGTAGGTATTGCTGGATAACGCGGCGCTCGCCGGCGCGTTGCCCGGGGCGCCAGGAACGCTGCCGCCGCGTCCGGGGAAACGCTGGCCGGTATGGCGCGGGATGGCGCCGTCGGTCATGGAGACCGGCAGGCCATCCGGTTCCAGCGCATACTGTCCGTCCTCGTCGGCGCCGAGTTCGACCGGGTGGTCGAGCTCTTCCATTGCGGGCTGGTGGTCTTCCACGGGGTACTGGGGCAGGTCGGAAATGCGGTTGGCGCAGCGCGCGCGCATTTCGTTGCGGCCGTCGCTCAGCAGGGTTTCGCCCGGCGCCAGCATGACCTTGCCGGCGGTCCAGTAGACCTTGTCGCCCTTGCGGTAGGAGACGTGGACCGCGCGCGGCTTGTCGACCACCACGGCGCGCGCCTTGTCGACCTCGAAGCTGGCGTAGTGGGCGGCGACCACCCGGTCGGTGCGGACGACGCGCGCCAGTTCGACCTGGCCGGAGACGCCGCCGGGCACGATGGAATAAGGATAGATGCGGCGTACCCCGGCCTGGCCCGGTTCGCCGGCCAGCGTGGCGTCGGCCAGGACCGGCAGCGCGGGCGCTTGGGTGCGTGCGGAAGTCGGATCGGCTTCCCCCCCGAGCGCGAACAGCAGGGCTGCGCCGGCCAGGCCGGCGGCAGTCAGGGCCGCCATGCGCTTGCGCAGGCGGGCTCGTGATACCAGGCGGCGACTGTAGGGGTAGCTGCGGTCCATGTAGGATGTGAAGTAGGAATGATCCTACAGGATAAATGCATTTCTATTATTAGTCCACGTTTCCTTTGCGAAAATTGACGATATTGTTGTAAAACGCGAAATTGAACTGTGAAAAGAGATTTGATTCCTCAAATTGCTACGTAGTTCCACGTAGTCTTCTAGCCGTGTTCTCATCTGCCGAATAGGATAAACTGGCGGCTCAATGCGAATTCACCAACAAAGGATGGAGACTATGCGATTATTCTTCGGGACCGGAATCAAGCTTGCGTGCGCTGTGGCGGCATCGGCGATTTCCTTCAGCGCGCTGGCGCAAAACTGGCCGGACTCGACGGTGACGGTGGTGGTGCCGTGGCCGCCGGGCGGTCCGTCGGACATCGCGGCGCGTCCGCTGGCCAAGGGCCTGACCCAGGCGCTGGGCCAGACCTTCGTCATCGACAACCGCGCCGGCGGCGGAGGCAACATCGGCACGGCTGCCGTGACCCGCGCCAAGCCGGACGGCCAGACCCTCCTGATCACCTCGAGCGCACCGATCGTGATCAACCCAAGCCTGTACAAGAAGATGAGCTTCGACCCGCTCAAGGAACTGGCGCCGGTCACCAACCTGCTGCGCGTGCCGCTGGTGCTGGTGGCCCACCCCTCGGTGCCGGCCAAGAACCTCAAGGAACTGATGGCCTACATCCAGTCGAAGAAGGGCCAGTTCTCCTATGGCTCCTCGGGCAACGGCACGCCCCAGCACCTGACCAGCGAACTGTTCGCCAGCGTCACCAAGCTCGAGATGACCCACGTTCCCTACAAGGGTTCGGCACCGGCGATCACCGACCTGGTGGGCGGTCACATCCCGCTGATGTTCGACAGCACCATCGCGATCATGCCGCACATCAAGGCCGGCAAGGTCAAGCCGATCGCGATCTCGGGCGCCAAGCGCTCGCCGCTGCTGCCGGACGTGCCGACCTTCGCCGAAGCGGGCCTGCCGCAGATCGAGTCCTACGCCTGGTACGGCTTCTTCGCACCGGCCGGCACCCCGAAACCGGTGCTCGCCAAGATCAATGCCGAAGCGCAGAAGGTCATGAAGGCTCCGGAGTTCCAGAAAGTGCTGGCCGACACCGGCTCGGACTACGTGGGCGACACGCCTGAAAACTTCGCCAAGTTCGTGCAGGCCGAACACGAGCGCTGGTCGAAAGTCGTGAAGCAGAGCGGCGCGACGGTCGACTGATCGGATTCGCCCTCATGAAAAACGCCGCCTCGGGCAACCGAGGCGGCGTTTTCGTTCAGCGCTTGCTCAGGCTTCAGGCACGCGGGCGCTGCTTGTGGAAGACCAGCGGGCTGTAAGGCACGGCCGATGGCGGCGGCTGCTTGAGGATGCTTTCCTTCATCGCGCCGACCACGTGCATCTCGCAGGGCTTGCAATCGAAACGCAGGGTATAGCGCTCGTTGCCGCTGACCAGGGTCATCGGCTCGGCCTTGACCTGGCCCTGCACGCCCTGCACACCCTTGGCCTGCTTCGGGCACAGGTTGAAGGAGAAGCGCAGGCAGTGCTTGGTGATCATCAGCGAGACTTCGCCCGGCTCCTCGTGCGACTCGTAGGCCGCGTCGATCAGCTGCACACCGTGCTTGTGGTAGAAGGCGCGCGCCTTTTCGTTGTAGACGTTGGCCAGGTAGCTCAGCTGCGGGTCCGGGTAGATCGCCGGGGGTTCCACCGGCGCCTTGCGCTCCGGACGTTCCCAGCTCGCCAGGCGCGCCGCCTCGTGCGCAACGACGGCGTCGCGGCGCAGCGCATTGATGGCGGCGGAGGGCACGAACCATGGCTGCGACAAGTTGAGCTCGCTCGATCCGGCCTCGAACATCGTGTTGCCGAGCTTGGCGATGCTGGTGCGCAGCGCGCTGTCCGCCTGGGCCGCCTGCTGGGCCGGCTGCAGCGCGATCGCGGCCTCGGTGACGGTTTCGATGCCGTCCTCGTCGCGTAGTGTCAGGCGCAGGCCGCCCGGCACTTCCGACAGCGTCAGGTCGACGCGGACCTTGCGCTCGGACGACTTCTTGCTCAGCGCCGACTCCCACTGGTGGTCGCGGTTGCGGTGGACGATGGTGCCGAGCTTCAAGCCCTCCAGGCTCTTGACCATCTCGTTGGGGAACACGCGCCAGCGCTGGACGTCCTCGTCCTCACCCAGCTTTTCCGCCTTGTTGGCCTGGATGCCGACCGTGGTGCGCTTGTTCATGTAGTTCAGGCCGTCACCATTGGCCATCGCCGCATTGGTGGCGAGGTCGATGAAGTCCGGCCCGATGCGCGTGACCGTGCCGAGCTCGACGCCGATGTACTTGGGCGAGTCGAAGGCGCCGATGTCGTCCTGGCGGCCGAGGGCAAAGTAATCGGTGTGGCCGCGGTGGAAGTTCTTGTCCACGTCCGGGGTGAACAGCACGCGGGTGGATCCGCTCGAGGCGCGGGTGTATTCCGGGCGGCGCTCGAGCAGCTCGTCGAGCAGCAGGCGGTAATGGGCCGTGATGTTCTTCACGTAGCCCATGTCCTTGTAGCGGCCTTCGATCTTGAAGGAGCGGATGCCGGCGTCGACCAGGGCTTCCAGGTTCGCGCTCTGGTCGTTGTCCTTCATCGACAGCAGGTGCTTTTCGTAGGCCACCACGCGGCCCTGGCCGTCGCTCAGGGTGTAGGGCAGGCGGCAGGCCTGCGAGCAGTCGCCGCGGTTGGCGCTGCGGCCGGTGTCGGCATGCGAGATATAGCACTGGCCCGAGAAGGCCACGCACAGGGCGCCGTGCACGAAGTACTCGAGGGGCGTGTCCACTTCCGCACGGATCTTGCGGATCTGCTCGACGGTGAGTTCGCGCGCCAGCACCAGCTGCGAGAAGCCGGCGTCGCCCAGGAACTTCGCCTTCTCCGCGGTGCGGATGTCGCACTGGGTACTGGCGTGCAGCTGGATCGGCGGCAGGTCCATTTCCAGCAGGCCCATGTCCTGGATGATCAGGGCGTCGACGCCGGCCTCGTACAGCTGCCAGATCTGCTTGCGGGCCAGATCGAGTTCGCTGTCGTGCATGATCGTGTTCATGGTCACGAAGATGCGCGCACGGTAGCGGTGGGCGAATTCCACCAGGCCCGCGATGTCTTCCAGCGGATTGCTGGCATTGTGGCGCGCGCCGAAGGCCGGGCCCCCGATGTACACCGCGTCGGCGCCGTGGAGGATGGCCTCGCGGCCGATCTCGGCGGTTTTGGCGGGCGACAGCAGTTCAAGCTGGTGGTCGAGCAGTGACATGGCGGATTCCTTGATGCGAAGGCCGAAATTATAGCCAGATCAAGGCCTTAAGTCATTCGCCATCGTGGGCCGGTGTGTCGATACAGGCGGTTTTCAGAACTTCAGGACCTCGCCGTCGGCCGGAATGCGTACCCGGTCCTGGATGCCATGTTGCCTGACATGCTCCTTTAATTCCTTACGGCTCAGCGTCATATGGTTGATCGCATCCATATGCGTGGCAATGATGGTCGCCTTCGGCATCAGCTGGTAGGCGCGCAGTACATCGTCCTTGCCCATGATGATCGAGCCGGTGTGGCCGATCATGCGCGCGTCACCGGCGTTCATGAGGATGAGGTCGGGCTTGAACTTTGCCAGCGCCCGGTCGACGTCCGCCCGCCAGGCGGTGTCCCCCATGACGTAGACGGTCTTCGCGCCGGGCGCCTGGAAGACGATGCCCATCGCCTTACCCAGGGCGTCCGCCAGGGGCTCCTTCGCGTACATGTCATCCGTACCGTGCTGGCCTCCCGTCCTGGTCAATTGCACGCCTTCGAACATGGTCTGCTCGCCGAGGATGCGGACATTGGTAAAACCCTGTCCGCGAATCAGCCTGGCGTCGCTTTCATCCTGGACGAACAGGGGAATCGCCTTCGGGATGTGCTGGTGGTCGCCGCCGTCCCAATGGTCGAGGTGGGTATGGCTGACGATCACTGCGTCGACCCCGTTCATGATGGTCTTCACGGGCATCGGGAGTTCGACCAGCGGGTTGCGCAGGGTGCTGTTGAAGGTCCCTTCGAAACCCGGATAGCGGCCCTTCTTCGCCAGGAAGGGATCGAGCAGGAAGGTCTTCCCGCCATAGTTGATCTTCGCCGTGGCGTTGCGGATCTGTTGGATCTGAACCGGCTGCGTGCTCGCATCGGGAGTGGCCGCATGGGCCGCCGCGCCGATGGCGGTGGAAAGAATGAGGATCAAGGCTGTCGAATGTTGCATCTTGCTGCTCCTGGATTAATGTGGAAGCAGCATTGTGGGCGCAGGAAGGAAGCAGTAACATTGACCCACATGCCAATTACCGACACTTTCGGGCCACCACGCGCAGTTCCTCATCCATGACCACGAAACTTCCCGTCGTCGCCCTGATTCTTTATCCGCGCTTCAGCCCCTTCCATTTTTCCGTGCCGCACCTGGTATTCGATACCGTATTGCCCGAAGGCCGCCTGTTCGACCTGAAGATCGTTTCACCAGGTGCCCAGCCCCTGACTGCGGAGCGTGGAATGACGGTCCATCCGGACGGCGGCCTGGAGCTGACTGAGACGGCGGACATCCTGGTCGTGCCGGGATGGCACGACCTGGACGTCCGTCCCGGTGCGGACCTGGTGGCAGCGCTGACACGTGCCCATGCAAGGGGCGCCCACGTCGTCGGCCTGTGCTACGGTGCCTACGTGCTCGCCTATGCGGGGCTGCTCGACGGCAAACGGGCGTCGACGCATTGGATGGCCGAAAAGGATTTCAGCGTCCGGTTCCCACGCGTGAAGCTCGACATGAATGCACTCTATGTGGACGAGGACAAGCTGATCACGTCGGCGGGGACTGGTGCCGGTCTCGACTGTTGCCTGTATCTCGTGCGTGCCTGCTATGGGCCAAGAATCGCCAACAAGCTGGCGCGGACGATGGTCATCCCGCCGCATCGTGAAGGAGGACAGGCGCAGTTCATCGAACAACCGATGGCCGTATCGACCCAGGATGCCCAGGTCAACCGGCTGCTCGACTACTTGCGCGAAAATCTCGGCCAGCAGCACAGCATCGATGCCTTGGCGACAAGGGCGGCGATGAGCCGCCGAACGTTTACCCGCCACTTTTACAAGGCGACGGGAATGACCCTGGTCGACTGGCTGGTCAACGAACGCTTGCAGCACAGCCGCGAGCTGCTGGAAACGACGTCGCTGCCGGTCGAAAGAATTGCCGAATCGGCTGGCTTCCAGACGGCGGTGTCGCTCCGCCAGCACTTCAAGAAGCGCTTCCAGGTGAGTCCAAGAGATTGGCGCAGGACCTTCGGACAGAAGTCAGCCACCGAGCCGGGCCAGGCTCACTCGAGATTCTCGTGGTGATCGGCCACTCCCTGTTTCCAGTAAGCCGAGACGCGCATCGCATCCTTCGCGACGCCTTTCTCCTCGGCGAGCAGGGCGCGCACGCGCTTGGCGGTCGCGGCTTCGCCCGCATACCAGGCAAATCCTTCACCCGCAGGCAGGGCAAGCCCGCGTAGCGCGGCCACCAGTTCGGCATCGCTGTCGACCCAGGCCACTTCCACTTGCGCCTCTGACGGCAGCGGCAGGCGATCGTCGCCGCCAGCGGCGATCACGGCGAACACCCGGCTGCCGGCCGGCAGCCCGGCCAGCCGGCGCCGGATGGCGGGCAGGGCGCTGCGATCGCCCGCCAGCAGATGCCAGTCATAGTCCTCGGGAATGATCATCGAGCCGCGCGGACCTGCGATAATGGCCGGCTGGCCGACCGTGGCGCGACGGGCCCAATCGGATGCCGCGCCGTGCTCATGCAGGGCGAATTCCAGGCTCAGCTCGCGCGCTTCGGCGTCGTAGCCGAGCGGGGTGAAGTCACGCCGGACCTGCTCGCCATCGGGGCCGTCGAAAATGAACTTCACGTGGTCGTCGAAAGAAGCGGAAACGAACTGGGCCAGGGCGTCTCCACGGAAAGTAATGCGCAGAAAGGATGCGCCGAGCGGCGCGATGCGGGCGACGGCGAGCTCGCGGATGTGCAGTTCATGGCGGACGCGCTGTACGCCCCGGCGGAGTGGCTGTTCCATGTCGATCCAATTTAGTTGATAATGTCATCCATTATGGAAAATCTAGTTGATGATGTCAACCATCGTGATGCACTTTCGCGCGATGGCGAACTGTTCGAAGCGATCCACGAGATCATGCATTTGTACCGCGCGCAGCAGTACCGCTCGCTCCGCGCCACGCCGCACGAACTGACCCACATGGAGAACAAGGCGCTCGGCTATATCGCGCGCCACCCCGGCGCGACCGGGCGCGACCTGGTGCAGCGTTCCGGCCGCGACAAGGCGCAGGTGACGCGCCTGGTGCAGGGCCTGCGCGAAAAAGGCCTGGTCGACGCGCGCCCGGATGCCGCCGACCGGCGCAGCACGCGCCTCTACCTCAGCGCCGGCGGCGCGGCGGTGCACGCTGAATTGCAGGAGGCCGGGCTGGCGCTGGCGGCGCAGGCGCTGAGCGGCCTCGACGCTGCGGAGCGGCGCCAGCTCGAAGGCCTGCTGGGCAAGGTGCAGGAGCGCTTGCGCACGGCCGCTCAGGAAGCGCCGAGCCGGGTGAACAGCGCGCGATAACGCAGCAGCCTGCTCGCGGCGGCAGGCTTGCAGTGAGGGTAACGGAATGTAGACGGCCTCGATGCCGGTGCGTTGGCGCAGCGCGGCGCCCAGGCGGCGCCCTTGCAGGCCTCAGTCGTTGCGGGGGTAGGCGCGCCGTTCGCCGCGGCGGCGACGTTCGGGCTGGTCGAAGGAGCGCAACAGGACGTCGCGCGGGATGCGGCAGTTGTCGAGAAAGTCGAGGGCGAAGCGCAGGCCCCGGGTTTCCGCCAGAAAGAAGGCGTACTCGGCGGCTACTGCAGTGTCATCGTCTCGTCGTCGTTGCGGCATGGTGTGCTTTCCGCGGAAGAGAGCGGCAAGATTCCCGCATTCCCGCTTGTCCGGTCGGCGAACGCAAGAAGCCTCCGCCTGGCCGGTACCCCCGATGCGCACCGACTTGTTGTCAATAATACATGGGGCAGGACGGCGCACGACGTCGAATGTGTTAGTGTTTGTTACATCACAACGAATCTCTTACTGGCGCAGGACGCGGCGAATCGTGTTGGCCAGGTCCTCGGCCGAGAACTTGGCCACGTAGGCGTCGGCCTGCACGTTCTTGACGTGCTCTTCGTTCGTGGTGCCCGACAGCGAGGAGTGGATGATCACCGGCAGGCTGGAGAAGCGCCCGGTCTTCTTGATGTTGCGAGTCAGCGTGAAGCCGTCCATTTCCGGCATCTCGAGGTCGGTCAGCACCAGGGCCACCTTGTCGTGCACGGTCTTGCCTTCGGCTTCGGCGGCATTCGCGATGCTGTTGAGCTGGTCCCAGGCGTCCTTGCCGCTCTTGGCCATGATGAAGGGCAGGCCCATCACGTCCAGGCCCTGCTCGATCAGCGCGCGCGCGACCACCGAGTCGTCGGCGGCCAGCACGACCGAGCCCGGCTTGATCTGGATCTTCGAACCGACCGCCTGCTGGCTGATGTCCGGAGCGGAGTCCGGATTCATGTTGCGCAGGATGGTCTCGACGTCGAGCACCTGGGCCAGGCGGCCGGGCTGGCCGTTTTCTTCCGGCAGGCGGGCGATGCTGGTGACCATGCCGCTGCCGGCGGCGCGTTCGGCCGACATCACCTGGCTCCAGTCCAGGCGCACGATTTCCTCGACGCTCTCGACCGCGAAAGCCTGGGTAGTGCGGGCGAATTCCGTCACCAGCATGATGTTCAGGCCGGTCTTCGGCTTGACGCCGGCGATCGCCGGCAGGTCCAGCACCTGGATGATCTGGCCGCGCAGGTTGACCACCCCCAGCACGTGCGGCATCGAGCCGGCCACGGCGGTGATTTCCGGCATGGCCACGATCTCGCGGATCTTGAACACATTGATGCCGAACAGTTCGCTGCGCTCGCCGTTTTCGTCGCCGCCGAGGCGGAACAGAAGGAGCTCGAATTTGTTGGTGCCGGTGAGGTTGCTGCGCTCGTCGACTTCTTGTTGAACCGATTTCATATTCCGCCGTCTGAAAAATTAATGCCGATGGGAAAGCATTTTACGTGGGAAACATCCCAGATCGTAAAGACCGTCAGCAAAAAGTCCGTGATTTTTTACATGATCAAGGCGGGAAAACAACAAATCGGCCTAGGCGGCCAGCCCGGGCTTGACCGGCGCACCCCGGTCCGGCGCCACGAAAGCCAGGCCTTCCTCGAAGGAACGCAGGATCATGTCGACATAGGCCTCGACCAGGGCGCGCTTGGGCAGCTGCTCGTCGTAGGGCAGCAGCACGGTGACCATGAGCGCCTCCGGCAGGTCCTTGCGCAGTTCGGCCACCGCGGCGCGCCAGGCCTCGAAATTGTCCTGGCGCGGATAGGTGATGAAGACCGTGGAAACCAGCTCGGGGCCGCTGCCCTCGGGCTTATCGATCGGCGCGCCGACCACCAGGCTGCGGGCGTCGACGTCGCCCTCGCGCAGCGCGCGCACCAGCAGTTCGGTGAGGAAGTCGTCGCGCTCGGACGGCAGTCCGGCGCACAGCACGATCGAGCCGAGCGGCACGTCGAGCGAACCCTGCCAGCGGCCGAAACGCGCCTCGCGCATCTGGCGCAGGTGGGCGCCGATGTTCGCATCCAGTAGCGGCACCGGCTTGCGGCGGTTGCGCGCGCTGCCGTCCGACGCCGAGGCCACCGTCTCGGCGATGTTGGCGATGACGGCGCGCATGCGCGTCTCCTGCGCCTTGTCGATGGTGCCGGTGCCGAGGTCGGACACCGCCATGCGCAGGCCCGGCAGCAGCACGTGGTCGCAATAGCGCGCGAAGCTGTAGCGCCGCACGTAGGCGCGCGCATCCTTGGTCAGTTCGTCGGCCTCGCCGGCCAGCACGCGCTGGTGGAAACGCTCGGCGTCCGACATATTCGGGGCGTCGCCCAGCAGGATGGTGATCGGCGCCAGCGCCCGTACGTGGCGCCCGGCCACCACCAGGCACAGGGTCAGCGGGGTCGACAGCAGCAGGCCGACCGGGCCCCACAGCGCGCCCCAGAACAGGGCCGAGACGATCACGGCCAGCGGCGACAGGCCGGAACTGTGGCCGTACACCTTGGGCTCGATGAAATTCGCCAGCACCAGCTCGAAGGCCAGGAAGATCGCCATGCAGGTGATCGCCAGCGACCAGCCGGGGTCGATGGCGGCGACGAAGACCGCGATGATGGTCCCCGCCAGCAGCACGCCCAGGTAGGGCACGAAGCGCAGCACGCCGCTCAGCACGCCCCACAGGATGGCATGCGGGATCCCGGCCAGCCACAGCGACAGGCCGATCACCGTGCCGAAGGTGGCGTTCACGATGAATTGCGAGAAGAAAAAGCGCGACACGCCCTGGGCGGCGTCGCCCAGGGTCCGGATGGTGCGGCTGACTTCGGCCTGGCCGGCCAGGCGCACCAGGCGGTCGCGCAGCGAACCCTGTTCCAGCAGGATGAAGACCAGCAGGATCAGGACCACGCCGGCCTCGCCGATCGGTCCCCATACCAGGTTGATGACGCGCCCCAGCGTGTCCTTCATGGTGCGCGGGGTACGCACCTCGACCGGAATCGGCTGGTTCGGGCTGACGACCAGGTTTCCGCGCCGTACCCGCACCGCCTCTGCCGCCGGCGCCGGCACCGGGGCCACCGCACTCAGCTCGGCCTCGATGCGGGTGATCGGGCGCTCGACCAGCTCGCGCACCCTGGCCACCTTGGTCTTGATCGCGGCCCGGTACTGCGGCAGGTCGCGGGTGATCGTCACCAGCTGGTCGAACAGCACCGCGCCGACCCCGCCGACGCAGGTGGCCACCAGCGCCACCGACAGCAGCACGGCGGGCATGCGCGCCAGCCCGACCCGGGTCATGCTGCGCACCAGCGGCGCCAGCACCAGGCTCAGGATCAGCGCGAGCGCCAGCGGCTCGAGCACTTCACGTCCGAAATACAGCAGGGCGACGACGCAGGTCGCGCTGACGACGGTGCTCGCCGTCAGGCGCAGGGAAGGTGGCTGGAGATTCATGCGGGGCGGGTGCGGAAGCGTCAATGTGATAACCGGATATGTATAAAGCAAAATGTTCTATTCGCCAAGTGTCTCCTGTAAGAACGCTCAGCCACATGCGAAAAAAGCCGGAAGTGCATATCGATTATTCGTAGTGATCGCTACAAGTCCTCGCTAGAATCGGCGCCATTCGACACCATGACGAGGACCGCCCATGCGCAAGCTGCTCTTCAGTTCGATCGCTGCACCGCTCTTCGCCGCCGACATCGAGCACGCCAGCGCGCGCATGGGCCCGCCGCCGCGGCCGCTTGCCCGCTAGGTCCATTCAGATGGTGCGCTTACGGTGCGCGCAGCGCCGGCGGCAGCGATTTGCTTCCCGACCACTTTTTGTAGTTGGCCGCGTAGGCGCCGGACTTGATGTAGTCCGCGACGAAAGCGTTCACGAAGTTCAGGAGCGCGGGATCGCCCTTGGCCATCGCGATGCCGATCGGGGTATTGCCGTAGGTCGCGGGCAGGGTCTCGAGCTGATCGCTCTTGCTGGCCAGATAGTCGAGCAGCGACGAATCCTCGATGCCGGCATCGACGCGCCTTTGCTGCAAGAGCAGTACGCCGTCCGGTGCGAAGTTGTCGGTGTAGACGACCAGCGCCCGCGGCGCGGACTGCTTCAGGAAGGCGTCGGCCGTCGTACCCCGGCCGACCACGACCCGTTTGCCGTTCAGGTCCGCCAGGGACTTGATGCCCGCGCTTTTTTGCGCGATCACGCGCAGGCCGGCCAGGTTGTAGGGAATCGAAAAATCAACGACGCGCGCGCGTTTCGGCGTGATCGAGACATTCGCCACCACCAGGTCGAGCTGCTTCGACATCAGCATCGAGATGCGCGCATCGCTGGAGACATCCGAGAAGCGCACCGGCACGCCGAGCCTGGCGGCCAGCTGTCGGGCGACGTCGACGTCATAGCCGACCGGCTCGTTGCCGGCATTGCGGAATCCGACCGGCTCGCCGCCCAGCGAGACGCCGATGCGCACGTAGCCGCGCGCCTTGATGTCCTCGATACGGCCTGCCTGCGCGGCCGCCGCCGCCAGCATCAGGACCGCAGTGGCGGCGCACTTGGTCAAACGATGCAGCATGATCTGTCCTTTCATGGTCGGACCGCGGAGGCGACGCGCAATTCCGGCGCGGCCATGCGCTCGTCCCAGTACCAGTAGCGTATCTCTTCGTCGCAGCGGTAGTTGACTACCCGGTGATTGCCGCGGGCGTCGATGGCGTGGATGACCACGCCGGCCAGGAAACCGGTCCTCAGCTCGGACAGTTCCTCCACCGCCAGCTTGACGGCATCTTCCAGGCTGTAACCCAGACGCATCGCCAGCACGATGCTGCGCGAGGTCCCGCAGCGCATGGTCATCTCGCCGGTGTGGGTGCAGGCGGCGGCGCCGTAGCGGCTGTCCGCATAAAAGCCGGCGCCGGGAATCGGCGAATCGCCCAGCCGGCCCGGATACTTCCATGCCCAGCCGGAGGTGGACGTCACCACGCCGATGTCCTGCAGTGCGTCGCGGCCCAGGAAGACCGTGGTGTCGCGCACGCGTTCGGGATCGGTGACGGTGTTGCTGAGCGGCGCCAGCGGAATATCGGGGAAGGCTGCCCGCTGCTCCGGCGACATCTCCCTCTCCAGCTTCTCCCACCACACGCGCTTGCTGTCCGGGTGCAGCACCTCGTCGACGGCGAAGCCGCGCTCGGTGGCGAAGCGGCGCGCGCCCTGGCCGGTCAGCATCACGTGCGGCAGGTGCTTCATCACCTCATGCGCCAGCGCGGAGACGGGCAGGGTGGCCGGCACCGCGCCGACCGCGCCGACAGCGCGCGTGGTCCCGTCCATGACGCCGGCGTCGAACTCCATCTCTCCCAGCATGTTCGGCCAGCCGCCGTAGCCGACGCTGCGCACCCTGGCATCCCGTTCGACCCTGGCGATCCCGCTGACCATGGCGTCGATGCCGGCGCCGCCCTCACGCAGGAGCGCGACCGTGGTGTCGAAGCCCGGCCAGGCCTCGGCGTTCGCTAACAGCATTTTCATGACTTGCTCATTTTCGAGAGGAATTGGGCGATGCGCGGCTGCGCCAGGCCGCCATCCGCCGCGAAGAAGCGTGCGGTCGGCAGGTCGGCCAGCAGCCGGCCGTGGTCGAGGAATACGATGCGGCTGGAGATCTGGCGGGCGAATTCGATTTCGTGGGTGACGAACAGCATGGTGGTGCCGCTGCCTGCCAGCCTGGCCAGGATGTCCAGCACTTCGGCCGTCATTTCGGGATCGAGTGCGCTGGTGACTTCGTCCAGCAGCAGGTAGCGCGGCTTCATCGCCAGCGCACGGCAGATGCCGACGCGCTGACGCTGCCCGCCGGAGAGCTGGGCCGGAAAGGCGTCCGCGCGTTCGCGCAGGCCGACGGCGGCGAGCAGTTCGAGTGCCTCTTCCTCGGCCTGGCGGGGCGGAACCTTCAGCACCTCGACCGGCGCCAGCGTGATGTTCTGCAGCGCGGTCATGTGCGGGTACAGGTTAAACAGCTGGAACACGGTGCCGCAACAGCGGCGAGCCAGCCGCAGCTGCGTGGGATCGTCGACCCGGTGACCGTCGACCGAAATGCTGCCGCCGTCGAGCTTCTCGAGGCCGTTGATGCAGCGTATCAGCGTCGACTTGCCGGAGCCGCTGGCCCCGAGGATCGACACCACCTCGCCCGGCGCGATGCGCAGGTCGATGCCGTCGAGTACCGTGGTGGCGCCGAAGCGCTTGGCCACGCCTTCTATCTGGAGCATCCTAGAGACCCTTCCATTGAGTGTGCGCCCGCAAGCGCGCCTCGGCGCGGGCACAGAGTGTCGCGATCAGGCGGGCCATCAGGTAGTACAGCAGGCCGATCACGGCCCATACGATGAAGGGCTCGAGCGTGCGCAGGTTCAGGATCGCGCCCACCTTGGTCAGGTCGACCACGCCGATCACCGAAATCAGCGAGGTCACCTGCAGCTGGTTGACCAGCAGCCCGGCAAGCGGCCCGAATCCGAAGGCCGCCGCCTGCGGCGCCACGATGCGGCGCAGGCTTTGCCAGCGGCTCAGGCCGAACACGCGCGCGGTTTCCAGCTGCTCGCGCCCGACCGATTCGATGGCGGAGACCGCGATCACGTAGACGAAGGCCGCCGTGTTGCCGGACAGGGTGATGAGGGCGGCTTCCACCGGCGTCAGCTCGGTCTGCAGCAGCACAGGCAAGCCGAAGAACACCAGGAACAGCTGCACCAGCACTGGGGAATTCTTCAGCAGCTCGGCAAGCAGGGCGGCCAATGGCGCCAGCAGCGGCGTGCGGTAGTAGCGCAGCAGCGCCCAGGCCAGGCCGATGACCAGGCCGATGACGGTGGTCGCGGCGAACAGGGCGACGGAAACCCCCAGGCCCTGCAGCAGCAAGACCAGGTCGTGGGGCGTGAATTCGGCGTAGCGCATCAGGCCAGGTCCCGGTTCAGGCGCCGGTGCAGGGCGCCGGCCGACAAGGACACCAGCCAGGTCAGCACGGCATACATCAGCAGGAGCAGCAGGTAGACCTCGAAGGGCTGGAAGGTATCCGAGGCGACGATCTTCGCGCTGCCGGTCAGTTCATTGAGGGTGATCGCCGACAGGATGGACGAGGTCAGGATCAGGTTGACGAAGACCGATCCCAGGGGACGGACGGAGCTGCGCAGCGCGATGGGCAGCACGATGCGCCGGACGATCGCCAGGCGCGACAGGCCGCTGACCTGCGCCGCCTCCAGCACGCCCGGTTCGACCGCCAGGATGCCGGAGCGGATCACGTCGGAGGTGAAGGCGCCGCCCGCCAGCGCCAGCGCCAGTACGCCGGTGTCGAACGCGCTCAGCTCGAGGCCGATCTCGGGCAGGCCGTAGAACAGGAAGAACAGCTGGACGATGAAGGGGACATTGCGGAAGACGTCGACGTAGACCTCGGCCGCACGGCGTGCCGGCGGCGCTGCGGCGGTGCGCATCAGGGCCGCCGCGATGCCCAGGGCGAGGCCGCCGGCCAGGGCCAGTGCGCAGGCGAGGGCGGTCAGCCGCGCTCCGGCTGCCAGGTCGCCAAGGTAGGGGGCAAGAAGGGTCGGATCGAAGGTCAAACAGGGGGCTCCGCTAGGCTATCCCGTCGAGTGTTGCATACGCCCCTGTGTATTTCAAGCAAAGGGCGGTATCACCCCTGCAGTTTAGCTTTCAGGGCCGCGACTTTAGCGGGACTGGTGCGGCGCCGGCTGCCGGAATCGAAGCCCAGTGCCGCCACCTGCGGCGCCGGCGCAGGCAGCGGCTCGGAGCAGGAGGCGTGGACCTCGCGCAGCGGCAGCCCCGCACGCAATAGCTGCACGTTGTCCGCGTTGATGCCGGCGCCGGGCATGATCGTGATGCGGCCGGCGGCGGCGTCGAAGCAGCGCTGCAGGCCGGCCAGGCCTTGCGGCGCGCTGGTGGCGCCGCCGGAAGTCAGGATGCGCTCGAAGCCCAGCGCGATGGCCAGGCCGGTTGCCTGCGCAAGATCCGGACACAGGTCGATGGCGCGGTGCAGCGTGCAGCGCAAGCCATGGTCGCTGGCGCGGCGCACCAGCCGCTCCAGCGTGTCCCGGTCCAGCTGGCCGTCCGGCAGCGAAGCGCCCAGCACCACGCCTTGCAGGCCGGCGGCGGCGACCGCGTCGATCTCGTCCAGCATCAGCGCCGTTTCCCCAGCGTCGAAGCAGAAGTCGCCGCCGCGCGGGCGGATCATGGCGACCACCGGCACCGGGCTGGCGGATGCCGCGCGCAGCAGGCCCGCGCTGGGCGTCAGGCCCCCGATATCCAGCGCGCTGCACAGCTCGATGCGGTCGGCGCCACCCGCAAGCGCAGCGGCCAGTCCGGCGACGTCGTCGACGCAGACTTCCAGCGTGATCGGCTCAAGCATGGGCGCCGCCCAGTTTTTCCAGGCCCAGCCAGGCCGCGCCGATCAGTCCCGGTTCGGCACCGGACTGGCCGGGCACGATGATGGGCGCGGCGGTCTTGCGCAGGATTGCGGCGCGCACCGCCTGGTCGAGCCGCGCGATCAGCGGCGCGCTGTTGGCAAGTCCGCCGCCGACCGGCAGGATCGAGGCGCCGAGGGTGTTGACCAGCATCGCCAGCGGTCCGCGCAGCAGGTCGATGAAGCAGTCGATCGTGCGCTCGGCGGCGGCATCGCCGGCCTCCCAGGCGGCGACGATCTGGCGGCTGTCCAGCGGCTGCCCGTGCAAGGCCAGGTGCAGGCGTTCCAGGCCGCGCGCGCCGCCGACCGTGTCGAGGCAGCCGGTCTGGCCGCAGCCGCAGGGGTAGCGCGGAATGGCCTGGGGCGGGGTTCCGGCGAAGCTTGCGGCCACGGGGCCGTGGCCCCATTCGCCGGCAAAGCCGCCAGGGCCGCCGATCAGCCGGCCGCCGATGACCAGGCCGCCGCCGACGCCGGTGCCGAGGATCAGGCCGAACACGCTGGCGTGGCCGCGGCCGGCGCCGGCCTGGGCTTCGGCCAGGGCGAAGCTGTCGGCGTCGTTGATGATCCAGACCGGCAGCCCGAGCGCGGCGCCCAGGTCGGCGGCCAGCGATCGGCCGTCGATGCAGGGAATGTTGGCGCACTTGATGCGGCCATCGTCCGGATCGATCACGCCGGCGATCGAGATCGCCACGCCGCGCGATGGGCCGCCGGCCGCGATCAGCGCCCCCATGGCGGCGCTGAAGGCGGCGAAGTCGTGGGCGGGCGTCGGCACGCGCTCCAGTTCGCCGATCCGGCCGTCGGCGGTCGCGACGGCGCATTTGATGGCGCTGCCGCCAATATCGAAGCAGGTAAACATGCTGCGCATGATAAGCCCTCAGAAGTAATATTGTTAGACCCGTAGGTAATCAGCGCATAGGAAAGGCGACAGCAAGACCCACGTGATCTGACAGTTTTACTTCTCGGATCTGGAAGCGAAACTGTCAGGTCGAAGTTGCTGGAACTGAGTTTGTTACGACGCCGATCCTTGCCCTGTTCCTGTCAGGCCGCCTGCCGGCTTCAGGGCTTGCGCAGGACGAAGGCGATGGAAACGGGACGGATCTTCTGCCAGGTCCGGGTCGCGTGATAGTAGCGCGGCCAGACCGGCAAGCGGCAAATCATCCCGTCCAGCTTGACGCCCCACTTGTTGTCGAGGATATGGTGGCCCTTGAAGGCGGGGACGTGCGACATCAGCGAAAACGTGCACATGGCCTCGTAGCGGACGTCGAACCCGGCGTCGACGATGATCTTGCGGAAGATCTGGTGCGGGATGCCCCGCTCGCGCTTGGTCAGGCCACGCCGCGGGTAACGCCAGTCGCCCATGGAATGGGTCGGCTCGCGCAAGAGGACATAGCCATCCGGTTTGAGCACCCTGAACATTTCCTGGATTACTGTGCTGACGTTCGGAATGTGGTGCAGCGCATGAAAGCACACGATCAGGTCGATGCTGTCGTCCGGGAACGGAATGGCGCCGCTCGGGACCGGTTTCACGTAGCGCAGCGGCTTGCCGCCCAATTCGGTCGAGGTGTAGGCGTCCGAGGGTTCGAGGATGGTAATGCTTCTGGTCTTGGGCAGCACGGGGATGAGCTCGGCGCCATTCGCGCTGCCGATGCCCAGGATCGACGGGTAGTCGCGATTGGGCAGGCGGCTGAATCCATGCTCCATCGCCAGCGCGGCGTAGTGGTAGGAGGAGGTCTCGGCCACAGGCTCGGCGGAACCGTAGAGGTCGAAATAACCTTCGCGCTCGTCCTCGAACCACGACGCGATCTCGTCCGCCGAAAAATCGTCGCCATACAAGGCTTCACCGCGCAAGGCCATTTCCGTGCGCCGGTCGGACTGCGTGGCTCCGGGAATGAGGTTCGCTGTCATGAGTTGCCGCCTGATGTGAAATAAGGCTCCGTGACGGCAGAAGTGCTAAACCGGCACAGGCATATGAAGGCCAAGCTAGCACTACCGAGCAGTATCGCTTTGATCGATATCAAAAGCACGCGCGTAGGCAGGCCCGAGCGTGCAATCATGCGCCACGGCGCGCGTGACGCCATGCTGCGCGGTCTAGCCCGGCATTGGGGCGAGCTGGTGCACGCTGCCGTATCAGGGCGCACAGGGCGGCGGCCTGCAAATCTAGTTCGGCATAACTATCAAATTCGCCTCTGCGGGCTAGAGCGTCATCATGGCAATCCATTCCTGAGCGCCAATCGTAAACACCGCATAATCTATATTATGTCAAATCTGATCCGCGATCGAGCTGCGGCCAAAAAGAAAAACCGCGGGCTTGCGCCCGCGGTCCCCTTCAGTTCAGGCGCGTGAACGCTCAGAACTTGTGGTTGTACTCCACCGAGAAGCGCGCATAACGCGGCGACTGGGTCGACAGCACACGGTGGTAGCTGTCCAGGCGGGTCTGGGTCGAGCCGCTGTTCAGCTGTTCCGAGATCGACTGCACGGTCTGGCGGTTCATCACGTTGAACACGTCGAGCTTCACGGACATACCCGGCACGAAGGACGGCATGTAGGCCACGTTCAGGTCCAGGCGCGTGGTCCACGACAGACGGCCTTCGGAGCCGCGCGGCGCCGGACGGCCGAAGCACGTGTCGTAGAAAGAACCGTAGCTGTGCGCGGCCGGCACGGTCGGGTCCGAACCCAGGCAGTTCTTCGGACGGCCGGATTGCGCCAGCAGGTTTCCGCCGACCATCCACTCCGGCGTGAACTGGTAGAAACCGAAGGCCTTCAGCTGGTGGGTGCGATCGTTCGGCAGCGGGCCGTACTTGCCGCGCATCAGCTCAGGCTTGTCCCAGCTGATCGTGTGCGACACGTCGAGCTGGCCGATGTCCGACTGGGTCTGGCCTTCGGTGTTGCCGTAGTTCTTCGACCAGGTGTAGTTCACCTTGCCGTACCAGCCATTGCGGAAAGGATGCTCGAGGAACAGGTCCACCGCCTTGTAGGTACGCTTCGCATCGTCGAAGCCCAGGTCGGCCTTGCTCAGCTTGACTTCGGTCAGGTTGCTGCCGGTGTTGGCGAAATCGACCAGGAAGGTGTTGTCCTCACCCGGATTGAAGGCCGCGCAGCCGAAACCGGTCCACTTCGAGGTGTTGACGCCGGGATTGCGCGCCAGCCAGGCCAGGAACGGACGGTTGTCGCACATGTCGTCGATGGTCGAACGCAGGGTGCGGTAGGTCGCGCGGGCGCCGAAGGTCAGGTCAGGCGTGAGCGCACGCTCGAAGCCCAGGGTCAGCTCGTCCTGGTAGGTCGGGCGCAGGTTGGTCGCGGCAACGGTATTCGGGTGCTTGACCTGGAAATACTCGTTGTTGGTCGAGAACGGCGCCGGCGCCAGCGGCACCAGGCCCTGCGGGGCGCCGGTGACCGGATCGACACCCGTGTAGGTGAAGGACTGGGTCGTGAACAGCGAGCGCGATGCGCCGCGCACCGAGATGTTGGTCGGGACCTGCACGAAGTAGCGGCCGGCGGTACCGAACACCTTCAGCGAGGAATCGCCGTTGACGTCCCAGGCGGCAGCGAAACGCGGCGCGACCTGGTCCTTGATGTCCATGAACTTTTGCTTGTCGCCATTGCGGTTCTCGAACTGCTCGTTACGCACGCCGATCGTCAGCAGCAGGTCCTTGGTGACTTGCCAGCGGTCTTCGATGTACTGCGCCGACTGGTCCGAGTAGGCATCGGTGATCGACGTGAACTTGGTTTCGGTCACGTAGTAACCCTGGAGGCCGTAGCCGCCGCCACTGGCCGGCGCCACCACCACGTTCTGCAGCGGAATCGGGGTGGTCGGCGGTTGCGAGCTGCGCGCATAGGTCCACAGGCCGCCGCCGGCGCGGTACACGCCCGCATCCTCGGAACTCAGCCTGTTCTCGTCGATACCGGCGCGGATCGTGTGGTTGCCCCACTTGTATTCCAGGTCCAGACGTGCGGACTCGACGGTGTCCCTGCCCCCGGTCACCGGGACGTTGCCGGTGATCGGGTTCGGGTTCGGATACGCCAGGCCCGGGACGCGGGCCGCAGGCGTGGACGAGATCTGGTATACGTTCGGGTTCACGCCGGCATAGGTGCCGTAGGTGTTCTCGTGCTTGGTGGTCGAGCGGCCGTACAGGGCCAGCACGGTCAGGTTGTCGGTGATGTTGCCGGTGTACTTGGCGATGTTGACGATACCGCCGACCGGGGTCTCGCCCGAGAAGTTCTTGTAATGCTCGCTGGCGCCGGTGACGCCGTTGCGCGAACCGTCGGTGTAGTTATAGCCCGACAGGTACTTGTCCTTCTTCGAGGTGTCGCCGAAGCCGGTGTACTCGAGACGGTGGTTGTCGTTGATGTTCCAATCGAGCTTCACCAGGTAGCGGGTGGTGTCGGTTTCGGAGTCTTCCCAGCCGCGGATGCCCGACGAGGTGTTGGTGCGCAGGCCGTTGACCGCGTTCGTGCCCTCGAAGTTGGTGCGGGTCTGCTCCAGCGAGCCGAAGAAGAACAGCTTGTCCTGGATCAGCGGGCCGCCGACGTTCACGCCCAGCAGCTTGCGGTCGGTCTCGTTGACCGAGCGGCGGCGGTACAGGGTGCCGTCGGTCGCGGCGGTGTTGGTCGCGCCCACGTTGGGGTAATAGATGTCGACCTGGCTGGCGCCCAGGGCCTTCGGTTCCCACTGTGCGATGCCGCCCGCTTCCCAGCGGTTGGTACCGCTCTTGGTGGTGATGTTGGCGACGCCGCCGACCGAGCGGCCGAATTCCGCGCCGAAGCCGCCGGTCAGGATCTGGGCCTGGCTGATGGCGCCGAACGGCAGTTCCATGTAGCCCAGCTGGGTCAGCGGGTTGGTGACCGGGAAGCCGTTGACGTAGTAGGAGTTCTCCGACACCGCGCCGCCGCCGAAGCTGTTGGCGCCGTTCGGATAACGGCTGTCGCCCTGGGTGGTGTTCGGGGCGATCAGGATGATCGACTCGACGTTACGCGCGACCGGCAGTTTTTCCAGTTGCGAGGCAGTGAAAATGGCACCGTTGTTGGTGTTGGTCACGTCGATCGACCGGCGGCGGCCGACGATCTGCACCTGCTGGGTATTGAAGACGGCTTCCGCGCCCTGACCGATCAGCACTTCGACTTCGCGGCTCTGGATGACCTGGCCGTTGCGCACCAGCTGGACCGAGTAGCGGCCCGGCGGCAGCGAGGTCGCCAGGAAGCGGCCATTGCTTTCCACGCTTGCAGTGCGGCGCAGCTTGGTATCCAGGTTCTCGATGACGACCGTCGCGCCGGCCGGGCTTTCCACCGCGCCGTACACGTTACCCGTCGTGTTCGATTGTGCCAGTACCGTCGAACTCATGCCCAGCGTCAGTGCGGTCGCCCCGAATGCGAGGGCGAGCGAACGCGCCAGTTTTGTTTTTACTGCCATGAACTATCTCCTGTTGTCTTTGAATCTGCCGCCAGGTCGGAAGCAGTCTGGGATCCTCCTCCGCCGTGTGCAGCATCGTGTGCTGCCCAAGGTGAGGAGAATTTGACAATTGTATTTAATAAACACAGGAGTTTGCGTAGGCGGATTGGAAAATAGATATTCCATACTATGCATATAAGGCAGCATGCCCCATATGCATTTGTCCAAATGTGCAGGGAAGAAGCGCTCTGCAGGCGCGATTCAGAGGAAATCGGCGAAAGGCAGGCTGAGCCGCTTCGATGATGGGGATGGCAAGGGTGTTGTTAAATAACAACCAGCCTTCGGCGGAAACGTGTCCGGCCCGCTTTATGCTCTCTCCAATGGCATAGCTGAGGCGCGCCACAGGATCGCCGAGGCATCGTCCGCGCGCTTCACCGCGCTCGAAGCCGTGGCTTGCGCCGCAGTCTCGAAGCGCCGCAGTTCCTCGACGGCCGCCAGCAGCCCGTGTTCCGTGCACAATGCGAACAGGCTGGCGGGCGTATGTAGGCCATAGGTATCCACCAGCCGGTAGAAGCCGTCAGTCATGGCGAGCACGATCGAACCGGCCGGCGCCTCGACCGTGAAACTGCGTGCAGCGAAGGCGCCGTTCGGGCGCAGGCACAGGGAATTCGTGCCGGCGACGCTGTTCTGGTATTCGCGGCGGCTGCGCAGCATCGGCATGAGCCGGGCCTGCCTGGCTGCCGGGTCCGCCAGGCCTTCGGCGCGCAGCTTCGCGATCTCGGCGCGCAGGATCGCCTCCTGCGGATTGACGAAGGGATCGAGGTCGAGGATCTCGCCGCCCGGCGTGCGCATCAGGATCTTGCAGTCGCCCAGGCAGTACAAGTCGAGCCGGTGGCCGGCCGCCGTCCTGCGCGCACGCACCCAGCTCAGCGCCGCGATCGGCCACGCATACAAGGGGATCTCCTGGCCGCTGCTGCGTTCGCGGAATTCGCGGTAGACCGCATCGACGGCGGCATGCGCGGCGTCCTGCTGTCCGAGGCCGGCGTCGATGGCGGCGCCCAGCGCTGCCGTGAAACGCGCGACGAACCAGACCACGTCGCCATGCACCGGATCGATGTAGTCATGGTCGGCGACGGAAGTGCCGCCATCGACGATCACGAGTTCGGTCGTGTCGGGCGTGCTGAAACTGCCGGCCCAGTCTTCGTTGTGCTGCGCCCTGGCGCCGGAGGAAACCGCTTCGATCTGCATCGTCATTGTTGGCCTGTCTTTTGGATAGGCCGTCATCATACCGGAGCTCCCGTTCAGAGCGAACTCGACATTATATATGCTAATGTCGAGTGAAATATGGCATGAACATGCTGCGAGCGCCCCTCATAAAGTATCGGTATGCTATTGCATTCCCTCTGCGCGCGACCCGCTGCGGATAATGTGCTTGCCCACCATTCCTATTGCTGAGATTGCAAGCTAGAATCTCGGCCCATGCATCGCCTTCTCCCTGCCCGGCCCGGCGGCCAAGTCGCCCTGTTCATCGCGCTCTTGTCCCTGGCCGCCCTGCTGCTGACCCGCCCGTCCAAGAGCGGCGACTTCCAGGAATATGCGCTGATGACGATCGCCCTCGCCGCCCACGGGACGCCCGACATCCGCCTGCCCGACGTCGAGCTCGCGCACCGGCTGTCGCCCGAGGTCGGCTTTGTCGCCGTCCACGATCAGCTGCGCGCCGGCATGCGGCAAGGCCGGGCGCACCCCTTCCCCGGCTTCGTGCGCGGCAAGGACGGCGGCTATTACGCGATCCACTTCTTCGCCTATCCGGCCCTGGCCGCCCTGCCCTTCAAGCTGATCGACAGCCTTGGCGGCAAGCCCTTCAAGGCCTACCAGGTGGTGAACCTCACGGCCCTGGCCCTCCTCACCATCGCACTGTACCGTTTCAGCGGCTCGCCGCGGCGCGCCATGTTCGGCACGCTGTTTTTCCTGCTGTCCGGCGGGCTCCTGTATTCGAACTGGTGCAGCCCGGAGTTTTTCAGCGCCTGCGCCCTGCTGTCCGGCCTGGTGTTCGTGCTGCGCGGCCACCCTTACCTGGCCGCGCTGCTGGCGGGCATCGCGGCGATGCAGAATCCGCCGCTGGTGTTCTTTGCGGTGTTCGCACCGGCGATCCGGGTCTGCTACCTCCACGCATACGAAGGCGCAAGCTGGGGCGCGGCGCTGCGCAAGGTCCTGACGCGCCACACCGTCCTGGCTTCGCTCCTGCAGATCCTGCTGGCGGCGGTGCCGGTGCTGTTCAACGCGGCGCTGTTCGGCGTCCCCAGCATTATCGCGACGCTGGCCACCGACCCTGCGCTGATCACGCCGGCACGGCTGATCTCCTTCTTCTTCGACCTGAACCAGGGCGCCATCGTCGGGCTGCCGGTCGCCATGGCGCTGGTGCTGGTGCAAGTGGCCGGGAAAGACCGCTTGCGCTGGCTGCCGCACACGCTCGCGGCGCTGCTGTTCGGCGTCGTCATGGCCCTGCCCTCGCTGTCGACGGTGAACTGGAATTCCGGCTCGGCGGGCATGATGCGCTACGCGTTCTGGGGCGGCATGCCGGTCCTGTACCTGGCCCTGGCCTACCTGCACCATGCGCGGCGTTGGCCGCTCGTGCTGCTGGCGGCGATGCTGCTGGTCCAGGCCGGCACCGTCACGTTTGCGCGCAGCTACAGCCACGTCGAGTTCAGTCCGCTCGCCAGGCTCATGCTGGATCATTTCCCTGACCTGTATGCACCGGAACCGGAGATCTTCCTGGAGCGCGCCGTGCATGCCGACGGCGCCGCGCGCGAGCACGTGGTGGCTGGCTACCCCTCCTTGTCCGCCGCACGCAAGATCCTGTTGAATGCCGATTCCGCGCAAGCCCATGCCGTCCTCTGTGGCGCCGGCGGCCGGGTCGCATTGGAGCGCGCCGGCGCGCCCTGGCCCGGCGGCTGGCGCTACCTCGATGGTCCGCCGGTGTGTGCCACCGGGGCCCGGCCCTGAGCCCGCCGCCCGCGCACGGCTGGCGGCGCGCGTTTGCAGCCTGGCTGCGTGTGGGTAAGAATGCGCTATGCGAACTGATCACTCGAAAGGAAGAGCATGGGCATCACCGTGAACAATACGCGGCCGGACACGGCCAAGGTCATTCTGGTCGGCGAAATGATGGACGGGAGTTTCGACGCCCGGGTGATGGCGGAGACCGACGTCCCGTACACGAAGTACTGGGACAACGAACTCGAGCAGCGCATCATCTACCTGCACCCGGACCAGGAACAGCTGGCGTCGATCGTCGCGGCCTTGAACGAGGGCCGGTTGTCGCTCGACGACCTGCAGGACTTCGGCAGTTCGGATGGCGGCACCTCGGAACTGCCGATCTGAGGCCGGCCCGGCCCCGTACGATCTCAGGGCAGCAAGCCGCTTCCTTTCGAACCCACGATCTCGTCGTGGCGTTCGTGATCCTGCTTGTGCAGGTAGGCCGCCGTGGTCGCGATGTTGGCGTGGCCGGCCGTGTCCTGCAAGGTCTTGAGCTGGACGCCGCTGTTGGCGTGGTTGGTCAGCATGCTGTGGCGCAGCCAGTGCGTCGATGCCTGGCGCAGCGCGGACGCACTGTCGCCGTCGCCCTGGCCGGCCGCACGGTCGGCGGCCGCCATGAACACCGCCTTGAGCGCCTCCGACGCCGCTTCGTCGGTGATGCGTACCGCTTCCCGGCTGCGGCTGGAGAGCACCAGCGGCGTGCGGTCGGCGCGGCTGGCCTGCGGCAGCAGGCCGAAGGCCTGGCGGTAGTCGCGGAAGGCGGCCAGCATCGCCGGCGGCACCGGCAGGCGGCGCGGCTTGGCGCCCTTGCCCATCACGTCCAGCCACCAGCGCCCGTCGCCCTCGCTGTAGATGGCGCCCATGTGGGCGCCGACGATCTCGTTCAGGCGCGCGCCGGTCTGGGCGAAGGCCACCAGCAGGAAGCGGTCGCGCTCGCGCTGGCGGATCGCCGCCGGCGTGTCGGCGGCGCGCGCGGCGACGGCGTCGAGCGCGTGCGCGATCGCCTGCGGCGTCAGGTAGCGCGCGATGCGGCCCGCATGGCTGGCGCGCACGTTGCGCACCAGCCGCGCCGGGTTGCGCCGCAGGTAGCCGGTCTGCTCCGCGTAGCCGAGCAGGCCCTTCACCGCGATCATTGCCTGGCGTCGGCTGGCGTCTGACAGCGGCCCCGAGAATGGCCGGTAGCGCGGATCGTTGCGCGGCCATTTGGTGGTGGAGATCCATTCGGGCGGTGGATTGCGGATGAATTCCTTGTAGGCGTTCAGGTCGCCGACCGTCAGTCCCTGGAAAGTCTTGCGCGCCTCTTCGCGGCACCAGGTGAGGAAACGGTACAGCTCCTTCCGGGTGTTGGCGATGGATTTCGGGCTCAGCTCTCCCTGGCCGATGTATTCGCGCGCCAGTTCGGCGTCGGACCTGGCGTCGGTCACCGGCTCGTCGGCGACGCCGCGGAACACGGCGCCGCGCGCGCTGGCCGCGAGGCGCAGCGGCGAGTCTTCGGGGAGCGGATCGAGGTCGATCGGTAGGAAGCTGGGCATGGGCGGTGTGGATACTGTGTTTATGTACAGTATAGCATCGCCGGGCCGGCCCACCAAGCGCGCGGCTCGGGCATAATGCGGCTTGTTCCTTCACTTTCGGAGTCATGATGGTCGCGCGTTTCCTCGTCAATGCCGGTGTTGCCGCTCTCCTCTGCCTGCCGCTGGCCGCCAGCGCCGCCCAGCCGGTGATCGAGGTATACAAGACCGAATACTGCGGCTGCTGCAAGGAGTGGATCAAGCACCTGGAGGCGAACGGCTTCACGGTCCAGGCGCACAACGTCGCCGACACGGCCGCCTACCGCGAGAAGTTCGGCATCCCCGCGCAATACGGGTCCTGCCATACCGGGCGCGTGGGCGGCTACGCGGTCGAAGGCCACGTGCCGGCCGCCGACATCAAGCGCCTGCTGGCCGAGAAGCCGAAGGCGCGCGGGCTGGCGGTGCCCGGCATGCCGATGGGATCGCCGGGCATGGAAGGCCCGCGCAAGGATCCCTACGAGGTGCTGCTGGTGAAGGACGGCGGCAAGACCGGCGTCTTCAAGCGCTACGAATAAGGCCTGCGCTGCCTGCGCGGGATCGTCGGCATAATGGGTTTTCCAGCATAGAAGGAGCCCGAGATGAGCAATCCGAATCCAGCGCAGGACCCGTCCACGACACTCGGCGTCGGCGGCACGACCAGCGGCCAGCAAGGCGCGACGCCCAGCCACGAAACCCAGCAGGAGACCGGCGGCAGCGGCGGCGGCGGCCTGACCCGCAACCAGGCCGGCGAAACCCTGAACGCGCCCGACGGCACATCGGCCGCCGGCCGGCAGGTCGAAGCCGAAGGCAGCGCGATGACGAACAGCGCCCGCGGTCCGCAGGACACGCGTCCGAACCAGGCCAGCCCGACGGGCACCGGCCTCGGTACGCCCGAGACCGGCGCGAACCAGGACGAGCGTGACCTGCCGCGGCCCCGCTAACCCTTCCTCTTCTTACATCCGGATGCTGCCGTGGTCGGCATCCAGGTCCGGCGCCGAGCCGGTCACGGCAGCCTTGGCCATGGCGAACATGCGCACCATCTTGCTGTCGTTGGCATCCCAGTACTCGGCCGCATGCGGCATCACCCGCACCAGCACGACGTGCTCGTCCGCGGGACCGGCCGGGAACCAGGCCTGCACCATCGGGTTCCACAGGGCGTGGATCTGGGCGCGGTCGACCACGCGCTCGGCGCGGCCGCTGACCGACACCCAGGTGCTGTCGTCGGGGTCGGCGAAGCTGACGTTGACTTCCGGCTGGTGGGCGATGTTGTCCCACAGCTCGGTGGTGGTGCGGGTGTAGAACCACAGACCGCCTTCGGCGTCGACCTGCTGCTTGGTCATGGGCTGGCTGACCAGGTGACCGTTGTGGTCGCGCGTCGTGAACATGGCGAAGCGCATCGGGCCGATCTTGTCCTGCAGGGCGGCCGCGTGCGCCTGGGCGTTATTGGGTGACATGGGCTTCCTCACTGTTAGGTGGAAGGCCGATCCTAACGCGCGGCCGCCGCCCCATCCGTGCGTGGGCGTACACTGTCCCGACCTTGACCCTCCGGCCCCGCCCTAACGAAGAACGTCCAAATCGACTATAGTGATGCCTCTGTACAAACATGACATTGCCATGAAATTTGACGTCGCTATTGTCGGCAGCGGCCTGGCCGGCCTGTCCGTGGCCCTGCACCTGGCGCAGACGCGCAAGGTTGCGATCATCTCCAAACGCGCGCTGCTGGATGGGGCGAGCAACTGGGCCCAGGGCGGCATCGCCGCGGTGCTCGATTCGGGCGACAGCCACGACCAGCACATCACCGATACCCTGGTGGCCGGCGCCGGCCTGTGCGAGGAAGCGGCGACCCGCTACATCGTCGAGAACGGCCGTGCGGCGATCGAATGGCTGATCGAACAGGGCGTCCCCTTCACCCGCGACGAGACAGCCGAACTGGGCTTCCACCTGACCCGCGAGGGCGGCCACAGCCAGCGCCGCATCATCCACGCGGCCGACGCCACCGGCCACGCGGTGCAGGTGACGCTCGAGCAGAAGGTGCGCGCGCATCCGAACATCGCCCTGTTCGAGCACCACTGCGCGATCGACGTCATCACCTCCGACAAGCTGACCGGCAAGGGCCTCAGCGGGAACGCGCCGCACCTGGTGGGCCAGCCGCGCTGCTACGGCCTGTACGTCCAGGACGAAGAGAGCGGCCAGGTGCTCACCTTCGAGGCCGAACACACCGTGCTGGCCACCGGCGGCGCCGGCAAGGTCTACCTGTACACCACCAATCCCGACACCGCCACCGGCGACGGCATTGCGATGGCCTGGCGCGCCGGCTGCCGGGTGTCGAACATGGAGTTCATCCAGTTCCACCCGACCTGCCTGTACCACCCGTATGCGAAATCCTTCCTGATCACCGAGGCGATCCGCGGCGAAGGCGGCCTGTTGAAACTGCCGCCCGAAGCCGGCGCCGCCGCCGGCACCCGCTTCATGCCGGCCCACGACGAGCGCGGCGAACTGGCGCCGCGCGACGTGGTGGCGCGCGCGATCGACTTCGAGATGAAGAAGCGCGGCCTGGACTACGTCCACCTCGACATCAGCCACCAGGACCCGGAATTCCTCAAGGAGCACTTCCCCACGATCTACGCGCGCTGCCTGGAGCTGGGCATCGACATCACCAAGGAGCCGATTCCCGTGGTGCCGGCGGTGCACTTCACCTGCGGCGGCATCGTCACCGACCTGGCCGGCCGCACCGACATCCCCGGCCTGTACGCGGTCGGCGAGACCGCCTGCACCGGCCTGCACGGGGCCAACCGCCTGGCCAGCAATTCGCTGCTCGAGTGCGTCGTGGTCGGGCGCGCCTGCGCGCACCAGATCGCCGCCGCGCCGCCGATCGAGAACCCGGTGCTGCCGCCCTGGGACGAGTCGCGCGTCACGAATGCCGACGAAGAAGTGGTCATCGCCCACAACTGGGACGAGCTGCGCCGCTTCATGTGGAACTACGTCGGCATCGTGCGCACCACCAAGCGCCTCGAGCGCGCCCAGCACCGCACCGCCCTGCTGAAGGAAGAGATCGACGAGTACTACCGCAATTTCCGCATCACGCACGACTTGCTCGAACTGCGCAACCTGGTCGAGGTGGCCTCGCTGATCGTCAACAGCGCACTGTCGCGCCACGAAAGCCGCGGCCTGCATTACTCGCGTGACTTCCCGGACACCCTGCCGAAGGCGCTGCCGAGCGTACTGACGCCGGAACGCCGCTGACATTCGTGCCGGCCGGCCATCCCATCATGCATCGCCCCGCCCTCACGCCATCCACCATCTTCCTGTTGACCGTGCCGCCCGTGCTCTGGGCCGGCAATGCCATCGTCGGCCGCCTGGTGCGCGACGCGGTGCCGCCGATGACGCTCAACCTGATCCGCTGGACGATCGCGCTGGCGGTGCTGCTGCCGCTCGGCCGCGCGGCCCTGAAGCACGGCAGCGGCGTGCTGGCCAACTGGCGGCGCTATGCGATGCTCGGCCTGCTCGGGGTGGGCCTGTACAACTCGCTGCAATACCTGGCCCTGCAGAGCTCCACACCGATCAACGTGACCCTGGTCGCTTCCGGCGTGCCGGTCTGGATGCTGCTGGTCGGCCGCCTGTTCTACGGCGTGCCGGTCAAGCGCAAGCAGATCGTGGGCGCCGTGCTGTCGATTCTCGGGGTGCTGGTGGTGCTGTGCCGCGGCGACATCCATCAATTGCTGGGCTTGCGCCTGGTGGCCGGCGACCTGACCATGATCCTGGCGACCATCGCCTGGTCCTTCTACAGCTGGATGCTAATGCAGCAGAAGGACGTGCCCGGCCTGCGGGCCGACTGGGCCGCCTTCCTGCTGGCCCAGGTCGGCTATGGGGTGCTGTGGTCGGCCGCCTTGACGGGCGGCGAATGGGCGCTCCAGGATGTGCACATCGCCTGGAGCTGGCCGCTGGTGGCGGCCCTGCTGTACGTGGCGATCGGACCGGCGATCCTGGCGATGCGCTGCTGGGGCGCCGGCGTGCAGCGCGCCGGGCCGAGCATCGGCGCCTTCTTCATCAACCTGACACCCCTGTTCACGGCCTTGCTGTCCTCCGCCTTCCTGGGCGAGGCGCCCCATGTCTACCATGTGCTGGCCTTCGGCATGATCGTCGGCGGAATTGCCGTCTCGGCGCGTTGAGCGGTACCGGTCGTTCGGCCCGGAAAGGTGTGTTGGTGCCGGCGGCCGGGATGTTACGATCCCAGCCAATGGAGGTATTGCAACATGGCAGAAGGTTTCACCGTTCACGACCAGGCCGAGGCGCTGGCGGATTTCCTGGAACGGTATCCGCGCGCGCTGGTGTTGACGGGCGCGGGCCTGTCCACCGCCTCGGGCATTCCCGATTACCGCGACCGCGACGGCACCCGGCGCGGGCGCCAGCCGATCCAGGGGCCGGAATTCCGGCGTTCACCCGACATCCAGCGCCGCTACTGGGCGCGCAGCATGGTCGGCTGGCCCATCATGGCGAAAGCCAGGCCCAACGGCGGCCACCATGCCCTGGCCCGGCTCGAGCAGCATGGCAGCTTCGGCTACCTGCTGACCCAGAACGTCGACGGCCTGCACCAGCAGGCCGGCAGCCTGGCGGTGCTCGAGTTGCACGGCAACGTCCACAGCGTGGTGTGCATGCATTGCAAGGCGCAGTTCCCGCGCGCCTTCGTGCAGACCCTGCTGAACGAGGCGAATGCCGAACTGGCCAACATCATGGCGACGCCGCTGCCCGACGGCGACGCCGCCATCGAGCCGGATGCGCTCGAGGACTTCCACCTGCCCTGGTGCGTCCATTGCGGCGGCGCGCTGGCGCCGGATGTCGTATTCTTCGGCGACGGCATCCCGCCACCGCGCACCGCCTGCGCGCTGGCCCAGATGGAAGCGGCCGACGCGCTGCTGGTGGTGGGCTCGTCGCTGATGGTGTATTCGGGCTACCGTTTCTGCCGCATGGCGCATGAGACGGGCAAGCCGATCGCCGCGGTCAACCTCGGGCGTACCCGGGCCGACCACCTGATCGAACTGAAAATAGAAGAGTCGGCCGAGCGGCTGCTGCCGCGCGTCGCCGACCTGCTCCACGCGGAGGAGCCGGAGGAGTCACAACCATTACTCGACCACAGGGGGATTTTGTGACCAAGCGCTACCGCACTACCACGACCAACACCGCCGGTTCGACCGGCCTGCGCACGGGCGCCATCCTGGCCGGCATCGGCCTTGCCGCCTCGTTCCTGTACGTGCGCGCCAAGACCAGGCAGGCCGAACGCGACAACCCGCCCGAAGGGAATTTCATCGAGGTCGACGGCGTGCGCCTGCACTACCTGGACCGCGGCACCGGCCCGGTCCTCGTGCTCCTGCACGGGAACGGCGTGTACTCGAAGGATTTCGAGATCACCGGCCTGCTGCAGCGGGCGGCGCAGCACTACCGCGTCATCGCCTTCGACCGGCCGGGCTTCGGCTACAGCGAGCGTCCGCGCGGCACGGTGTGGACCCCGGACAAGCAGGCGGCCCTGCTGCACCGCGCGCTCGAACAGATCGGCGTCGAGTCGGCCATCGTCGCCGGCCACTCCTGGGGCACGATGGTTGCGCTCGCGATGGGGCTGCAGCAGCCCGACTTCGTGCGCGGGATGGTGCTGCTGTCGGGTTACTACTACCCAAGCATCCGGCTCGATGTGGCCACCATGACCCAGCCGGCCGTGCCGATCGTCGGCGACCTGCTGCGCTATACGGTGTCGCCGCTGATCTCGCGGGCCTTGTGGCCGGGCATGGCCAAGCGGACCTTCGCGCCGAAACCGGTGGACAAGCGCTTCGACGCCTTCCCGGTATGGATGGCCCTGCGGCCGAATCAGCTGCGCGCCGCCGCGGCCGAGACGGCGATGATGATTCCCTCGGCCGCTTCGCTGTCGAAGCGCTATGCGGAGCTGAAGGTGCCGGCGGTGATCCTGGCCGGGACCCAGGACAAGATCGTCGATGCCGGCCACAACTCGGAGCGGCTCAGCGAGCGGCTGGCGCTGAGCCAGCTGGAGCTGGTGCCGGGCGTGGGCCACATGACCCATTACGCGCATCCGGACAAGGTGATGGCGGCGATCGACGCAATCGCCGCGGAGGTGGGCGAGCCGGTGCATATGCGCACGCCCGAGGCGGAGGCGCTGGCGCGAGCCAGCGAGAGCGGGGTGTGAACAGGCGGGGTGGCGCGAACGCGCTACCCCATCCTGCCCAAGGCCGGTTCAGCCCTTGAGCACGTACTTGATGACGATGCCGGCGGTCAGCGCGATGAAAATCACCATCGACAGGCCGCCATGCAGCATCGGCGTCCCGATCGACACTTGCGCCGTGCGCGGATCCATTTCCATCCGCACGGCCTTGCCGAACATGACCGGCCGCAGGAAACCGCGGACCCCGACCAGCACCATGCCGATGCCGAAGCACAGGTCGGCCGTGTTATGGGTGCTCACCCCGTTCGCGAGGGTCGGCAGGCCCAGCAGCAGCCCCAAAGCCAGCCACATGACCCTTGCGCCAGTCGAGATACGCAGCCTGCTCCAGTCCATCATACGGTCCCCACGATGCGCAGCGAGTAGTCGGTCGCGCGCACGTCCTTGGTCAGGCTGCCGATCGAGATTCGGTCGACGCCGGTTTCGGCGATCGCACGCACGGTTTCCAGCTTGATGCCGCCCGAGGCTTCCAGCAGCGCACGGCCGCCGTTCACGCGCACGGCTTCGCGCATCATGTCGAGGTCGAAGTTGTCCAGCAAGACCGACTTGACGCCCGCTGCCAGCGCTTCCTCGAGCTGGGCGATGGTCTCCACCTCGATCTGCACCGGCGCGCCCGAGTCCAGCGCCCCGGCCGCCTGCAGCGCCCGCGTGACGCCGCCGGCGGCGGCGATATGGTTTTCCTTGATCAGGATGCCGTCGTACAGGGCCATGCGCTGGTTCTTGCCGCCGCCGACGCGCACCGCGTACTTCTGGGCCAGGCGCAGGCCAGGCAGGGTCTTGCGGGTGTCGAGGATGGCCGCATTGGTGCCGGCGATCAGGTCCACGTACTTGCGGGTGGCGCTGGCCACGCCAGACAGCAGCTGCATGAAGTTCAGGGCCGCGCGCTCGGCGGTGAGCAGCGAGCGCGGGCAGCCTTCGATGGTGCAGACGGTCGAATCCTTGGCCATGACGTCGCCTTCGGCGTAGTGCCAGTCGATCGCGATGTCCTGGTCGACGGCCAGCATCACGCCCTCGAACCAGGGCGCGCCGCACAGCACGGCCTCTTCGCGCACGATGACGCGGGCCCGCACGCGCGGTTCGACGGGGACCAGCAAGCCGGTCAGGTCGCCGGTGCCGACGTCTTCCAGCAGCGCCGCCAGGATGTTGGCCTCGAAGGCCGCCTGCAGTTTCTCGTCGGACTGGTCTGCGGAAATGAAGGGATTGCGCAGGGTCGTCATGCCGGGCCTACTCCGTTGAACAGGGTGGCGTTCTGCTCGAGCGCACCGCTCGGCAGGGCTTGCGCCTTCTTGGCGGCCGCGAAATCGAGCATGCGGTCGATCGCGCGCTTGGCCTGGCGTCCGATTTCCGGATCGACGTGGACCTCGTTGGCGCCGCTTTCGAGCACTTCGGCCAGGTTCTTGAGGCCGTTCATGGCCATCCAAGGGCAGTGCGCGCAGCTCTTGCAGGTCGCGCTGTTGCCGGCGGTCGGGGCTTCGATGAAGTGCTTGCCCGGCGCGGCGGCGCGCATCTTGTGCAGGATGCCGTTGTCGGTGGCGACGATGAAGGTGGTGGCCGGCAGGTTCACGGCGGCGTTGATCAGCTGGGTGGTCGAGCCGACCACGTCGGCCTGGGCTACCACGTTGGCCGGCGATTCCGGGTGCACCAGCACCTTGGCTTCCGGGTGCTCGGCCTTGAGCAGGTCGAGTTCGATGCCCTTGAATTCGTCGTGCACCAGGCAGGAACCCTGCCACAGCAGCATGTCGGCGCCGGTCTGCTTCTGGATGTAGGCGCCCAGGTGGCGGTCCGGCGCCCACAGGATCTTCTTGCCCTGCTCATGCAGGTGCTTGACGATGTCCAGGCCGATCGACGAGGTCACCATCCAGTCGGCGCGCGCCTTCACGGCGGCGCTGGTGTTGGCGTACACCACCACCGTACGGTCCGGATGCTGGTCGCAGAAGGCGGCGAATTCGTCGGCCGGGCAGCCCAGGTCGAGCGAGCAGGTCGCGTCCAGGTCCGGCATCAGGATGGTCTTTTCCGGGCTCAGGATCTTGGCCGATTCGCCCATGAAGCGCACGCCGGCCACGACCAGGGTCTGGGCCGGGTGGTCACGGCCGAAACGCGCCATTTCCAGCGAATCCGACACGCAGCCGCCGGTTTCCTCGGCCAGGTCCTGCAGGTCGGCGTCCACGTAGTAGTGGGCGACCAGCACCGCATTGCGCTCTTTCAGGAGGCGCTTGATGCGCTCCTTCAGTTCGGCTTTTTCACTGGCCGTCGGGGTGGCGGGCGTGCGCGCCCAGGCCTCGGCCGTGCAGGCCGCGCCGGCCTGGGGCCGGTCGTACTCATAAGTCTTGATCGGTGCGATGATCATGCGGCGCTCTCCTGTCAGTCGATGCCCTGGCTCGTCAGATACTCTTCGTAGTTGCCGCGGAAATCGACGATCTCGTTCTCACGGATCTCGAGGACGCGGGTGGCCAGCGAAGACACGAACTCGCGGTCGTGCGAGACGAAGATCATGGTGCCGGCGTATTTATCAAGAGCAATGTTCAGCGATTCGATCGATTCCATGTCCATGTGGTTGGTCGGCTCGTCGAGCAGCAGCACATTGTGGCGGCCCAGCATCAGCTTGCCGTACATCATGCGGCCCTTTTCGCCACCGGACAGCACCTTCACGGATTTCTTGACTTCGTCGCCGCCGAACAGCAGGCGGCCAAGGATCGAGCGCACGGCCTGGTCGTCGTCGCCTTCCTGGGTCCACTGGCCCATCCAGTCGGTGAGGTTTTCGCCGCCAGCGAATTCTTCGGTCGGATCCTGGGGCATGTAGCCGACGTTGGCGTTCTCGGCCCACTTCACGCGGCCCTGGTCGGCCGCCAGACCGGTGATGTCCTGGCCGCCGATGCAGCGCAGCAGCGTGGTCTTGCCGGCGCCGTTGGCGCCGATGATGGCGATGCGCTCGCCCGCCTCGACCATGATCGAGAAGTTCTTGAACAGCTGGCGCTCGTAGGCTTTCGACAGGCCCTCGGTCTCCACCGCCAGGCGGTGCAGCTTCTTCTCGCCTTCGAAGCGGACGAAGGGATAGGCACGCGAGGACGGCTTGAATTCCTCGATCTTGATCTTGTCGATCATCTTGGCACGCGAAGTCGCCTGGCGCGCCTTGGATTTGTTCGCCGAGAAGCGGCGCACGAAGTCCTGCAGTTCCGCGACCTTTTCCTTGGCCTTGGCATTGTTGGCCAACTGCTGGTTGCGGGCCTGGGTCGAGGCCAGCATGTAGTCGTCGTAGTTGCCCGGATAGACCTTCAGGGTGCCGTAGTCCATGTCGGCCACGTGGGTGCAGACCTGGTTCAGGAAGTGACGATCGTGCGAGATGATGATCATCGTCGAGTTGCGCTGGTTCAGGATGTCTTCCAGCCAGCGGATCGTGTTGATGTCCAGGTTGTTGGTCGGCTCGTCCAGCAGCAGGATGTCCGGGTTCGAGAACAGGGCCTGGGCCAGCAGCACGCGCAGTTTCCAGCCCGGCGCCACGGCGCTCATCGGGCCCTGGTGCAGGTCGCTGGCGATGTCCAGGCCGAGCAGCAGCTCGCCGGCGCGCGCTTCGGCCGAGTAGCCGTCGTATTCGGCGACCTTGCCTTCCAATTCGGCGGCGCGCATGTAGTCTTCGTCGGTCGCCTCCGGATTGGCATAGATGGCGTCGCGTTCCGAGATCGCGTTCCAGAGTTCGGTGTGGCCCATCATGACGACGTCGAGGACGCGCACGTCTTCATAGGCGAACTGGTCCTGGCGCAGCTTGCCCAGGCGCTCGCCCGGGTCGAGGCTGACGTTGCCGGCCGAGGGTTCGAGGTCGCCGCCGAGGATCTTCATGAACGTCGACTTGCCGCAGCCGTTCGCGCCGATCAGGCCGTAACGGTTGCCTTCGCCAAACTTGACGGAGATGTTCTCGAAGAGCGGCTTGGCGCCGAATTGCATCGTGATATTGGCAGTGGATAGCACTAGGAAACCTTTAGAAGCGGAGTTAGCAACGGTGTTGCCGGATAACCCGCGATTTTACCATCGCGGGGGCGCAGGGCGAAATCCGGCCCCGTTTCCTTCAGGCGCTAGTAGCAGCGCGGCGAACGGTCGGGTAGTCCGACAGCTGGAGGCTGAAGCCCTCGGCATGGGACAGCAGCCTGCCCTGGGCGCCGAAGGGGATGGTCACCCGGCGCGGGATGTGGCCGAAGCTCAGGCCCTTGATGACCGGAACCGGCAGCGTGGCGCGCAGGTGGGCCAGCATGGTGTCGAAATCGTAACCATTGTCGTTGGCGCCCAGCGTGTAGCCGGAAAAGTCGCCCAGCACGACCGCGCGCTGGCGTTCGAGCACGCCGGCATGCTGCAACTGCAGCAGCATGCGCTCGACCCGGTAGGGGTGCTCGCCTATGTCTTCGAGATACAGGATGCCGCCGTCGATGCGCGGGAAGTAAGGCGTGCCCAGCAGCGAGGTGATCATCGCCAGGTTGCCGCCCCAGACGGCCCCCTCTTCCTGGATGCCGGGGTTGCCGGCAACGCATTCGGTAATCGTATGCGTCGGCCCCTGCAGGCAGTGCCAGAAGTCGTCCAGCGTGAACCGGACCGGCTCCCTGGCGCCGAAGTCGCCCGCGATCATCGGCCCGGCATAGCTGAGCGCGCCGGTGCGTGCCATCAGGCCCATGTGGATTGCCGTGATGTCGGAAAAGCCGACCACCAGCTTGCCGCTGGCCGCAAGCGCCTCGAAATCGATCTGCGGCAGCAGGCGCGTCGTGCCGTAGCCGCCGCGCAGGGCCATGACGATCTGCACGTCCGGATCGGCGATGGCCGCCTGCAGCTGGGCCAGGCGGCCCCGGTCGGTGCCGCCGAAGCGCTCGTGGATGCTGGCGTGGTCGTAGTAATTGTGGACCAGGCAGCCCTGGTCCTCGAGGCGGGCGATGCCGCGGTCGACCGCGCAGGGGTCGAGTGCCTGGCCCGCCGGGGCGACGATGGCGATGCCGATTTGTTGGGTGATCACTGTTTGACGACTATTGTTTGACAAATAAGCGGGGTGTGGAGTCTGGCAACATCTTACCCCTGGCGTGGGCATCGATCAAGGCGGTGAGCCGCTCGAGCAGCTGCGGCGGGAGATCGTGGCCCATGCCCTCGATGATTTCGAGGCGGGCGCCGGGAATGCGGCTGGCCGTGTCTTCGCCGCAGGCGGGCGGCACCAGCGGGTCGGCGGCGCCGTGGATCACCAGCGACGGGACCGTGATCGTGGACAGCTGGGCGCAGCGGTCGCCGGAGGCGGCGATCGCCATCATCTGACGCGCTACGCCCCCTGGGCAATAGCTGCGGCGTACAGACCGTGCCACGCGCTTGCGCAAGACCTTGTCGGGCGTCGGATAAGAAGGGCTGCCGATCGCCCGCATCAGGGCGACGCCGTGGTCGATGATGCTCTCGATGTCGCCCGGGTCGGCGGGACGGCGCGCCAGCAGCTTGCGAATGCGGTTCTCGGTGCCGGGCAGCCCGCGCCGGCAGCTGCTCGACATGATCGAGGTCAGGCTCAGGATGCGCTGCGGAAAGCGGGCCGCCATGATCTGGCAGATCATGCCGCCCATCGAGACCCCGGCCACGTGGGCGCGCGCCACGCCCAGCGCCGACAGCACGCCGATCGCGTCTTCGGCCATGTCGTCCAGGCGGTAGGGAGCGCGCAGCGGCCAGCCGAGCTTCGATTTGAGCCAGGCCAGCCCCAGGTTGGGCATGCCCGCCTGCTCGAACTTGGTGGACAGGCCGCAGTCGCGGTTGTCGAAACGAATCACGTAGAACCCGAGCTCGACCAGGCCATCGACGAATTCGTCGGGCCAGGCGGTCAGCTGCATGCCGAGGCCGTGCACCAGCAGCAGCGGCGGGGCCTTGGGGTCGCCCGCGGTGTCGAAGGCGATGCGGATTCCATTGGCGTTCAGCGTGGGCATGGCAAGGTGTCGGGCGCGCGGGCGCGCAGCATCGAGCTTACTGGGCATGGGTTGGCTCGCCATCATGGCGGCATGCGGCCAGCATAGCACTTTCGACACTACCGGGGCGCTCGCGCAGGCGTAGGCTTAGTCTGACGGCGGCAATTTGCGCGCGGCAGCGCGGCGCTCAGCGAAAAAGGCCTTGAGCAGGCTGCTCGCCTCCTCGGCCATCACCCCGCCGGTCACCTCGGTATGGTGGTTCAGCCGGTCTTCTTCGAACAGGTTGAGCACCGATCCGGCGGCGCCGGTCTTGGGGTCGACCGCCGCGTACACCACGCGCGCCAGGCGTGCGTGCATCATCGCGCCCGAGCACATGACGCAGGGTTCGAGGGTGACGTAGAGTTCACAGCCCGGCAGGCGGTAGTTGCCGAGTTTCTCGGCGGCCGCGCGCAGCGCGATGATCTCGGCGTGGGCGGTGGGGTCGTGGCGGCCGATCGGCTGGTTATAGCCCACCGCGATCACTTCGCCGTCCTTGACCACCACCGCGCCCACCGGTACCTCGCCCTCGGCCCAGGCCAGGCGCGCCTGGTCCAGGGCCAGCTGCATATACCGTTCAGGCATCGGTGATTTCAGCCCAGCAGTTCGGGGTTTCGTGCAGCACCAGCTTGTGCAGGCGCAGGCCGGTACCGTAGCGGTCGGTGAAGACCGTCTTGAGGAGGTTGAAGGCGACGCGCGCCAGGTTTTCCACCGTCGGGATGCAGTCGATTACCACGGTCTTGTGGTCGGGCAGCGAGGCGAGGAATTCGCGGACCTTGTCATCCTTTTCGTACACGAGGAAGGCATGGTCCCACACGTCAACCAGATGCTGTTTGGCCAGCGTCTTGACGTCCGAGAAATCCATGATCATGCCGTTGTCGGAATTTCCTTCAACATCGATGACTTCGCCGGTCAGGGTGAGCTCGAGGGTGTAGCGGTGGCCGTGCAGGTTGCGGCACTGGCTCTTGTGGTCGGGAATGCGATGGCCGGCATCGAATTCCAGCTTGCGGGTAATGGTCAACATCGGAATCAGGGAATCTGAAGCAGTTTGTGGGTCTGGAGGCTGAGCTTCCACTTGGGATTGCGGCGGCAGGTCTCGATCGCCAGGCGGGTATTCTGCGCGGCGAGCGGGCCGTCCATCGGCTGTACGTAGAAGTTCTCGAAGTCGAGCCCCTCGTAGGCGGCCAGGTCCTGGCCGGCCTGCGGGATGACCACCTTGATCTCGTTGCCCTTCGCGACCACCAGATCGGAACCCATCTTGGGGCTGACGCAGACCCAGTCCACGCCTTCCGGCACCGGCAGGGTGCCGTTGGTCTCGATCGCGATGGTGAAGCCGTGCGCGTGCAGCGCGACGATCAGCGGGCGGTCCAGCTGCAGCAGCGGCTCGCCGCCGGTGAACACGACGTACTTGCTGGCGGCATGGGTCTGCGGCCACAAGCTGTCGATCTCGGCCGCGAGCAGTTCGGGCGTGCGGAACTTGCCCCCGCGCTCGCCGTCGGTACCGACGAAATCGGTATCGCAGAAGGTGCAGACGGCGCTGGCGCGGTCGGCTTCGCGGCCGGTCCACAGGTTGCACCCGGAAAAACGGCAGAACACGGCCGGGCGCCCGGCATGGGCGCCTTCGCCCTGCAGGGTGTAGAAGATCTCTTTGATGCTGTAAGTCACGGTAAACCTCTCGTCAACCTTCCATTATAGCCTGCGCCAGGCCGGCGCGCATGCATTGAGGATGAGCAATATTGCTTATAGGACTCAGGTGTACCTTCGTACGGAATCTTCCGAATGCCTGTCAGAAGGACACCATGAATAAACCTACTAGTTTCCTAGCCTGCATTTCAGGATTTGCCTCGACCTTGCTCGGCCTGGCCGCCGCCGCGCCGACCGCCGCGGCCATGCCGGTCCCCCTGCCCCTGCGCGGCGTCCCGCCCGAGACCGTCGCGGCCGCCCTCGTGACCCTGGCGGCAATCGGCCTGGCGCTCCTGCTGGAGCGCCGCTCGCGGGCGGCGCTGGAACGCAGCCAGGCGCTGGAACAGCAGCTGGATGCCGAGCGCGGCGCCCACGCCGGCGCCGAAGATGCGCTGGCCGGCAGCCATGAGGTGCTGTGCCGCCTGGTGCGCCAGCAGGAAAGCGTGCGCGGGGCGGAGCGCTCCCGGATCGCCCGCGACCTGCACGACGAACTGGGCCATCGCCTGCTGTCGCTGCGGGTCGAACTGGCGCTGCAGCAGGCTGCCATGCGCGGCACCTCGCCCGCCGTGCACGACAAGCTCAGCACCGCGATTGCCAACCTCGACACCGCGATCCGCTCGGTGCGCTCGATCGTGGCCGGCCTGCGTCCGATCGCCAACGGACAAAGCCTGCGCCAGGCGGTCGAACACCACCTGGCCGACTTCGCCCGCCTGCACGGGCTGGACTACCGCTTCGACGGCGGCAGCGACGGCGCCGGCCACGACGGCCGGCGCGCCCAGGAGCTGGATGCCGTGCTGTTCCGCGTCTTGCAGGAATCCCTGTCGAACGTGGCCCGCCATTCCCAGGCCACCATGGTATGCGTCACCCTGGTCGAATCGGCCGGCGAAGCGCTGCTGAAGGTCGAGGACGACGGCATCGGCCCGGCGGCCCTCGATCACCCGGACGCCCTCGGCTGCGGCATCCGCGGCATGCGCGAGCGCACCGAGGCCTTCGGCGGCACCCTGAGCGTCTTGCCGGGCCGGCGCGGGGGAACGGTCGTCAGCGCCGCGCTGCCCCTGGTGCGAACGCCGGCCCCCGCATGAACTTGCTGAAAATCAAGAAGGTCGATCCTGCGCGGTAGCAAAATCGTTTCCTGTCGGCAGCCAATCCGGCTGCCGCACCGGAACCGCAGAGGACGATCATGATCAGCCATTACAGCTCCAGCGCCAGCGCGCCTGCACCGACCGCACTCGTCAAGGACGGGGCATTCGTGGGGCAGCTGGTGGCGTCCCTGTCGATTCCGGTGTTCGTCCTCGACACCGAGGCCAGGGTCATGCTCTGGAACCGCGCCTGCGAACTCCTGACCGGCGTGCCAGCCCACGAAGTATTGGGCACGGGCGACCATTGGCGCAGCTTCTACGAGCACAGGCGCCCTACCCTGGCCGACCTGGTGCTCCAGAACCGGGTCGACGACGTGCGCCGCATCCTGCCGCGCTGCGCCTCGGAAGGCTCGCCGACCAGCCTGTGCATCGAGAGCTGGTTCGACATGCCGCGCGCCGGCCGGCGGCGCTACCTGGCCGCCGATGCCAGTCCGATCTTTGGCGCCGACGGCGAACTGACGGCCGTGGTCGAAACCCTGCGCGACCTCACCGACGAGAAGATGGCCCAGGTGGCGCTCGAGCAGCTGGCCACCCGCGACGGCCTGACCGGGCTGGCCAACCGGCGCTGCTTCGACGACACCCTGCACGCCGAGTGGGCGCGCGCGCAGCGCCAGCAGCAGCCGCTGTCGCTGCTCATGGTCGACGTCGACAACTTCAAGGCCTACAACGATGCCAACGGCCACCTCGGCGGCGACGAATGCCTGAAACGCATCGCGCGGGCGGTGGCGAGCGAGATGCGCGCCAACGACCTGGTGGCGCGCTATGGGGGCGAGGAATTCGCGGTGATCCTGCCGAACCAGTCGCTCAAGGGCGCGGCCATCGTTGCCGAGCGCATCCGCTGCCGGGTCGAACAGCTGCAGCTGCCCTCCACCGCTCCCACCCGCCACGTGACGGTCTCGATCGGCGCCGCCACCGCCATCGCCGGTCCCGACAACCATGCGAGCCAGCTGGTCGCCACCGCCGACGCGGCCCTGTACCGCGCCAAGCACATGGGCCGCAACCGCATCAGCCTGCCCCTGAGCGAAGCGGCCTGAACGACTGGCCGCAAGGCCTGTATGCATGCCTGATTCCGCTGTTCTTTCCTTGTCGAATATTCTATCCTTCGCGGATAGCAATATTCCAAAAAGGAGAGAACGTGTTGAAACTCACCCTGCCGCGGACCGCGCTCGCGGCCCTCGCCCCCGCGGCCCTGCTGGCCTTCGCGCCCGCAGCCGCAGCCGCCCCGGCGGCCAAGGCGACCGGGAGCGCCGACGTCCTGCCCTTCAAGGCGACCGAGAAAACCCTGCCGAACGGCCTGAAGGTGATCGTGGTGCCGACCGGCTTCCCGAGCCTGGTCTCGGTGCACATCCCGGTGCAGACCGGCTCGCGCAACGAAGTCGAGCCGGGCAAGTCGGGCTTCGCCCACTTCTTCGAACACATGATGTTCCGCGGCACGCCGACCTACCCGCCGGAGAAGTACCAGGAAATCATCACCAAGGCAGGCGCACGCCAGAATGCCTACACCAGCGACGACCTGACCAACTACTACACCACCTTCGCCAAGGAAGACCTGGAAACCGTGCTGAAGGTCGAGGCCGACCGCTTCCAGCACCTGTCCTACCCCGTCGAGGCCTTCAAGACCGAGTCGCGCGCCGTGCTGGGCGAATACAACAAGAACAGCGCCAACCCGATGCAGAAGCTGTTCGAGACCCAGCGCGAAGCCGCGTTCTCGACCCACACCTACCGCCACACCACGATGGGCTTCCTGAAGGACATCGAGGACATGCCGAACCAGTACGCGTACTCGAAGGTCTTCTTCGACCGCTGGTACCGTCCGGAACGCACCACCGTCATCATCGCCGGCGACGTCGAACCGGCCAAGGCGGTGGCCATGGTCGAGAAATACTGGGGAGCGTGGAAGCGCGGCAGCTTCAAGTCGAACGTGCCGGTCGAAGCGGCGCCGAAGGGCGCGCAGTACCGCCACGTGGCATGGCAGACCCCGACCCTGCCGCTGGTGACGGTTGCCTTCCGCGCTCCGGCCTTCTCGGAAACCCAAAAGGACCAGGCGGCGCTGTCGATGCTGCTGTCGCTTTCTTTTGGGCGCACCTCGACGCTGTACAAGCGCCTGGTGCAGGACGAGCAGAAAGTCGACCAGCTGTTCGACTTCGTGCCGAACCGGGTCGACCCGACCCTGGCCACGATCGGAGCGCGCGTCAAGAACCCGGCTGACGCGCTCTATGTGCGCGACGCCATCCTGCAGACGGTGGCGAAGCTGCGCGAGGAGCCGGTGACGGCGAGTGCGCTGGCGGACGCCAAGTCCGCCAACAAGTACGGCCTGATCCGCACGCTGGACAATACCGAGGCGATCGCCTCGACCCTGGCTTCCTACGTGCACTTCGACCGCTCGTATGGCACCCTGAACCGCTACTACCGCGTGGTCGACAGCCTGACCCCGGCCGACCTGCTGGCGGCGGCGCGCAAGTACCTGGTGGACGAGTCGATGGTGGTCACTACCCTGTCCCATGAAGCCCTGCCGGCGGCCATCGCTACCCTGCCCAAGCTGGCGGAGCTTGCTCCGAAGGCCGGCGAGGCGACATTCGACGTGCTGGTGCAGAAGTCGGCCCTGCCGCAGATCCGCTTCAAGCTGCTGTTCGCCGCCGGCTCGGCCCACGACCCCAAGGGCAAGGAGGGCCTGGCGGCGCTGACCGCGGCGATGGTCGCATCGAGCGGGTCGCGCGAGCGCAAGATCGATGAAGTCACCAAGGCCCTGTTTCCGCTGGCCGGCAGCTTCAGCGAGCAGACCGACAAGGAGATGACCACCTTCACGGGCTCGACCCACAAGGATAATTGGAACCAGTACCTCGGCATCGCCCTGCCGCTGCTGGTGGACCCGGGCTTTCGCGAAGAAGACTTCCGGCGCCTGAAGGATGCCCAGAAGAACGCGCTGAATCTCGACCTGAAGGACAACAACGAGGAAGAGTTCGGCAAAGAAAGGCTGCAGGCAAACGTCTTCGCCGGGACGCCTTATGGCCACCCGGTCCTGGGCACGGCCAAGGGGATCGACGCGATCACCCTGGACGACGTGAAGAACTTCTATCGCCAGGCCTATCGTCAGGGCGCGGTGCGGGTCGGCATCTCGGGCGACGTCTCGGAGGCGATGGTCGCCTCGCTCAAGACCGCACTGGCGCGCCTGCCTGGCGGTATGGGCTTGCCGGCCACGCCCGCCATCCGCGGCCGCATGCCGAACGGCCTGGACGTCGAGATCATCGAGAAGAACACGCGCGCGACCGCGATCTCCTTCGGCCTGCCGCTGGAAGTCACCCGCTCGCATCCGGACTTCCCGGCCCTGTGGATGGCCAAGACCTGGCTCGGCGAGCACCGCGCCTCGAGCGCGCGCCTGTACCAGCGCATCCGCGAGGAACGCGGCATGAACTATGGCGACTATGCCTATATCGAAGCCTTCCCGCGCGGGATGTTCCAGTTCTTCCCGAACCCGAACCTGGGCCGCAAGGCGCAGCTGTTCGAAGTCTGGATCCGTCCGGTGGCGCCGCAGAACGGCCACTTCGCGCTGCGCGCCGCCCTGTTCGAGCTCGACAAACTGATCGCGAACGGCCTGTCCCAGCAGGATTTCGAGACCACCCGCGGCTACCTGATGAAGAACGTGTTCGTCATGACGGCCACCCAGGACCAGCAACTGGGTTATGCGCTCGATTCCCAGTGGTACCGCACGCCGGAATTCACGCGCATGATGCGCGAGGGCCTGGCCAAGCTGACGGTGGCGGACGTGAATGCGGCGATCCGCAAGCACCTGTCGAGCAAGAGCCTGTCGGTGGTCATCATTACCAAGGATGCGGCCGGCTTGAAGGAAAAACTGGTGAGCGATGCGTTCTCGCCGATCAGCTACGACGCGCAGAAGCCGCAGGCGCTGCTGGATGAAGACCGGCAGATAGGGTCGATGAAGCTGGGGATTCGTCCCGAAGCGGTGAAGATCACGCCGGCGGTGCAGGCGTTTGCGGAGTGAGCTGCTCACTGTGTAAGTGAAATCGGCGCCCGAGGGCGCCGATTTTTTTCAGCTGGCTGCTGCGCCGGGATCAGGAGGTCATCCGATCCCACCCATGCCGCACCGCCGACTTCATCTTCTCCCAGGTCGACTGCCCGCCGCTGCCGTAGCGGCTGTCCCAGTCGGTCCGCAGCTCATTTTCCACCTCGCCCCACTGGCGTCCCCGGTACTTCTCGTTGCGTGCCATCTCGGAGCCGTAGCTGTAGGCCGGCTTGTAGTCGTCGTAGCTGCCGGCGTCGGTGGCCGTGCTGTAGGTGGCGTTCCAGTGGCTGCGGTAGGCGCGGTCGTCGTCGTCATCGTCGGTCATGCGGTCCCAGCCATGACGGACGGCGGCCTTCATCCGGTCCCAGGCGCCGATCGAGGTGTCGCCGTGGGTCGCGGTGCTGATGCGCGAGTCCCAGCCCCTGCGCATGTCGCCCTCGATGTCGTCCCACGGGCGGTTACGGTAGAGCTCGCTCTTGCGCATCTCGGAACCATAGGAATAGGCCGGCTTGACGCTGTCGTAGTCGATGTCCGAGCTGCTCAGGTGCTGGTCGTAGTGGCTGCGGTAATAGCTGTCATCGTCGCGGTCCAGTGTCATGCGGTCCCAGCCGCGGCGAACCGCCGCCTTCATCCGGTCCCAGGTGTCGCCTGCGGTATTCCCGTTGCGTGTGCTCCAGTCGCTGCGCAGCTCGTTTTCCACTTCGTCCCACTTGCGGCCACGGTACTTGTCGCTGCGCGCCATGTCCGACCCATAGGCATAGGCCGGCTTGACGCGCTCGTAGTCCTCGCCACTGTAGTTCGCGAGGAAGTGGTTGCGGTAGTAATCGTCATCGTCGCCAAGGAAGCTGCTGCCGGTAGCCAGGCTGCTGCTCCCGGATGGCGAGTAGATGCGCGACTTGCCGCGCTGCGTCTCGACCTGGCGCATGCCGCCGGACGAGGAACCGCCCATGGCGGCATCGCGCTGCATCGATGCGCCGGCGCCGCCCTGGATCGCCGAACCTTCCAGCGCGGAGCCTTGCAGGGTGCCGCCCTGCCCGCCCGAGCTGCGGATGCCGCGGTCGTTCTGGGTGCCCTCGAGCGACGAGCCCTGTACCGAGTTTTCCTGCAGCGTCGAGCCCTGCAGCGAGGTGCCGCCGGTCGCGCTCAGGCCGCTCTGGCCCTGCGGCTCCTGGTAGGTGGTGCCCATCGGCTCGGCCTGATGCAGCGACTGCTGCTGGAAGATCTTGCGGTCGCCCGGGTTGTCGAGCTGCTGGTTGACGCCGCTGCCGGACTGCATCGACATGCCGCTGTTCTGCTGCAAGCCGCCGGCGCCGCTCATGCGCACCGATTCCGAGATACTGATATCGCTGCCGGAGGCCTGCTCGTCGATGTCGGTCGGACCGTAGCGCTCGACGATGTCGGCCGCGCGCTCGACCTCGGGCAGCGATTCGGCGCGCACCGTCAGGACGTGGTGGCCGCGCGTCACCGCGCCTTCGTACCTGCTGGCGTGCTCGCTGTTGTCCGCACCGAAGAGGTCGATGAAGAAGTGCTTGATCGAAGCGCCGATGCCGGTGTCGTGGTCGTCGGCCGGGGTATCGCTGCGGCCGGTGACGCTGTCGGTCATGCCGGTCGGATCGGAGTTGGAGAGCTTGACCTCGTCGCGCGAGAAGCCCGAAGACGTCAACTCGTTCATTGCGTTCTGTGCGTCGGTCCGGTTGTCGAACACGGCTACAAGAGTATGTTGCATGGTCGTTCCTCCGTTAGGGTGAGTGGCGGCGCGCTTGGCACGGGACCAGATTACTCCAATCGCGGCAGTACGCGCGCGCGGCTGCCCGGACAATAAAAGCGGCGCCCGCAGGCGCCGTTCGGACCGGCCGCGCGGGCCCGCGTCAGTAGCTGCGGCCGCTCGGGGTGTCACCCGTCATGCGGTCCCAGCCGTGACGAACCGCGGCCTTCATCTTTTCCCAGGTCGACGCTCCGCCGCTGCCGTAGCGGGTATCCCAGTCGGAGCGCAGGTCGGATTCGACTTCGTCCCACTGGCGCCCGGTGTAGCGGCCGCTGCTGGCCATCTGCGAGCCGTAGCTGTATGCCGGGGCATACTCGTCGTACGATCCGCCCGACGCGCCGTAGGTGGTATTGAAGTGGTTGCGGTAGTAGCTGTCGTCGTCGCGCAGGTCGGAGCGCCCCGTGCTGCCGTCCAGGCGCTGCACGTCGACTTCGGTGTGGCGCACGGTGTCCTGGATCTGCTGCTGGCGCTCGTTGACCTGCTTGCCGACCGTGACCTCCTCGACGATGCGGGCGGACTTCTCGACCACCGCTTCCTCGGCCGTTTCACGCATCTCGATGGTCTGCTCCTTGAAGGCGGTGGCGTCCGCCGCGCCGATCGGCCGGTCCACAGGACGGCGCTGCACGTCCACGTGTTCCTCGCGCAGGCTGACGCTCTCGTTGACCGGCGTTTCGACCACGCGCGAATAGATGCGCACGCCGCCGCGCTGGACTTCGCGCTTGCCGACCCTGAGCTGCTCCTCGACCACCGGGATCGACTGGGTGCTGCCGGTGCGGCCGGTTTCCATCGCGGTGTCGCGCTGCAGCGAGGAGCCGGTCAGGCTGCCCTGTTGCTTGGTCGAGGCCGACTGTGCCGAGGTCGAATACGACTGCATGCCGCTCTGGCTGCCCGACAGCAGGGCGCCGCTCGAGCCCATCTTGCCGACGTTGTCCGAGTGCTCGTCGATGTCCACCGGGCCGAAGCGCTCGACGATGTCGGCGGCGCGCTCGACTTCGGGCAGCGTATCGGCGGTCAGGGTCACGACGTGCTTGCCGCTCGACATGGCGCCCTCGTAGCGGTTCACCCGGGAGGTGTCGTCGTCATCGCTGAACAGGTCGCTGAAGAAGTTCTTGATGCTGCTGCCGATCCCGGTGTCGGAGCCCGTGGTGGTCGTGGTGCCGGCGGCCATGCCGGTCGTGCTGTCGCCGGACATCCGTACATCCTGGCGCGAGAAGCCTGAAGCGAGCAGTTCATCCATCGCGCCCTGTGCATCGGCGCGGTTGTCGAATACAGCTACCAGAGTATGTTGCATGGTCGATCCTCCGTCATGGTGGTGAGTCAGGGTGTCGGCGCATTGCCGCCCTCGTCGAAACGCTCGACGTCGACCTGCTCGGACTTGAGCGGGACGGTGTCCTGGTAGCGTTCTTCGTGGCGGGTGCGGGTGATGTGCAGTTCTTCCTTGATGCGCAGGCGGCGTTCGACCACCAGCACTTCTTCGAGGACCGGCACCACCAGCGTGTCGCCTTCGTAGCGGGTTGCTGGAGCCTCTTCCAGCGCGACGATCCGGTCTACCGGCACATGCCGCACATCCACCTCGTCGCGCATGAGACGCTCGTCGATGGTGACCGGCTGTTCGGTGACTGTCTTGTGTACCCGGACGCCGCGTCCGGTGTCGACGACGCGGGTACCAACGGCCAACTGCTCCTCGACCACGGGAATGCGCTGGCTTTCCTGCGGCGTGCTGCCGGGGATGGTGCTGGACATTGGCTGGCTCCTCGCGTCGCGGCTATCAAGGGAACCGAGCTTACTCCATGCCTGCTGGGGCCTGCGCACCCTTGACTCTTGGAATAATGAGCGCGCCGGCGGAAGCGGCGGACGGAAGGGTCAGGAGAATGGATTGTCGACGGTCTCGAGGTCGGGCGGCGGCAGGCGCTCCGGCAGTTCGCGCGCTTCCAGCGCGGCGACGATGGCGCCCAGCTGTTCGTGCAGGCGGCGCGCGGCCGTCAGGCCGGCCTGGTCGGCGGTCAGGTCGAGGTCGCCGGAGAGGGTGATGCGGTCGAGCCGGTTCTCCAGCATCAGATTACCGATCTCGAGGACGTCGGCCTCGTTGGCAAAGGGCTTGAACGATTTCTTCGCGGGCATGGCGTCTCCTCGGCTGCTGAATCAATGTCTGGACTTCTTCTGGCGGATCTTCGGCAGCGCCAGCATGCGCTCTTTCTGCTGCCGGCTCAGGGAGGGCAGCAGTTCGATGCCGACGATGCGCTCCAGTTCGGCGACCGGGATCACGTGGATGGGCGCATCGCCCCGGTTCTCGACGAACCAGGCGGCGGCCGCCTTCTGGCGGGGACTGTACACCACCTTGTACAGGTGGCTCGGCACGATCACGTTGCCGACCTTGCGCAGGCTGCTGCCGAGGAAAGCCGGGCCGGTGAGCACGTACAGCGAACCCTCGCGCTTGGCCATCTTGCGCACCGCGCCCTCGATCGGCGCCCAGATGTGGCGGTTGTGATCGCGGTCCTGCGGCACCATGTTCGCCAGCGAGAAGCTCTCGCGCTGGGCGCGCCGGTCCGGCATGTCGCCGTTCGGGGCCAGGTGGCCGCGGTCGAAGCCGCTGCGCGCATAATCGGACAGCTCGGCCCGCTGCGCACGCGGCAGGCGCGGCTCGGCATGGAAGGCGTTGTCGCGGTCGAGTCCCTGGGCCGCCTCCAGCTGGGAGGGCGCCAGGTGTTCGGCCGACCACAGCGCGGTGCGGGTCACGCCCGAATGCATGACGCCGAATTCGCTGTAGCACAGCTCGCGGGTGGCGGCGGCCAGCTTGGGGTTGCGGATCTCGGGGGCGCGGCCGTCGAGGTAATGATCGGGACAGCCGGCTGCCTGCGCGGCGCCGGCGGCCAGCAGCACGCCGGCAAGGGAGACTCGGGCAAGCCGGGCCAGGATGGAACGAAACATGGGTATACGGAGAATCAGGAAGCGTTGCTGCGCATTGTAGCCGAGCACCGTTGAGGAGGGTCAAACCATGCGTGTGAAACATGCGCACGATTGAAAAAGTCCTTTCCGCCGAGAATGAGATAAACTTGCGTCTTTCTCAACAAAAGATTCCTTTTGGGAAACTGCACCCGAAGCGAATGACCCGTCCGCCGATCCCTGAGGACTTGCGCCGTTTTGTCCTGACGAGCGTACCCTCCGTGCCCTTTCTCGAAGCCTTGCTGCTGCTGCGCGCCGATCCCGACCAGCAATGGACCGGCGAGATGCTGGCCGGCCGGCTGTACACCAGCGAGCGCACGGCCCAGGGCCTGCTCGACGAGCTGTGCCGGTCCGGCATGGCCGGTCCCTGCCCGGCGCCGCACGAGCACTGCTACCTGTACACCCCGGCCTCCGACGAATTACGAGAGCGTATCGACCGCCTGGCCGAGATCTATGGACGCCACCTGGTCGACGTTACCAATCTCATCCATTCCACACTTGACCGCAAGGCGCAGCAGTTCGCCGACGCCTTCCGCCTGCGAAAGGATACCTAATGGGCGAACTCATCTATACCTTGTGCATGCTGACCTCGCTGGCCTGTACCTGGCTGCTGTTTGCCAGCTACCGGCGCACGCGTTACCGTCTCCTGTTCTGGAGCGGCCTGTGCTTTGCGGTGATGACCTTCAATAACCTGTTCCTGATTTTCGACAAGATCGTGTTTCCGAATGTCGATTTCATGCCGCTGCGGGTCATCAGCGCGCTGGTGGCCTGCCTGCTGCTGCTGTACGGCCTGATCTACGAGAAGGAGTGATGAGGCGATGATTCAGATGATGTATGGCGCGATCTCGATGGCTTCGCTCACGATCGCCCTGTTCTTCCTGCGCTTCTGGCGCAATACGGGCGACCGCTTCTTCCTGTACTTCGCGCTGTCCTTCTTCATCGAAGGGCTGCACCGTGTGTATTCGGCCGTCCTGAACGAAGCGGGCGAGGATTCGCCCCTGCACTACCTGATCCGGGTGCTCGCCTACGGCTTGATCGTCTGGGCGATCGTGGAGAAGAACCTGCCGCGCAAGGACCGCGGCGACTAGCGTGCGCCCCCGCCTCCGGACGGGGCGTAATAATGGGGCCATGAAAACCCGCCGACAGGAGGACAGCATGGCCCCACCCACCCAGCCAGACCAATCCAAGTCCCAGCCGAACCCGGTCGCGGGCGGCGGCCAGGACCAGCGTTCGGACAACCTGCTTCCCGGCGAGGAAGGCGCGGAAGACGGCCGCTTCGACGTGGCCGAGGAAGTCAGCCTCGACCAGCATTCGGACGAAGCGCGCCGGGTCGGCCAGATGCCGGCGAACGGCATTGCCGACGCCGTGCCGGATGCGCTCAAGACCCCGGTGCCCTCGCAGGGCGTGCCGGACAAAGGGTAATCCCCCAGGGCCGCCGCCGGCGGCCCTCCCTCTCCTTCAGCCTCCCATCGTGACACCCATCTTCAGGCCTTCGATCGTGTGCGCCTGGCGGATCGGTTCCAGCTGTTCCACGACGCGGCAGGCCAGGTGCTTGCGCACTTGCTCGGGCAAGCCCTCGTAATAGGCGCGCGACAGCTGCAGGTCGTGCTTGATGGCATTGGTCGCGTCGGGGGCGTCGGCGCCCAGCACCAGCACCGGGCGCGACAGGTTCGAGCGGTTGGCGGTGCCGCGGTGGATGGTGAGGGCCGAGCGCGCCGAGATGTCGCCCACCTTCGGCAGCTTGCGCTGGGCCAGCGCCTCGTAGCGCGGGTACAGGGCCTTGTCCGGGAACATCGGATCGCCGTCGAACAGGTCCCACTGGGTGCCCGGGGCGATCTCGAAGGGTCCCATGTCCTCGGTGACGTCGACGGTGGTGAGGTTGAAGGCAAGCGAACTGAGACGCCGGCCCTGCACCGTTTCCGGCGGCGTGGCGAAGTCGCGGTGCCAGGGCTGGTGCATGGCGCCGGGTCCGGGTACGTCGAAGCCGACTTCGACGATGCGGTAGTCCGGCCCCAGCACCGCACTGCATACGGCCATCACCCAGGGATGGCTGGCGATCGTCACGAAGGAGCGCAGGCGCTCCGGGTGCACCTCGACGTAATAGCGGTTGGGCCCGCGGTTGAGGGCGCCGCCCTCGCGCTTGAGCGCTTCCTCGAACAGCATGTCGATGTCGGCGCGCAGTTCCCCGATCAGTTCGCGGCTGAAGGCGCCGCGGCAGGCGATGATGCCGTCTCCGTACAGGCCGCGCATGATGTCGGCCACTTCGTATCCTGCGCTGCTTGCTCTGTCCATGTTCCACTCCTCCAATCTTGCCAACGGCGTCAGGCCGTGCTCGGGAAATACTACTGGCAATTGCCGGAGCGCGGCGCAAGCCTATGGGCGTTGACAGGAAGGCATCGGGACCGTAGATTGACGCCCAGACGACAAAGGATCCATGCATGCTTCCACGCTCCGCCCGCGGGGGCCGGCCTTGACGCCGCCCGGCCACGCCAGCGTCTTGACGTCTCACCAGTCGATCGAGAGCAGCACCTCGCCCATGCGCGGCCAGCACAGGCCGCCCACGTCGCCGCGGGCGGCCCAGCGGTAGCCGTCCATCTCGGGTGTCGGCACGCCGGTCACGTGGTGCGGGAAGGTGGTGCTGCAATGCAGGTGGGCCAGGCTGTCGAGGCCGGGACCCGGCTCCACCATGAACAGGTGCAGGCGCTTGTCGCGCCGGTAGCTGAAAGGGCCGAGCTCGCGGAACCGGGCGGCCTCGAACACCAGTCCGGTCTCTTCCCGCAATTCACGCATTGCCGCTTCCAGCTCGGTCTCGCCGGGGTCGCGCATGCCTTTCGGAATGTCCCATTTCGCGGTGTGGGTCACGTGGCACAGCAGCAGCTCGCGCCGCGGATTGACCACCAGGGTGCCGCACGAGACGGTGTGTTTTGCCATAGTTTGTTGCCAGGAGGCTTGTCGTCGGTCCACTGTATCGGCGAGCCCGAGGGGCTGTCAATTGTGCGCGCCGCAAGCCGCACGCACCGCACACTGTCGCCTCTTGTTGCATGAGCGATGGAGCGGTGGATGGAATTTTTGTTGAACAATAATGACTTGGAAAACTGGACCATGGCAATCGGCGTCTGCCTCGGCGCGACCGCCGCCATGGTCTTCCTGCGCATGATCTTCCTGCGCCGGCTGGGCGATTTGTCGCTGCGCACGGTGACGCGGATCGACGACCTGGTCGTCAAGATGCTGAACCGTACCTACCTGGTGCTGCTGCTGGCGATCGGCGTTTACCTCGGCAGCATCTTCCTGGTCATGCCGGACAGCTGGCGCCTGGTGGTGTCGCGGGTGGCGGTGGCCTCGCTGATCCTGCAGCTCGGCATCTGGGGCGACACCGCCCTGCGCGGCTGGCGCAGCCAGCTGCTGGCCCAGCCGGGCGACGGCGCGCGCAAGGCCTCGAGCACCATCCTGTTCTTCATGCTGCGCCTGGTGGTGTGGACGGTGGCCTTCCTGATGATGCTGGATAACTTCGGTTTCAACATCACCACCCTGGTGGCCAGCCTGGGCATCGGCGGCATCGCCGTCGCGCTGGCGACCCAGAACATCCTCGGCGACCTGTTCGCCTCGCTCTCGATCATGCTCGACAAACCCTTCGAGGTGGGCGATTTCATCATCGTCGGCGACGCACTCGGCGCGGTCGAGTACATCGGCCTGAAGACCACGCGCCTGCGTGGCCTGGGCGGCGAGCAGATCGTGTTCTCCAACGGTGAGTTACTCAGGAGCCGGATCCACAACCACAAGCGCATGCAATCGCGCCGGGTCGCCTTCGTCCTGCGGATCGCCTACGGCACCAGCGAAGCGCAGGTGACGGCGATTCCGGCCATGATCCGCGACATGGTCGGCAGCCGCAGCGACGTCGACTTCGAGCGCGCCCATTTCTTCCGCTATGGCGACTGGTCGCTCGACTTCGAGGTGGTCTACCACTTCAAGAGTCCCGACTACATCCAGCACATGGATGCGCAGCAGGACATCCTGCTCCAGGTCTACCGCGCCTTCCAGCGCGAAGGCATCCAGTTCGCCCACCCGCTGTCGGTGGTGCGGCTCGCCGGCGCCCACGAACCGGTCGGAGGCTGGCCGCCGGCCGGCGCATCCCCGGCCGGGCTGACGAAGCACTGACCCGATGACGCTGCCGTATGCGCCGGAGCGGTCCTACACCGATGGGCCGGACAGTCCTATTCCGTGGCCAAGGCCGGCGGCCTAAGATGAATTCACCTCTTCCGGCAACGGCCCCGCAGGACGCGCGGGGCCAGGCCCGAAAGGGATTCCGACTCACCCTGTCATCGATAAAGGAGATCGTCATGGCATCGAACAACCAGGGAAACAGCAAGCGGGGATTCGCGTCCATGGACCCGCAGCGCCAGCGCGAGATCGCGTCGCAGGGCGGCCGTGCCGCACATGCCTCGGGCAATGCCCACGAGTTCAGCTCCGAGGAAGCGCGCGAGGCGGGCCGCATGAGCCACAAGAATGACGGCAGCCAGCAGAGCGGGAATCGGGGCAACGGCGGTGGCAACAACGGCGGACGCGGCGGCAACCGCTAAGCGCATGCACTGATCCTCACAGGATCGCGACAGCCGGCGGGACGTCCCCGCCGGTTTTTTTGCATCCCCAAATCGTGGAGGCCCAAAAAGAACACGGCGGCGGTATCCCGAAGGATCCGCCGCCGTGCCGTCGCCAGCCAGCGTCCGGTTACCTGGACGACTGGCCGCTTACCCTGTCACGCGGTCTTCGCCACCGGCACCTGGCTGGCCTTGACCGGCATGGCCTTGGCCGCTTCCGGCGTCGCCGACAGGCGCGCGTGGCGGCCCGCGACGGCGCTTTCGATCAGTTCGTGCATGCGCGACGCGGTCAGGTCCCAGGAGGTATTGGCCACGACCTCGCGCATGCGCTTGCCCATGGACTGGCGCTCGCTGTCGCCCAGCGTCAGCTGGCGTTCGCAGGCGGCGATGAACTGCTCCGGGGTTTCGGCGATGGCGACCACGTCCCCATACGGCACCTTGACGTCGGTGATCGGCGTCGACACGGCCGGCAGTTCCGCCGCCATGTACTCGAGCACCTTGGTCGGGCTGATGAACTTGGTCGAGTCGTTGATCGCGAACGGCAGCAGGCAGACGTCCCAGCCGGCCAGGAACTTCGGCAGCTGGTCGTAGGTGCGCTGGCCCATGTAGTGGACGTTTGGCTGCTTCGGCAGCGTGGCCGGGTCGATCTTCACCACCGGGCCGACCAGCACGATCTGCCACTCCGGGTGGGCGTCGGCCATGGCGGACACCAGGTCGACGTCGAAGCGCTCGTCGATCACGCCGTAGAAGCCGAGGCGCGGATGGCCGATGTGGGCCTGGTCCGGGTGCGAGGTGGCGCGGTCCTGGGCCTGGCGGAAGTGCTTGGCGTCGACGCTGCTCGAGAAGCAGTGGGCGTTGGCGTGGCGGTCGCGCTTCGACTGGTACAGGCTGGGGCCGCCGGTGAAGACGACGTCGGCCATGTTGAGCAGCGCGGATTCGCGCTGCAGCAGCTGTTTCGGCGCGTTCTTGAACATCGCCAGCTCGTCCATGCAGTCGTATACGATCTTGGACGGGTTCAGGCCTTGCAGCAGCGGCAGGGCCATCGGGGTGTAGAACCAGACCACCGGCTGGGTGCCTTCCGGCACGAGGTCGGCCAGCAGGGTCTGCAGGGTCGGAATCTGGTCGTCGTGGAAGCCTGGTGCATGGATCGCGGTATGCGGCTGGCAGACCGTGATGTTCGGCGCTACGGCCGTCTTCTTCAGGTAAGCCTGCCCTTCGCTATACACCGGTTCCTCGACAAACACGATATCGTAGTGTTCCGCCAGACGGGTCATCAGGTGCTGTGGACGCTGGAAAACAAAGTCCCAGCGCAGGTGGCAAAACACGATCAAGGTCGGCATATTCGGTTCCTTTCGCCTTCGTGGCGCTATTTTGTTGGCAAAGCCTGGCAGTTCTTCTCTCTGTGCCAGTCCCCGGCGGCACGCAACGCGGCACCGGACCCCGGAATCGTAACATGCAAAATTTCCAATATTTTCATTTATGCATTGCAACGTTGATAATTGGAAATATTGCAAGCAGATGTTACAAGCCGGTTCATAGGGGAGACCCTACTGCCGAGCGCACTCATGTAGGGCGCTTCCTACATCCAGACAGGAAAATCCACTACGAGAAGTCGCCGCAGTTTTAACCGTGCACGGGCGTGCACGACGCTGCCAAGCCTGCCTTTGGCCGTTTTTCATTCGGGAAAAGCTGTAGCGCACGGCCTCCGGCAGACGCGAATTGCCTTGTCGCCTAGCAGAAAGGCGGCGCCTCCGCCTGCCGCCAAGACCTTGATCTAGGACTGATTCAGCCCGGCTGATAGGCTTCGGCGCCCTCGGCGTGCCCGTCCTCGCTGAAGCCGGTCGCCACCGATACGCCTTCCAGGCCGAGCGAGAGCAGCGCATCGCACAGGTTGTCGATCTCGGCGCCCAGGTCGGCGGCCAGGTCGACCGGAGAATCGACGCTGCCCCAGGGCGTGCCGCCGTCCAGGGCGTACAGGTTGATGCGCAGGATGATGTGCTCGCCCACGTCGAGCGGCGCGACCGCCGCATGCACCTGGTCGGCTTCCAGGTCCCTGGCGACCAGGGTGCGCGCCACCTCGGACAGGATGCCAAGGGTGCTCAGCTCGGCGACGCCCTGCTCCTTGGCGCCGTAGAACAGGTCCTGGTACAGGAAGTCGACGTGGATGCCCTCGGGGTCGGCCGCCAGCAGGCGCCGTACCAGCGGCGCCACCTCGAAGGTCCAGGCGCGGTAGCGCTCCTCGCGCGCGCCGTACCAGGCGTCGGCGCCGGCTTCGTCCGCCGGCACCGCATAGAAGGGATCGTCGAGGCGCTTGAGCGAGAAGCCGAGCAGGAAGCGCAGTTCCAGCGCCGACTCGTCCGGCGCGAAGCGCTCGCCGGTCCAGCCGCGGATGCTGGCCTCGATGGTCGGCGCCGGCTGCAGCTTCTTCTCGAGCAGCGATGCGGCGGCCTCGCGCAGCATCTCCTGCAGCCTGGAAAACGCGATGTGGTCGATCTCGGCCAGGTCGTAGGCATGCTGGACCAGCACCAGCTTCGCGCCGGCGCCCTCGAGCCCGGCCGGCTGGAAACTGGCGGCAAGCGCCTCGAAGGCCTCGGCATCCTGGAAGGCTTCCACGGCCTGCAGGCCGCCGCGGCTGCGCACGAACAGCGGGATCAGGAAGGCGTCGATTTCGTATTCGCCATCGTCGCGGCGCAGGCGCAGGTTGGCGGCTTCTTCCTCGATGCGGCCGCGCAGCAGGCGGCAGGCCTCGGGGTCGGTATAGCGCGCCACCTCGATCGCCTCGTACAGCGCTTCGTCGCGCTTCTTGCGCAGCAGCTTGCGCACCGCGCCCAGCAGCTCTTCCTCGCGCTCGTCGGCGCTGCCGAAGCCGGGCGCTTCCTCGCGCTCGGCGATGGCCAGGGCCAGGTCGGCCAGCTCCTGGGCCACGGCACTGTTGTCCGGTTCGCGCGGATTGTTGGAGGTACGGGGCAGCGGACGCTTATTCTTCGGCATGACGATGGGTCGGTAAATTGTGTTGGAGTTGCCATGTTAGCGCATTGGCACGGCGGCGCGCGGCCCGGATGCGCCGGGATGTTATGCTTCCGCCAAAACAACCAAGGAGCGCAGCGATGCTCGACCGATTCTTCAAGCTCACCCAAAGCGGTACCGACGTCCGCACCGAACTGCTGGCCGGGCTGACCACCTTCCTGACGATGGTCTACATCATCTTCGTCAACCCGTCGATCCTGGGCGACGCCGGCATGCCCAGGGAATCGGTGTTCGTCGCCACCTGCCTGGTGGCGGCCCTCGGCACCGCGGTGATGGGCCTGTATGCGAACTATCCGATCGCAATGGCGCCCGGGATGGGCCTGAACGCCTATTTCGCCTATGCGGTCGTGCTGGGCATGGGCATCGCCTGGCAGGCGGCGCTGGGCGCCGTGTTCATCTCGGGCTGCCTGTTCATCCTGGTGTCGGTCCTGGGCCTGCGCGGCATGATCGTCAACGGCATCCCGGCCTCGATGCGGGTCGCGATCACGGTGGGCCTGGGCATGTTCCTGGCCCTGATCGCGCTGAAGAACGCCGGCATCGTGGTCGCCAACGAGCCGACCCTGGTCAAGGCCGGCGACCTGCACAAGCCGCAAGCCATCATGGCCGTCGTCGGTTTCTTCGCCATCGTCGCGCTCGACCGCCTGCGGGTGCGGGGCGCGATCCTGCTCGGCATCGTGCTGGTGACGGTCCTGTCCTTCTTCTTCGGCGGGAACACCTATACCGGGATCTTCTCGGCGCCGCCCTCGATCGAGCCGACCCTGTTCAAGCTCGACATCGCAGGCGCCCTCTCGGCCGGCATCCTGAACATCGTGCTGGTGTTCTTCCTGGTCGAACTGTTCGACGCCACCGGCACCCTGATGGGCGTGGCGCGCCGCGCCGGCCTGCTGGTCGAGGGCAAGATGGACCGCCTGAACAAGGCCCTGCTGGCCGACAGCGGCGCCATCGTCGCCGGCAGCCTGCTGGGCACCTCGAGCACCACCGCCTACCTGGAAAGCGCTTCCGGCGTGCAGGCCGGCGGGCGCACCGGCCTGACCGCGCTGACGGTGGCGGTGCTGTTCCTGGCCTGCCTGTTCATCGCGCCGCTGGCCGGCGTGGTCCCGGCCTACGCCACCGCCCCTGCCCTGCTGTTCGTGGCCTGCCTGATGCTGTCCGACCTGGGGGAGGTCGAATGGGGCGATTCCACCGAAAGCATCCCGGCCGCGGTCACGGCGCTGACCATGCCCTTCACCTTCTCGATTGCCGAAGGCATCGCCTTCGGCTTCATCACCTACGCCGTACTCAAGCTGCTCACCGGCCGCGCGCGCGAAGTGGCTCCGGTGGTGTGGGTGATCGCCGCCCTCTTCACTTTTAAAATCGTCTGGGTCGGGACCTAGTCGAGGATGACCGAGCCGTCGCTGTCGCGCCGCACCCGCGTGATGCCCGGCTCCTCCGCTTCCAGGCGGCGTGCCTCGCGGTCCTGCGGGCTCTGTCCGGCCTGCTCTCCCTCGCCGGCCTGGCGGCGCGCCGCCAGCAGCTCGTCGCGCCGGGCGAAGGCCTGGGCGAATATCTTTTCCATGTCCTTCGCTTCCCAGGGCTTGGCAACATAGCGGAACACCTCGGCGCGGTTGATCGCATCCATCACTTCGCCGACATCGTTCGAGGCCGACAGCACCAGGCGCACGGCGTCCGGCTGCACGGCCTTGAACACCTGCAGGAAATCGCCGCCGCTCAGGCCGGGCATGCGGTAATCGGACATCACGACGTCGAAATCGGCCTCGTCGCAACGCAACAGTGCCTGCTCCGGGTCCTGGCAGGCCTCGATGGTCACTTCGCTCTCGGGCAGGAAGCGGCGCAGGGCCCGCTGCAGGGCACTGAGCACGTTCGGCTCGTCGTCGACCAGCAGGACTCGTCTCATGTCGCATCTCCTTCCACTCGTACATGCACGGCGAAACTCTCGCGGGCGGCTTTCTCGAAATCGGCGATCTGGCCAATCAGGCGATCGGTCAGCACGTGGTCGGCCGACAGCAGCAACTGGCCGTCGCGCGTGATCAGGTCGCGCGTCGTGCGCATGCCCGGACGCAGCGCCGACACCGGCAGCGCCTGGTCGGGCGGCGCCTCCGGCGCCGGGCTGCGGCCCGTGGTCACTTCGATGAACGCAGCCACGACCGCAGGATCATAGCGCGTTCCGCGCCTGTCCAGTATCAGCGCCGCCGCCTGTTCGCGCGAGAGCTTGTTGCGCGTGAGTATTCCGAGCTGCAGGTTGTCGTAATCGCTCGCCACCGCCAGGATGCGCGCGCCCAGCGGGATATTCAGGCCGGCCAGCCGGTCCGGATAGCCTTCGCCATCGAAGCGCTCCTGATGCGAACGGACCAGCGCGGCCGCCTCCGCCAGGTCTTCCAGCGGCATCAGCAGTTGCTGGCCGCGCGCCGGATACTGCCGGTACTGGTTGACTTGTTCGCCGTTCATCATCGACACCGGCAGTTCGAGCAGGGTGTCGGGGAAGCCGATCTTGCCGATTTCGTGCAACAGCCCGGCCACGAACACTTGCTGGGTCTCGTGCGCGATCAGGCCCATGCGCTGGCCGATGCGGCGCGCCAGGTCGGCCACCCGGCGCGAGTGGCCGGCCAGCCGGGCGTCGCGCAGCTCGATCATCCCGGTGAACACCCGGATCGAGGTCAGGAAGCTGCGCTTGAGCTTTTCGTGCGAGGCCAGCAGTTCGTCGTGGGCCGTCTTCAGCTGGGCGGTACGGCGCGCCACCTGCGCCTCCAGCCCCTGGTTCAGCTCGCGCAACTGATGGTTCTGGTGTTGCGTCAGCGCTTCCAGGCGCCGTTTCTCCTGTTCCAGCGCGCGCCGCTCGAAGGCATGGCGGACCACCAGCAGGATATCGTTGTCGTCCCAGGGCTTGGTGATGTAGCGGTAGATCTGGCCGCGGTTGACGGCGCCCATGATCTGGGCCACGTCGGCGTGCCCCGTCAGCAGCATGCGCAGCACGTCCGGATGGGCTGCGCGCGCCCGCTCCAGGAATTCAGCCCCATCCATTTCCGGCATGCGCATGTCCGAGATCACCAGGTCGACCGCGCGTTCCTCCAGCATGGCCAGCCCCTCGCGCGCGCTGTTGGCGCACAGGATCTCGTAGCCCTGGGAGCGGAACAGGCGGCGCAGCGAAGACAGGATGTGCGGTTCGTCGTCCACGCACAGGATCACGCCCGCCGTGCTCATCGCGCATGCTCCTGGCCGGGTGCCGGCACATGGCGGATCGGCAGCGTGATGCGGAAACGGGTGCCCTGCCCCGGCTCGCTCTGCACCTCGATCTGTCCGTTGTGCTTCTGGATGATGCCGTACGAGAGCGACAGCCCGAGGCCGGTGCCGCTGCCGATCGGCTTGGTGGTGAAGAATGGATCGAAGATCCGCGGCAGGTGCTCCTTCCCGATGCCGCTGCCGTTGTCGGCGATCTCGACCCAGACGCTGCCGCCCGCGCTGCCGGTGCGGATGGTGATCCGTCCGCGCGCCGGCCCGATCGCATGGGCGCCATTGACGACGATGTTCATGAACACCTGGTTCAGCTGCGACGGCAGGCATTCGATCTCGGGGATGTCGCCATACTCGCGCACCACGTCGGCCTTGTACTTGACCTCGTTGCTGACGATGTTCAGGGTCGAGTCGATCCCGGCATGGAGGTCGGCCCACTGCCATTCCTGGTTGGCGTCCACCCGTGAGAAATCCTTCAGGTCCTGGACAATCTTGCGCACCCGGCTGATGCCTTCGCGCGACTCCGACATCAGGACCGGGATGTCCTCGATCAGGTAGTCGAGGTCGATCCCGGCGCGCATCTCGCGCAGGCGCGCCAGCACCTCCGGCGTGGCGATGTCGGCCTCGGCATCTTCGTAGGCCTTGAACATCTCGAGCATGCGCGCGATATAGGTGCCGAGGGTTTCGAAATTCGAGAACACGTAGCCGATCGGGTTGTTGATCTCGTGGGCGACGCCGGCTGCGAGCTGGCCGATCGAGGCCAGCTTCTCCGACTGCACCAGCTGCTCCTGGGCCTTGGACAGGCGCGCATTCAGTTCGGTCAGTTCGGCGTTCCTGCGCATCAGCTCGGACTCGGCCGCCTCGCGCTTGCGGATGTCCTCTTCGAGGCGCTGCATGGCCAGTTCCAGCTGCTCGGTCGCGCTGGCTTCCGCTTCAAGCGGCGCCGCCTCGGGCTGCCGGGTCGCGTGGGTGCTCATGTCCTATTCCTTTCAGGGTCGGGATGCCAGGATCTGGCAGGTGTCTTCGAATTGCGCCTCGGTCTGCGCGAACACGGCCCGCAAGGCGGCGGGCGTGAGGCGCAGGCTGTCCCATGCGCCCTGCACCAGGGGCGGCACCAGCTCATCCTCGTCCTTTGCCAGGTCCAGGCCATGCGAGATCACGTTGGCCACGTGGACGACGGCGGGAAGGTCGCCATAGTCCTGCTGCATCGGATGATGATGGTTTGCAATAGTACGGCAAATCAGCTCGGGTATGCGCCAATGCTGGGCCAGGGCCCGGCCCACCTGGGCATGGTCGATGCCCAGCACGGCGCGCTCCGCCTCGAGCAGCCCGCAGTCGCGCAGGCTGCGCTGCGCCAGCGCTTCCGCGTACTGCTCCGGAAAACGGGTCACCAGCACCAGGCGCCCGAGGTCGTGCAAGAGTCCAGCCACGAAGCTCAGCTCGGGATTGCAGCGGGCGTGGCGCGCCAGCGCGCGCGCGCACAATGCGGTGGCGATCGCATGGCGCCAGAAGCCTTCGACATCGAAGCGCTGCGCCCGCCCTACCTGGAATCCGCCGATCACGCCGGCTCCCACCACCAGCGAGCGTACGCTGTCGAAGCCGAGTACCGCGATCGCCTGGCTGATGGTGCGCACCCGCGACTGGAGTCCGTAGAATGAGGAGTTGGCCAGGCGCAAGGTCTTGGCCGCGAGTGCCTGGTCGTTCGAGACCTTGGCCGCAAGCTCGTCCAGATCGACCCCGGGGTCGTCGAAACTGGCCAGCAGCTCGGTGACCACGAGCGGCAGCGCCGGCAGGTCCTGCAGGCGTGCAATCGCCTGCTCGAGCGTGAGCTGGTGCGCGCTCACCGCGCCTCCATCCGGTAGTCCTGCAGGCAGGCCCGCAGCTCGGCATCGACACCTGCGGCGCCATGGCGGAACAAGTGCGCCAGGCGGGCGGCGGCAAGTTCGCGCCGCGCACCGGACCTGTCCGGGCCATCCGGTTCCCCGGCGACCCGGACCCGTGCGACGCCGCGCCGCGCGAGCGCCGCCAGCAGGCCGTCGGTCAGCACGCTGCCGCGGTGCAGCAGCACCGTGCCATGCTGGTCGAGCAGGTCGCAGGCCAGCGTCATGCCCACCGTCGCCTCGTCCAGCATGAGCTCCCGTGCAGCCTCATTCATCTTGCTCTCCTGCGCGAATCGGGGAAAACGACAGCAGGATCCCGCGCGAAAGGGTCCCGCGGCCCATGTTGTGCGCCACCACGTCGTAGGCCCGCCCGCCCAGTTCGGTCGTCAGCGATGCGCCGCCATCCAGGCCCTCGAGGTCCAGCAGCAAACCGGGCATCACTTCGTCGGCCGAGCTCCCCAGCAGTGTACCGCTGTCGCCGAACAAGCGGCGTGCGGCCACGTTGGCGTAGGCGACCTGGCGGTCTTCGTCGAGCGCGAGGATCGGCAGGGGAACCCGTTGCAGCGCTTCGCGCACGATGTCCAGCGAGATGCTGTCGCGCCGGATCTGTTCGCGCTGCTGTTCCAATACGTCTTCGAGCTGGCGGTTGGCCGCGGCCAGTTCGTGGTTGGCGGCGCGCAGCTCCAGTCCGAGGCGCCGGTTCTCGTCCACCATCTCCTTGTTGCGGAAGGCTTCCTCGATATGGGCACGCAACTGGGTGTCGTCCCAGGGCTTGGTGAGGAACTTGTAGATCGCGCCTTCGTTCACTGCATCGGTCACCGACTGCAGCTCGGTAAAGCCGGACAGCACCATGCGCACCGTGTCCGGGTGCGACTGCTTCACCACGCGCAGGAACTCGACGCCGGTCATGCCGGGCATGCGCTGGTCCGAAACGATCACGTCGACCGCCTCGCGCTCGAGGATCGCCAGCCCCTCCTGGCCGCCGGGGGCGGTCAGGATGCGGCAGCCCATGCCGCGCATCTGGCGCTTGATCGCGGCCAGGATGTTGGGCTCGTCGTCCACCAGCAAGAGCGTACGCTCGCGCTTGTGCAGGCGCAGCAGGCGCGCAGGCAGGCCGGCTTCACCCGCCAGCAGCGCACCCGCCGCTTCCGGCGTCAGCGGCGGCGCCAGCAATGCGCCTTCGACCTCGTCGCACATATTGCGCGAAAGGAATTCGCACTGTGCCTCGGTATCGACCCCGCCCGCCAGCACCCGGATCCCGAGGCTGTGCGCCATCGACACGATCGCGTCGGTGATGGCCTCGGCGCCGCGGTTGCCCGGCAGGTCGCGCACGAGGGCGCGGTCGATCTGCAGGACGTCGATCGGCAGGCGGCGCAGCTCGGCGAGGGTCACATGGCCGGTCCCGAAGCGGTCGATCGCCAGCCGCACACCGAGGGCGCGCAGGCCGTTCAGCACCGGCAGGACCTGGACGTCCTCGCCCGCCACCGCGCTCTCGGCCAGCTCCAGGCGCAGGCAGTGCGGCGGCAAGCCGCTGTCTTCCAGCACCTGTCGCACCTTCGCGGGCAGCCCGGCGTCCTTCATCTGGCGCCTGCCCAGCCCGAGCGCCAGGGCCAGGTCGCCGCAACCGCCGTCGCGCCAGGCACGCACCTGGCGGCAGGCCTGCTCCAGCAGCCAGGCGCCGAGCGCGGCGCCGGTCCCGCTTTCTTCCGCCACCGGCAGGAAGCGTTCCGGGGCCAACTGGCCCAGCAGCGGATGGCGCCAGCGCAGCCGGGCCTGGACCCCGGCGATCCGGCCGCTGCTGAGGTCGGCCCAGGGCTGGTAGACGATCTCGAACTGCGCGGCGGCCAAGGCGCCGCCGAGGGCACGTTCCAGTTCCAGGCGCTCGAGCGCCTGCTGGTGCATCTCCGCGAGGAAGTACTGGAACTGCTGCGGACCGCGCTGCTTGGCCGCATACATCGCCCGGTCGGCGCAGTCGATCAGCAGGTCGGGGTCGCTGCCGTCGGCCGGGAAGTTGGCGATGCCGGCACTGCAGCCGACCTCGAACTGCTGACCGTCTATCGTGACCGGTTCCGCGACCGCGCCCATGATCCGCTCGATGGCCGCCCCGCCGAGCGGTCCGCCGGCACGTTCCGGCAGGACCAGCACGAACTCGTCGCCGCCGAGGCGCGCCACCATGTCCCCGGTGCGCACCGCCTGCCGCAGGCGGTCGGCGATGGCGCACAGGAAGGTGTTGCCGGCCCTGTGCCCCAGGCTCTCGTTGATGAACTTGAAGCGGTCGAGGTCGAGGAACAGCACCGACACCGCCTGCCGCGCCCGTCCGGCGGCGGCGATTTCCTCCTGCAGGCGGCGGCGCAGCAGCTTGCGGTTCGCCAGCCCGGTCAGGGCATCGTGGGTTGCCTGGTACTCGAGTTCATTCGCGTAACGGCGTCTTTCCGTAATGTCGTGCTGGACCACGACGAAATGTTGCACCTCCCCGTCCGGCCCGGCGCAGGGCGCGATGAACATCTCGCACCAGAGCTCGCTACCGTCCTTGCGCTCGGTACGCAGCAGGACGTTGCCGCCGCGCCGCTCGCGCGCCATGGCCATGATCTCGCGCACTCCGCTCTGCTCCGGCCCCCGGCCCAGCAAGCGCACGCAGCTCTGGCCGATCACCTGGGCGGCACGGTAGCCGTTCAGGCGTTCGAAGGCCGGATTGACGTATTCCACCGGGTAATCCGGTCCTTCCGCACTGGCGATGATGATGCTGTTGATGCAGGCTTCGATGGCCTGCTGCCGCAACTGCAGGCTGGCGTTGGCCCTGGTCAGCTCGGCGGTGCGCTGGTCGACCATGGCGCGCACCCTGCCGGCACGCGTGGAAAGCACGCCGGCGAAGGCGGCCGCGCCGAGGCTGAGCAGCAGCCCGCCGGCCAGGGTCAGCAGCGAACCGAGGTGATCGCGCAGCAGCGCCGGCGCCGGCGGGCTCACCACCAGATGCAAGGGCTGGCCGGCGACGTCGATGGTGCGCGCCACCGGTGGCGGGCGATCGCCATCGATGATCAGGGCGGTGCGGGTCGCGGCAGGACCCTCCTTGAAGTAGACAAGGTGGCGCGGGTCGGGGCCGGCCGCGGCATACAGCCGGACCGTCCCGACCGGGCGCTGCCCGACGGCCTGGGCGCCGAGGGTGCGTTGCACCAGCGCCTGGCTGCTGAAGATGGCCGTCGTATAGCCGGTCACGTGCTCGCACAGGCTTCCGCCCGGCGCGACCGCGGTCCCGGACCGGTACACCGGCATCATGATGACGAAACCCGGCTGCTGCCGGTTGCCGAAGAAGAGTTTGAACTCCCCGCTCATGGCGGCCTCGCCGCTCCGGCAGGCGCGCCGCATCGCGGCTTCCTGCTCCGGCCGCGTGCCCGCGTCCAGGCCGAGCGCGCGCTCGTGGCCTTCCTGCGGGGCCAGGTAGTCGACCACCCGGTAGCTGGGCCGGCGGGCGGCCGCGACCAGCCGGCCGTCGACCAGGTCGCGCACGGCAAAGCCGGGAAGCTCGCGGCGGCGCGCGGCCTCGAAGCGCGCACGCTCGGCGTCGGGCACCAGCGCCTGCCAGCCGAGCAGCTCGACCTGCGGATGGCGCGCCAGCATCGGCCGCGTGAACGCGGCGAACTGGGCGCGCGATACCGGCTCCATGGTCGTGAACAGGCGCGTGACCGTGCCGAGCACGTCGACCGTGGCCTCGAGCCGCTCACGCAGGAGCGCGATGCGCTGGTTGGCCGCCTCGGTGAATTCGGCGCGCTGGCGCCCTTCCTCGACTTCGTGCACGGCGCCGTAGACCAGCGCCGTGAGAACCAGGCCGCCGGCGAAGGTCAGCGCGGCCGGGATCCAGTGCGGGCGGCGCGTCTTCATGCCGGTCCGGCGCCGCGCAGCGCCGTCCGTTTGCACTCGTACTCGGCGAATGCGTCGCGCAGCGCGGCGTCGAGCTCATCGTGGACCCAGGGCTTGGTCAGGAACTTGAAGATCGCGCCGTGGTTGACCGCGTCCGTCACCGACTGCAGGTCGGCGTAGCCCGACAGTACCATCCGCGTCACCTCCGGGTACATGCGGCGGATCCTGGACAGGCAGGTGGCGCCGTCCATGCCCTGGTCGCACGGGACCACGCCGACCTCGGTCGTGGGCATGATCTCGAAGGCTTCTTGGGCGTTCGCCGCGGACAGCGCTACATAGCCCTTGTGGCGCAGCACCTGTTGATCGAACATTTAACCCGCCTCAACCGGTTTCCCGACCGGCCCCGATAGAATTGTACCGATTCTGGGGTGCAAATTGTTAAACCTGTGTAGGTAACACTCGGACACTGCTGCAGGGAACGCGGGCGTTGCGCCAGGCCAAAAGTGTCGCGTCGCGCTGCTTCTAGGATACAATGTCCGCTGCGCTCCACGCTCCTTTTCCACGAACGACCAGCCGGCATGCCGTCCAGCCAAGCGATCGCTGATGCAGCCGCACAGATGCTTATGAAATCACTCCATATCCTCGCAAAGGCGCTGGTGCTGACCATCGGCGCGACCCACGGCCTGGCCCAGGCCGAGCTCGACCTCCCTGTGGTCGGCAATGTCCATGCACCCATCACCATCGCCAAGCCGCAGATTCCCGAAGGCGGCTGGTTCACCTCGGCCGAACTGGGTGCGATCACGACCTCGGGCAATACCACGGGTACGTCGGTGACCGGCAAGATCGAGGCGCGCCACGAGACCGAGAACTGGAGCCATGAGTTCATCGTCAGCGGCTTCTTCAAGGAAGATGAGCACGAGGACGAGCACGGCAACACCGAGCGCACCAAGTCGGCCGAGCGCGTCGCTGCCTCGGCCAAGGCGTCCCTGAAGCTGCTGGGCGAAGGCAAACGCGCCTTCATCCTCGGCTCGCACGTGAACGACCAGTTCGGCGCCTACACGCGCTATTCCTCGATCGCGGTCGGTCACGGCTCGCGCTGGCTGAATTCGGACGAAAAGACCCTCGACGTGGAAGTCGGTCCGGGTTATTTCACCGGCGAACGCGCCACGGGCGAAGACGAAAGCGGCCTGACCGTGCGCGGCGCGGCGCAGTTCCGCTGGCGGGTCAGCCCTTCGGCTTTCTTCGCACAGACAGTCAGCGTCGAGAAAGGCACCTCGAACACCCGCTCGGTGGCCGAGACTTCGCTCAGCACCAAGATCAATTCGACCATGCAGATGAAGGCCGGCTTCAGCGCCCGCAACGACAGCAGCGTGCCGACCGGGAAGAAGAACACCGACACCCAGACCTCGCTGACGATGGTCTACGCGTTCTGAACCCTACAGTCCGAAGCCCTCCGTCGACTTCGTAAACGCATCGATCCCGGCGCTCATCGCCGTGATCAATGCGCGCTCGGCCGCCGACAGATGCGGATGCCAGACGTCGAAGATCAGCACCACGCGCAGTGCATCGCTGTCGTTCCAGGCCTCGTGCTCGATGGTGTCGTCGAACACCCAGGCCTTGCCCTCTTCCCAGGCGCGCGTATCGTTGCCGACCCGGAAACCGCAGCCGGGCGGCACGATCAGCGGCACATGCGTCACCAGGCGCACATTGCTGACGCCCGTGTGCGGCGGGATCCTGGTACGCGGCTTCAGCACCGAAAACATCGCGCTCGGCGTGCGGCCCGGCTGTTCCGGCTGCGGCGCGCTTCCCAGCAGGGCCATGGTGCGCGGACAGCGCAGCGCGTTCTCTTCCACCCGCGCGCCGTTGTCGATCAGGCGGAAAGCGCTCCAGTCCAGGTTGCGGTTCAGCTGCGCCCACTGGGCCAGCGGCTGGTCGTCCGCATAATTGATGTAGGGCGTGAAGCCTTCCCTGGCCGCCTGCACGGCCAGGAATTCGTCGCGGATCGCGTCGGTGGCGGCCTCGAAGTCGTCGAGCCAGGGGAAGTCCGCGCGTTCGAAGAAGGAGACCGGGGCCAGGCCCTGGTAGTGGAACATTTGCGGCTGCGGATCATAGCGGCGCTTGCGTCCCAGCATGACGTCGAGAGAATCGCGGAAGCGGCGCAGCTCGCGGCTCCCGTGTTCGCCGCCCAGTTCGCGGTAGAAGGGAGCCAGGTAATCGTCGAGGAAACCGCCGAATTCGCGGGTATGGTTCTCGTGCCAGGCCAGCGCCTCGCGCACGGCCGGCTGCAGGTCCGGTGCCAGGGACTCCAGCGGCGGCGCCACCGCCGCCACGGCGGCGCAGGCGCTCGCGGCTTCCTGGCGCCGCCCCTGCCGGATGCACAGGCGGCTGCGCAGCACCAGGGCCACCAGGTCGTAGGGATCGACCGTGAGCGCGCCGCGGATGGCCGCCTCTTCGGCGCCTTCGTCCTGCAGGGCGAGGCAGACCACGGCCAGGTTCAGCCATTGCTGGACCTCGCGCCCGTCGGCCGCCACCAGGCGCTCGAGCAGGCTGCGCGCGTAAGCCAGGTCGCCGGACTGGAAGGCCAGGTGCGACAGCGAACGCAAAGCGCGCGGATGTTCCGGCGCCCGTGCCAGGATGCTGCTCCATACCTGGCCCGCGCGACGTTCGTCGCCCCTGCTGCCGGCCTGCAGCGCCTCGCGTTCGAGGGCTGCGATCTGCTCGATATCTGCTCGCTGCATACTTTCCCAAAAGCATATGATCTGACCCATTTTGGGTCAAATGTATGCACACCGCAAGCAGTATTTACGACTCAGCGAGAAGCCGGCTGCAAGGGCGTACTCGGCCGAGCGTTCCCGATCGCCAGCAGGGCCAGCAGGCTGAGCAAGGCCGCCGCCGACAGGTAGTAGCCGACGTAAGACAAGCCGAAATTCGTGGCCAGCCAGGTGGCGATGTATGGTGCCAGCGAGGCGCCCAGGATGCCGGCCAGGTTGAAGGTCAGCGAAGCGCCCGTATAGCGCACCTCGGGCGGGAACAGTTCGGCCAGCAGGGTGCCGAGCGGACCGTAGGTGAAGCCGACGAGGCACATGCCGAGCACCATGAAGCCGCCCACTGCCAGCAGCGTGCCGGCGCCGAACAGCGGCCCGAACAGCAAACCGAAGACGGCGATCGCAGCGCTCACCAGGATCATCGCCATGCGCCGCCCGTAGCGGTCGGCCAGCAGGGCCGAGGGCGGAATGGTCAGGCCGAAGAACACCACGGCGACCAGCTGCACGGTCAGGAACTCCTGGCGCGAGAAGCCCAGTTTCGTCGTGCCCCAGCTCAGCGCGAACACCGTCATCAGGTAGAACACCACGAAGGTCGCCAGCGCGATGATGGTGCCCAGCAGCAGCGCGCGCCGGTGCTCCTTGAAGACTGCCAGCACCGGCACCTCGACCCGCTCGTTACGGTCGAGGACGTTCTGGAAGTCCGGCGTTTCGGTGATCTTCAGGCGCACGTACAGGCCGACCAGGACCAGCAGCGCGCTGGCCAAAAAGGGAATGCGCCAGCCCCAGCTGAAGAATTCCTCGTCCGGCATCAGGGTGCCCAGCAGCAGGAAGGTGCCGCCCGACAGGAAGAAGCCGATCGGCGCCCCCAGCTGGGGGAACATGCCGTACCAGGCGCGCTTGCCCGGCGGCGCGTTCTCGGTCGCCAGCAGCACCGCTCCGCCCCACTCGCCGCCCAGGCCCAGGCCCTGGCCGAAGCGGCACAGCGCCAGCAGCAGCGGCGCCAGGGTGCCGATCGAGGCGTAGGTCGGCAGCAGGCCGATCAGCACGGTCGAGATGCCCATGGTCAGCAGCGCCGCCACCAGCGTGGCCTTGCGGCCGACGCGGTCGCCGAAGTGTCCGAACACGGCCGAACCCACCGGGCGCGCGAAGAAGGCGATGGCGAAGGTCGCCAGCGACTGCAGGGTGGCGGCGGCCGGGTCGGCGGCCGGGAAGAACAGGCGCGGGAAGACCAGCACCGCGGCGGTGGCATAGATATAGAAGTCGTAGAACTCGATGGTGGTGCCGATCAGGCTAGCAAACAGGACGGTGCGCGGCTTGTTGGCCGGCGCGACATTCGGTGCGGCTACGCTCATGCGGCACCGGCCTGGGCCAGCGCCACGCGCACTTCGTCGCTGGAGACCGGGCGCACCACGCGCGCGACCTCCTGGCCATCCTTGAGCACGACCACGGTCGGCCACAGCTTGATGCGGAAGGAGCGCCCGAGCGGGCGGCCCGGGCCGTCTTCCACCTTGACGTGGCGCACGCCCTGGCTGCCCGCCAGGGCCTCGTCGATCAGCGGTTCGGCCGCGCGGCAATAGCCGCACCAGTTGGCGCCGAAGTCGAGCATCACGGTGCCCGGCATCGCGTCGACGGCGCTGCGCTCGGGCTGGGCGGTTTCATAGGGTGCGGACATGCGGGTCTCCTCCAGGGCCGGTGTTGATTTGATATTGCAAGCCTACCTGAAAAAGTTGCCGCTGGCACGGTTCCGGCCCGCGCCCGGCCTTTCATGGGTCGATATCGTCCGCTTAGGTGAAGCAGCGTACGGAAGCACGCTGCTGGGGCTGGCACTCTGGCAGCAAGCAATGTGATCAAGGAGGCAATCATGTCTGACAACCTGCAGAACCGCGGTGCCCAGGACCGCAGCCGCATCAACGTCAACGAGGAATGGGAAGTGCGCCACTGGACCGAGGCCCTGGGGGTCAGCAAGGAAGAGCTGGAACGCGCCGTGAAGCAGGTCGGCCCGAGCGCCGACGCCGTGCGCGAGCACCTCAAGCGTCACTGATCCAGGCTGCGGGCGCCCTGCCCGCGGCATCCGTCCGGCGTCCGCGCAGGCGGCCGCCGGCGCCGGTTGTCCGAAAGGAGCACCGTTTGAATCATGTCCACCAGTTTTTCTCGTCCCTGAACATCACCCTGCCGAACGCCCTGTTCGCCCTCGGCGCGGCCGTCGCCAGCTATGCGCTGATGCACGGCGCCCTGGTCCTGTTCCGCCGCCGCCTCGGCCAGCTGAGCGAGGAACGCCGGCACCGAACCATCGCCCAGGTGCTGGGCAAGACCCTGGCGCACACCGGGACCCTGGCCATCGTCGCCACCGCCATCCTGATCGGCCTGTCGGTACTCGACCTGCCCGAGCCCTGGAACACCCGCCTGGGCCATCTGTGGTTCTTCACGCTCGGGATCCAGCTCGCCATGTTCCTGCACCGCGCCGTCAAGATCGGCGCGCGCCGCTACTTCCTGAGCCATGGGCGGGGCGCCGCCGACCACCAGGTGAGCGTCGCCCACACGGTCGTGATCTGGCTGCTGCAGACCACGGTCTGGGTCGTGTTCGTGCTGGCCATGCTGTCCAATCTCGGCATCAACGTCACCACCTTCGTGGCCAGCCTGGGCATCGGCGGCGTGGCGATCGCCCTGGCCGTGCAGAACATCCTGGGCGACCTGTTCGCATCGATGTCGATCGCCGTGGACAAGCCCTTCGAGGTGGGCGACTCGATCAGCGTCGGCAATTTCAGCGGCACCGTCGAGCACGTGGGCCTGAAGACCACCCGCGTGCGCGCCCTGGGCGGCGAACAGATCATCATCGCCAACGCCGAGCTGCTGCGCAACACGGTCTACAACTACCGCCGCATGAGCACGCGCCGCATCCAGTTTGCCTTGCGCGCCAGTCCCGCCACCCCGCGCGAACTGGCGGCCCGGGTCCCGGAACTGCTGCGCGCCATCGTCGGCAAGCACGAGAAGGCGCGCTTCGACCGCGCCCACCTCAAGACCGTGGACCAGAACTGGATCGAGTACGAGATTGTCTACACCATGCTCGACACCGACTACAAGCTCTACATGGATACCCAGCAGGCCATCAACCTCGACGCCATGCAGATGTTCGAGGAACTGGGCATCTCGACCGCGCCGCGGCCCCAGCACCTGCTGCTGCAGGACGCTCCGGAAGCACGCGACGGGCGCCGCGCGCCCGCGCATCCTCAAACATTGAAGCGAGAACGGCATGAACCAGCCGAAGCAGCAGCAACATGAAGCCGGGCTCCTCGATCATCAACACGACTTCGATCAACTCGGACAATCCCAAGCCGACCCTGCTGGCCTATGCCGCCACCAAGGGCGCGATCGCCAACTTCAGTGCTGGGCTGGCCCAGCTGCTGGCCTCAGAGCAGGCCAGCTACATCTCGGGGGCACGCGCCGCGGTGACGGGCGGGACCCCGATCCTCTGACGGGCGCTTACTCGGCGCCGCGGCCTTGCACCGAGGCGCTGCCGCCCAGCGACAGCGAGGCCGACGCCGAGGCATTGCCGCCTGCCGACGCCGAGCCGGCCGCCCGGCCGCCGCCATTGTTGCTGCCTGCGGACTGCACCCGCCCCGCTCCGGCGCGTGCGCCATCGCCGACCGTGTCCGCCGCGCGGCGCAGGCCCGCCTCCGCTCCGCCCGTCATGCTGGACGAAGCACCGAGGCCGAGGCCCAGGCCTGCGCCACGTTCTCCGCCCGCACCCGACGATGCATTGCCGGAGCCGGAAACCGTGCCCTCGAAGGCGGCCCGCTGCGACTCGGCCGCCGCATTGCGCATGCGCTCGCCCGTAGCGTCCAGCTGCCCGCGCACGGCCGCAGTGCCGTTGGCGGCCGCGCCCCGTCCTGCTTCCTGCAGCTCGCCGGCACGCGCCGCAGCCCCCGCCGCCACATCCGCACCGCGGCCGAGGGCCGCGCGGCTTTCCATGGCTGCACGCCCGGCCATCCCGGCGGCGCCACCGGCATCCAGGCGACCGGAACCGCGCATCATGCCGGAAGCATCGATGCCGCCCATGCGGCCCATGCCGCCACCGCCGATCATGCCGCCGACCGAGCCGCCAAGCCCGCCTCCTCCGAGCAGTTGGGCATGCGCGGAAGCGGCAAGGCCGAGGGACAGGGCGAGGGTGAGGTGCTGAGCGATTTTCGTGGCTTTCATGGTGTTCTCCTTGTCAGTGGCGCGAACTGATTTCGCTGCCGATACATGGAAAACGATGCCTGATGGCGATTTATTCCATCGACACAAAAAAATTTTCAACGCAGGCGCGAAGGATCGATCCGCAGGCTTGCGCCGACCACGCCGTGCCCGGTGGCATTGCTGATGCTGCCGTTCGAGGCAGCCGCCGCTTCGCGCACCAGCGCGGCGAGTGCGCGCCGGGCCGCCTCGCGGTCCGGGCGCTGCAGCTGGCGTGCCAGCAGGGCCGCCACGATCGGCGCCGCATACGAAGTGCCGCGCACCTGCCGGTAGGGAGGGCTGCCGGGCACGGCGCTGACCATCTGGCTGCCCGGTGCCGCGAACATGACCTGGGGCCCGCGCCCGGCCTCGGGCAAGACCTGGCCGCGGCGGTCGACGCCGCTGACGCCGACCACGCCCGGGTAACTGGCCGGGTACAGGGGCGGCGCCGCCGGCCCGTCGTTGCCGACCGCGGCAACCAGCAGGTGGCCGCGCGTCAGCATCGCCTCGACCGCGCGCGCCAGCGCCGCATTGCGCGGGCCGACCAGGCTGATGTTGACCACGCCGACCTGCTCGCGCGCCAGCCAGCCGAGTGCGCCCATGATCCGGTCGACCGAGCCGCCGGCCGGGTCGTCACAATAAACGTCGGCCGCGTACAGGACGGCGCCGGGCGCGGCCCCGCTGAAGTGGGCCGAGCGCCCCACCATCAGCGCCGCCACGGCGGTCCCGTGCGGCGCCGGGCGTGGCCCCCCGCCGCAGCCCCACTGGCGGATGTCGAGGCCGTCGAACACGGCATGCGAGCGGTCGACGCCGCTGTCCACCAGGCCCACGCGTACCGCCGCCCCGGCGGCCGGCCCCGAGGCGGCGGGCGCACTGTTGTCGCCCTCGGCGCCGCTGCCGCTGAAGAGATGGTTGAAGTCGTAGACACCCTCGGGATCGGCCTTGCGCAGCGTGTCCAGCAAGCCGGCGGCCGGCTCACCCTGGGGCACCCGGAACACCACCAGACGCTGGCCGAGCTCCGGAAAGTCCTGCTCGCGGCCGACCGCCAGGCCGGCCGCGGCCGCCGCCTCCAGGCCCGCCTGGCTGGGAGACCAGGCCAGGATTTCGCCGCGCACCGCGACATTCCCGAAGGGATCGCGTTCCAGCCGATCAGGATAGCGCGCCAGCAGGCCGGCAAGCTGGTCCACACGGAGGCGCCCCAGATCGGGCAAGGGCGCCCGGTCGAGCAGCCGGCCAGGCGCTTGCCGCGGATCGCCGAGATCGAGCGGCCCGACGCGGTTCGGCAGCGGCAGCGACGGCAGGGACGGCAAGCCGAGCTGGGCCTGGGCCGGGGCGCAAGCAGCAAGCAGGAGGAAAACAGGAAGAAGACGGCGCTTCAGGCGCGTCGATAGTCGAGCGAAATTCATGCAAGGATCATATATTATTCGAGGATTACAATTGGGATACGTATTAAACGTTCGGCACATGGAAGAAAATCCCTGCGCCGTTCGTTCTATCAGGAGAGACCACCGATACATGCTTGCGACCGAGATTGCTGCCCTGCTCCCGAGGATGCGCCGCTTCGCGCGTTCCCTCACCTTCCATCGCGAAGATGCGGACGACCTGGTCCAGCTGTCGATGGAGCGTGCGCTCGGCCGCAGCGAGCAGTGGACGCCGGGTACGCGCCTCGACAGCTGGATCTTCCGCATCATCAAGAACGCCTGGATCGACGAGCTGCGCAGCCGGACCCGCCGCGACGAGCTGTTCGTGCCGGAGGAAGCCGGCGAACACGTCGGTGACGATTTCGCCGAAGCGCACCAGCAGCGGCTGGCGATCCAGAAGGCGATCAGCCTGCTGTCCGAGGAACACCGCCTCGTGGTCGGCCTCGTCCTGGTGGACGGGCTGGCCTACAAGGACGCCGCCGAGGTGCTCGAGATTCCCGTGGGGACGCTGACCAGCCGGCTGGCGCGCGCCCGCGAAGCCCTGCAGCAAATCCTGTCCGACCAGACGAGGAAATCACCATGAGCACGACCCTGAACTACGACGACGACACCCTGATGGCCTATGCCGACGGCGAACTCGACCCGGCACAGCGCGCCGCGATTGCCCGGGCCGTCCAGGACGATCCCAAGGTCGCGGCGGCGGTCGCACGCCACCAGGCGCTGCGCCAGGAGGTGTTCGCCGCCTTCGCCGCCACCCTCGACGAACCCGTGCCGGCACGTCTGCAGCCGCCGCCGGCGGCGCGCGTGCACGACCTGGGCGCTGTGCGGGCGGCGCGCGCGGCCGGACAGGAGCAGTGGGAACAGCGGCGCGAACAGCAGCGGCGCCCAGCCTGGCCGCAATGGGGCGCCCTGGCCGCTTCGCTGGTGGTCGGCGTGCTGGCCGGCAGCCTGGGCAGCGGCTGGTTCGGCGGCGGCCAGGAGCTCGTGCGCGGCCCGGCCGGTGAGCTCAGCGCGGACGGCCGCCTGGCCCGGGCACTCGACCGCCAACTGGCCCAGGATGGGGATAAGGCCGGCGTCAGGGTCGGCCTGAGCTTTGTTTCCCGGGACGGCAGCTATTGCCGCAGTTTCCAGCTGGGCGGCTCGGCCGGCCTCGCCTGCCGAGCAGGCGGCGGCTGGCGTGTTCCGGTACTGGCCGACAGCCCGGCCCAGGCGGGCGCCTACCGCCAGGCGGCGGTCGCGTTGCCGCCCGCCGTGCTGGACGCCGTCGATGCCCGTATCGCCGGCGCCACACTCGATGCCGCTGCCGAACGGGCAGCGCGCGAACGCGGCTGGGAAGCGGCCGCTGCCGCTAAACGTCCATGAAAAACATGCCGATCGTATAAGTAAACCTGTTAGGCTTTACGGTATTGCCCTGACACAAACACCGCCTGCATGAAAACGCGCACCCACCTGTTCCTGATGGCCGCCGCGATCCTGATTCCGGTCGCGCTGGCGTTCTGGATCGGGGTGTCCATGCTGCTCGACTGGGAACGCGAGTCGCGCATCCACCGGGTCCAGGAGACCGCGCGCTCCACCGCGCTGCTGGTGGACCGCGAGATCGCCGTGAAGGAAGCGCTGCTGCGCGTCATCGCCAACTCCGAAAGCCTGGCCGAGCAGAATTTCGCACGCGTGTACCGGCTGGCCACGCGAACGAACGGCGGCGATGCCCTGTCCTGGACCGTCCTGGTCGACGCCCAAACCCGCCCTATCTTCAGTACCCGGCGGCCCTACGGCAGCGCACTGGAGGGCACGGACCGTCCCTACGCCGCCGAGGTCCTGCGCAGCAACAAGACGCGGGTCTCCGGCTACTTCAAGGGCCCGACCTCGCAACGCTCGGTGGTCTCGGTGGACGTGCCCACCGCGCCCGGCCAGGGGCCGCGCTACGTGGTCAGCCAGATCTTCGACGCCCGCTATTTCGAGCGCGTATTCGCCAACAGCGCGCTCGAGCCGACCTGGCTGGTCGGGGTGTTCGACGCCCAGGGCGTGACGATCGCCCGCAACCTGCATGCTGGACAGGCGGCCGGCCGGCCGATGCACCCCGAGATGCGCACTGCCGCCCTGCATGCGGGCAGCGGCGTGCTGCGCCACGTGACGCATGAAGGCACAGAAGTCTATGGCGTGTATACGCGCGCGGCCGTCAGCGGCTGGACCGTCGTGATCGGCGTGCCGGTCGCCGAGATCGAATCGGCCGCGCGTACCGCCGCCCTGTATGCCACCCTGGCCCTGCTCCTGCTGATGGGAATGGCGGTCCTGATCGCGGTCTTCTTCGGCAACAAGCTCAGCAACGCCCTGCAGCAGGCCGGCAGCGTCGCCAATTCGCTGGCGCGCGGCGCCATCGCCAGGCCGCGCCCCACCCGGGTGGACGAAGTCGACGCCCTGCTCGACGGCCTGCACTACACCAGCGAAGCCCTGTCGCGCGAAAGCGCGGCGCGCCAGGCGCTGCAGCACGAGCGCGAACAGCTGCTGGTGAGCGAGCAGCGCGCGCGCCGCGTGGCCGAGGCCCAGAGCCGGGCCAAGGACAATTTCCTGGCCATGCTCGGGCACGAGCTGCGCAATCCGCTGGCGGCGATCTCGGGCGCCATGAGCGTGCTCGACATGCCTGGCATCAAGCCCGAACTGGCCGCGAATGCGCGCGAGATCAGCCGGCGCCAGATGCGCCACCTGACCCGCATCGTGGACGACCTGCTCGACGTCCAGCGCATCCTGTCGGGCAAGATCGTGCTCCAGCACGCCCCGGTCAACCTGGGCGAAGTCCTGCGTTCCTGCATCGAAGCCAAGCGCCTGGTCGATGCCGGCAACCACCACTGGGAAGTCGCGCTCGCGCCGGCCTGGGTCGACGGCGACCGCACCCGCCTGGAACAGATCGTCGACAACCTGCTGCACAACGCCATCAAGTACACCCCGGCCGGCGGCAGCATCGCGGTGGACTGCCGCACCGGCGGCAGTGAGGTCGTGGTGGAAGTGCGCGATACCGGCATCGGCCTCGCGCCCGAGCTGCTGCCGGCGATCTTCGACGTGCTGGTACAGGGACCGACCAGCATCGACCGCGCCCAGGGCGGCCTCGGCCTCGGCCTGGCGCTCGTCAAGGAGCTGACGGCCCTCCATGGCGGCAAGGTGTCGGTGCACAGCGCCGGCCAGGGCCAGGGCTGCACCTTCACCCTGGTCTTCCCGCTGCGCCAGGATGCCGCGTCCGTCGGACAGGATGTGGCCGACGCGCACCGTCCCTCGCTCGACCCCGCCTGACCCCTGTAAATCCGCAGGTTTGCCCATAGCTGTCCGGTATCGGATGCTTGATGGACCCATCCCGCCATGCGAACTTTCCTGCGCAGCCTGCTCATTGCCGTCGTCCTGCTGGCCGCCTGGGGCTTGCTCGGGCCCTGGCTGCGCCATGGCATGTACGCCATGCGCCTGGCGGCGATGCCGGCGCCGAGCGCCCTTGCCATGCCGGTGAATGGCGTACGCCCCAAGGCCCTGCGCGACACCTGGCACGCAAGCCGCAGCGAGGGCCGCCGGCACGAGGGCATCGACATCTTCGCCAAACGGGGGACGGCGGTGCGCGCCGCCACCGAGGGCATCGTGCTGCGGGTCGGCAGCAACCGCCTCGGCGGCCAGGTGGTGTGGGTCCTGGGACCCGGCGCCCAGCGGCACTACTACGCCCACCTCGACCAGTTCGCGGACGTGGCGCCGGGCATGCGGGTCGAGGCGGGCCGGGTGCTCGGCTTTGTCGGCAACACGGGGAACGCCAGAACCACGCCGCCGCACCTGCACTACGGCGTGTACGGCGCGGACGGGCCGGTCAATCCCTATCCGCTGCTGAGGAATGGGTCTAGATGATCCCTTCTTCTCCGGTCGGCGGCGGAGGCGGCGCGATCTCCGGCAGCTGGGCCGGCGGCGGCGCGGCCTGGATCGGCGGCTGCTGGATCGGCCGGACCGGCTCCACCGGCGGCGCCTCGATCACTTCTTCGCGGTCCTCGATCGGGGCCGGATCGGGCACCTCGGACTCTCCCTCCATGGCGTCTTCGATCTGCAGTTCGCCTGGACCTTCCTCGATGTATTCCGGTTCCTCGACCGCGCGCGGCGGCGGTGCCTGGCGGCCGCCCGGCAGCAGGGCGTTCGGGTCGATCTTGCCGGTGTCGACCGCGCTGCGCATGAAGTCACCCACCAGCAGCAGGGCATTGTGGCCGCCCTGCCCCCAGTAGCTGCTGCGCATCGCGACGCGGTTGTCGTTGAAGCCCACCCAGGCGCCGGCCACCAGGTTCGGGTGCATCAGGATGAACCAGCCGTCGGTATTGTTCTGGGTGGTGCCGGTCTTGCCGGCCAGGTCGCCGTAGACGCCAAAGCGGTAGCGCACGCCGCCGCCGGTGCCGCGGTTGACCACCCCGCGCAGCATGTCGATCAGGTTCAGGGCGGCGTCCTGCGACAACGCGCGCTGCGGCGCCTCGGGCGCGAAGTCGGCGACGGTCTTGCCCTCGCGGTCGGTGATGCGGCGCACGAACACCGGCTTGCGGTACTCGCCCTGAGCGGCGATGGTGCTGTAGGTGCTGACCATTTCCAGCAGGGTCACCGGGCTGGTGCCCAGCGCCAGCGAAGGCACGGCCTGGAGCCGGCTCTGGCGGATGCCCATGCCCTGGGCCAGGCGCACGATCGGGTCGAGGCCGACCTGCTGCATCACCTGGGCCGTGATGGTGTTCTTGGAATACACCAGGCCGTCGCGCATGGTCATCATGCCGCCGCTGCTGCCCGACATGTCGGTCGGGCGCCAGACCGTGCCGCCCACCTTGATGTCGGTGACCGCGTCGCGGTAAGGCTGGTCGGGTGCGATGCCGGCTTCCAGCGCGGCCGCGTAGACGATCGGCTTGAAGGTCGAGCCGGGCTGACGCGCGGCCTGGACCACGTGGTCGAACTGGTCGCGCTCGAAACTGCGGCTGCCGACCCAGGCGCGCACCTCGCCCGTGTGCGGGTCCATCGCCACGAAGCCGGCCTCCAGGCGCGACTTGCCGGCCTTGAGCTCGCGCATGAAGGCGCGGTCGCCTTTCAGGCGCTTGAGGGCGGCGGCGGGCGCTTCGCCCTCCTCGACGGCGCGGCGGTATTCGGCAGTTTCGCGCACGAAGGCATCGAGCTGGCGCGGGTGCGAGCTCCAGTAATAGGCGAAGGGGTCGACTTCGCCCCGCATCGCCGTGTACATGCCGGCCGAGGTCGAGCGCGGCATGCCGGAGTACGCCCATTCGACGTCGGCGATCGCCTGCAGGGTATTGGCCTGGCGCTCGACGGCGCGCACGGCCGCTTCCTGCAGCTGCAGGTCGAGGGTGGTGTGGACCACCAGGCCGTCGAGCTGGAGGTCGTAGTCGTTTTCCTCGGCCCAGTCGAGCAGCCATTTGCGCACGTAGGCGGTAAAGTGGTTGTCCTTGCCGCTGCGGTCGTTCAGGCGCGCGAAGCGGACCCGCAGCGGGCGCTTTGCCAGCGCGCGGTAGCGTTCCTCGCTGAAGGCGCCGTGCTTGGCCATCTGCGACAGCACCACGTTGCGGCGCGCCTTCGAGCGCTCCGGATTGGCCACCGGATTATAGTAGTGGGTTCCCTTGAGCATGCCGACCAGGGTGGCCGCTTCCAGCACGTCGAGGCGCGCGGCCGGCTTGCCGAAATAGGTGCGCGCCGCCATTTCGATGCCGTAGGCGTTGTACAGGAAGGGCACCGTGTTCAGGTAGGCCTCGAGGATCTCGGTCTTGCTGTAGGTGTTCTCGATCTTGATCGCGGTGATCAGTTCCTTCATCTTGCGGTTCAGGCTGCGCGCCCGGCCGATCTCGTCGGGGAACATATTGCGCGCCAGCTGCTGGGTGATGGTCGAGCCGCCCTGGGCATCGCCCTTCATGGTCGCGAGCAGCGCACCCGCGACGCGCCGGAAGTCGACGCCGTGGTGGTCGTAGAAGCGGTGGTCCTCGGTCGAGATCAGGGCCTTGATCACGTGCGGCGAGATCTGCGACAGCTTGATGCGCTCCTGCAGGCCCTTCTCAAAGGTGCCGAGCTCCTTGCCGTCGGCGGACAGGATCACGCTCGGACGCGCGGTGCTGGCCTGGCGCAGGTCGGCGATGCCGGGCGTGAGCGGAATCAGGATCACCAGGTACAGCAGGAAGGCCATCAGGCCGGCCGCCAGCGTCCACAGGCCGATCAGCAGGGCCTGCTCGGCGCGGGGGCGGTCGCGCAGGCGCGCCTGGGCCATCGAGTAGCCGGCGCGGGCGCGGCCCCTGGCGCCCTCGACCAGGCGCTTGCCATGCTGGCCGAGCGCGGCGCGGCGCGAGCCGGCGGCTGCGTCCTGGCCCGACCCGTCGCGGGTGTCGTTGCGGGAGTCGGTATTCTGGTCCTGATCCACTATACAAATCCTTGCTGCAAATGCTGATTGGGGGTGCCCGGCGGCGCACCCTGTGTATGCGGCAAGTATAGCCGACCGGCGCGCCAACCCCGGTCCTGCTCGTCAGGCCGGCTCTGGACTCGGCTCCACCCTGCCCTTGCGCAGCAGCGCCTCGACCGCCTGCACCGGTTCCGGACGGCTGTAGATGTGGCCCTGGACCTCGTCGCAGCCGCAGCCGCGCAGATAGTCGAGCTGTTCGAGGGTTTCGACGCCTTCGGCGATCACCTGCATGCGCAGGCCGTGCGCCAGCGAGATGATGGCGTCCACCATGGCGGCGCCATCCGGACTGACCATGTCGATGACGAAGGAACGGTCGATCTTGAGCACGTCCACCGGGAAGCGCTTCAGGTAGGCCAGGCTCGAGTAGCCGGTGCCGAAGTCGTCGATCGAGAGCTTGACCCCCATGGCCTTCAGGCAGCGCATGGTCTCGATCGCGGTCTCGACGTCGGCCATCATCATGCTCTCGGTGAGCTCGATTTCGAGCGAATCGGCGCCCAGGCCGGTTTCGTCCAGCACCTGGCGCACCATCTGCACCAGGTCGGGCTCGGAAAACTGGCGCGCCGACAGGTTGACCGCGATGCGCAGCGGCCCCAGGCCCGCGCGCTGCCACTGGCAGTTCTGGCGGCAGGCCGTGCGCAACACCCAGGCGCCGATCGGGACGATCAGGCCGGTTTCCTCGGCCAGCGCGATGAAGCGCTCCGGGCGCACCGTGCCGAACTGCGGGTGGCGCCAGCGGATCAGGGCCTCGGTGCCGACCACCGTCCCGCTGCCGAGATCCACCTGGGGCTGGAAATACAGTTCGAACTGGTCTTCGCGCAGGGCGCAGCGCAGCGCGCTTTCCAGGGCCAGTCGGTCGATGGCGTGGGCATTCATGTGGGGGGCGTAGAACTGTACCGCGTTGCGGCCGGTTTGCTTGGTACGGTACATCGCGACCTCGGCGTGCTTGACCAGGGTTTCCGGATCGGCGCCGTCGGCCGGGTAGCCGGCCACGCCTGCGCTCGAACCGAACACTAGGGTCTGGCCGCCGAGCCTGAGCGGCTCGGCGATGGCCTCGCGCACCGCCTGCACCTGCGCGGCGGCCTGGCGCTCGTCGCTGCAACCGGTCAGCACCAGCATGAAGTCGTCGCCGCCGGCGCGCGCGGCGGTATCGGCCTGGCGGATCGCGCCGGCGATGCGCGCTGCGATGGCGCGCAGCGCGTCATCGCCGAGGCGGCGCCCGAGCGTGTCGTTGACCAGCTTGAAGTGGTCGATGTCGAGCGCCACCGCCCACACCGGCATGCCGTTGGCGGCGGCGATGGCGCGTTCGATGCGGTCGGCCAGCAGCGCGCGGTTGGCCAGGCCGGTCAGCGTGTCGTAGCGCGCGCGGTGCGCCAGTTCGGCCTCGTAGCGCTTGGCGACGGTCACGTCGTAGGTGGTGACCACGAAGTGCTCGGTCAGGCCCTGCGCATTGTTGACCGGGGCCAGATAGACCTCGCTGACCAGCTCGCGGCCGTCGCGGCTGGCCTGGCGCACCAGGGCATGTCCCTTGCGGCGTTCGTGGAGCGCCTGGCGCAGCTCCTCCAGTCCGGGCTCCTCGCTGTCGGCGATCGCCAGCGTGGCCAGCGGCTTGCCGGCCAGCTCGCCCGGACCGTAGCCGAGCGTGCGTTCGCAGGCCGGGTTGGCATATTCGATCGGATAGCCGTCACGGGTGGCGCTGATGAGCAGGATCGGGTTGGCGGCGGCTTCGATGGCGCGCTGGTGCAGGCGCAGCGCGCCGGCGGTCAGGGCCAGGTCGGCGGTGCGGCGCTCGACCAGCGACTCGATGCGCCGGGTGCGCGCGCTGCGCTGCTGCACCAGGGCCGCGGCGGCCAGGGTCAGCACGCAGCCATAGCCGAGGATCGACAGCGAGCCCACCTGGCCGTCGAGCCGGCGTGCCAGGCGTACGGCCGTCAGGTCCCAGTGCGAGCCGGCCACCTCGAAGCTGCGGGTGAGCGGCACCGGCCCGCCGCCGAGCCAGCGCTCCCAGGGCGCCTGCGGCTGCGGTGCGCCCGGGTGGCTGAAAACGGCGACGCGCTGGCCCCCGACACTGCGGCCGTACAAGGTCAGGGCATAGTCGTCGTCGGTCAGCAGCCGCGCCGAGTGCAGGCTGCCGCCGACCAGCAGCCCGGCGTCGATCACGACGGCAGTGGTGCCGAGCGACGCGACGCGGCGATCGGCCACGCTGGACAAGCTGGCGCCGGGGCGGTAGACCGGCATCGCCACCAGCATGCCGCGCAGCGACCCGTCGCCCTGCACCAGCCTCAGTACCGGGCTGGCGGTCGCCTCGCCCGTGTCGATTGCGTGCTGGATGTAGGCGCGCTCCTCGGGCCGCGTCCAGACGTCATAGCCGAACACGGTCGCGTTGTGGAGGATCGGCACCACGTAGTCGATGACGAGGTAGCGCCCGCGCGCGCCGGCCGGGACCAGTTCGCCGGCAGGGCTGCGCTCGCGGATGGCGAAGCCTGGCCAGACCGACTGGCGTTCGGCCTCGAAGGCGGATCGCTCCGCCGCGCCGACGAAGCGCTGGTACTCGAGTGCCTTGAGATAGCCGTTGCCGGAGGCCAGCGGCTGGGCAAAGGCATCGAAGGCCTCGCGCGAGACATCGCCGCCGGCGGCCACGAACAGCAGGTTGAGCGCGCGCAGGTCGTGCACGGCGCCGGCGAAGGCGCGCGTGACCGCCACTGCGCGCACCTCGGCACGCTGCTCGAAATCGGCGCGTGCGCTGTCCGCCTCCAGCTCGCGCGCCACGCCGAACAGCACAGCCGTCAGCGCGAACCCGGCAAGGGAGGTCGCCGCGGCGGCGTGCGATACGATACGCCGCCGCCGGAACAGCGGATGGGCGAACAGCCGATTCATGTCGCCCATCCTAGCAAAAGCCGCCCCGCGGCGCGCCACGTTACGGCGGCGCAAACGCCGGGCCTGGCAGCGCCGCGGCGCCCCGAAGGCCGAGGATTTCCGCTATGATCGCGACATGTCAGAAAACCATGCCCCCCTTCCGGAAAACGAGCAGCCGATGCGCGTACTGCGGCAGTTCCGTATCGTTTTCAACGCAGTCAAAAGCCATTTCCGCCAGGTCGAGCGCGAGGCCGGACTCGGCGGCGCCCAATTGTGGGCGCTGTCGGTCATCGACCGCCATCCCGGCATCGGCGCCACCGGACTGGCGCGTGAACTCGACATCCACCAGTCCACTGCCAGCAACCTGGTGCGCGGGCTGGTCGAACGCGGCTTCGTGACCGGCAGCCGCGAAGGCGCCGACCGGCGCAACGTCGCGCTGCATGTGCAGCCGGCCGGACGCGAGGTCCTGCAGCGCGCCCCGCTGCCCTTCGCCGGGGTGCTGCCGGATGCGCTGGCCAGCCTGGATCCGGCTACCCTGATGCAGCTGGAGCAGAACCTGGGGAGCCTGATCGCCCAGCTGGACGTCGACGACGAGGCAGGCAGCGTGCCGCTGGCGCAGATGTAGCGCTCTATGCCCTGCGCGCCGACAGTTTCCAGCCGATCCAGGCCATCGGGAGGTAGGCCAGGACCAGGTCGACGCCCATGGCTGCGCCGAACGCGCGCGCCGGCGCGATCAGCTTGCCGCCCAGGCTGATGAGCCCCATGTTGACGATGCTGCCGATGAGGAACCCCGCGACGACGGCGAGGATGGTCCGTGGGATGGAGGTGTTCGCTGCGCTTGCCGGCATGCCTGGCGTTTTCGGTGAATGGACTGCGACGCTGTCTGAATGACAAGTCGTCGCAGTCTAGCGCTTCGTTGTCGTGCTGTCCACGGTCCTGCCGCTCTGGGCTCAGTTCTGGCGCATGTGCAGCAGCGGATAGGGCCGCCCCGCATCATCCCGCGGCGAGCGTCCGGTCGCCTCGAAACCCATGTGGCGGTAGAAGCCCACGGCCTGCAGGTTCTGCTCGTTGACGTCCACCGTCAGGCGGCCGGCAATGCTCCCGGCATGTTCCAGCAGGATGCGGCCAACGCCTTGGCCGCGGCTGGCCGGGTCGATGAACAGCGCGTCGACGTGGGCGCCGCTCAGCCCCAGGAAGCCGCGTGCCTGGCCCGCCGCGTCGAGGGCGACCCAGACCCGGGTGGCCGGCAGGTAGTGTTCCGCAACCAGGGTATCGATCTCGCGGAAGTGGGCTTCCGACAGGAAGTCATGGGTGGCGCGCACGCTGGCGCGCCAGATGCCCGCCAGGGTGGTGGTGTCGGATTCGGTCGATAGGCGGATGCTCGGCATGCTTCCTCGCTTTCTTGTACAAAACGCAATTGTGCCGTATCGCAGCTTATCCGTGCTTAAAATCCTGCTCACCCCCGCGAAGCGAGCTGGGGCCGCGCATCTGATAAAGTAGCGCGTTCACACACGGAACTCAGCACATGAATCAGCGGCAAATATGGGTCGAACCTGTCGGCGACATCGTCCTGGCGCGCCTGCGCGGACCCTGCGACGAAGACATCATCAGGGAATGCCAGCGTCGCGTCGTCGCGCTCGTGAAGGATACCGGCCAGGTCAAGGTCTTGTACGACGCACTGGAACTGGAAGACCCGACCGTCGACATGGCCCTGCTCCAGCAGACCATGGATCTGGAAGCATGGAAGCAGTACGGTCCCGTTCCGCTGCGGCGCGCCATACTGGTACCGAATACGCGCATCGCCTACCTGGCGCGGATCGCCTTTGGCCAGTTCGGCGAAGGCGCGTACCGGGTCTTCTATAACGACATGGCGCAGGCAATCCTGTGGCTGGAAGAGAATCAGTAAAACAGGCTTGCGCCGTCCCAACGCGCAGCGCTAGAGGCGGAACGGGCCGGCACTGCCTTGCCGGCCAGGCCACGCGCCGCCAGCAGGCGCGGGAAGGCGCGACAGTAGCTCGACTGGACGCCCGCCAGGCGGGCCAGTTCGCCGTATTCCACCACCATTTCCGGCGGCATCGCCGCCAGCACCTGCTCAATCCGCCCGCGCCAGTCTTCCGCCAGGGCCGGCAGCCGCTCTTCGAGAAGCGCGACCCGGTCCCCTGCACGTAGTCGTCCGCCCACGAGCACCCTGGCCAGCATGCCGCGCCGCCCGCCGATGCTGCGCGCCAGTCCCGGGCGCTGGCGTTCGAGGGCGCCACAGGCTTCGCACTGGAAGCTCAGCCGAAATACGGCGTCTGCCCCGACACGCAAGAGCATTCCCGAGGCGAGACGCGCGGTGTCGATGTCCAGCAGCAGGTTTTCGCGCAGTGCAAATGGCGGAAGTTCCAGGTCTTCGTAGGCGACGCTCCCCGCCAGCAGGACCTGGCGCGGCGAACGCGGATCGCAGTGCCGGTCGCCCTCCAGGCCCAGGCCGGCAAGCGCAGTGGCTGCCTCCACCGGCCTAGGCCCGACGCTGCGCGCCGCACGCAGCGCGATGGCCAGTACCGTGCCGCGCATCCCTGCCCTAGCGCCGCGCCGGCGCCGGCGGCATCGAGCGCAGGTAGGCCAGCAGGTCGCGCAGCTGGCGATCGCTCATCATGTTCCAGAAACGCATGCGGTTGCCGGGAACGACGGCGTCCGGGTCGCGCAGGAAGGCGGCGAGGCGCCGTTCGTCCCAGACGAAACCGGCCTGCTTCATGGCCGGGGAATAGGTGAAGTCGGGGGCAGTCCCGGCGCGGCGGCCGACGATGCCGTTCAGTTGCGGACCGAAATTGCTGCGCGCACCGGGGCCGACCTGGTGGCAGTTGGCGCAGCGCTTGAAGGCGGCGCGTCCAGCCTCGACCGCATCGGCCGCGAGCGCCTGCGACGCGAACCCGAACAGTAAGCCGAGAGCAAGGACACGCATGGCGCCGCCCTACTTCACCCGCTGCTTCTCGAGCTTGCGCGCCAGCGTGCGCCGGTGCAGCCCGAGGCGGCGCGCCGCTTCCGAGATGTTGAAGTCGGTCTCGGCCAGCACCGCATGGATGCGCTCCCATTCGAGCGTCTTGATGGACGTGGAACGGTTGGTGACCTCGACCTCGGTATTGCCCGCCACGTGGCCGAAGGCGGCCTCGATGTCGTCGGTATTCGAGGGCTTGGCCAGGTACTGGACCGCGCCCAGCTTGATCGCTTCCACGGCGGTGGCGATGCTGGCGAAGCCGGTCAGGACCACGATCAGCATGTCCGGGTCGTGCTCGTGCAGCAGCTGCACGCAGGCCAGCCCGGAGCTGTTCCCCTTGAGCTTGAGGTCGACCACGGCGTATTTTGGTGAATTCGTCGGCGAATGCGCGGCCAGCAGCGCCGCCGCCTCGTCCTGGCCCGGCGCGACCAGCACCCGGTAGCCGCGCCGCTCGAACGAGCGGCTCAGGGTGCGCGCGAAGGCCTCGTCGTCCTCGATGATGAGCAGCAGGCGCTCGGTATTGTCGGTCAAATGCCTTCCTCTTCCAGTTCGATGCTCGACAGCGGGAGCGTCAGTGTGACCTGGGCCCCGCCCTCCGCGCGGTTCACCGCGGTGACCGAGCCGCCCAGCTTGCGCACCACGTTCACGGCCAGGAACAGGCCCAGGCCGCGCCCCGGCTTGGACTTGGTGGACTGGTAGGGCTTGCCGATCTGGCCCAGCATGGCGGGCGCGAAACCGGGGCCGCGGTCGGTCACGGCGACGTACAGGGTGCCCTCCTCGATCCAGGCATCCAGCCCGACCCAGTCCGGCGACGCTTCCAGCGCATTGTCGAGCAGGTTGTCGATGGTCTGCTTGAGCGCCGAGTCGAAGGCGACCGGGCGGTCTTCCAGGATACGGTCATTGTACTGGAAGGCGGACGCCGAGCGGCTCGCGCGCCAGTCCTTGGCCAGGCCGTCGAGGAAGCTGCGCACGGTGGTGCGCACCGCCGATTCGCCGCGCGCCTCGCCGGCCGACAGCAGGATCCCGCTGACGATCGACTTGCAGCGCTGGAGCTGGGTCTGCATCTCGGTGATTTCTTCCAGCAGACTGGGGTCGTTGCGGAACTGGGGCATGCGCTTCCAGTCGCCGAGGATGACCGAGACGGTGGCCAGCGGCGTGCCCAGCTCGTGCGCCGCACCCGAGGCCAGCAGGCCCATGCGGACGATGTGCTCTTCCTCGACGGCCTGCTGGCGCAGCGACGCCAGCTGTGCGGCCTTGTCGCGCAGGGTGTCGGAGATCCGCGAGATGAACATCACCAGCAGTGCCGCGTTCAGCGCGAAGCACACCAGCAGGCCCTGGATGTACAGGCTGGCGATCCCGCGCGCATGGTCGAAAGGCAGCGCGAGCGGCTGGGCGTACATGGCCAGGCCGGCCATGCAGGCGATGGTGATCAGGACGATGGTCCAGGTCCACAGCACTTCCAGCAGCACCGCCGACAGGATCACCTGCAGCAGGTAGAGGAAGGCAAAGGGATTGGTGATGCCGCCCGACAGGTAGAGCAGGACGGTCAGGCTGGCCACGTCCACCAGCAGGGCCATGAACATCTCGCCGTTCGAGACCGGGCGCCGCTCGTGCCAGCGCAGGTGGCTGGCGACGTTGAAGGCGATCAGGCAGGCCAGCACCTGCAGCATGTGCACCAGCGGCAGCTCGATGCCGAAGACCAGGATGGCCGAGGCGATGGTGGTGATCTGGCCGATCACGGCGATCCAGCGCAGCTCGATCAGCTGCAGCATGTTCTTGTGGCCGGCCGCGAATTCGACGTTCGCGGCGGCCGCCTGGGGCGAGCTGCGGCCCGCCTTGGCGAAGAAATCGAGGGGGTTCTGGATCATGCCCGTGTGGTGTGGTCAGTCATCGTCGCGGATTGTACTGCCATGACGGCTGACCCACCACCACGCGCCGGCGACCATCAGGGCCAGCGCATACCAGGTAAGGGCATAGACGAGGTGATTGTTGACGAAGGAGACGACGGTCAGGCCGCCGACCGCGCGCTCGGGCGCCGTGGCAGGATCCTGGCCCTTGGCGGCATCGACAAAGTACGGTGCCACGTTCGACAGGCCGCGAGCGGCGGCCAGCGCCCGCACGTCGCGCGAGTACCAGCGGTTGTTGGCCGGGTCGTTCTCGCGCAGGAAACCGCCGCCCGGCTCGCTGATCCGCAGCAGGCCCGTGATCTCGACACGCTCGCCGTTCGCGGCGCAGGGATTGGCGCCGGCGCGGCGTGACGGGTAGCTACCGGGTTTGTTATCGGCGGCGGGAACGAAACCGCGGTTGATGAAGACGATGTGGCCCTCCGCCGTGCACAGCGGCGTGAGCAGCCAGAAACCCGCGCCCAGTTCGGACAGCGCCTGGACGGGGGTGGTGAATTCGTAGAGGTAGTGCCCGGCAAGACGTACGCGCCGGTATTCGTCGGATGCTTTGGTAACCTGCGCCCAGCGCGCCGCGGGAGGCGGCGCGACCGGGGCGGCGTTGACGCGCGCATCGACGCGCGCGATCAGGTCCAGCTTCCATTGCAGGCGAAGGACCTGCCAGGTGCCGAGCCCAAGAAAAAGCGCGGCCAGCAGCAGGGCCGCAGCCACCAGCATCCGCCGCGCGAAAGCGCTGCGCGGCGGATGGGAGGCTGGTCCTGCTGGCTGGTCGCGCCGGTCCCGCATGTGAGCTTACTGCGTGTCGTGCATGCCGTGGGTGGTGTCGCTTGCCCCACCCATGGCCGGCATCATGTTGGCGTTCATGTGCGTCATGACCCAGATCGAGCCCGACAACACGATGACCAGCAGTACCACGGTCAGGATCATGGCCATCATGTTCCAGCCGTCTTCCGACTTCGAGTTCATGTGCAGGAAGTAGATCATCTGGACGACGACCTGCACCGCGGCGAAGCCGAGGATGACGAAGCGCGTCGTTTCCGGCGGCAGGACCTTGCCCATCACCAGCCAGAACGGGATCGCGGTCAGGATCAGCGACAGCACGAAGCCGATCGCGTAATCCTTGGGGCTGTAATGCGTCACGTAGGTTTCGTGGCCATCGTGGTTGTGGCCATGCTCATGGTGTTGCGCGCTCATGGCAGGACTCCCATCAGGTAGACAAAGGTAAACACGAAGATCCAGACGACGTCCAGGAAGTGCCAGAACAGCGACAGGCACTGCAGGCGGCGGAAGTTCTCGCCGGTCAGGCCGTGCTTGGTCAGCTGGACCATCAGGGTGACGAGCCAGATGAAGCCGAACAGCACGTGCAGGCCGTGGGTGCCGACCAGCGAGAAGAACGCGGTCAGGAAGCCGCTGCGCGACGGACCCGCACCTTCGTGGATCAGGTGGTAGAACTCGTACAGTTCGAGCGACAGGAACGCCAGGCCCAGCAGGCCGGTGACGCCCATCCACAGCACGGTCTTGCCGACGTTCCTGGCCTGCGCCGAGATCATCGCGAAACCGAAGGTGATCGACGACAGCAGCAGGAAGCCGGTGTTAATGGCGATCAGCGTCAGGTCGAACAGCTCGGCGCCGGTCGGACCGCCGGCGTAGTTACGGCCCAGCACCGCGAAGGTGGCGAACAGGGACGCGAAGATGAGGCAGTCGCTCATCAGGTAGATCCAGAAGCCCAGCAGGGTGCCGTTCTCCGGATGGTGTTCGCGCACCAGGTAGCGCGCGGTCACCTCGTCGGCGGTCAGGCCGCCGTTCATCGTAGCTTTAATCTCAGACATGGCTCATCAGCAAACGGGTATGCGCTTCCTCGGTGCGGGCAACTTCTTCCGCCGGGATGTAAAAATCGCGCTTGTAGTTAAAGGTGTGGATGACGATCGCGGCCATCATGGCGGCGAAGGACACGGCGGTCAGCAGCCACATGTGCCAGATGATGGCGAAGCCCACCACGGCCGCCAGCGCCGAGATGCCGAAGCCGGCCCAGGTGTTCTTGGGCATGTGGATCTCCACGAAGTCCTTCAGCGGACGCTGGTAGCCGTTCTTCTTCATGTCGGCGAAGGTGTCGTTATCGTGCACCACCGGCGTGAAGGCGAAGTTGTAGTCCGGCGGCGGCGACGAGGTCGCCCACTCCAGGGTACGGCCATCCCATGGATCGCCGGTGACGTCGCGCAGCTTGGCGCGGTCTTTCCAGGTGAAGAAGATCTGCAGCAGCAGCGCGCCGATACCGCCGGCGATCATCAGGGTGCCGGCCAGCGAGATCTGGAACAGCCACTGGACCGATGCATCCTCGAAGTGGCTCACGCGGCGGGTGTAGCCCATGAAGCCCAGGATGTACGGCGGGGTGAAGGCGACCCAGAAGCCGATCGACCACAGCCAGAACGACACGTGACCCCAGAACTGGTTCAGCTTGACGCCGAACATCTTCGGCGCCCAGTAGTTGAAGCCGGCGAACAGGCCGAACACGACGCCGCCGATGATCACGTTGTGGAAGTGGGCGATCAGGAACAGCGAGTTGTGCAGCACGAAGTCGGCCGCCGGGATGGCCAGCATCACGCCGGTCATGCCGCCGATGACGAAGGTCAGCATGAAGGACACGGTCCACATCATCGGCAGTTCGAAGCGGATACGGCCGCGGTACATCGTGAACAGCCAGTTGAAGATCTTCGCCCCGGTCGGGATCGAGATGATCATCGTGGTAATGCCGAAGAAGGAGTTGACGCTCGCCCCGCTGCCCATGGTGAAGAAGTGGTGCAGCCACACCAGGTAGGACAGGATCATGATCACGACGGTCGCGTAGACCATCGAGGTATAGCCGAACAGGCGCTTGCCGCAGAAGGTCGAGACGACTTCCGAAAAGATGCCGAAGGCCGGCAGGATCAGGATGTACACCTCCGGGTGGCCCCAGATCCAGATCAGGTTCACGTACATCATGGCGTTGCCGCCGCGGTCGTTCGTGAAGAAGGCGGTGTCGAACAGGCGGTCCATGCCCAGCATGGCCAGCACGGCGGTCAGGATCGGGAAGGACATCACGATCAGGATGTTGGTGCACAGCGAGGTCCAGACGAAGACAGGCATCTTCATCAGGCCCATGCCCGGCGCGCGCATCTTGATGATGGTGACGATCAGGTTCACCCCGGACAGCAGCGTGCCAACACCCGCGATCTGCAATGACCAGATGTAGTAGTCGACGCCGACCCCGGGGCTCGCCAGGATGCCCGACAGCGGCGGATAGGCCAGCCAGCCGGTACGTGCGAATTCACCCACGAACAGCGATGCCATCACGAGCACGGCGCCCATGGTGGTCATCCAGAACGAGAAGTTGTTCAGGAACGGGAAGGCGACGTCGCGCGCGCCGATCTGCAGGGGCACGACGTAGTTCATCAGGCCCGTCACCAGCGGCATCGCCACGAAGAAGATCATGATCACGCCGTGGGCGGTGAAGATCTGGTCGTAGTGATCCGGCGGCAGGAAGCCCTTGTTGGCGCCGAAGGCGAAAGCCTGCTGGGCGCGCATCATCAGCGCGTCGGCAAAGCCGCGCAGCAGCATGATGACCCCGAGGATCATGTACATGATGCCGATTTTCTTGTGGTCGATACTGGTGATCCAGTTGGTCCACAGGTTGCCCCACTGGCGGAAGTAGGTGATCAGGGCCACCAGGGCCAGGCCACCGACGATCACGCCGGCGAAGGTAGCGATCAGGATCGGCTCGTGGAAGGGAATCGCGTCCCAGCTGAGCCGACCGAAGATGAGCTTCGTCAGGTCGAGAGAGTCTTGCATGATTACTTCTTCACAGAAATGTTATTGGTGCTGCCCAGGGCTGCCTTGGCTTCCGGGACCACGCAGATTTCCGCATCGGCCATCTGGGCGGCAGGCGTCTTCGGCAGCTGTCGGATCGCGGCGGCGACCTGGTTGCGCTTGTGGTCCTGGGCCATCTGCTCATTCATGCAGACATTGCCTTCGGCCACGCAACGGTTCAGGATGCGGTTGAACAGCGCGGTTTCCACCTGGCCGTAGTAGCGCACCGGCTCGCGCACGGAGGGCTTTTCCAGGCCCAGGTAGTCGGCGCGATTCAGCACGCCCGGGTTGGTCTTCATCTTCTGCACCCAGGCGTCGAAATCGCCGGCGCTCACGCCCTTGTAGGCGAAGCCCATGTGCGAGAAGCCTTCGCCGCTGAAGTTGGCGGAAAAGCCCTTGTAGTCGCCGGTCTTGTTCAGCACCGCGTTCAGAGTCGTCTCCATACCCGGCATGGCGTAGATCATGCCGGCCAGCGTCGGGATGTAGAAGGTGTTCATCACGGTCGACGAGGTGATCTTGAAGCGGATCGGAGTGTCGATCGGCGTCACCAGCTCGTTGACCGAAGCGATGCCCTGCTCCGGATAGATGAACAGCCACTTCCAGTCGAGCGCGACGACCTGCACTTCCAGCGGCTTGGTCGAGGCCGGGATCGGGCGGTGCTCGTCGATGCGGTCGAGCGGACGGTAGGGATCCAGCTTGTGGGTCGAGACCCAGGTGATCAGGCCGAGCACGATGATGATCAGGAGCGGCGCGCCCCAGATCACGAGTTCGAGCTTGGTCGAGTGGTCCCAGTCCGGCTCGTATTTCGCATTGGCGTTCTTGCGGTAGCGCCAGGCGAACAGGACGGTCAGGAACATCACCGGGACGATGATGATCAACATTAGCAGGACCGAGATCGTGATCAGATCTGCCTGCTGTTTTGCAATATCGCCGGTGGGATTCATCACGACCGTGTTGCAGCCGGCCAGCGCTGCAAGCGGGAGTAATGGGAGTCCGCGGCGGACAATTTTAGGAATCATGCTAGGTATCTAACGTTACATGGGAATAAGAACATGCTACTGTAACGCCAACGGCCTACGGCAACCATTGGACACTTTGTCCCACCCTTGCTATATTGAAACTACGGCAATGCCGTTCACAATAGAAACAAAGGCGCGATTTCAGGCTGTCGAGGCCAGCTGACCTCAGGAGACGAAGATATGCAAAGCACGACGACGTACGGCGGCGCAGGTGCCGCTCCGATCACCCACCCTGCAAGCGGGGCCCGCAACATCAATGCCCGGGATGGCGAGATCCATCCGGCCGACATCGCTGTCGGCGTGGTCATTGGCCGGGCCTCGGAGTATTTCGAATTCTTCGTCTACGCCATTGCCTCGGTCTTGGTCTTTCCAGCGGTCTTTTTCCCTTGGGCTGATCGACTCGAAGCGACACTCTACTCGTTTATCGTTTTTTCCTTCGCATTCATCGCGCGCCCGATCGGCACGGTGGTCTTCATGGCCATCCAGAACCGCTTCAGCCGCGAAATCAAGCTCACCATCGCCCTCTTTATGATGGGCACTTCCACGGTGGTCATTTCCTTCTTGCCAAGCTATGACCGGATCGGCATGCTGGCCGTCGTGCTCCTGTCCCTGATGCGCATCGGCCAGGGCCTGGCCCAGGGCGGCTCCTGGGACGGCCTGCCGTCGCTGCTGGCCCTGAGCGCGCCGGAGCACAAGCGCGGATGGTACGCGATGCTGGGCCAGCTCGCCGCACCGATCGGCTTCCTGATCGCCGCCGGCCTGTTCGCCTACCTGCTGACCAGCCTGACCCAGGACGACTTCCTGGTCTGGGGCTGGCGTTATCCCTTCTTCTGCGCCTTCATGATCAACGTCGTGGCGCTGTTCGCCCGCCTGCGCCTGGTGTCGACCAGCGAATACTCGCGCCTGCTGGACGCCCACGAACTCGACCCTGCCCCGGTCGGCGAGCTGGTGAAATCGCAGGGCAGCAACATCGCCATCGGCGCCCTCGCCGCCCTGGCCAGCTATGCATTGTTCCACCTGGTGACGGTGTTCCCGCTGTCCTGGATCCAGCTCTACGATACCCGCCCGATGGACGAGTTCCTGCAAGTCCAGATGTGGGGCGCAGGGCTGGCGGTGCTGGCGATCCTGGCCTCGGGCTATATTGCCGACAAGGTCGGCCGCCGCACCACGCTCGGCACCCTGGCTGCGCTGATCGGCCTGTTCGCCCTCGCCGTGCCCTCGCTGATGGATGGCGGCATCACCGGCCAGAACACCTTCATCCTGGTCGGCTTCGTCCTGCTGGGCCTGTCGTACGGCCAGGCGGCCGGCGCCGTGACCGCGAACTTCAAGCAGCAGTACCGCTACACGGGCGCGGCCCTGACCTCGGACCTGGCCTGGCTGGTCGGCGCGGCCTTCGCCCCGCTGGTCGCCCTGGGCCTGTCGGCGCACTTCGGCCTCGGCTACGTCAGCCTCTACCTGCTGTCGGGCGCGGTCGGCTCGCTGGCGGCGCTGAGCCTGAACCGGGCACTGGAAATCCGCGACTGAGCGGCTGACGCAACAAGAAAAACGCCCCGCGGCGCCTGGCGCCCCGGGGCGTTTCTCATGCCGCAGGCTGATTAGCCGAGGGTGTACAGCGGCGGCTCGGCCGTCAGTCCCTGCTTGACGGCGCGGGTCAGCTCATCCACCAGCACTTCGCTGGCCCCGGCCGCGAGTGCGGCAAAGGTCCGCTCGACCACGGTGGCGGTCGACAATTTCGGCAGGTCGAAGCCGCGCGTCAGGTCGGTATCGATCATGCCCACGTGCACGCCCAGCACTTGCGTGCCCTGGGTGCGCAGGGCGTCGCGCACGCCGTTCGTCAAATTCCAGGCCGCCGCCTTGGTGACGGCGTAGGCCGCCAGCGCCGGGTTGCTTTTCCAGCTCGCCACCGACAGCACGTTGACGAAGGCGCCGCCCCCATGCCTCTGCAATACCGGCGCGAAGCCCTGGCTCATGTTCAGGATGCCGAACAGGTTCGTTTCCAGCATCCAGCGCAGCGAGTCGGCGCTTTCCGAGTCCAGCAGGTTGCCGGTATTCGCTACCCCGGCATTGTTAATGACCAGGTCGACGTCCTTCAGCTGTTCGGCCAGCGCCGCGACTGCCGTGGCGTCGGTGACGTCAAGCCGGACGGGAACGACCCCTTCCAGCAGCACGGTGGCCGGGTCGCGCGCGGCGGCATAGACTTTCTTCGCGCCGCGGGCGAGGGCCTGGCGCGCGAATTCGGCGCCGAGGCCGCGGTTGGCGCCGGTGACGAGCACGGTGGCATTCTGGATGTTCATGACTTTCCTCTCAGGAGTAATATGATGCGCTTCATATGATGGGCATCATATTTCGACGCGAACAAAATTGCCGGCAGTTGGCCGGCCGGGTGTCTTACTTCGGCGAAACGAACAGGGAGATCAGCACGCGCCGCGCATCGGACAACGCCGCCCTGCCCTCGGCATTGTCGCCATGAATGCGTGCCAGCTGGAGGTTGCCGACCAGGGCGCCGGCAATTACGCCGGCCAGCGCCGGATCGGCGCCCTCGGGCAGTGCCAGCGCGACCCGGCGCACCAGGCGGTCGACGCGCTGGGCGGACGCGCTGCGCACCAACGCTTCCTGGCGCGGCATCTCGCTGGCCAGCGCACCAACCACGCAGCCCTGCTCCGGATGGGCGAGATGCTCGTCGGACAGGTAGAGTTCGATCAGTGCCTGCAAGGCGCTGCCGTTCTCTTGCGAGCGCGCGGCGATCCGCTCGTCCAGGACGGCGCTGCTGATCGCGCCGGCATGCTCGATCGCCTCGACCAGCAATGCGTCGCGCGAATCGAAGTGGGCGTAGAAGCCGCCATGGGTCAGGCCAGCTTCCTTCATGACCTCGGCCACGCCGACGCCGGCATAGCCATGACGCCGCACGGCGCGGCTGGCGGCCTCGACGATCCGGTGGTGCGATTGCTCGCGCTTGCTGGATTTCACGTTGCCGCTCATGACAGCCTCCGAAATATGATGTACGTCATATTATGCCCATCATATTTTTCCTGTCAAGCTCGGCGTAGAATCTTCCGGCATGGTGCTGTTCGCGCACGGCAGCGGCAGTGCCGCAGCAGCCCGGCCGATCCAGTGCACGCGGCCTGGATCGGGCACCGGATGAGCACTCTGTGCCGGCAACTCGGCACCCGGGTCGATACCGCCAGCCGGCCGTGGACGATCACGCCACTGTTCAACTGAGCGCCGTATCGAGCACCGTCATCAGGATGAAGCCGAACACCAGCGCGATGCTGGCGAAGGTGCCGTTGCCGTTCTGCCGGTATTCGGGGATCACGTCGTTGACGATCACGAGCAGCATCGCCCCGCCCGCCGCGGCCAGTGCGAAGGGCAGCAGGCCCGCCGCGATGCCGATCAGGGCCACGCCGAAGGCGGCCGCCACCGGCTCGATCAGGCCGGAGGCAATGCCCAGGCCGACCGCCGTCAGGCGGCTGTAGCCGACCGTGCGCAGGGCCAGGGCCACCACCAGTCCTTCCGGCACGTCCTGGATCGAGATCCCGGTGGCCAGGGCATTCGCTTTTTCGATGTCGATGCCGGCGTAGCCGACGCCGATCGCCAGGCCTTCCGGCAGGTTGTGCAGGGCCACCGCCCACACGAACAGCCAGGCGCGCCGGACCGACATGCCGGCTTCGCCCTGGGCGAGGATGCCCTCGGTATGGACCGCACGGCTGAGCAGCAGGATGGCGCCCGCCCCCGCCATGATGCCGGCGCCGGCCATCAGGCTGGCCTCCCAGCTGCCGGAACCGGCGGCCCTGGCTGCCGCGATGGCCGGGATCACCAGCGAGAACGCGGTCGCGCCGAGCATGACCCCGGCGCCGAAACCGAGGAAGCAATCGTAGGCCCGTTTCGAGAAATTCTGGGCAAAGAGCACCGGCAGCGTGCCCAGCGCGGTGGCCGCGGCCGCGGTCGCGCCGCCGATCAGCGCGCGGTGCATCTTGGGATTGGCGTTCATGATCTGCTCGACGAGGCTGCCGAGCAGGAGGATGCAGCCGACGCTGCAGACGAGGATGCCGACGGCGCGCCGGAACGTCAGCGCGCGCAGCAGGGTGCGGGCGGCAAGCAGGCGGTTGTCATGCGTTTTGTCTATGTGAAAATTCATGCAATACCCAAAGAATGGCCGCGCGGCCGGCGCTACGGAATGGCCGCGCGGCGCGAGCTTACTTCTTCATTGCCTTCGTGCCCTTGGCGGTGCCTTTATCCTGGGGCTTGCTGCTGCCGGTGTCGTCGAGCTGGCCGCCTTTCGAGCCCAGCTGGGCGCTACCCATGGCACTGCCGGATTGCCCTGCCATCGTACCACCGCCGGCCGACTGCATGCTCATACCGAGTTCGGCACCGGTGCGCGGCGAGGACATCGGGTCGGACATGGTGCGCATCGCCATCTGCCTGAGGATGTCGATGTCGCCGCCCGGCAGCGCCACTTCGGCCTCGCCCGAGCCGCCGTCGACTGCCTGCTGCTTCTCGCGGTCGGTGACGAAATCCCAGTCGGCGCCCTGGTTCCACGGGCCGCGCATCTCGCCCGGGCCCTGCGACATGTTGTAGTACACGCTCGCGTAACGCGGATCGGCCGGCATTTTGCCCGGCGGGAAGTTCGGTTCGATGGCGTACAGCGCCTTCTCGAAGGACTTCTGGTGGGCCACTTCGCGTGTCATCAGGAAGCCCAGCGCTTCCTTCACGCCCGGGTCGTCGGTCAGCGCGATCAGGCGCTCGTAGACGATCTTGGCGCGCGCCTCGGCGGCGATGTTCGAGCGCAGGTCGGCGGTCGGCTCGGTGATCGAGTCGATGTAGGCGGCGGTCCAGGGAACGCCGGCCGAATTCGTCAGCGGCGTGCCGGCGCCGTACAGCACCTGGGTGATGTGGCTGTCATTGCCTGCACCGGTGATCGCCTTGTACATGTCGGCTTCGCTGTCGACCGCCTCGGCCAGGCGGCCCTTGGCACCCTTGTTCAGCATCGCGACGATGTGCCCGATCACCTCCAGGTGGCTGAGCTCCTCGGTGGCGATGTCGAACAGCATGTCCTTGCGACCCGGATCGTCTTCCGAGACCGCCTGGGTGAAATAGCGCATGGCCGCGGCGAGTTCGCCCTGCGGTCCGCCGAACTGTTCCAGCATCAGGTTGGCCAGGGCTGGATTCGGTTCGCTGACGCGGACCGTGTACTGCAGGCGTTTGTTATGTGCAAACATGAACAATTCCTCCGTTGATGAGTGTTGGCGCGCCCGGTCGGGGCGTTGCCGCGAGATGGCTGCGGCCTCGACCGGCAGCCCGCATATCTCATGTTGGCAGGGTGACACGGCAGTGTGGATCAGGTGTTCGCGCGTCCATCTGTAGGACTAGGGCGACAATTAACGAACTTGATGGAAATGTTGGAATTGATAAATAAGAGTGTTCACGGGGCCAGTTTCGAGTACGAAGTCAGACTGAGAGTCTGGACTCGCCCTCCCCTGCGGCCCCTGCCGACACGGGCGCGGCGCGTACTCCTACAGTAAAGACGAGTGGCGCGGCACTACCATGTTAGCTATATGACTATAAAGGGGGTACCGATGTTTAACCTGAATAAGCTGAGCCCGACGATCACCAACATGATCCGCTTCGACCACTCGCATGTGATGGTGACCTTCCACCAGTACGAAAAGGACAAGCCGCCGCGCGTCAAGAAGGCGCTGGCCGACACCATCTGCGACGCGCTCGAGATCCACGCCAAGCTCGAGGAAGAGATCTTCTATCCGGTGATGCGCCAGCGCGATGCCGGCGAGCCCTTCATGCACAAGGCCGAGCCCGAGCACATGGAGATGCGCCGCCTGATCGCCGAACTGCGCCGCACCAGCGGCTCCGATCCGCGCCACGACAAGCTGGTGATGGAACTGATGCGCGACGTGATGCACCACGTGGCCGACGAGGAAACCACCCTGCTGCCCCATGCTGAAGCAAAACTGAGCCGCGATGCACTGAGCGAGCTGGGCGCCCAGATGACCCGCCGCCGCATGCAGCTGGTGGGGCCGAAGGCCGGCAAGCTGGCCAAGGAACATGCCGTCGGCTTCGGCGGCAGCGCCGCCGCCATGGTGGTGGGACTGGCCGGTGCGCTGTTCGCCGCCAAGGCCCTGGGCCCGAAGAAGACCTGGAAGTCGAATCCGGCCTGATCCCGGATCGCCGCGCTTCCTGCCGGCCGCTGGCGCAATGCCCGCGGCCGGCGGCTTTTCTGCGTTCCCTCAGCCGAACCAGCCTGCCACGACCGGTACCAGCCACGGCGCGAGCAGCGCCGTGAGCGCGCCATTCAGGCCCATCGCCAGTGCGGCGAAGGCGCCCGTCGTGGCCCCGGACTGGAAGGCGCGCGCGGTGCCGATGCCGTGCGAGGCCAGGCCGAGGGCGAAGCCGCGCGCCGCCGGCGAGGCGATGCCGAGGCGGTCGAACAGCCAGGGGCCGCAGACCGCGCCGAAGATCCCGGTGACGATCACCATGGCCGCGGTCAGGGCCGGGATGCCGCCCAGCCCTTCCGACACCGCCATCGCGATCGGCGAGGTGGCCGACTTCGGACCGAGGGTCGCGGCCAGCTCCGGGGCTGCGCCGAGCAGCAGTGCGATCGCCACGCTGGAGACGATCGCCGTCACGCAGCCGAGCAGCAGCGCCGCAGCCAGGGGAAGGAAGGCCCGGCGCAGGCGCGGCAGCTGGCGCACCAGCGGCAGCGCCAGGGACACCGTCGCCGGCCCGAGCAGGAAGTGCACGAACTGGGCGCCCGCGAAGTAGCGTTGGTAGGACATGCCGGTCAGCCAGAGCAGCAGCACGACCAGCGCGATCGAGATGGCGACCGGATTGGCCAGCGGCGCGCCCTTGAAGAAGGCGGTGACGCGGTGGGCGGCCAGGTAGGCGCACAGGGTCATGGTCAGACCCAGCAGCGGCGAGGCGGACAGATAGACCCAGAACTGGCCGAGCTCAGGCATCGCCGTCTCCCCGCGGAAGGCGGCGCAGCAGCAGGCCGGTGAGCGCCAGGGTGAGCACGGTGCTGGCGACCGTCGCCGTGACGATGGCCAGCCAGTGGCCGCTGCCGCTGGCGGCGGTGGCGACGATGCCGACGCCGGCCGGCACGAACAGCAGGGACAGGTGGGACAGCAGGGTATCGGCGGCCTGCTCGATCTGTTTTTCCAGCGGCGGCCAGGCCAGCAAGGCGGCCATCAGCAGCAGCATGCCGGCGACCGGGCCGGGGACCGGGAGCTTCAGCAGGAAGACGATGCCTTCGCCGAGGCATTGGAACAGCAGGAGGATGGTGAAGGGGGCGAGCATGAGGCGCTTGGGTGACGAAAGCGCTCAGGATAGCAAAATGGGACCGGTGCCAGCGGCACCGGTCCCATTTACTCAGGCTTCGGCGGCCGCCCCGGCGATCGCCCCGCGGCGCAGCTGATCGCGCTCGATCGACTCGAACAGCGCCTTGAAGTTACCCTCGCCGAAACCGTCATCGCCCTTGCGCTGGATGAACTCGAAGAACACCGGTCCCAGTTGCGTCTCCGAGAAGATCTGCAGCAGCAGGCGCGGCTTGCCGTCGGTGACCGTGCCGTCCAGCAGCAGCCCGCGCGCCTTCAGTTCGGCAGCGTTTTCGCCGTGGCCCGGCACGCGCTCGTCGAGCATCTCGTAATAGGTTTCCGGCGGTGCGCTCATCAGGGGCACGCCGGCGGCGCGCAGGCTGTCGACGGTCTTCATCAGGTCATCGGTGAGCAGCGCGATGTGCTGGATGCCTTCGCCGTTGAACTGCATCAGGAATTCCTCGATCTGGCCGCCGCCCGACTTGCCCTCTTCGTTCAGCGGGATGCGGATCATGCCGTCCGGGGCGGTCAGCGCCTTCGAGGTCAGGCCGGTGTATTCGCCCTTGATGTCGAAGTAACGGATCTCGCGGAAGTTGAACAGCTTCTCGTAGAAGCCGGCCCAGAAACTCATGCGGCCGCGGTAGACGTTGTGGGTCAGGTGGTCGATGATCTTCAGGCCGTGGCCGGACGGGTGACGGTCCACGCCATCGATGAACTCGAAGTCGATGTCGTAGATCGATTTACCGTCTTCGTAGCGGTCGATCAGGTACAGCGGCGCGCCGCCGATGCCCTTGATGGCCGGCAGGCGCAGCTCCATCGGGCCGGTCGGAATCTCGACCGCCTGGGCGCCCAGTTCCAGCGCGCGCGCATAGGCCTTATGGGAATCCTTGACGCGGAAGGCCATGCCGCAGGCCGAGGGGCCGTGCTCGGCGGCGAAGTAGGCGGCGTAGCTCTTCGGCTCGTTGTTGATGATGAAGTTGATGCCGCCCTGGCGGTACAGGCTCACCTGCTTCGAGCGGTGCACCGCCACCTTGGTGAAGCCCAGTTTCGCGAACACGTCTTCCAGCACGCCCGGCGTCGGCGACGCGAACTCGACGAACTCGAAGCCCATCAGGCCCATGGGGTTCTCAAACAGGTCTGCCATTTTCTCTTCCTTGTCTTTCTCGTTGATGAACGACCGTCTCCACGGTCCTTATTCTGCAAATACTTCCGCCAGCAGCCCGCGCAGCCACTGGTTGCCCGGGTCCTGGTTGTAGCGCCGGTGCCAGAACACATTGGTCTGCAGCGGCGGCAAGGCCAGGGGCGGCACGATCCATTCCAGGCCGAAGGGCCCCGCGGCGCGCTCGGCCAGCTTCTGCGGGACCGTCACCACCAGGTCCGAGCTCGCCGCCATATAGGGCACGGCGGTGAAGTGCGGCACCCGGAAGCGCACCGCCGGCCCGATCCCGGCGCGCGCCAGCAGCGCGTTGATGCGGTCGTACGGGCTCTCGCTCGCATCGACCAGCATGTGCTCGGCCTTCACGAAACGCGCCAGCGTGACTTCACCCTTCCCCAGCGGATGGCCCTTGCGGAACATCGTCACATAGGGCTGGCGGAACAGCTGGCGCTGGTACAGGGCTTCCGAGATGTCCTCGAAGGGCCCGACCGCCAGGTCCACCCGCCCGCCTTCCATTTCTTCCTTCAGCGCCAGCGTCCCGGCGCGTACCGAACTGATGTCGACCTGCGGGGCCAGCAGCCGGCAGCGCTCGATCAGCGCCGGCATGAAGTAGATCTCGCCCACGTCCGTCATCGCCAGCACGAAGCGGCGCTGGCTGGTGGCTGGATCGAAGCGGCTGCGCTGGTTCAGCGCCAGCACCACCTGGGCCATCGCCACGCCGATCGGCTCGGCCATCTGGGCCGCCAGCGGCGTCGGCTGCATGCCGGCGGCGGTGCGCACGAACAGCTCGTCGCCGAAGGCGCGGCGCAGCCGTCCCAGGGCGTTGCTGACCGCCGACTGGCTCAGTCCCAGCCGCTTGGCGGCCGAGGAAATCTGGCGTTCCCGGTAGACTTCCTGGAATACCGACAGCAGGTTCAGGTCGATGGTATGCGGTTCTATCATGGGCGCGTTTCAGGCAGGCTGCATTGTCGGCGCGGCGGACCCGCACGAACAGCAATATTTAGCTGGTGAATAGTGTACATTTTTCTATTCATCTCGTAAAACATGCTGAATTCTTCTACAGTGGCGGCGATCCCATAGCGACCGACCACCCAGGAGACATCAGCATGAGTCACAGCGTTGACCGCCCGTCCGCCACCATGAGCGGCTTCGGCAACGAATTCGCCACCGAAGCCCTGCCGGGCGCCCTGCCGCAGCACCGCAACTCGCCGCAGCGCGTGGCCTACGGCCTGTATGCCGAACAGATTTCCGGCACCGCGTTCACGGCGCCGCGCAGCCACAACCGCCGCTCCTGGCTGTACCGCATCCGCCCGGCCGCCGTGCACGGCAGTTTTACCCCGATCGACGCCGGCCGCATCGTCAGCCGTTTCGACACGCCTGCACCACCGAACCAGCTGCGCTGGAGCCCGTTGCCGATGCCCGACGCGCCCACCGACTTCATCGACGGCTGGGTCACCATGGCCGGCAACGGCTCGCCGGAAGCCATGACGGGCTGCGCGATCCACCTGTACGCCGCCAACAAGGACATGCAGGGCCGCTACTTCTACAGCGCCGATGGCGAGCTGCTGGTGGTGCCGCAGCAGGGCCGGCTGGCGATCGCCACCGAACTCGGGCTGCTGGAGCTCGAGCCGCACGAGATCGGGGTGATCCCGCGCGGCATCCGCTTCCAGGTGCGCTTGCCGGATGGCGCGGCGCGCGGCTACGTCTGCGAGAATTTCGGCGCCCTGCTGCAGCTGCCGGACATGGGGCCGATCGGCTCGAACGGGCTGGCCAATCCGCGCGACTTCCTGAGCCCGGTCGCCCGCTACGAAGACATCGAGGGCGAGTTCGAACTGGTGGCGAAGTTCTGCGGCGGCCTGTGGCGCGCGCCGATCGGGCATTCGCCGCTCGACGTGGTCGCCTGGCACGGCAACTACGTCCCCTATAAATACGACCTGCGCCACTTCAACACCATCGGCTCGATCAGCTACGACCATCCGGACCCGTCGATCTTCCTGGTGCTGCAGGCGCCTTCCGACACCCCGGGCGTGGATACCCTGGACTTCGTGATCTTCCCGCCGCGCTGGCTGGTCGCCGAAGACAGCTTCCGCCCGCCCTGGTTCCACCGCAACGTGGCCAGCGAGTTCATGGGCCTGATCCACGGCGCCTACGACGCCAAGGCCGAGGGCTTCGTGCCGGGCGGGGCCAGCCTGCACAATTGCATGAGCGGGCACGGGCCGGACGCCGCCACCTTCGACAAGGCCAGCAGCGCCGACACCAGCCGCCCGCACAAGGTGGCGGACACCATGGCCTTCATGTTCGAGACCCGCCAGGTGCTGGTGCCGACCCCGTACGCGTTGTCCTCGCCGCAGCTGCAGCCCGACTACCAGCAGTGCTGGGCCGGCATCGGCAAGCATTTCCGTCCGGATGCCAAATGATGCCAAGCTGACAAGCCGTGTGGCGCAAACGCGCTCCGGCATGCGATGATGCGGGCGTGCGCCGCTCCGGGTGCGCCCGGACGCGGCCCGGATAGTCCGACGGAGGCCCCGCGCCAGTGTTGACCGACATATTGATCATCTCCTTCCTCATCCTGATGAATGGAGTGTTCGCCATGAGCGAGTTGGCACTGGTCTCGGCCAAGCGCATGCGCCTCGAGCGGCGCGCGGAAGAAGGCAGCCGCGGAGCGCGCGCCGCGCTCGAGCTGGCGGACGATCCCAGCCACTTCCTGTCGACCGTGCAGGTCGGGATCACCCTGATCGGCATTTTCAACGGTGCATTCGGCGAAGCCTCGCTGGTCAGCCACCTCACGCCCCACCTCGAAACCGTGCCGGTACTCGCACCTTATGCGCGCGAGTTCGCGCTGGGCCTGGTCGTGATCGGCATCACGATCGCCTCGATCATCTTCGGCGAGCTGGTCCCGAAGCGCATCGCCATGGCCTTCCCGGAAGCGATGGCGACCCTGATCGCCCAGCCCCTGCGCGTGCTGTCGGTCGTGATGGCGCCCTTCGTCAAGGGGCTGTCGCTGGCCACCAATGCCATCGTGCGCGTGATCGGCATCCGCGAAGCGAAGGAAGAAGCGCCGACCGAGGAAGACATCGCCGGCATCATCAAGGAAGGCGCCGACACCGGCGTCTTCGAGAAAACCGAATACGACATCGTGCAGCGCGCCCTGCGCCTGGACGACCAGCACCTGAAATCCCTGATGACGCCGCGCGTCGACCTGGTGATCCTCGACCTCGAGGAAGACCGCGCGGCCAACCTGGCGGCCATCGCGGCCAATCCCTACAGCCGCTTCCCGGTCTGCCGCGGCGACCGCTCGCACATCCTGGGCTACGTGCTGGTGCGCGACCTGTTCGGCCAGGCCGTGCGCACCGGTTCGCTGGAAGCCATCGACCTCGACGGCGCGGTGCAGGAACTGCTCTACGTGCCGGAGACGGTCAGCGCCATGGCCCTGCTCGAGATGTTCAAGAAGCACCGCGCCGAACTGGCCCTGATCGTCGACGAATACGGCGACATCCAGGGCATGGTCACGCTGAGCGACGTGATGAGCGCCCTGGTGGGCGACGTCACCGTCGCCGGCGAGGAATACGACGCCGACGCGGTGCAGCGCGCCGATGGCAGCTGGCTGCTGGACGGCGGCGTCGCGCTCGACCGCTTCCGCGACCTGCTCGAGACCACCCTGGGCTTCCCGGGCGAGGATGAAGGCGCCTATCACACCCTGGCGGGCTTCATGCTCTACCAGCTGGGCTACATCCCCAAGCCCTCCGACACCGTGGACTGGAAAGGCTTCCGCTTCGAGGTCATGGACATGGACGGCAACCGCATCGACCGCATCATGGTCTCGCGTTACGAGCCGGTTGAGCCGGAACCGGAACGGGATTGAAGGGAGGGCCTGGCCTTCGCCACCTTCCCCCGCGCCCCATCCTGTGGTACAACACGCACCGCACCCAGGAGACCCCCAATGCAAGTCAACCCGATCCAGCTGTTCGACGCCGAATCCTCGACCTACACCTACATCCTGTCCGCCCCGGACAGCCGCGATGCGGTGATCATCGACCCGGTCGACCGCCACTGGCAGCGCGACCTGGCCCACCTCGAACGCCTCGGACTGTCCCTCACCCACGTGCTCGAGACCCACGCCCACGCCGACCACGTGACCTCGGCCGGCAAGCTGCGCGCGCTGACCGGGGCCAAGGCCTGCGTGCCGAGCGGCTGCGGGATTCCGCCGGCCGAAGTGCAGCTGCAGGACGGCGACGTGATTCCCTTCGGCCAGCGCGAACACATCGCCGTGATCCATACGCCCGGCCACACCGCCGGCAGCATGTGCTACCTCTGGCGCGGCAACCTGTTCACCGGCGATACGCTGCTGGTGGACGGCTGCGGCCGCACCGACTTCCAGGGCGGCAGCGCCGAGGCGCTGTACGACAGCGTCACCCGCAAGCTGTTCGCCCTCGACGACGCCACCCGGGTCTGGCCGGGCCACGACTACAAGGGCCAGTCGCTGTCCAGCATCGGCTGGGAGAAGCGCCACAACGCGCGCCTGGCCGGCCGCTCGCGCGAGGACTTCGTCGCCCTGATGGGCGCCCTGAACCTGCCGCGCCCGAAACTCATGGACGTGGCGGTACCGGCCAACCGCAACCTGGGCCTGGCGCACAGCGTGTAGTCCGGACGCATGAAACAGTTCTACGATCTCGCGCACTGGCGCGCCCGCATTTTCTCCAAGCTCATGTCGACCGTGCTGCTGTTCGGCGTGATCGCGGCCGTGCCGAGCGCGACGTTGGCGATCGCGGACGGCATGTGGCAGATCGCCGCGATGGACATCGTCGCCCTCGGCTGGCTCTTCGCGCTCTGGTGGTTCAAGCGCATTCCGTACACGCTGCGCGTGCTGAACTTCCTGGCGGTGATCTTCCTGGTGGGCGTCGGGCTGATGCTCACTGTCGGGCCGGTCAGCCAGATCTTCCTGATGGCGCCCCCCGTGCTGGCGGTTGTCCTGCTCGGTACCCGGCAGGCATTGGCAGCCCTGTTCCTGAGCGCCTTCACCATCCTCGGCCTCGGCCTGGGCGGTCATGTTCCGCTCTTCGTTTCCGGCATCGGGGACAACGAGCTGCTCTCGTCGCTGGTCGTGACCCTGAACTTCCTGTGCGTCGGCGCCGTGATCACCCTGACGTGCGGCACCCTGGTGAGGGGCCTGTCCGAGACCCTGGGCGAAGTCCACGGTTTCGCCGAATCGCTCGAGATCAAGCAGGAGAAGCTGCACGAGCTGAACGCCGAGCTGCGCCTGACCTCGGCCGCGGTGGCGCGCCTGAACGACATGGTGCTGATCGCCCACGCGGTCGACGCGCCGGGCGCGCAGCAGCCGATCATCTTCGCCAACGAGGCCTTCGAGCGCCGCACCGGCTACAAGCGCGACGAGATCATCGGGCAAAGCATGCGCCTGCTGCACGGTCCCGAGACCGACCCGGACGAGGTGGCGCGCATCCTGGGCGCGGTCAGCCGCAACGAGCCGGTCAAGGCCGAACTGCTGAACTACACCAAGGGTGGCGACCCTTACTGGGTCGAGATGGAAATGGTGCCCTTCGCCAGCGAGGGCGGGCGCCATTCGCACTGGGTGGTCGTCGGGCGCGACATCACCGAGCGCCGCAACTCGGCCAGAGCAATTCACAACCTCGCGTTCTACGACGTGCTCACCGGCTTGCCCAACCGCCGCCTGCTGACCGAGCGCCTCGATGCGCTGGTGGCTGCGCGCCATGCCGGCGGCGCCTTCGGCGCGGTGCTGTTCATCGACCTCGACAACTTCAAGTACGTCAACGACGCGCGCGGCCACGCCACCGGCGACGCCCTGCTGCGCAGCGCCGCCGAGCGCCTGGTGGCGGCGGTGCGCAGCCGCGACACGGTGGCGCGCCTGGGCGGCGACGAATTCGTGATCCTGCTGCAGGACCTCGGCCACGACGCCGGCGCCGCTACCGAGGCTGCCGTCAGGGTCGCCCACAAGGTCCTCGCCGCGCTGGGCGAGGAAGTCATGATCGACGACCAGGCGTACCGCTCTACCGGCAGCATCGGCGTGGCCCTGCCCCTGCATCCCGAGCAGAACGGCCACGACCTGCTGCGCGAAGCGGACGTGGCGATGTACCAGGCCAAGGCGAGCGGGCGCAACGGCGTCGCCCTGTTCGAGACCAACATGCTGGCCGAGGCCGAACAAAAGCTCACGCTCGAGCGCGACCTTGCCATGGCGCTCGAGAACGGCGAGCTGGCCATGCACCTGCAACTGCAGGTCGACCACGCCCGGCAGCCGGTCGGCGCCGAGCTCCTGATGCGCTGGCGCCGTGCCGACGGCGTGCTGGTGCCGCCCGACGTGTTCATCCCGATCGCGGAAAGCACCGGCCTGATCGTCCCGCTGGGGAACTGGGTGCTGCGCCAGGCCTGCGAGGCCTGGCTGCGCCTGCAGGCGGCCGGCCATCCGCTGCCGCTCTCGATCAACGTCAGCCCGGCCCAGTTCCGCCAGCCCGACTTCGTCGAGCAGGTGCGCGCGGTACTGCGCGACACCGGCGCGCCCGCGGGACAGCTGATCTTCGAAGTCACCGAAGGCCTGCTGGTCACCGACCTGGACGAGACCATCGCCCGCATGCACGAACTGGCCGGCCTCGGCATCCGTTTCTCGGTGGACGACTTCGGCACCGGCTACTCGAACCTGGCCTACCTCAAGAAGATGCCGCTGTACGAACTGAAGATCGACAAGAGCTTCATCCGCGACACCCCGAACGACGTCAACGGCACCGCGATCGTGCAGTCGATCCTCGCCATGGCCGACCACCTCGGCCTGCGCGTGGTGGCCGAGGGCATCGAGACCGCCCAGCAGGCGCAATACCTGTCCGATCACGGCGGCCCGTGCATGCAGGGCTATCTGTTCTCGCGTCCGGCGCCGCTCGACGAGCTGCTGGCCGCGCTGGCGCAGATGGACGCGCCGGCCGCGGCCTGATCCTGCAGGAGTACGACATGGCGCACCAGACCATCCTCGAGATCCAGACCCAGGGACGCGGCACCCGCGACATCACGGCCGCGGTGGCCGAAGCCGTGCGCGCCTCCGGGGTGCAATGCGGCCTCGCCCACCTGTTCGTGCAGCACACCAGCTGCTCGCTGCTCATCACCGAGAACGCCGATCCCGACGTGCGGCGCGACCTCGAAACCGTCCTCGGCCGCCTGGCCCCGGACGGCGACCCCGCCTACCGCCACGACGCCGAAGGCCCGGACGACATGGCGGCCCACGTGCGCAACATGTTGACCGGTTCGGGGCTGGGCGTGCCGGTCGGCGGCGGACGCCTTCTGCTCGGCACCTGGCAGGGCATCTACCTCTACGAACACCGCAGCGCCCCGCACCGCCGGCGCGTGGTCGTCACCATCCTGTAGGCCCGCACTATTCCCCCCGCCGTGGGGGAAGACCGGTGCGCCCGGTTTATCTACACTGCATGCAGGCCGTGACGCTGCACCCGCGAGGCGCAGGGAAAACGGCCCCAGGATTCCGGCACCGCATTGCCACGAGCCCATCAAGGAAGGTCCACGCCGATGGATTTCCTCGACGATATCCTCGAGGCGCGCAAGGCGCGCCTCAGGCGGCCTGAGGAGGCAAAGCCGGCGGCGCCATATGTATCCATTTGTCGTGGACAGCGCCGCCGCCAGCCGCTAGTCTGGAGCCTCGTATCCACCCAGAGGTTCCGCCATGCTCCACCCCTTCGCCAGGCTGCGCAGCGCCGCCGCACTGCTGCTGGCCCTGCCCGCCTTCGCCTTTGCCGCGGCGCCGGCAGCGCCCGCCGCCGACCACCACCAGCACCTGTTCAGTCCCGCCATCATCGCCCTGATCAACCCGGCGCCGGGTCCCGACGCGCTGCGCGAGATCCCGGTGACCGAGCTGATCTCCCTGCTCGACAGCGCCGGCATCCGGCGCGCGGCCGTGATGTCGACCGCTTACATGTACGGCCGCCCGTCGCGCGTGATCGAGGACGAATACGCCAAGGTGAGAGCGGAGAACGACTGGACCGCAGCCCAGGTGGCCAACTACCCGGAGCGCCTGCGCGCCTTCTGCGGCTTCAATCCCTTGAAGGACTATGCGCTGGCGGAACTGGAGCGCTGCGCGGCCCACCCGCAGCTGCGCACCGGGATCAAGATGCACTTCGGGAATTCCGATGTCCAGCTCGAGAACCCGGCCCACATCGCCCGGCTCAAGGAAGTGTTCCGGGCCGCGAACCGGCACGGCATGGCGATCGCGGTCCACATGCGTGCCTCGATCTCGCTCAAGCGTCCCTACGGCGCGGCCCAGGCGCGCGCCTTCCTGGAGCAGCTGATGCCGCAGGCGCCCGACATCGTGGTGCAGGTTGCGCACTTCGCCGGCAGCGGCCCCGGATACGAAGACCCGCCCTCCAACGAGGTGATGCGGACCTTCGCCGAGGCGGCCGCGCGCAATGACCCGAACACGCGCCGGCTCTACTTCGACGTGGCCTCGATCGCCACGCCCGACATCACGCCCGGGCACGCGCGCGAAATGGTGGAACGCATCCGCATGGTCGGCGTCGACAAGATCTTCTACGGCTCGGACGCCGCCACGCCCACCAACATGAAGCCGCGCGAAGCCTGGGCCGCGTTCCGCGCCTTGCCGCTGACCGAGGCGGAGCACAAGCGCGTCGCGGAGAACGTCGCCCCTTACCTGAAGTGAACCGGGATGCGCGCCGCCGGCCTCCTGATGAGCGCCGTCCCCTGCGGCCCCATGCTATCGTTACCCGGCAATGTCGCACACCGCGCCGAGGTTCCCGCATGCATCCCTCCAACATCGTCCTCCTCGAATTCCACCCTGAACGCGACGAGCTGTGCTACGGCAAGGAGCTGCGTGACGGCCTGTCGGTCGCCCTGCGCATGGGCAGCTCGCTCTGGCTCGCCAACGATGAATCGGTCAGCCTCGAACGCCTGACAGTCTGCGAGGAAGACAGCACCGGCCGCAGCAGCTTCACGCGCGGCCACCGCCAGTACGCCCTGCACGACTACCTCGACCTGCCGCTGCCGCCAAAAGGCGAGTCGGAAGACGAGATCAACGAAGCCGACATCGAGGGCCTGGCCTGCGACGGCAAGTACCTGTGGTTGGCTGGCTCGCACAGCCTGCGGCGCAAGCAGCCGCGCGACGGCGACGGCGTGAAAAAGGCGCACAAGCGCCTGGCCTGCGTCAGCGCGGACGGCAACCGCTACCTGCTGGCGCGGATTCCGGTGGTGAAGGACGGCGACGGCTACACGCTGGAAAAGGAAACCGTCCACAAGGACAAACGGCGCTGCGCCGCCATGCTGCGTGGCGACGAGCACGGCAACGAACTGACCGCGCTGCTGAAGGAGGACGAGCACCTCGGTCCCTTCCTCGCCATCCCGGGCAAGGACAACGGCTTCGACATCGAGGGCCTGGCGGTGGCCGGCAAGCACCTGCTGCTCGGCCTGCGCGGCCCGGTGCTGCGCGGCTGGGCGCTGGTGGTACAGGTGGCCTTGGTCGACGACCAGCAGCCGGGCCGGCTGCGGCTGGCGCCCGTGACGGAAGACGGCCGCCTGTACGCCAAGCATTTCCTCGACCTGGGCGGACTCGGCATCCGCGACCTGTGCGTGCACGGCAAGGACGTCCTGGTGCTGGCCGGGCCGACCATGGACCTGGACGGCCCGGTCACCCTGTTCCGCTGGCGCGGCGCGGCGGCAGCCGGCAACGGCGCGGGCAAGGACGGCGCGGTCGCGGCCGGCGAACTGGAACGGGTACTGGAACTGCCCTTCGGCCGCGGGGTCGACCATCCAGAGGGGATCGCGCTGTTCGCGGCCCAGGAGGACGGCAGCGAAGAACTGCTGGTGGTGCACGACGCGGCCTCGCCGAGCCGCCAGATCGGCGACAGCACCCTGGTGGCCGATGTCTTTACGCTGCCGCGGGGGCAAGGTCGCGGATCGGCAAAACCGGCAAAATAGATCAGGCGATATGCATATTTCGACAGGTTCGTGATTTTTGTTGAATTTCGCGCCCCGATCGCGATGGTATTCTCGCCGCCTCGCTTCTGATTCCTTGCAATGACTCCCAAGAACACCCTGTGGGCGCTGCTGGCGCTCATGTTTGCCTGTGGTATGGCAGACGCCCTGTACGCCGCATCCCATGTACGTATGCCGGACTGGTGGGCCCTGCTGTCGGCCTTCCTGCTCAACTTCCTGCCCTATTACTGGTATCGCCTCGACAGCGAAGCGCGCCTGTTCCGCCGTTCGCGCTGGCTGAGCTCGGCCGTGGTCGGGATCTCGCCGCTCGGGATTCCGCTCTACCTGCTGCGCAGCCGCCCGCAGGGCAGCCGCCTCGGTTCGCTGGCACGCATGTCGGGCTTTTTGCTGATGATGCTGGGCGCCGGGGTGGCGGGCGTGCTTGCCTTCTTCGTGATGCCGGGCTGAAGGCGAGCTCGTTCACCGAAGGGCAGCTGATCCTGGCCTGCGCCCTGCCCCGTCCGTTTTTGCTAAGGTGGAAGCGATGCCGCGCGCCGCGCGGCCAGCCTGGACAATATGGAGGACAGCATGCGCAAGATCATCATGATGGCCATTGCAGGCCTGCTCTGGAAAAAATTCGGCGGCAAGATGGCGCAGCGTTACCCGCTGGGCCGCCGTACTTACCGCCGCTTCTGATACACGGGAACGGGACGCCGCCGAAGTTTCGCCCGGCGCGCCGTCCTTGCAGTAGAATCGCTGGCTTTAAGGCAACTTTCCTTAAGGCCGACGATGGACGACGCGAAGCATGAACTCAAACGTGGCTTGAAAAACCGCCACATCCAGCTGATCGCCCTCGGCGGCGCGATCGGCACCGGGCTGTTCCTGGGGGTGGCCCAGACCATCCAGCAGGCCGGCCCCTCCGCCCTGCTCGGCTATGCGTTCGCCGGCCTGATCGCCTTCCTCATCCTGCGCCAGCTCGGCGAGATGATCGTCGACGAACCGGTCGCCGGTTCCTTCGGCTATTTCGCCAGCAAATACGGCAGCCCGATGGCCGGTTTCGTCTCCGGCTGGAACTACTGGGTGATGTACATCCTCGTCAGCATGGCCGAACTGTCGGCGCTCGGCATCTATGTCCAGTACTGGTTCCCCGAGATCCCGACCTGGGTCTCGGCGCTGGGCTTCTTCGTCCTCGTCAACCTGCTCAGCCTGATGAACGTGAAAGCCTTCGGCGAGCTCGAATTCTGGTTCTCGATCATCAAGGTCGCGGCCGTCGTCGGCATGATCGTGTTCGGCTGCTACCTGCTGGCCAGCGACACGGCGGGCCCGCAGGCCGGCGTGGCCAACCTGTGGCAGCACGGGGGCTTCTTCCCGAACGGCTTTGCCGGACTGGCGCTGTCGATGGCGGTGATCATGTTCTCCTTCGGCGGCCTGGAAATGATCGGGATCACCGCCGCCGAGGCCGACAATCCGGGCCACACCATCCCGCGCGCCATCAACCAGGCCATCTGGCGCATCGCCATCTTCTACGTGGGCGCGCTGGCGGTGCTGCTGATGCTCTACCCGTGGCAGAAAGTCGTCACGGGCGGCAGCCCCTTTGTACTGATCTTTGCCGCCCTGGACAGCAACGTCGTGGCCAACGTCCTCAACCTGGTGGTGCTGACGGCGGCGCTGTCGGTCTACAACGGCTGCGTCTATGCCAACAGCCGCATGCTGTTCGGCCTGGCCGAACAGGGCAATGCGCCGCGCGCCCTGCTCGCCGTGTCGAAACGCGGGGTGCCGCTGGCGGCGCTGGCGGTATCGGCGATTGCCACCGGCATCTGCATCTGCATCAATTACTTCCTGCCGAAGGAAGCCTTCGGAATGCTGATGGGCCTGGCCGTGGCGGCACTGGTGATCAACTGGGGCATGGTGTGCTGGAGTCACCTGCGCTTCCGCCGCGCCAAGCAGGCCGCCGGCCAGCCGACTGCGTTCCGCAGCCCGTTCTTCCCATTGACCAACTATCTTTGCCTGGCCTTCCTGGCCGGCATCGTGGTCGTGATGTACCTGACCCCTGGCCTGCAATTGTCGGTGTGGATGATTCCGGCCTGGCTGGCCCTGCTGGCGCTCGGCTACCGGCTGCGCCAGCGCAGCGTTCCCGCTGCTCACGCTTTGGTAAAGACGCAATAAAGCGACACTGGGCCTGTATTGTCGTGTTGCGCTAGCTCAATAGCTACGCTGTTGATAAAGTGTCACTCCCGATCTATCCATGGTGAAGGAGTACGCTTGAAAAAGATTGTCGCCAGTTTCGTTGCAGTGAGCCTGTTCGCTGCCGATGCCGCCACCTTCGTCGCGGCACAGGACTATACCAAGTACAGCCAGGAAGCCCTGGACAAGGAACTGGCGCAAATCGCCACCACGCGGCGCAGCGTGATGGTGCCGATGCGCGACGGCGTCGGGCTGTCGACCGACATCTACATGCCGAAGAACGCGAACGGCAAGCTCCCCACCATCCTGTGGAAGACGCCCTACAACGAGGGCAAGCTGAAGGGGTCGACCCAGCGCTACGTGATGGAATCGCTCAAGCGCGGCTACACGTTCATCGTCCAGAACGAACGCGGCCGCTACTTCTCCCAAGGACAGTGGGAAATCCTGGGCAATCCCCAGACCGACGGCTACGACACCCTGAGCTGGATCGCCCGGCAGCCCTGGTCGAACGGCAAGGTCGGCACCCTGGGCTGCTCCTCGTCGGCCGAATGGCAGCTGGCCCTGGCCGCCCTGAACCACCCGGCGCATGCGGCGATGGTGCCGATGGCGGCCGGCGCCGGGATCGGCAAGCTTGGACGCTTCCAGGAGCAAGGCAACTGGTACACCGGCGGCGTGCCGCGCAACCTGTTCTTCGTGTGGCTGTACGGCGTCGACAACCCGCTGCGGGCGGAACTGCCGGCCTCGATTACCGACGAAAAGCTGCGCACCCGCATTCAGGCCTATAACGACCTCAATCCAAGCAAACCGCAGGTCGACTGGAACAAGCAGATCAAGCACCTGCCGGTGAATGAGCTCCTGAGCTCGCTCGGCGAGCCACCGGGGACCTTCGAGAAATTGATCGCCCGCACCCCGGCCGATCCAGCCTGGCGCCAGGGCGGTCTCTACCACGAAGGCATGGGCTGGGGCGTGCCCGCCCTCTGGTTCAACAGCTGGTATGACGTCTCGGTCGGCCCGAACCTCGAGCTGTTCAACCACGCGCGCACGGCCGGCACCGACAAGGAGGCAAGCGCCAACCAGTACGCCGTGGTCGCGCCGAATCCGCACTGCCAGTTCGCCAGGCTCGGCCCCAACATGACGGTGGGCGAGCGCGCCATGGGCGACACCAGCTTCGACGTCGACGGCCTCATTTACGGCTGGTTCGACCGCTGGCTGAAAGGGAATACCAAGGCCTTTCCTGCCGACACGCCCCGTGTCCGCTACTTCGAAATGGGCGCCAACCGCTGGCAAAGCGCGGGCGCCTGGCCGCCGGAGACCGCGAAACCGATGCGTCTCTACCTGCGCTCGGGCGGCAAGGCGAATTCGCTCTACGGCGACGGCCGCCTGACCGCGGAAGCGCCGGCCGCCAACGAGGCCGCCGACCGCTATCGCTACGACCCGATGAACCCGGTGCAGACGATCGGCGGGGGCGACTGCTGCAACGGCGGCATCGTCGTGCCCGGCGCCTTCGACCAGCGCCCGGTCGAGGCGCGCAACGACGTGCTGGTCTATACCAGCGAGCCGCTGACCAAGCCGGTCAGCGTGGCCGGTTTCGTGGACGCGGTCCTGAAGGTCTCGTCGAGCGCCAGGGACACCGATTTCGCCGTGAAACTGGTCGACGTCGCGCCCGACGGCACTGCCTGGATCATCGGCGACACCATCTTCCGCGCCCGTTACCGCAGCGGTTTCGACAAGCCGGAACTGCTCACGCCCGGCCAGGTCGTGACCATCCGTCCGACGCCGATCACGACTGCGATCCAGTTCGGCGCGGGGCACCGGATCCGGGTCGAGGTGACGTCCTCGAACTTCCCGAAGTTCGTGCGCAACCTGAACACGGGCGGCCCGAACGAGAGCGAGAAGCTGGGCGTCGTCGCGGATAATGCGCTGCACCACGACGCCGCCAACCAGAGCTATATCGAGCTGCCGGTGCTGCGCTAGGTCGGTGCGGGACGGCGCCTAGCTGGCCGCGCGTGCCAGCGCGGCGTCGGCCTGCTTCCTCGCTTCCACCTGGCGCACGATCTCGCCGAAGGCCATCGGCCGCCCGAACAGCCAGCCCTGCGCATACTGGACCCCGTGCTTGAGCAGGAAATCGGCCTGCGCCTGGCTTTCCACGCCTTCGGCAATCATGCGCAATCCGAGGTCCTTGGCCATGCCGATGATGTGCGCGACCACCTGGCTGGTCGGCGCCCCGGTGCCGATCGCCTCGATGAAGCTGCGGTCGATCTTCAGGTAGTCGAGTTCCAGCGATTCGAGGTAGGACAGGCTCGAGTAGCCGGTGCCGAAATCGTCGATCGCGAGCGCAAAGCCATGGCGCCGCAGCGTGCCCGAAACCTCGCGCGCCACCACCGGGTCGAGCAGCCCGCGCTCGGTCACTTCGAGGATCAGGTTGGAAGGCGCGGCGCCCATCTGTTCCACCGTGTGCTGCAGGCAATCGACGAAGCCTTCCGAATGGAAGTCGGCCGGCGCCAGGTTGACGCCGATGTGGAAGCGCGGGTGCTCCCGCAGGAAGGCGTGGGTATCGCGGCAGACCATGGTAAGCACCTGGCGCGTCAGCTTGACGATCATCGCGTTCTGTTCGGCGATCGGGATGAACAGGTCGGGCATCACGATCTCGCCGGTGGGGCGGCGCCAGCGGACCAGTGCCTCGACCCCGATCCATTGCCCGTTGCGCAGGTCGACGACCGGCTGGTATTCCAGGAAAAATTCCTTGCGCCGCAGGGCGGTCTTGACCGCGAACGGCAAGGCCATCTGCTGGCGCGCGAGATAGAGGATGGCCAGCGTCAGCACGACGCCCGCCAACAGTCCCGCCGGCACCAGGCGCATGGCGACGTCCTGCGAGCGCCCATGGAGGTAATGCAGCGGTACCGCCGCGATGCCGGCCGCGCGGTAGACCTGCGAGCGCACCACGGCGACGACGTAGCCGTCTTCCTCGAAGACGACCTCGCGCCGGTCGCCGAGCCGTTTTATCCAGTCCGGATCGACATGTCCGCGCGCACTCAGCGGGATCGGATAGTCGAAGGACATCACGGCAAGCGCAACGTCCGGTTCGCTCTTGGCAGTGTCGATCGGCAGGCCGGCGTGCAGGATGGCGCCGAAATCGCCGAACTGCACCACCAGAAAGCGATGTTGCGGCGCGAAGGGGAAGCGCACGTTCGTGCGGACCAGGGCGCCGCGCCTGCTGCGGTAGGTGGGCGCGCCCAGTTCCAGGACCTGTGCCGAGCCGACGATGGACGAACACGGCATGCGGTTGCCGACGATATGACCGACTGCCTGGATATAGGTGGACGCAAGGTCGATCTCGCGCATCACATCGATGGCGACCGGCGCGCAGGGCGCCGCCGCATGCGGGGCGAGCCGGGTAACGGCGGCCTCCACCTGGGCAGCCGTCTCGTTGCCGCGCACCACGACGTCGCGCGCATAGCCGAGCGCATGGGCGCCCTCGGCCTTGAAGGCCTGGCGCTCCGACTCTTCGATCGCGAGCCAGATCGGCAAGCCGATCCCGGCGATGGCGACCAGCAAGGTCAGCAGGACGACGGCGGTCTTCTTCACGATATCCTGCGCATGGGCATGAACGGGCGACTCCGTGAGACCATACTACAGACGCCGCGTGCGACCGGCAACCGGCGCAGGCGTGCGTGCCCCCTCCTGTGCCGGGTCCGCCACGCCCCAGGCCCGTTATGCTGCATAGCAATATGAAAATAGTTCGCCAGGGCCTTCGTGTGCGCGGCCGTTGGCCGTATCATGCTTGCCGCAAGTCACCTTACAAAGGGGAAGCGTTTATGAGTCAGAGTAAGCCTCTGTCGCTGCACGTACCGGAGCCTACCGGCCGTCCGGGCTGCAAGACCGATTTTTCGTACCTGCAATTGAGTCCCGCCGGATCCGTCCGGCGTCCGCCGATCGACGTGGCGCCGCTCGACACGAGCGACATCGCGACCGGCCTGATCCGCGTCCTCGACGAGAACGGCGATGCCGTCGGTCCCTGGGCGCCGGAGGTCGAGCCCGAACTGCTGCGCTTCGGGCTGCGCACCATGATGAAGACCCGCATCTTCGACGCGCGCATGGTCATCGCCCAGCGCCAGAAGAAGATGTCCTTCTATATGCTCTCGCTCGGCGAGGAAGCCATCGGCACGGCCCAGGCCCTGGCCCTGGAAGACGGCGACATGCATTTCCCGACCTACCGCCAGCAGAGCCTCCTGTTCGCCAAGCAGGTACCGCTGGTCGAAATGATCTGCCAGCTGCTGTCCAACGAGCGCGACCCGCTCAAGGGCCGCCAGCTGCCGGTGATGTACTCGGTGCGCCGCGCCGGCTTCTTCACCATTTCCGGCAACCTCGCCACCCAGTACCCGCAAGCCGTGGGCTGGGCCATGGCTTCGGCCATCAAGGGCGATACCAAGATCGCCGCGGCCTGGATCGGCGACGGCGCCACCGCCGAATCCGACTTCTCCACCGCCCTCACCTTTGCCCACGTGTACCGCGCGCCGGTCATCCTCAACGTGGTCAACAACCAGTGGGCGATCTCGACCTTCCAGGCCATCGCCGGCGGCGAGAGCGTCACCTTCGCCACCCGCGGCATCGGCAGCGGCATCGCCTCGCTGCGCGTGGACGGCAACGATTTCCTGGCCGTGCTGAGCGCCTCGCGCTGGGCCGCCGAACGCGCCCGTTCCAACCTCGGTCCGACCCTGATCGAATGGGTCACTTACCGCGCCGGCCCGCACTCGACCTCGGACGACCCCTCGCGCTACCGCCCGGCGGACGACTTCCAGCACTTCCCGCTGGGCGACCCGATCGCGCGCCTGCGCCAATATCTCACCAAGCAGGGCTGGTGGTCGGACGAGGAGCACGACAAGGTGCAGGCCGAACTCGAAGCGGAGATCCTCGCAGCCCAGAAAGAGGCCGAGTCCTACGGCATCCTGGGCGACGAGCGCGCCCCGAGCGCCGCCACGATGTTCGAGGACGTCTACAAGGAGATGCCGGAGCACCTGCGCCGGCAGCGACAGGAACTGGGAGTATGAGCATGGCACGTGACGATCAAGCAGTAGACAAGGACACGGCCACCATGCCGATGACCATGATCCAGGCGCTGCGCTCGGCCATGGACGTGATGATGGAACGCGACCCCAACGTGGTCGTATTCGGCCAGGACGTCGGCTTCTTCGGCGGCGTATTCCGCGTCACCGACGGACTGCAGGCGAAATACGGCAAGTCGCGCGTGTTCGACGCGCCGATCTCGGAAGGCGGCATCGTCGGCACCGCGGTGGGCATGGCGGCCTATGGCCTGCGCCCGGTCATCGAGATCCAGTTCGCCGACTATTTCTATCCGGCGACCGACCAGATCGTGTCGGAAGCGGCGCGCCTGCGCTACCGCTCGGCCGGCGAGTTCACTTCGTCGATGGTGATCCGCATGCCCTGCGGCGGCGGCATCTACGGCGGCCAGACCCACAGCCAGAGCCCGGAAGCCTTCTTCACCCACGTGTGCGGCCTGCGCACCGTGATGCCGTCCAATCCCTACGATGCGAAAGGCCTCTTGATTGCGTCGATCGAGAACGACGACCCGGTGATCTTCCTGGAACCGAAGCGCCTGTACAACGGCCCCTTCGACGGCCACCACGACCGTCCGGTCGTACCCTGGTCGGGCCACGCGCTCGGCAATGTGCCGACCGGTTACTACAAGGTCGACCTCGACAAGGCCGCCGTGGTCCGCCCCGGCAACGACGTGACGGTGCTGGCCTACGGCACCATGGTCTGGGTCTCGGAAGCGGCGGCGCGCGAGAGCGGCGTCGACGCCGAAGTCATCGACCTGCGCAGCATCTGGCCGCTCGATCTCGAGACCATCGTCAACTCGGTCAAGAAGACCGGCCGCTGCGTGATCGTGCACGAGGCCACCCGTACCAGCGGCTTCGGCGCCGAACTGGCGGCGCTGGTGCAGGAACACTGCTTCTACCAGCTGGAGGCGCCGATCGAGCGCGTCACCGGCTGGGACACCCCTTACCCGCATGCGCAGGAATGGGCCTATTTCCCGGGCCCGGACCGCGTCGCGGCGGCCCTGAAACGCACGATGGAGGGTCGCTGACCATGGGCATTCACGTCATTAAAATGCCGGACCTCGGCGAAGGCATTGCCGAAGTCGAAGTGGTGGCCTGGCACGTCCAGCCGGGCGACACGGTCAAGGAAGACCAGGTGCTGGCCGACGTCATGACCGACAAGGCCACCGTCGAGATCCCCTCACCGGTCGCGGGCACCATCACGAGCCTGGGCGGCGCGGTCGGACAGTCGCTGGCCGTGGGCGCGGAGCTGATCCGCCTCGAGGTCGAGGGCGCCGGCAACTTCTCGGGCGAGAAGGCGAGGCAGGAGCCGGTGAAGTCGGCTGCCGCCACGGCACCAGCCGAGGAAGTCGGCGATCCCCAGCTGGCAGCGGTGGCCCACGCCGAAGCATCCAGCGGCGCATCGGCGAAGGCGGCGGCTCCGGCGGCGGTGCCTCCACCGAAGGCGCCGGCTCCCCAATCGCGCGCTTACCAGAACGGTCCCGCCCCGATGCGCGGCGAGGGCGAAAAACCGCTGGCCGCACCGGCGGTGCGCCAGCGCGCCTGGGACCTGGGCATCGAGCTGCAGTTCGTGCACGGTAGCGGTCCGGCCGGCCGCATCACCCACGCCGACCTGGACGCCCACGTGGCGGGCCGCCGCGGCGCCGGCGCCGGTGGCGGCAGCGACAATCGCTATGCCAAGCTGGAAGGCGAGCACGCGGCGCCGGTGATCGGCCTGCGCCGCAAGATCGCCGAGAAGATGCAGGAAGCCAAACGCCAGATCCCGCACTTCACCTATGTCGAAGAGATCGACGTCACCGAACTGGAGCTGCTGCGCGCCCAGCTCAACGCCCGCTACGGCGCCGAGCGCGGCAAGCTGACCCTGCTGCCGCTGCTGATGCGCGCCGTGGTGCTGGCCATCCGCCAGTATCCGATGATGAATGCGCGCTACGACGACGCCAACAACCTGCTGACCCAGTACGATCCGGTCCACCTGGGCATCGCGGCCCAGACCGAGGCCGGGCTGATGGTGCCGGTGGTGCGCCATGCCGAGGCACGCGACCCATGGGACAGCGCGGCGGAAGTCGCACGCCTGGCCGATGCTGCGCGCAGCGGCAAGGCCACGCGCGAGGAGCTGAGCGGCTCCACCATCACCATCACCAGCCTGGGACCGCTGGGCGGCATCGTCACCACCCCGGTCATCAACCGGCCGGAGGTGGCGATCATCGGCACCAACCGCATCGTCGACCGTCCGGTGATCCGCGACGGCGCCATGGTGGCGCGCAAGATGATGAACCTGTCGTCCTCGTTCGACCACCGCGTGATCGACGGCCAGGTGGCGGCCAAGTTCATCCAGGCCATCCGCGGCTACCTGGAAACCCCGGCGACCATCTTCGTGGAGTAAGCGATGGAGACTTTACACACTACTTTACTCATCATCGGCGGCGGTCCCGGCGGCTACGTGGCCGGCATTCGCGCCGGCCAGCTGGGCGTGCCGACCATCCTGGTCGAAGGCGCCTCGCCCGGCGGCACCTGCCTGAACATCGGCTGCATCCCCTCCAAGGCCCTGATCCACGCCGCCGACGAGTTCTGCAAGGCGCGCAGCTATGCGGCCGAGACCTCGCCGCTCGGCATCAGCTTCGGCACGGCGGCCGCCGCGGTCGAACCGCGCATCGACCTGGAGCGCACGGTGGCCTGGAAGGACGGCATCGTCAGGAAGCTCACCGGCGGCGTCGGCGCCCTGCTCAAGAAGAACGGCGTCAAGCTGGTCGAGGGCTGGGCCAGCATCCTGGACGGCAAGACCGTCGAGGTGCGGCCCGAAGGATCGAGCGAAGCGACCGTGCGCATCCGCTGCGAGCACATGCTGCTGGCCAGCGGCTCGCTGCCGGTCGAACTGCCCTTCATGCCTTTCGGCGGTCCGGTCGTTTCCTCGACCGAAGCGCTGTCGCCCGGCGACATCCCGCAGCGCCTGGTGGTCGTCGGCGCCGGCTACATCGGCCTCGAGCTGGGCACTGCCTACCGAAAGCTTGGCAGTCAAGTGACGGTGGTGGAAGCGGCCGACCGCATCTTGCCGGCCTATGACGCGGATCTGGTGAAACCGGTGGCCGCGGCCCTGGGCCGCCTCGGGGTCGAGCTGCGCCTGGCCACCTCGGTGCTCGGCATGGACGAGGATGGCCGGCGCGTGCGCGTGCGCGACGCCTCCGGCGTGGAGGCCCTGCTGGAAGCGGACCGGGTGCTGGTGGCCGTCGGCCGCAAGCCGCGTACCACCGGCTGGGGCCTGGAAAACCTGATGCTCGACATGGACGGCCGCGCGATCAAGGTCGACGACCAGTGCCGCACGTCGATGCGCAATGTCTGGGCGATCGGCGACCTGGCCGGCGAACCGATGCTGGCGCACCGCGCCACGGCCCAGGGCGAGATGGTGGCCGAGATCGTGTCGGGCAAGCGCCGCCACTTCGCGCCCGCCGCGATTCCGGCGGTCTGCTTTACCGACCCGGAGATCGTGGTGGTCGGCATGTCGCCGCTGGATGCCGACAAGGCCGGCATCGAGATCGTCACCGCCAACTTCCCGTTCAGCGCCAACGGCCGCGCCATGACCATCGAAAGCACGGACGGCTTCGTGCGCGTGGTGGCGCGCAAGAGCGACCACCGCATCATCGGCTGGCAGGCCGTGGGCGGCGCGGTCTCCGAACTGGCGGCCGGCTTCACGCAATCGATCGAACTGGGCGCCCAGCTCGAGGACATCGCCGGTACCATCCACGCCCACCCGACCCTGGGCGAGGCGGTGCAGGAAGCCGCACTGCGGGCGCTGGGACACGCGCTGCACATCTAGCACTACGCTACTGCTGCCGAAACCGCCCTCGTGGGCGGTTTTTTTATGGTCGCGCGCCGGCAAGCGCCGTCAAATCCTTGCCAAATTCGATCCACAGGCAAACGACATGTGCATATTTCGTTACATTTGCAAACATTATTTGCACTTTTGTGCGGTGTGAAAGATTGCAATCGACATATCCCAGCTGCAATAATCGCCTCGCGCTCGGGAATGAGCCCCAGCGCACCACCACGCTCAAAGAGGCACACAATATGTTCAAGAAAATCGCAGCCGCTACCGCCCTGATCATCGCTTCGTCGGCAGCCTTCGCCGCACAACCGAATACCTTCTATGCAGGCGCCGACGTCGGCCGTACCAAGGTCGACGACATCTCCGGCCGTGAAACCGGCGTCGGCGCTTTTGTCGGCTACAACTTCCACCAGAACTTCGCTGTGGAGGGCGGTTACCGCCGCCTGGCCGACTACGACATGGGCCTGGGCAGCGTGAAGGTCGATCAAGCCCACCTGTCGCTGATCGGCAGCCTGCCGGTCAACGAGCGTGTGAGCGTCTACGGCCGCCTCGGCGTGAACAGCCTGGAAGGCAAGATCAAGGCCGCCGGCTTCGAAGAAAAGGATTCGACCACCAAGGCGCTGTACGGCGTCGGCGTGAACTACGCCTTCACCCCTGCCGTCTCGGCGCGCGTCGAAGTGCAGAAGCCTTCCAGCGATTCGACCAACGTGAGCGCCGGCGTCGCGTTCCAGTTCTAAGCCGGACCCGGCCGGGGGTCTTGCGTCCGGCTACGCCATCGGTGAGCGGCGCCGCCGTGCCGGCGCCGGCATACTCGGAGCGCGCTTATCCTTTGCACACCGCCATGAACATGCGACCATCAGGCAGATGACGATGCCCTGAGCCCCCTGGCCGGTGCGGACAACACGGCGCCGAGCCGCAGGGCCGTGCCGACCACGGTGTCGATCCCGGGCGCATAGCCCTTGTCGATCCAGCGCAGCGCGATGTGGATCACGCCACAGACCACGCCGGCCTGCAGCAGCTCGTCGTCCGGCGCACCCGGCGCGGCGACGATGCGCGCCACCTCGCGCCCGATGGCGCGCAGCGCGGCGTCGAAGGCCTGGTCCACCGCGCGGCTGACGCCGCGGATCTCCACCAGGAACACGCGCGCCGACTGCGGTTCGCGCTGCAGGGCGGAAAAATAGGCATGCAGCATGGCGCGCGAACGCGCGATCCGGCCGCGCCCCGCATCGCGCGCTGCGCGCGTGATTTCGCCGAGCACCGAATAGGTCACGGCATTGAAGGAGTCGATCAGCAGCGCTTCGCTGTTGGGGAAGGATTCGTAGAAGTAGCGCTCGGTCAGGCCGGCGGCCTCGCAGACCGCCTTGACGGTGGCCTGGTGGTAGCCGCGCTCGCCATACACCGCGATGGCCGCGGCGACCAGGCGCGACCGGCGGTCGGCGCGCCGCTCTTCCTGGGACAAGCCACGGTAGGAACGGCTGGTGGTGGTGAGCTCTGCTTTCATGTTGACATTCTACACAGAAACTTGCCACCCCGATTCTGACAATGTAGAGTGTCAGCATAAGCAAAAATGATTCGAGACACCATGCATTCACCCGCAGCCTCGCCCACGCCGCAGGACCAGCCCCTCGACGTGCTGATCGTCGGCGCCGGCCTGTCCGGCATCGGCGCGGCCAGGCGCTGGTCGACAAGGTGCCCGGCGCCCGCCTCGAACCGGTCGAGGGCGGGCACATGCTGCCGGTGACCCAGCCGGATGTCACCGCCAGCTTCATTGCCAGCGTCGCCGGTGCCCCTCTGGCACGGGCCGGCTGAGGATCGGCACATGGACGTGATCCGCACTCCGCGCCTGCGGCTGCGCACCTGGGAAGCCGGGGACGCAGCGGCCTTCCGGGAACTGAACCAGGACCCGCGCGTCACCGAGTTCCTGCCCGGCCCCTTGACGATGGCGCAGGCAGAGGCCTTCATCGCAGCCCAGCAGGCATTGTACGAACGCAGCGGCGCCTGCTATTTCGCGGCGACCCTGGCCGACAGCGGTGAGCTGGCCGGTTTCGTCGGCCTCAAGCGCCACGAGGGTGGCTCGGTCGGCAGCCTGCCCTTCGCGCCCTGCACCGACATCGGCTGGCGCCTGGCGGCGCGCTACTGGGGCCAGGGCTACGCCGGCGAGGCGGCGCGCGCCTGCCTGGAGTTCGGCTTTCGTGAACTGGGGTTGGAAGAAATCGTCTCCTTCACGGTCCCGGCCAACCTGCGCTCGCGCTCGCTGATGGAAAAGCTGGGCATGCGCGAAGACGGCGTCGGCGCGTTCGCGCACCCGGCGCTGCCGAACGATCATCGGCTGTCACGCCACGTGCTGTACCGGCTGCGCCGCGCTGATGGGGCGCAGTCGCCGGATAGCCAGACCGCCGCGCCTCCTGTCGAGCCTGCTACACCAGCGGCCAGAACCACGTTTCCGCACTCGTCCAGTAACAACTCGTCCCGCAGGCGCTGATACCTCCCAGCATGGGCGACACAATGTCAATATGTCCGCCTTCGTACACGCCGGGGGTCAGTCGGAAGAACGACACGATACCGCTCCGACTTCTCAGGGAAACCATTGTGCAAGTAGCCGCCCACCGGCACCTTGCGCCCCGGCAGCGCCCGGACACGCCGTTCGCGAGCGCCTGCCGTGGCTCCACGTTCAGCGTTCGCGCGGCGCGGTTCCTTGGTCGTACTGATCGCCATCGGTGTCGCCACCAGGCGTCGCGCCCTGGCGGCCACCCTGTTTGACGGCCTGCTGCCCCGATTGCTGACTGCCTTGTTGCCCGGACGGCTTGTTGCCCTTGCCCATGCCTTCCATTCCGGTTTGGATCTGCCCGCCCTGGCTGCTGCCGCCGCTGAAGGCCTGGTCGGATTCCTGATCCGTGGTGTTGCCGGCGAGCAGGTCATCGGTGCGGCTGGCCGACTGCTGGCTGCCTCCTTGTTGATCCACACTCTGGCTGCCCATCTTGCCGATGTCGCCGGTGCCGCCGACACCCATGCTGCCGGCACTGCCGCTGCCGTCGCGGGTGGCCTGGTCGTAGTTGCGCCCCTTGGGTTTCTTGCCTTCGCTCTGCATCGACATGCTGGCCTCCTTATCATGAATATTCTTCATGATAGTCCAGCATGGCGCGCGCAAGAATAGTCCGCCGCCGGTGCCCGCTGTAGGACGACAGCTAAATCACGCTCCGGACCGTTTCTTGAAACAATGTGTCATGTTCTTACGCGCGCATGAGACAGAGCTTCGTTTACAATCATTTCATTCTTGCAATATCTCACTCGGAGCCCCGGATGTCTTCTTCTCCTGCCCTTCCCGCCGGGCCGCGCGCCCTGGTCGTCTTCGCCGACCCCTCGCTGCAGCGCTCGCGCATCAGCCGCCGCGTGGCGGAGGCCGTCGCCGGCCTGCCCGGGGTCGAGGTGCGCGACCTGTACCAGCTGTATCCGGACTTCTACATCGACGTCCGGCGCGAGCGCGAGCTCCTGAAGGCCGCGCCGCTGGTGGTCTTCGTGTTCCAGCTCGCGTGGTATGCACTGCCGTCCCTGCTCAAGGAGTGGCTCGACAGCGTGGTCAAGCCCGAATGGGCCGGCAGGCCGGGCCGCCTGCACGGGAAGACCGCGTTCGCCGCGGTGGCCTGCGCCGGCAGCAGCCTCGAATACCGGGCCGAGGGCCTGCACGGGCGCCCGCTCGAGGACTACCTGGCGCCGCTCGCGCAGACGGCGAAGGCCTGCGGCATGGACTGGCTGGCGCCGCACGTGTTCTATGGCGCCGATGCCGGCGAGCTCGACGCCGCCGGCCGCCATTCGGAGGAACTGCGCACACGCCTGGCGAAACAGGCCGGCATTGCCGACATCGAAGGAGCGGCCGATGGAACATAATCTCCTGCTCAATGCGCTGGTCTACCTGGCCGCCGCCGTCATCGCGGTGCCGGTCGCCAAGCGCCTCGGACTGGGCGCGGTGCTCGGCTACCTGCTGGCCGGGATCGCGATCGGTCCCTGGGGCCTGGGCCTGATCCGCGAAGTCGAGGACATCCTGCACTTTTCCGAATTCGGCGTGGTGCTGCTGCTGTTCGTGATCGGCCTCGAGCTCGAGCCGCGCCGCCTGTGGGCGCTGCGGCGCTCGATCTTCGGCTGGGGCGCGGCGCAGGTGCTGGGCGTGGCGGCGGCGCTTCTCTTGGGGGCCGTGCTGGCCGGGATCGGCTGGAAGACCGCCCTGATCGCCGCCCTGGGCCTGTCGCTGTCCTCTACCGCGATCGCGCTCACCACCATGCAGGAGCGCAACCTGATCCCGACCGCGGCCGGCCAGGCCGGCTTCTCGATCCTGCTGTTCCAGGACATCGCCGCGATCCCGATGATCGCCCTGGTGCCGGTGCTGGGCGTGCCCGACTCGCACCCGGACGCCGGCTGGACGGGTGTGCTCAAGGCCGTGGCCGTGATCGGCGGCCTGGTGCTGGCCGGGCGCTTCCTGATCCGCCCGCTGCTGCGCTTTATCGCGCGCACCGGCATGCGCGAGATCTTCACCGCCTTCGCCCTGCTGCTGATCATCGCGATCTCGCTGTTGATGGCCTCGAGCGGGATGTCGATGGCGCTCGGCGCCTTCATGGCCGGGGTGCTGCTGGCCGATTCCGAATACCGCCACGCGCTCGAGGCCGACCTCGAACCCTTCAAGGGCCTGCTGCTCGGGCTGTTCTTCATCGCGGTCGGCATGTCGGTCGATTTCGGGGTCTTCCTGGCCCAGCCCTGGCGCATCCTGGCGCTGGCGCTGGCCTTCCTGGCCATCAAGCTGGCGGTGCTGTGGCTGCTGGCGCGCTGGTTCGACATGAAGGGGCGCCAGCGCATCCAGTTCGCCTTCCTGCTGTCGCAGGGCGGGGAATTCGCCTTCGTGGTGTTCGGCGCGGCCGCCACGGCCCGGGTGTTCGATCCCGATACCGCGTCCATCCTGGTGCTGGTGGTGGCGCTGTCGATGATCGCCACGCCGCTGCTCCTGATCCTGTACGACCGCGTGCTGGAACCGCGCTGGCGCCGCCGTCCGGGCCGCGAGGCCGACGCGATCGACGCCAACCAGGGCCACGTGATCATCGCCGGCTTCGGGCGCTTCGGCCAGATCGTCGGCCGCCTGCTGCACGCCAACCAGGTGCCGCTGACCATGCTCGACCACGATCCCGACCACATCGACACCCTGCGCGAATTCGGCTTCAAGGTGTTCTATGGGGACGCGACCCGCATCGACCTGCTGCACGCGGCCGGCGCCCACCATGCGCGCGCCCTGGTGCTGTCGATCGACGGCATCGACGACAGCCTCAAGCTGGCGGCCGCGGTGCGCGCCGAATTTCCCGACCTGCCGATCCTGGCACGGGCCCGCAACGTCACCCATTACTACCAGCTGATGGACCTGGGCGTGACCGTGATCGAACGTGAAACCTTCGATGCGGCGCTGATGCTGGGGCGGCGCGCGATGGAAGAACTGGGCTTCGGCGCCTTTTTCGCGCGCCAGGCCGCGATGCGCTTCCGCGAGCACAACCTCAGGAGCGTGCACGAGGTCTACCCCTACTACAAAGACCGGGAACAGTATGCCTCGATGGCCTTGCGCGCGCGCGAAGAGCTGCACGCGATGTTCGAGCGCGACTTCGTCGCCCTGAAGCGCGAGCGTGACAGCGACGAGGCGGATGAATAGACGCTCTGGCAAGTGGGCGTAAAATTTGTCGGGACAGGGAAAACGCGGCACTCATCGATACCGCGCGCGACGTCAGCGGGCATGTGCAGGCGCGCCAGGCGCTGGAACGCTCCGAAGCGGCCCCCAACAGTATGCTCGAGAGTATCGGCGACGCCTTCTTTGCCGTCGACAGTGGCTGGCGCCTGACCTACACCAACCAGAAGGCGGGCGGCAGCGCTAGATCACCAGCCCCGCCGGCGCCGGCTGGCGCGTGAACGTCGGCCCCTCCGTGCTCGGCCGCCCACCCTCCCACACCAGGCGATCGATGCACATGCGCCGGCCGGTCATGGCCGGATCCCAGGCGTGGTAGACGATCCAGTCCTGGCTGCCGTCCGGGGAGGTGGTAAAGGAGTTGTGGCCGGGGCCGATGACGTTGCCGGGCCGCGAGCGCATCAGGAGGGCTTGGTCGCTGCCTTCCGGCCGTGCGAAGGGCCCCAGCGGATGGTCCGCCACCACGTAGCTGACCCCATAGTTCTCCTTCTCCCAGGCGCCGCCGCTGTAGAAGCAGTAGTACTTGCCGCCGTGGACCAGGACCGACGCCCCCTCCACCGTGTGCCAGTCGTACACCGCGTCGTACATGGCCCTCCCCTTCTTGAACAAATGCCAGTCGGCGTGCGGGCGCGCCACGGTGCGCGGCTCACCCGCCAGCCGGTCCATCGTGGGCATGCGGTCGACCACGATGCCGGTGCCGATACGGTGGTCGTCCTGCAGTTCGAGGAAGTCCACGCAGTAGTACAGGTACCACTGACCGTCGCGGTCGCGGAAGGGGTGGGCGTCGATCGAGAACTGCAGCTCCGGGACCAGCAGCAGGCCCCGGTCCACAAAAGGGCCGATCGGGTTGTCGGACACCGCCACACGCAGCTTCTGGTGCTTGCCCTCTTCGTCGCCGGACGAGTAGTACATCCAGAAACTGCCCTCGCTGTAGGCGACTTCCGGCGCCCAGAAATGCTGGTCGCCGGGCGCGGCGATGGCATAGCCGGCGCGGTGCCAGTCGACCAGGTCGTTCGACACCAGCACTGGAAAGCGCCCGCCGCCCGGCCCCGCTGGCGCGGTGCCGTAGGCGTAGTAGCGCCCCTCGTGCCTGAGCACGAAGGGATCGGCCATGATGTCCGGATAGACCGGATTGCTGTACGTCCTGATCATCGGCCTTTCCTCACATCTGGTACCGCAGGCTCAGGCCGTACGTGGTCGGGTTGTAGCGGATGTCGCGTGGCCGGATCGGGTCGCCCAGGTAGCTCTCGTAGCGTTCCTTGGTCAGGTTGATCGCGTCGAAGTTCAGGGTCAGGTTCGGCGTGATCGCGTAGCCGACGCTCAGGTCGACGTAGGTCGAGGCCTTGACGATGCGGTCTTGCCCGAAACGCGGCTCGGCGATCTGCTCGACGTACTTGCCGCGCCGGGTGGCCGCCAGGCGCCCGGTCCAGCCGCCGCGCTCGTACAGCAGCGCGAAGTTGTAGCTCTGGCGCGCCACGCCGACCATCTCGGTGGTGGTGTAGCTGCCGCTGTTCAGGGCGGTGCGGGTCTGGTTCTCGCCGTCGATCCACGTGTAGTTGAACTGCGCGCCCAGGCCGCTCCAGGCGCCCGGCAGGAAGTCGAAGAACTTCTGGATGCCGAATTCGGCGCCCTTCAGCTTGCCCTTGCCGGAGTTCTGCGGGCGGGTCACGCGGTAGTTCACGCCGTTGATGCTTTCCTGCTGTTCGAAGTTCTGCAGGTAGCCGTCGATATCGCGGTGGAAGACCGCGATCTGGGCGAAGCCATTGTCCCGGAAGTAGTACTCGAGCGTGGCGTCGCTGTTGATCGACTCGGTCGGCGCCAGTTCCGGATTGCCGGCCGAGCCGGTGCCGGGCGCGTTCACGGTCGGCGGGATCAGGGACAGCGCCGGATTCAGCTGCGCGAACTCGGGCCGGGTGATGGTCTTGCCCACGCTCAGGTGCGACTGCACGCGGTCGGTCCAGTTCACCACCGCCGACAGGTTGGGCAGGAAGTTGGTCTCGTCGCTGTCCTCGCTGATCGCGGTGACCACATTGCCGATGCGGCGGTTGCCCTCCAGCTTGCGGTCGACCTTGACCAGGCGCCCCCCGACATTGCCGGTCATGCCGATCCCGCCCAGCGCGGCCTTCCAGCGTGCGCCCAGGTGCAGGGTGGCGGTGCGCTCGCGCTGCTCGAACAGGCGCATCGGGTCGTCCGCCACCCGCCCGGCCGGCTGGCCGTAGAAGGCGCGCACGCGGTCGGCCTGGTCGATCAGGAAGTCGCGCGAGGGCGTCATCCAGGGGCCGCCCAGGCGGTCCAGGCCCGGCACCAGCGACTGGAAGGACGGACCGAAAGCGGCCACCGGAGACGGCCGCACCGCGCCGCCCGGCAGGTCGTTGGCGCGCTCGCCGCTGTGGAAGCTGACCTCGCGGTTCGACAGGCGGATGCCCCCGGTCAGCGCGGTGATGAAGCCGTCGCCGAGGCGGTACACCGAATCAAGGCGGAACTGGGTCTGCTCGCCGCGCGACTCGCCCCAGTTCTGCACCATGCCGCGCAATACGAACTGGTTGGGATCGCGCAAGGGATTGCTGCTGGTCGGGGTGGTGATGGCGTTGTAGCCGCCATGGCCGTCGCGCCCGTAAGTGTAGACCGCCGAGCTGGCGCCCGGGATCTGCTGGTCGACGATCACGGTGTCGTTGACATAGTCCGAGCGCGAGAAGGCCAGGTTGCTGTCGACCGACAGCGGGCCCTGGCGGTACTTGGCGCCGAAGTTCAGGAAGTGGGTGGCGGTGTGCTCCTTCACGCCCCAGGTGCTGGTGGCGGTGTAGGGGTCCCAGTCGTAGGGCCCGCCGAAGCGCGCCGCGGCCGCGTTGGCCGACTGGATCGGGCAGATCACGCCGACCGGCGTACTGCAGTAGCTGCCCTGCGGGGCCAGCACCACGTTGCTCAGGCGCGGGGTCCAGGTGGCGATGTTCAGGATGTAGTCGACTTCGGCCCTGCTGCCGTAGCCGGTGCCGAGGTATTGGGCACTCAGTTCGGTGTGCGGGTTCAGCTTCCACTGCACGGCCGCATGGACGCTGCCGCGCTCACGGTCGCCGGCGTTGTAGATGCCGCCGATGTTGGGCAGCTCGCCCAGCCGGTCGCCCGGGCGCAGCGGCGCGATCGGCTGGTCGTCGTTGAGGCGGGTCGCGCTGCCGTCCGGGCTGACCGAGAAGATGCGGTCGGGCCGGTCGACCCATTGCACCGGCATCGCCCAGCGCTCCTTGTTGTAGGCGATGTCGACCAGCACGCCGATCTCGCCGACGCCGGTCTGCCAGCGGTTGCTCATCAGGACCCCGCCGCCCGGATTGGTCTTCTCCTTGCGCGCCTCGCTGCCCTCCACATAGTTGCGGCGGCCCTCGAGGAAGCCGGTGAGGGTATAGCCCTTGAAGTCGAAGGGCGCGCGCAGGCGGATATTGACCGCGCCGGCGATGCCGCCCTCGAACTGGTTGGCAGTGGCCGACTTGTACACGTCCAGGCCGCCGATCGACTGCACCGGCAGGTCCTGGTAGGACAGGCGGCGGCCGGTGCCGGTGAAGATCTCGTTGCCGTCGATGGTGGTGGCCACGTCCGGCAGGCCGCGGATGATGACGGAGCTCGTCTCGCCGCGGTCGCGGCCCACCTGCACGCCGGCGATGCGCTGCAGGGCGTCGCCGGCGGCACGGTCCGGGAATTTGCCGATGTCGTCGGCATTGATCGAATCCACCACCTGCTCGCTGTCGCGCTTGATCTGCTCGGCCGAGCGGATGCTGCTGCGGATGCCGCTCACCGTCACCGTGGCGATGGGGCCGGCGGCCGTTGGCTGGGCCGGATCGGCAGCCGTCTGGGCGGCATCCTGGGCGGCGGCGAAGCCGATGTGGGCGCACAGCAGCATGACGGCCGTGCAGACCGGCCGGACTTTCAAGTGTCGCATCGAGGTCTCCTCCGTTATTGGGATCGTTATTAGTCATAATTTATGACCAATATGACAAAAGCTATCCGAATTCCCGGTGCCCTGGCGCACTCAAGGAACGCTCAAGACACCCCGATTTTCGCCACCGATTCACGCTCCACCAGAGGGCAATCCATCTTCATGCTGGTGCGCCGGGAGGCCCCGCCGTTCACTTGGGCAATCAAACTTTCAGCTGCCCAGCGGCCCATTTCGTAGTTTGGTAACAACACTGTGGTCAGCGGCGGCTGGGTGTAGCGCGCGATGTCCTGGTCGTCATACCCGACCACCGAGACTTGCCGCGGCACGTCCAGCCCACGTTCGCGCACCGCTCCGAGGGCGCCGACCGCCATCAGGTCGTTGGCGCAGAACAGGGCCGTCGGCGGGTCCGGCAGCGCCAGCAGCGCCCGCGCATGCGCGTGGCCGCTGCTGACCTGCCAGTCGCCCTCGCGCACCAGCAACGCCTCGAACGGGATGTCGCGCGTGGACAGGGCCTGGCGGTAGCCCTTGAGGCGCTCGGCGGCGGCCTCGATCCAGCCCTCGCCGTTGATGAAACCGATGCGGCGGTGGCCGGCGTCGAGCAGGTGCATGGTGGCGGCATAGCCGCCCAGGACCTCGCTCGGCACCACCGAGGAATACAGGCGTTCGCGGCGCTCTTTCTGGTAGCAGTTGAGGAGCACGGTCGGCACCTGCGCCAACAGCGCGGGCACCGTGACGGCGCGCGTGAAGATGGTGGCGTACACCACGCCAAGCAGGGCGGGATCGGCCAGCATGCGCGCCAGCACCGCCCCTTCGTAGGCGGGGTCGTTGCGGGTGGCGTAGGCGGACAGCAGGCAGTCGTGTTCCCAGGCGGCGTCGCGCGCGCCATCGATGGTCTGCATCGCGTGCGGGCTGGTCGACAGTTCGTCGCTGAGGTAGACGATCAGGTTGCGTGCCTCGGGAGGGAGCGCGTGGCCCATGCGCTCCACCGGGTAGCCCAGCTCGCGCGCGATGCGCAGCACCTTGTTGCGGGTCGCCGCGGATACCTTGGCGCCGCTCATGTGGTTGATCACCAGCGACACGGTGGACTGCGACACCCCGGCCAGCTTGGCGATGTCGGTCATGGTGGGCCGCCGGGTGCGGCCCTGCCCGCTCATCGCATCAGCGGCGCACGCGGCAGCGCGGCGCCGTCGGCATCGAACAAATGACCCTGGCCCGGGTCGAATGCGAGCATCACCCGGGCGCCGCGTTCGGGGCATGGCGCGTCGGGGCGGCACTTGAGCGACACCATCTCGGCCACGCCGTCCACCTGCGCATAGACGATGGTGGCGTCGCCCAGGTATTCGACCAGGACCACCGTGGCCGGGATGCCTGGCGCTTCGTCGTCGGTCCCGATGCGCAGGTGCTCGGGCCGTACGCCGAGCGTCACGGCGGCGCCGGGCGCCGTGCGCGCCGCATCCACGGCCACCTGCACGAGGTTCCCGCCGGGCAGGCGCACATGCGCCGCCGCCCCCTCCTCGCCCGCCAGCGCCCCGGGCAGGAAGTTCATGCGCGGCGAACCGAGAAAGCCGGCAACAAAACGGTTGGCCGGGCGCTCGTAGAGGTCGAGCGGGGTGCCGGCCTGCTCGATGCGCCCGCCGTTCAGGACCACGATCTTCTGGCCCAGGGTCATGGCCTCGACCTGGTCGTGGGTCACGTAGATCATGGTGGCGCCGAGTTCGCGGTGCAGGCGCGCCAGCTCGACCCGGGTCTGCCCGCGCAGCGCGGCATCCAGGTTCGAGAGCGGCTCGTCGAACAGGAAGACCTCGGGCTTGCGCACGATGGCGCGCCCGATCGCCACCCGCTGGCGCTGCCCGCCCGACAAGGCCTTCGGCCGCCGCTCCAGCAGGTGGCCGATCTGCAGGATCTCGGCGGCGCGCGCCACCCGCTCCCCGATTTCAACACGCGGCACCCCGGCCAGCCTGAGGGCGAAGCCCATGTTTTCCGCCACCGTCATGTGCGGGTAGAGGGCATAGCTTTGGAACACCATGGCGATCCCGCGCTTGGCCGGCTCGACGTCGTTGCACACCGTCCCCCCGATCGCCACCGTGCCGGAGCTCACGTCTTCCAGCCCGGCGACGATGCGCAGCAGGGTCGACTTGCCGCAGCCCGACGGGCCGACCAGCACCACGAACTCACCGTCGGCGATGTCCAGGTCGATCCCTTTGATGACGGGGTTGTCCTCGTACTGCTTGGTGATGCCTTGCAGGCGTACAGATGCCATGGATTCTCCGTTCTTATCCTTTTAAACCCGTCGCGGCCAGGAAGCCATGCGTCACGCGGCGCTGGAACAGCACATAGGCCAGCGCCACCGGCAGCGCGCCGATCAGCGCCGCGGCCATCAGCTGGGCGTAGATCACGCCATAGGCATCGTAGGTCTGCGTCAGGCCCAGCGGGATCGTCATCATGTCGTTTTCCGTGACGATGATGAAGGGCCACAGGAAGTTGTTCCAGGCCGCGATGAAGGTGACGATCGCCATCGCCCACACGATGTTTCCGGACACGGGCAGGTAGACGTTCCACAGGATGCGCAGCGGGCCGGCGCCATCCATCACGGCGGCTTCCCGGAAGTCGGCCGGCACCGTGTCGAAGAACTGCTTGAACACGTAGATCACCACCGGTGCCACCACCTGGGGCAGCACGATGCCGGCGTAGCTGTTGATCAGGCCGAGCTGGTTCATGATCCGGAACAGCGGCACCAGCAGCGCCTCGAAGGGCACCAGGAAGGCCAGCATGGTCAGCGCGAACAGCAGCGTGCGGCCGCGGAAGCGCAGCTGGGAGAATGCGTAGGCCGCGCTCAGGGACAGGGCCATGGTCACGACCGTGACCAGGAGGGCCACCAGCGCGCTGTTGAACAGCCAGCGGCCGACCCGTCCGGCGCCCAGTACCTTGGCGAAGGCTTCCACGGTCCAGGTCTGCGGGAGCCAGTGAAAGACGGCCGACACGGTTTCGTGTTCGGGCCGCAGCGCCGTACTGGCGGCCCACAGCAGCGGCGCGATCCAGAGTGCGGCCAGCAGCACGGCCGTGAGTGCGCCGACGAGGCTCCAGGCCAGGTTGGTGCGCGCCTTCATGCCTTGCCCCGGGAAAGCCAGCGCGACAACGCCGCCTGGGCCAGCGACAGCACGATGACGATCGCCACGAAGGCCATCGCGATCGCGGCGGCGTAGCCGGCGTCGCTCTGCGTGAACGCGGTTTCGTACATGTAGTGCAAGGTCATCCTGGTCGTGTTGAATGGTCCTCCCACGGTCAGGATGTAGGTCTGCCCGAACACCTTCATCGAGGCGATCAGCTGCAGCACCAGCGCCAGCCCGACCACCGGCCGGATGGCCGGCCAGGTAATGGTCCGGAACAGGGTGAAGCCGCGCGCCCCGTCCAGGGCTGCGGCCTCGTACAGGTCTGCCGGGATGTTGCGCAATCCCGCCAGGAACATCAGCATATTGAAGCCGACCGTCCACCAGACGGTGGCGATCGCCACCGATGGCAAGGCCCAGCGCACGTCGGCCAGCCAGGCGCGCTCGATGCCCAGCACCTGGTTGATCACCCCGGTGGAAGGCTGCAGCATCCAGTCGGCGATCAGGGTCATCACCGAGATCGGCAGGATGTAGGGCAGGAAGAAGGCGCCCTGCAGCCAGGCGCCGGCGCGGGTGAAATGGTCGACCAGCAGGGCCATCACCAGACCCAGGGCCGTCAGCGGAATGACCGTCAGCAGCGCGAAGTAGAAGGTATTGCCGACTGCCGACCAGAATGAAGGGTCTTGCACCAGCGTGACATAGTTGGCGATGCCGATGAAGGCGTTGGTGCGCGTGAGGCTGCTCTCGGTCAGGCTCATGTAGAAGGTCTGCAGCGTCGGCAGCAGGAAGAACACCGCGAACGCGATCCCGAAGGGCGCCAGCAGCATCAGCGCCGGCAGGCCCTCGCCGCGCCGCGCGCCCACCTGCCTGACATGAAAATCAGCCATCCGCATTCTCCTAGTAGCGCGGCGCGCGCTTGCGCAGCAGCAGCGCGGCTTCCGTCTCGAACATGCGCAGGGCCTGCGCCGGCGTGAGCTGGGACGACAGCGGCGCGGGCAGGTATTTCGAGGCCATCGCCTCCAGCGGACCGGCGGCGCCCATGTACCAGGCGTCGGGCGCATAGACGACGTCGCGCGGCACGCCTGCGTACAGCCGGTTCGGCATCAGGGCCAGTGCGGCGGGCGATTCGGCCGCGGGCCGGTAAGCCAGCACATGGCCGCCCTCGGCCCAGCCCAGCGAGTTCTTGCTGACGAAGGCGATGAAGCGCATCACCGCGCGCAGCTTCTGCGGCCTCATCGGCCGTCCCTCGCTGGCGGGAATGGCGAAGGCATGGGAATCGGCCCATACGCCCCGGTTGGCATACATGCGCGGCATCGGCACGATGCCGTAGTCGAAACCGAGGGTGCCGTTCGCGGTGGCGCGCAGCATTTCCGGTACCTCCCACACACCGTTGATCATGAAGCCGGCGTTCCCGCCGATGAACTGGCTGGTCGATGCGGCGTAGTTCAGGCCGGACTGGGCGTAGCCCCTGGCGTACCAGCTGCTGATGCGCGCCAGCGAATCGACGCCGGCCGCCCCGTAGGCGAAACGCCCATTCTGGATCAGTGGCGCGTTGCGTTGCGCCAGCATGGTCAGCCACAGCCGCCACACCGCGTAGGAGCTCTGGTTGCTCTCCATCGTCATGCCGGGGCGGCCGGTGGCCTGGCGCACGGCGCGGAAGGCATCCGTCAGCGCATCGATGCCCTCGATCGGTTTCAACGTGCCCGTTTCATCGAGCAGGCCGGCCTTGCCGACCAGGGTCTTGTTGTAGTACAGGACCAGCGGGTGCAGGTCGAGCGGCACGGCATAGGTCTTGCCTGCGTGCTGGGATTTCTGCCACTGGCGCGGGTAGAAGTCGGCGGGGTTCAAGCCGGCTTCAACCAGTTCCTGCGGCGCGATCGGCCGCAGCACGCCGCCGCCGGCCAGGTTGGTCATGCGCGACAGGTGCACGGTGGCGATGTCGGGACCGGCGCCGACCACCGAGGAGGTAATCAGCTTGGTGTAGAAGGGTTCGCCCCATTTCAGGGTGGTGCTGACCACCCGCACCTCGCGCTGGCTGGCGTTGAAGCGCTCGACCAGCGCCGCCATGCGCGCGCCGTCGCCGCCGCTCAGCAACGTCCACATGCGCACCTCGGTCTGCGCGAAGCCGGACGTGGGTGCGCACAGCAGCGCTGCGGCCACTGCGCAGGCGAGGCGCACGGTCATTGGGGTCAAGCCTGTCTCCTGGCGTCTTTTTTTATCATTAATACTAGCAAATAAATATTACCAGGGGCTGTCCTGCAGGCAAGCGTGCGCCCGGGTAGAATCGGCGTTTTGTCTGGCGGTGAGCGTATGTGGATCGGTGTGTTGTGCGGCCTGCTGGCCGGGGCCATGTGGGGCCTGGTGTTCATCGTGCCGGAGCTGCTGGGCGATTTCTCGGCGCTGGAACTGGCGGTCGGCCGCTACCTGGCCTACGGCGCGATCGCGCTGGCCCTGCTGCTGCCGCGCCTGACATCCCTGCTCGCCAGCCTGGTCCCCGGCGACTACGCGGCGCTGCTGCGCCACGCACTGGCGGGAAACATCGTTTACTACATACTGCTCGCTACCGGGGTGAAATACGCCGGCGTGGCGCCGACCTCGCTGATCATCGGCATGCTGCCGGTGGTGGTCACCCTGCTGGGCCGCAACGACCACGGCGCCGTGCCGCTGGCCCGCCTCGCGCTGCCGCTGCTGCTGGTGGGCGCCGGCATCGCCTGCATCAATGCCGACAGCTTCCTGCACGCCGGCCCCGGCGCTTCAAGTGCCGACATCCTGCTGGGCGTAGCCTGCGCCACCGGCGCCCTGCTGTGCTGGAGCTGGTATGCGTTGGACAATGCGCGCTACCTCAAGCGCAATCCGCAGTTCTCGAGCGCCCAGTGGTCGGCGCTGTACGGACTGGCCACCGGGGTGATCGCTTTGCTGATCGGCGCCGGCGCCTGGGCCTGGAGTTTCGCCGGCGCTGCGCCGCCAGGGCCGCCGCGCGACTGGCAGCTGTTCTGGGCCTGCAATGTCCTGCTCGCGCTGGGCGCCTCCGTCCTCGGCAACGGGCTGTGGAACGTGGCCAGCCGGCGCGTGCCGGTGACCCTGTCCGGACAGCTGATCCTGTTCGAGACCCTGTTCGCGCTGCTGTACGGCTTCCTGTACCGCGGCCATGGTCCGCGGGTGCTGGAACTGGCCGCGATCGCGCTGCTGGTGGCGGGCGTCACCTGGTCGGTCCGGGCCCACGCCGGCCTTGAAGCGCCGTCAGTGCGCCAGCCGCTCGACCCGGACCTCGCCGAAGGTGACGCTGTGGCCGGCGCCGCCCATCGCCACCAGGCCTAGCCTGGCGCCGGCGCCCAGGCTGTGGGTCCAGGTGCCGCCCCGGACCCAGTCCCTGCCGTCCTGTTTCGACCACGCCGTATAGTGCTCTTCCGCGCCCATGCGGCGGATGTCGATCCGCAAGCCGGTCCATTCGCCGGGCGTCCCGACCACGGTATTGCCGTAGCGGGGATAGCCCTTGCCGACCGGCGCCAATTCCTTGCCGAACTCCACCTGGCGCAGGCCGTCGTGCGCCAGCTCGACCAGCTTGACGTAATTGTCGTCGTCGCGCATCACGACCAGTCCGGCCTGCACCGGCTGCGCGCAGCATTCCAGCGGCGCATCGAGCCGGATACGCGCCTCGATGCGCAGGTCGCCCTCCGGCAGCGCGCTGGCCAGCAGCGCCGCGGTATTCGTGTCGACGTGCAGGTCGGCCGCCTGCGTCGCCATGCGCAGGCCGGGCTGGCCGGTGGCCCAGCTGCCGGCCGCCCCGGGCCGCACCCAGCGCCAGCGGGGATCGAGCGCGCCCGGACCGAAGCGCTCGGTCCACACCGGCGTCGAGGCCTGCGCCTTGCCCGTTGACGCCGAAACCGGCGCGGCCGCGCCCGGCGTCACCGAAGGACGCGGCTGCGGCGTGCCGGACGGCCCTTCGCCGCGGTTGACCACCGGCCAGCCGGCCACCCAGTCGATGCGGTCGAGCAGCAGGGGGCGCCGGGTCAGCTTGTCCTCGACGCTGAAATAGCCCTGCTGGCGGTCGACCGCATGGTAGAAGGTCCACCACTGGCCGGACGGGTCCTGGAACACGGTGTTGTGGCCGGCGCCGATCCAACGGTTGCCGTTCTGCTGCAGCACCGGCGTGCCGCCCACGCGCGCGGCCGCCATGTCGTTGCCATCCCGGTCGAGGAAGGGGCCTTCCGGATTACTTGCGCGGCCCACGTAGAGCGCATAGCCGGTCAGCGGGCCGCGGCAGCAGTCGGTGCTGGAGGCGAACAGGTACCAGTGCCCTCCATGCCGCACCACCTCGGCACCCTCGTAGCGGTTGGCCGCGCCGATGCGCACCGGATTGCCCTCCACCCGCATGCCGTCCTTCGACAGGCGCTGCACGTAGATGCCGCCGCCGTAGCTGCCGTAGTACAGGAAGCGGTCGCCCTGCGCGTCCTCGACCACGTCGGGATCGAAGGTCCAGTGGAAGTTGCAGCCGGCGCCGCCCCGGCGGGGCGGCACCACCAGCTGCGGCGCCGGCATCCACGGCCCGGCCGGCGAGGCGCCGGTCGCGACCGCGATCCCGCTGTCGTTCTCGCAGCCCTTCTCGGGGCTGTGGCGGTCGGCGACGTCGGTGACCGTGAAGTAGAGGTAATAGCTGCCGTTCTGGTACACCGGTTCGGGCGCCCACAGCCCGGCCTTGGGCCCGGCGATGCCGGGCGGGCGCTTCTCGAAGGAATCGCGCACGAAGTACCAGTTGACCAGGTCGACCGAGCGGTAGACCGGCATCATGCGGAACTTCCAGCCCCTGCCCTCGCGTTCCTTGTGGCTGACCGGGTCCATGGTGCAGTACAGGTACCAGACCGCCGGCGTCGTGGTGCGGTCGCGCAGCAGCGCCGGGTCGGCGCAGCTTTCGGCCAGGCTGCCGTCGGCCAGGCGCAGCGGCAAGGGATTGGTATAGGTGGATGCCGGGGCAGCGGCGGGCTGGGCGCCTGCAGCCGTGCAGGCGAGCAGCAGGCTGGCGGCGCAGAAACGCGGGAACAGGCGCATTCGGTCTCCTTGTGCGCCGGCGGTGGGCGCGATTGTTCCTGAAACGTAAGCGAAATGGCAGGCCCACGGCGCACGGGTGCCGCAACTTCGGCGCACCGGCCTGTTCCAGAACTTGCCGGAATGGCCATCCCGCCCATAACTATGTTGTATCAAGGTATTATTTCTGTTCAATTATTTTTGTAGGACTATTGCCCGTCATCACGACCTGCTAGACTGCCGAGCTGGCATCCCGCGACGCAATGAACATTGCCAAAATAGAACAAGTGGGATGCAGCCCGCAAAGGGCAGGCATAAGAAAAAACCAGGGAGTAGTCGTCATGAAAGCAAAGCAGGTTCGACCGGCGCATAAGCTGCTGGCCGTGTTGGTATCGGGTATCGCATGGGGCAGCGGGGTGGCCCGGGCCGCGCAGGAACAGGATAACGCCGTGCCGGAAGTCGCGGTCACGGCCCAGCGTACCCTCTCGACCGTCTCGCGCACGCCGGTCGCGATGAGCGTGCTGAAGGGAGAGCAGCTGCTGCAGATCGGCGCCGACAATCCCGCGGCGCTCGGCGCGCGCCTGCCCAACCTGCACCTCGACCAGTCCTTCTCGGGCCTGCGCGTCACCATCCGCGGCATCAGCAACAACGACACCACCGACAAGGGCGATCCCTCGGCCGCCTTCATGCAGGACGGCGTCTACATCGCGCGTCCGGCCGGCCAGGCCGGTAACTTCCTCGACGTCGACCGCATCGAAGTGCTGCGCGGCCCCCAGGGCACCCTGTACGGACGCAATACCACCGCCGGCCTGGTCAACGTGATCTCGAATGCCCCGACCGACAGGCTGGAAGGCCGCGTCGCGCTCGAAGCCGGCACCTACGGCAACCGCAAGCTCGAAGCCGTCGTCAACATCCCCGTGAGCGACGCGCTGGCCCTGCGCGCCGCCGTCGGCACGCGCAAGCAGGATCCCTTCCTGAAGAACGGCCAGGGCACCGGACTCCGGTCCGGCATGGACCGCGACGACCGCGATGCGCGCCTGAGCGCGAAGCTGGCCATCGGCCGCGACGCCGCGCTGCTGCTGCGCTACGACCACAGCGAAGCCGCCAACAACAACGACCGCTTCGTCCCCGACAGCAATTTCTACTCCGGTGTCGCTACCGGCGCGCCGGTCTGGCGCGACAGCAGCGCCGACCAGGCCCTGACCATGGGATTCCGTCCGGCGAACATCGCCCCGGTGCAGGGCATGCAAGACCGCCGCGCGCGCGGCCTGCTGGCGGACCTGAGCTGGAAGCTGGGCCCGGCCACCGTCTACTACCTGGCCTCGCACCGCGAGCTGGACCAGCAGATGGTCAACAACTACTACTACCGGATCTCCCCGGCGATCGCGCTCGGCGTGATCAATACCTACGACGGCGCCAACACCCAGGACTCGCACGAGTTGCGCATCGCCACCAATGGCGGCGGCCCGCTCAGCGCCCAGGGCGGCCTGTACTACTTCACCGAGGAATCCGACACCAGCTATGCCTTCCAGGGCCTGCGCCCGGTCGGCCTGCCGCCCTACTATTCCTTCCCGCTGGTGACCGAAGCGCACAGCAAGGCCGTGTTCGGCCAGCTGACCTGGCGCGTGAGCGGAATGCTGCGCCTGACGGCCGGCGCCCGCCGCACCCACGACGAGAAGGAGCGCGTCGGCTCGACCGACTTCCAGCAGGGTCCCGTGTTCAACCCGGCCACCGACCGCCGCCTGCTGAACGCGGCCGCCCTCGAGACCAGCCGCACGACCTGGCGCCTGGGCGGGGAATTCGACCTGGCCCCGACGACGCTGGCCTATGTCAGCCTGGCCACCGGCTACAAGGCCGGCGCCTTCAACGACGGCTGCGTGGCCGGCACCACGGCGCTCGGCATTCCCTGCCCGGCGGCGATCGCGGTGACGCCCGAATTCCTGTATTACCAGCCGGAAGAACTGCGCGCCTGGGAAGCCGGCTTCAAGTCGCGCCTGCTGGGTGGCCGCCTGACGGTGAATGCCGCGGCCTTCCACTACGACTACACCAACCTGCAGCTGACCGGGAATGCCATCGTGGCCGGTGCGCCGCGCCTGCTGACCCGCAATGCCGGCGCCGCCCGCAGCCGCGGCATCGAGATCGACGGCGAACTGCGCATCGGCAGCGGCGGACGCCTGAACTACGGCCTGACCCTGCTCGACGCCCGCTACGTGAGCTATATGGCCACCCCGAGCGTATCCTGGGCCGGCCGCAAGCTCGACCGCGCACCGAGCCACGTGTTCACGCTCGGCTACCAGCAGCGCGTCGCCCTCGGCGGCGGCCAGCTCACCGGCGGCGTGTTCGCACGCGCCAGCGGCGAGTACGTGCTGGCGGTGCCGAGCCAGCTGCTGGTCTACCGCGTTCCTTCGCACACCAGCACCGACGCCACCCTGTCGTGGGCGCCGGACGGCGCGCGCTGGAGCCTGCTGGCGCGCGTGCGCAACATCGAGAACGAGGTGCGGCCGTCGATCATCGACAGCTTCGGCATGACCACGCCGACGGCCCCGCGCACGGCCGACCTGCGCTTCGATTACCGATTCTGAGGCGAAGCCGGACCCTGGTCCGGCTTTCTTGTTTCCGCAACCTGAGTTCCTGGAGGCTGAATGAAGCGCGACGTCATTGACCTGCCATCTGCCGCGATGCGGGCCGATCCGCCTGCCGACGACACCGTCGCCCGCATGCTGGCCGGCGCCGACGGTCCGCACGAGATGGCGGCGCGGGTGTCCGCCATCAACCGCGAACTCCAGCGCTGGGAGAGCAACGGCGGCCTGGCCGCCTGGGAACCGGGACCGGACACCGATGCGCGCATCGGCGCCGCGCTGAAAGACTACCTGGCCACCTGCCCGGCGCTGCCCGGCTGGGCCGATCCGGCGAAGATCGCGCGCGCCGAGACGCTGTTCATGGACATGAGCATGCTGTCCTGCACCCTGCTGTTCTGCGCCAGCCTGCCCGAGTGCTACGTGCTGCCGGACCTGTCGGCGGTGCTGCAGGCGGCCGGCCAGCTGGAGCAGCACACCGATTACCGGATCCGCTCCACCGCCGCCATGATCTTCCCGGTCATGATGCGGGGCGGGCTCACCGCCCCCGGAGGCGGCGGCGTCTCCCAGGCGCTCAAGGTACGCCTGATCCACGCCACCGTCCGCCACCTGATCCTGCGCGGCGCTCCGCCCAAGCCACGCGCGGACCTCATGCAGGCCATGCCGGCATTGAGCGCGCTGGCGCCGGCCGGCGGCGGCATCTACCACGTGCTCTACGCCCACGGCTGGGACAGCGCGCGCGACGGCCTGCCCTGCAACCAGGAAGAACTGGCCTACACCCTGCTGACGTTCAGTTTTGTCTTCCTGCGCGGCCTGCGTCGCCTCGGCCTGGGCCTGGAGCGCGCCGACGAGGAAGCCTACCTGCACGCCTGGAACGTGCTCGGCCACGTGCTCGGCATCGAACGCGCACTGATGGCCTGGACCATGGACGAGGCCGAAACCCGCTTCGCCGACATCCAGGCGCGCGGCCGCCTGCAGCCGCGCCGGCCCGACCCGCGCCCGCCGCTGGCCGCCGCCCTGATGCGCGAAATGGAAAACCAGATCCCGCTGCGCGTGCTCAAGCCTTTCCCCACCCTGCTGACGCGGCGCTTGTGCGGCAAGGATGCCAGCGCCGACCTCGGCCTGAACGGGCGCGTGTCGCTGCTGTCGCGCCTGCTGTTCACGCTCGGTTTCGGCGCCGTGCGCGGCTTCGACAGCGTGGTGCGCCTGTTCTTACCCGGCTTCTCGATTTCCCGCATGCTGACCCGCGTGGCCGGCTACCGCCTGGTGACGCGCTTCCTGATGGACCAGACCCGTCCTCTGCGCCTGCCCGAGGCCCTGCTCGGCCAGGTCGAGGACACCCTCGGCGGCTGGCGGCGCGACCCGCGCGCGCCGCGCTGGCTGAACCGGCTCGAAGCCCGTCTTGCCGGCCAGCCCCGCCCGGAACGGACGCCGACATGATCGCGCCGTCCGATCCACTGCACGCGGCGCCGACCGCCTTCACCACCGGCGCGCCGGCGGCGTGGCGCAAATTCATGTTCCTGGCCCTGCCGACGCTGCTGGCCGTCGTGCTGCTGCTGGCGTCCCAGGGCGCCCGTACGGCTGCCGTCACGCATCTCGAGCTCGGGCGCCATACGCGCAGCATCGATGCCTGGCCGGCGACGACGGTGCTGGTCGACGAAGGCAGCAAGCTCGACGCCGCGGCGGCGCTGGCCGCCGCCCCGCGCTACCTGCGGCCGGACACCGCCCCCGGCGTCCTCAAGCTGATCCAGGAGCCGCACTGGGTGCGCATTCCGCTGCGGGTGGCTCCGGATGCCCCGGAAGACTGGGTGGTGCAGATCGACTTCGGCATCCTCGACTACGTCGAGTTCTACCTGGAAGATGGCGGCGCTCTGCGCAAGCTCGCCAGCAGCGGCCGGCGCCTGGAGGAAGAAGGCGCGCTCAAGGGCCGGGTGCCCGCGGCGGCCCTCAGGCTGCGGCCGGGCGGCGACTACACGCTGCTGGTGCGGATCCACGCCAAGGGACCGCGCATCGCCCCGATCGCCATCATGCAGCCGGACGCCTACAACCGCGCCGCCCTGGGCGAACAGATGCTGCAGGGTCTCCTGTTCGGCATTGCCGCCTGCCTGGTCGCCTACAGCTTCGGGCAGTGGATCACCCTGCGCGAGGCCCTGTACGGCAAGTACGCGATGTACGTGGGCGGCATCGCCGTCTATTCCCTGGTCTGGTTCGGCCTCGGCGAACAGTTCCTGTGGCGCGGCCACGAATGGTTCAGCCGGCACGTGATGGGCATCTCGTCGCAGATCGCTTCCGCCGGCGCCTACCTGTTCGTGGAACAGATCCTGGCGCGGCCCGGCAAGGACCGCCGCTTCAGCCGCATGATGAAGGGCGGCGCCGCCCTGTGCCTGCTGGCCGGCCTGCTGTGGGGCCTGGGCCTGCTGGACCACCGCTTCCTGATCGTGTTCACCATGACGGTCGGCGCGGCGCCGATGTTCCTCGGACTGCCCGGCGCCTGGCGCCGCCTGCGCGCCGGCGACGAGATCGGCATCTACTTCCTGTTCAGCTGGTTCTTCAGCGCCGGCGGCGCCGTTGTGCAGGGCCTGCTGGCGTCGGGCCAGCTGCCGGCCAATTTCTGGACCATGCACTCGCTGCAGCTGGGCGTCACCATCGACATCCTGCTGTTCCTGCGCATCCTCGGCCTGCGCGGCAAGGCGATGCAGGTCGCGATGCTGCGCGCCGAGGCGGAAGCGCGCATGAAATCGGAGTTCCTGGCCAACATGAGCCATGAAATCCGCACCCCGATGAACGCCATCATCGGCATGAGCCGCCTGGCCCTGATGGGCGAGGCGCCGCCCCGGCTGCGAAACTACCTGAGCAAGATCCTGGGCGCCGGCGAACACCTGCTGGGCCTGATCAACGACATTCTCGATCATGCCAAGATGGAAGCCGGCAAGCTGGCGATCGAGAAGCTGCCCTTCGACCTGAACGAGATGCTCGACCACCTGGCGAGCGTGACCAGCATGAAGAGCGACGCCAAGGGCGTAGAGCTGATCTTCCGGGTCGGTACCGGGGTGCCGCAGCGCCTGGTCGGCGATCCGCTGCGCCTGGGCCAGGTGCTGGTGAACCTGGCCGGCAACGCGGTCAAGTTCACCGACCAGGGCGAGATCGTGGTGGCGGTCGAACTGCTCGAAAACCGCGACGGGCAGGTGACGCTCGAATTCTCGGTGACCGACACCGGCATCGGCATGCTGCCGGAGCAGGTGGGCCGTCTGTTCCAGTCCTTCGTCCAGGCCGACAGCTCGACCACCCGCAAGTACGGCGGCACCGGCCTGGGCCTGTCGATCTCGCGCCAGCTGGTCGAACTGATGGGCGGCCGGATCGCCGCCACCAGCACCCCGGGCGCCGGCAGCCGCTTCGCCTTCACGGTGCCGCTCGGCGTGCACGACGGCGCCGAAGGCCAGGGCACGGCGCTGCGCCACGCCATGCTGCTGGACGTGCGTGCGCTGGTGGTCGACGACAGCGCCACCGCGCGCGCCGCGCTGGCCGAGATGCTGGAAAGTCTCGGCGTGCAGGCCGACACCGTGGCCTCGGGCGAGGAATGCCTGGCCGTCATGGCGCGCGCCCAGGATCAGGGCCGGCCCTACGGCGTCGTCCTGATGGATTACCTGATGCCGGGCCTGGACGGGGTCGAGACGATCCGCCGCATCCACAAGACGGTGCGGGGAGCGGACGGCAATCCGCCGCCCGCCATCCTGATGGTCTCCGTGTGCAACCGCGACACCGTCCTGGAGCAGGAAGGCGAGCTGCCGGTCGACGCCTTCGTGCACAAGCCGGTCGGCCCGGCCCTGCTGTACCACAGCATGCTGCAGGCGCTGCACCCGCAGCTCGCCCTGCCGGATGCGGGCAGCGCGCCGCCGGTGCCGGCGCTGGCCGCGATGGCCGATCTTCCGCGCCTGGACGGCGCCCGCATCCTGCTGGCCGAGGACAATGCCAACAACCGCGAAGTGGCGCTCGACTTCATGGCCGCCGCCCGCATGCAGGTGGACGTCGCCTTCAACGGCGTCGAAGCGGTGCGCATGGCGCGCGAAGGCGACTACGACCTGGTGCTGATGGACATCCAAATGCCCGGACTGGACGGCCTGGACGCGACCCGGGAAATCCGCAACGATCCGCGCCTGCGCACGCTGCCGATCGTCGCCATGACCGCGCACGCCCTCGCCGGCGACCGCCTCAAGAGCCTGGAAGCCGGCATGGTCGACCATGTCACCAAGCCGATCGATCCCGACCTCCTGTTCTGCACCCTGCTCAAGTGGGTCGACCCCGCGCGCCTGGCCGGACGCCCGCTGCCGGCCACCGCTCCGCAGGCCGCCGCAGCGCCGCCGGCCATGCCGGCCCTGCACGCGCTGCCGGCAGTCCCGGGCCTCGACTGGCACCGGGCGCTGGACAAGGTCGACGGCCAGCGCAGCCGCCTGGAAAAGCGCGCCAGCAGCTTCGTGCGCGAGTATGCCGATGCTCCGCGCATCCTGCGCGAAGCCCTGAGCGAGGGCGACCATCCGCGCCTGCAGTCGCTGGCGCACAACCTGAAGTCGAGCGCCGCCTACGTGGGCGCCTTCGAACTGGCCGCGGCCGCGCACCGCCTCGAACAGGACCTGCGCAACGGCCAGGCGACCCGCCTCGCGGCCCAGGTACCGGGCCTGGTCAACGCCGCCGAAACCGTGCTGGCGGCCCTGGCCCGTCTGGCCGAGGCGGCGCAGCCGGCCCGGGCCGATCCGGCTGCCCTGGCGGCCCTGCTGGCGCGCCTGCGCGGGCACCTGGAAGCCGACGACGCGCGTGCCGACGATGCCCTGTCCGAGCTCGAGGCCCTGCTGGGCGGCAGCGCGCACGCCGCCGCCCTGGCCGAGCTGCGGCGCGCCGTCCACGACCTCGAATACGCAGCCGCCCTGGCGCCGCTGGCGGCCCTGGCCGCGCAACTTGAACTGAAGATGGAGGATGTGGCATGAACGGAGTGGAGATCCAGAAAGTCCTGGTCGCCGACGACGATGCCGTGAACCGCGACGTGCTGGGCGAGCTGCTCAAGCCCGAGTACACCGTGCTGCTGGCCAAGAATGGCGCCCAGACCCTGGAGCGCGCGGCGCGCCACCTGCCGGACCTGATCCTGCTCGACGTGATGATGCCGGACATGGACGGCTACGAAGTGCTGCGCCGGCTGCGCGGCGACCCGCTGACCGAGCACATCGCGGTGATCTTCATCTCGGGCCTGGACCGGCCCGAGGACGAGGCCAGCGGCCTCAAGATGGGTGCCTCGGACTACATCACCAAGCCCTTCAACCAGACCGTCGTGATGGCGCGCGTGGCCCTCCACCTGCAGGTGGTGCGCCAGCGCCGGATGCTGGAGCGGCTGGCGAACATCGACGGCCTGACCGAGCTGGCCAACCGGCGCCGCTTCGACGAGGTCTACGAACTGGAATGGCAGCGCGCACGGCGCTCGGGCCGGCCGCTGTCGCTGGCCCTGCTCGACATCGACGCCTTCAAGCAGTACAACGACCGCTACGGCCACCCGGCCGGCGACCGCGCGCTGCGTGCGGTGGCGCGCCTGGCCGCGGGCGCGATGCGCCGCCCGGCCGACCTGGCGGCGCGCTACGGCGGCGAGGAACTGGTGCTGCTGCTGCCCGAGACCGGCGCCGACGAGGCACGCCAGCTGGTGTCGCAGCTGCGCGAAGCCGTGCTCGGCCTGATGATCGCCCACGAGGCGTCGAGCGTGGCCCAGGTGCTCACCGCCAGCGTCGGCGGCGCCACCCTCGCGCCGGACAGCAGGGAGGAAGCAGCGGCCCTGTTCGAGGCCGCCGACGCCGAGCTGTACCGCGCCAAGCAGGCCGGCCGTAACCGTGTCGTCTGGCGCACGGCGCCCTGAGCGACCGCCCCACAGAAATACCACGATGTCTAACTTCAAGCACTTCAGCCTTCCTGCATCCCGCACTATGCAAACCGCATGGCGCGCGCTTTGCCTCCTGCTCCTGCTGGTCCTGTCCGGCCTGCTTGCCTTGCCGGCCCAGGCCAGCGGCCTCGTGCTCACGCGCGCGGCCGAACGGGTCGAGGCCTGGCCCGCCGTGGCCATCCTGCCCGACGCCGCCGGCCGGCTCGACGCGGCCGGCGCTCTGGCACGCGCCGGAGAATTCGTGCGTCCGAACACGGCCGAGGCCAGCCTCGGCATGCAGCCCGGCACCACCTGGGTGCGGATCCCGGTCTCGGTGGCCGCGGATGCCACGGGCGGCTGGGTGATGCAGATCGATTTCGCCCTGCTGGACGAAGTCGACGTCCACCTGGTCGGCCCCGAGGGGCTGCGCCACGTCGCCAGCATGGGCCGCATGCAGCAGGCCGCCGGCGACAGCCTGAAAGGCCGGGTGCCGGCCGCGGTACTGCGCCTGGCGCCAGGCCGCGAGTACACCGTGCTGCTGCGGGTCGCCTCGCGCGGCCCCAAGATCCTGCCGGTCAGCTTCATGCAGCCGCACGCGGTGCTGGCGGATGCACTCGGCGAGCAGATCCTGCAGGGACTGCTGCACGGCCTGCGCATCACCCTGTTCCTGTATGCCATCGCCCAGTGGCTGTCGCTGCGCGAACCGCTGTTCGGCAAGTACGCCCTGCAGGCGGGCGGCGTGACCCTCTACTCGGCCTGCTGGTTCGGCACCGCCGGCCAGTACCTGTGGCCGGGCAATGCCTGGATGCTGGAACACGGCGCCGGCATCGCCTCGATCATGGCGTCCTGCGGCGCCTACCTGTTCGTCGAGCAGTCGCTGGCGCGCCCCGGCAAGGACCGCATCTTCAGCCGCCTGATGAAGACCCTGGCCGCCCTCTGCCTGCTGACGGCGATCGCCTTCGCCGGCGGCCTGATCGGGCACGAGATGCTGGTCCTGATCGTCGGCACGCTCGGGATCCTGCCGATGCTGTGCGGCCTGCCCGGCGCCTACCGCCGCGCACGCGCGGGCGATCCGGTCGGCATCTACTTCCTGATCGGCTGGGGGGTTGCCTTCGCCGCCGCCTTCGTCACCGCCCGTCTCATCAACGGCAAGCTGCCGGCCAACTTCTGGACCATGCACGCCCTGGTATTCGGCAGCACCTTCGACATGCTGGTCTTCATGCGCATCCTCGGCCTGCGCACCAAGGCCATGCAGACCGCCATGCTACGCGCCGAAGCCAGCACCCGCATGAAGTCGGAATTCCTGGCCAACATGAGCCACGAGATCCGCACCCCGATGAACGCGATCATCGGCATGAGCCGCCTGGCCCTGATGCGCGACCCGTCGCCGGCGCTGCGCAACTACCTGGACAAGATCCTGGGCGCCAGCGAGCACCTGATGGGCATCATCAACGACATCCTCGACTTCTCGCGCATCGAGGCGGGCAAGCTGGCGATCGAGTCGGTCCCCTTCGACCTCGACGACATGCTCGACCAGCTGGCCAGCCTGACCGACGTCAAGCTCGAATCCAAGGGCATCGAGCTGGTGTTTCGGGTCGCTCCCGGCGTGCCGCAGCGCCTGGTGGGCGACCCGCTGCGCCTGGGCCAGGTGCTGGTCAATTTGACCGGCAACGCCGTCAAGTTCACCGAACGCGGCGAGATCGTGGTGGCGGTGGAAGTGCTCAGGACCGATGCCCAGGGCGTGGCGCTGGCCTTCTCGGTCTCCGACACCGGCATCGGCATGACCCCGGAACAGATCGCACGCCTGTTCCAGTCCTTCAGCCAGGCCGACAGTTCGACCACCCGCAAGTACGGCGGCACCGGCCTTGGCCTGTCGATCTCGCGCCGCCTGGTCGAGCTGATGGGCGGCGACATGACGGTCAGCAGCACGCCGCAGGTGGGAAGCTGCTTCATCTTTACGCTGCCGCTGGGCGTGGCCGACGACGGCTCCGCCGCAGTGCGCCAGGCGCTGCTGCCGGACCTGCGTGCCCTGGTGGTGGACGACAGTGCCAGTGCGCGGGCGGCGCTGTCCGAGATGCTGGGCGCCCTCGGGGTACGGGCCGACACCGCCGCCTCCGGCGAGGAAGCCCTGGCACAACTGGCGCGCGCCGCCGCCGACGGCCAGCCCTACCGCCTGGTGCTGATGGATTACCTGATGCCGGGCCTGGACGGGGTCGAGACCATCCGCCGCATCCGCCAGGGCCTCCAGGCCGACGGCGGCACGGCGCTCGAAGCGCCGCCGGCGATCCTGATGATCTCGGCCTGCACCCGCGCGGCCGTGATGGAGGAACAGGGCGAACTGCCGGTCGACGCCTTCCTGCACAAGCCGGTCGGCCCGGCCCTGCTGTACCACAGCGTGCTGCGGGTGCTGCAGCCGCAGGCCGGCGCCGGGCCGTCACCAACGCGCTTGCCCCTGATGGCCGAGTTGCCGCGCCTGGACGGCGCCCGCATCCTGCTGGCCGAGGACAATGCCAACAACCGCGAAGTGGCGCTCGACTTCATGGCCGCCGCCCGCATGCAGGTGGACGTCGCCTTCAACGGCGTCGAGGCCGTGCGCATGGCGAGCGAAGGCGACTACGACCTGGTGCTGATGGACATCCAGATGCCCGAGATGGACGGCCTCGCGGCAACCCGTGCGATCCGCGCCGATGCGCGCCTGCGCGAGCTGCCGATCGTGGCCATGACGGCGCACGCGCTGCCCAGCGACCGTGAGCAGAGCCGCCTGGCCGGGATGAACGACCACGTCACCAAGCCGATCGACCCAGACCTGCTGTTCTGCTCCCTGCTCAAGTGGATCGACCCGGTGCGCCTGAAGGGCCGTCCGCTGCCGCCGGCAGCGCCTCCCGCCGCGCCAGCCTCCGTGCCGTCCGCGCTGGCGGCGCTGCCGGCGCTGCCCGGCATCGACTGGCGCCTGGCCCTGGAGAGCGTCGAGGGCAACCGCGGCCGCCTGCAGAAACGCGCGGGCAGCTTCGTCCGCGAATACGGTCCCGCCCCCGCCATCCTGCGCGAGGCGCTGGCTGCGGGCGACTATCCGCGCCTGCAGTCGCTGGCGCACAACCTCAAATCGGGTGCAGCCTACGTGGGCGCGGTGGAACTGGCGGCCATCGCCAGCCGCATCGAGCAGGACCTGCGCACCGGCCAGCTGGAGCGGATCGGGGTGCAGGTGGCGGCGCTGGTGGCGGCCACCGACCTGGTCCTGGCCGGCCTGGCGCGGGTGGCGGTCGCCGTGCTGCCGGCGCCGGCCGGCCCGGCCGCGCTGGCGGCCGTCATCGCGCGCCTGGACAGCTACCTGCGCGCCGACGATGCACGTGCCGAAGATGCCCTGGTCCAGCTCGAATCGCTGCTGGCCGCCGGCGTGCACGCCGGCCAGGTCGCTGCGCCGCTGGCCAGCGTACGGCGCGCGGTGGTGGACATCGAGTACGCCGCTGCACTGGCGCCGCTGGCGGCGCTGGCCGCACAGCTGGCCCCCAAGGTGGAGGCGGACGCCTGATCCCGATGCTGGCCCCGGCGGGTCAGATGATGGTGCCGAAGCCGGTCCGGTCCTTGTCCGTCGCCCCCGCCGCCGCGTGGGGGCCCTGGCGCGCGACGACGTTCTGCGCGAGTTCGTCGGCATCGGCATAGGTCCTGAGCCGGCGCGGATGGCGGGCATCGGAGGCGGCGTGCAGGATGGATTCCACCACGTCGGCGGCGGCGCGCGGCGCGGCGAAGCTGGTCCCATGGCCGTCGATCGACCCGTCGACACGGTGGGCAAGCTTCGGCAGCGTCGGCCCGGCGCGCCGCCCGTTGGTGCGGTAGTTCGCGGCGGGGCCACGCGAGGAGTCCTTCCAGGGCTGGGCCCGGGCTTGCGGCGCGGCGCCGGCATGGGGGACGTCCTCGACCCCGGCCACGGAAATGGCTTTGTCATACGTGGCAGGGACGGTGATGCTGCCGCTGCTCCCGCCGCCGACGAAGCTTGCCCCGTCGTTCTCGGCCACGACAATCCAGGCATTCACCGCCACGCTTGCGTGCTCGCTGCAGCGCATTTCGATGTCGATCGTCAGGTCGGCGAGGTCGGCGGCGCTGCCTGCGCTCATGGCGAAGGCCACACAACTGAAGTTGCCGTTGCAGCGTGCGTGATAGAGCGACTCGCAGATGACGCCCTTGAAGCCGCGATTGGCCGTCGCCATCCTGGCGCCCGTGATCGCGGGCCCCGCGCCCTTGGTATCGATCAAGATCGGCATGCCGACGCGCTTCGTTTGCCTGTCGAAGACGCGTGCGCTCAGCGACATCGTGCTCTGCTGAGGCTCTTCCCACCACAACTCGACCAAGAGGTCCTTGCAGCCGGTCGGTGCAGTCCGGATGCGCATGAAGTCGCGCGCTCCATGGCGGAGTTCGCAGCGCGCCGACAGGCCCGCCATGCCGTCGTTGCCGGCCGAGCAGACCAGATAGCGTTGCCGGTCGAAGGGGAGCAGGCGATCGATCAGGGTTTCCAGCGGCGAAAGGCCGTCGTGCGGACCGATGTGGGTGCCCATCGACAGGTTCGTTACCAGCGGCAGGCCCGAGCCTCGGTTAGCCTGGTCGTTCACGTAAACGTGCAGGCTGTGGATCGCCTGTTCCAGTTCGACGATGTTGGCATGCGCGAAGCATGCGCGGCCGATCGGACGTGCGGGCGGCTTGATGAGGGCACACACCAGGTCGCAGTCGCGCAGCAGCCCGTTCGAGGCCAATCGACCGATGAGCTCCGTCAGGACCAGCGATGCGTGCCCGGAGAAGTCGACATCGTTCAGCAGGTGGACCAGGCGTCCTCCGAGCGTTTCCGGCGCCTGGTTTGGCGCAAGGTCGACGCCGCGATCGATCAGGGCGACGGTCATGCGGGTGGGTTCGTACGGGAGGGGCTGGTGAGCCGATAGCCAGGCGCCACATTGTCGCAGACCGGTGCGGTGAAACTGTTGCGCCTCCCGGAGAGGCGTCCCCAGGTCGAGGTAGTCAGCCACGGCGGGCAACTGGTAGGAGGCGTGGAACTGGTCGATCAGCCGGTCGACGGGAACCCGGCCGAACAGGTGCTGGGGGCCGCTGCCCAGGGAGGTTTCCTGGATCGCCTGTACATGGCTCCCGAGCGCGGCGATGTCGTCGGAATAGCCGACGACGGGGACGCTGGGCATGGGCACCTGCCTGTCGCTGAACTGGCCGAGCAGGCGCCTCAGGTCGTCGTCGACATTCCCTGCGGCCGGCAACAGCGTGCTGCCCGCTGGCGGCGCGAGGTCGATCCACAGGCTGTGGACCAGCATCGAGGTGAGGCTTGGGCTGAACATGGCCGCTCCTCAGCTGAATGTGGCCGCGCTCCACACGAAGTGACGCTCCTTGAAGAACAGGCGGCCGTCGGACTCGCTGACCCACTTTCCGTGGCGCAGGTCGCGCAGAATCTCTCCGAAGGCGCCGGGGGACCCGATGTCGTTCCGGGCCTGGTCCAGGAAGTCCTCGGTGAAGCCCATGTAGAACGGAAGCCTGGCGGCGTCCGCCCCGTCGACGAAGGCTGTCAGTTCGCGCTCCAGCTCGGCCGGCGTCAATCCGGCCGGGTGCCCGGCCAGTACGACACAGGCGGCATACGTCGATTTTTCCAGCCGTTCGCGCAAGCTGTCCAGCGTGAGTACGGCGACGTCGAAGAGCTGCTTGGTCAACCCGGCGATTTCCTGCGGACCGAGCACGCCGGTCGCGAGCGCCAGCCTGCCTTTCAGGTAGAGTGCCGCGGTCAGATAGACGAGCTTCAGGGCCTTGAGCGCGTCCACCCGCAGGTTCATGCCGCCGGCCAGCCACTGCGTGTTCGGATCCTTGACGCCCTCGGCGCTGGCAACCTCGCCCCATGCCCTCTGAAGGTCCTGAAGCGACATTTCGTGCTGCCCGGTAGCCATGGCCCCTCCTGGTGAATCGCTTCTTCTTTCTACTCCGAAAAAAGCGAAAAGGCTTCAGGAAAATCGTTTTGGTTTGATTCGTATCAGCGAAGTCCTAGTGCAAGCAAGGCTTCAGCCGCGGCAGACCAGGCCGAAGCGCGTGGCTTCGCAGCCGCGCTTGAGGCAGGCGGTCGCATGGTAACCGGCCGCGCGGCACAGGCGCAGGGTTTCGGCCAGCGGGCTTTCCGGATCGGGCTGGGACGGCGCCACCGGCGCAGGCGCCAGCACCCGTTCGCGCGCCGGTTTCGGCGGGGACGCAGGCGCCTTCTTGAGCGCAGGCGGCTTGCGTTTTTCGGGGGCTGCGGCGACGCGGCGCTCCGGCGGGCGCTTCACTGCGGGCTTCTTCTCGGGCGGCGCAGTGTCCGTCACCGGCGTCGCCGCGACCGGCTCCGCCGGCAGCAGTTTCATCGGCGGAGGTACTGCCGGCTCGGGCTCGGGCGGCAGTGCGGGTGCAAGCACAGGCGGCGCCACGGCCGCCTGTGCCGGGCTATGGTCCGCCACCACGGCCAGCGTCGATTCGACCTGGGTGTCGCGGTACATCCACGCAGCCATGGCGGCGACCGCGACCGCGGCTGCCAGGCCGAGGGTCCAGCCCAGGGCCCTGCGGCCCCAGCGTTCGGTCCACGGCGGTGTTTCCGGCTTCAGCGGTACCGACCAATCGGGCGCAGGGCTGGAAAAGGAGGCAAGCTCCGGGGAAATGCTGGGGGCCGCGCGCGGCGCTTCGGGCGCAGGCGGGGACGGTTCGTCCTGGAGAGACGGCGGCCGGGGTTTCCAGGCGCCACGGTGCTGGGGCGCTGCCGGCGCGCGGCTGCGCCAGACGCCGGCGCGCTGGTGGACGGGCGCGTCCGCCGTAGCGGGTGGCGGCGCTGACGCATGCGCGCGGCGCACCGGAACTGCCGGCAAGCGCGACTGGCTGTCGTCGAGGTCTTCCAACAACTGGTTCTTCATGGGGCGAGGCCTGCTTTGGAACAGGCCGAGTGTAGCGGAATCGACGGGATCATGCGTGCTGCGGTGCGGAATGCGTGCTACAACCACCGGCCGCCGAACTCAGGTCTTGGCTTGCCGATGCGTAAACACCCGGTAGAAATACCAGGCCAGCAAGATCCCCAGGATGCCCTTCGAGACCGGATCGACGTATTTGCCCACCTGTTCGTAATTGCTCTCAAGCACAAATCCAGCCCCCGTCAAGACCCCGGTCCAGGCCAGCGAGCCGATCGTCGAAAACAGCAGGAACTGGCCCCATGACATGCAGGCGAGGCCGGCCGGCACCGAGATCAGGGTCCGGATGGCCGGAATCAGGCGCCCGAACAGCACCACCGAGCGGCCGTGCCGGTCGAAGGCGGCGATGGCCTTGTCGATGTCTTCGCCCGCGACCGTCATCCAGCGCGCGTGGCGGTCGGCGAAGCCCTTCATGCGCTCCTTGCCGTATTTGCGCGCGCCCCAGTACCAGGGCAAGGCGCCGGCGACCGACCCGGCAGTACCGGCGACCAGCACGCCAACCAGGTTCAGGTCGCCGCGCGCGGCGACGAAGCCGGCAAAGGGCATGATCAGTTCGGAGGGGATCGGCGGGAAGATGTTTTCGACCGCCATTAACAGGAATACACCGAGGTAGCCGCTCTTTTCCAGGAAGTTGGTGATGAACTCGAACATGGTGATTGCAGGTAGCCGGTCGAGCTTCACCCTACCATGTTGTCATGAATGCTTGCGCTCGCCTGCCGCCGCGCGCCGGACATGCGACAATCCGCATTGAACATCCGACAACAGAGACAAAGGACCGCAATTGCTGAAGCTCAGCCTGGACGCACTCGAGATCGTCGAAACCATCGCCCGCAAAGGCTCCTTCGCGGGCGCCGCGAAGGAGCTGTTCCGCGTTCCCTCCACCATCTCGTACACGGTCTCGAAGCTGGAGGACGACCTCGGCGTGCGCCTGTTCGACCGCTTCGGCCCCAAAGTGGCCTTGACGGCGGCCGGCAAGGAACTGCTCAAGGAAGGACGCTACCTGCTGCGCGCCGCCGGCGACCTCGAGTCGCGCGTGCGCCGCGTGGCGTCCGGCTGGGAGACCGAGCTGGCGATCGGCATGGATTCGATGCTCTCGCCCGCCGGCCTGCAGGCCGATATCGAAGCCTTCTATGGCGTGGCCGACCAGACCCGGCTGCGCCTGGTGAGCGAGGTACTGTCCGGCACCTGGGACGCGTTGCTCGACCGCCGGGTCGACCTGCTGGTAGGCGCGGCCGGTGAGGGCCCCTCGGGCGGCGGCTACACCGCCGAACCGATCGGGACCAGCAGCTTCGTGTTCGCGGTGGCACCTAGCCACCCGCTGGCCGCCATCGACCGTCCGCTCGACAAGTCCGACCTGCTCGACTACCGCGCCGTCGCGGTATCGGATTCGGCGCGCCAGCTCGGCCCGCGCACGGTGGGCCTGCTGTTCGGCCAGGACATGCTGGCGGTGCCCGACATGGAGACCAAGTATGCCTTCCAGCTGCGCGGCATCGGTTTCGGCTTCCTGCCCGAGGCCTGGGCCAGGCCCGCCATCCAGGCCGGGCTGCTGGTCGAGAAGGAGGTGGTCGAACCCAAGCCGGACGAGAGTTTCTACCTGGCCTGGCGCAGCGGCGAGGAAGGCGCCGCGCTGAGCTGGTGGTTGCGCCGGGTGCGCGAACAATCGCCGTTCATGCGCATGATCACGCGCCACTGCCACGAGGCCGAACGCGCAGGCTGGGAAACACTCAGCCCGGCCGCGCGAAATAAATGAAGGTGCTCTTCGGATACAGATGGCGGTAGACCGGTCGCGCCAGGCTCTTGAGGGCCGACTTCGGCTCCATCCAGCCGCTGCTGGCGTTATACAGCTTGCGCAGCGAAGGCCGCAGCGGTAACAGGCCGGCTTCGCGCCCGAGCGCGCTGAGCGAATCCCAGGTGAAGTTGTTGATGTGCTCGAACGGCGCGATGGGCATGATCTCGCCCTCGCTCAGCGCCCCGAAATCCTTGCTGCGCAGCAGTTTGCCGATCGACCTGGCCGAATTCGGCACACTGATCTTGACCAGGCCGCCGGGCCGCAGGGCCGCGGCCAGCTGTCCCAGCATGTCGCCGGGCTCGAGCAGGTGCTCGAAGACCTGTTCGGTATTGATGAAGTGGAATTCGTCGTGCGGCAGCTCCGCGGAATCGACGACCGGGATGCCGCAGGACTTTGCGTAGTCGATCCTTACCTGCGACAGTTCGGCTCCGCACACGTCGACACCGTAGGCGCCCGCCATCTTGGCCCATTCCGCCCATCCGAAACCGAAGTCGAGGGCCTTGATCGCGCCCGGTCGCGTGTGGAAATGGTCGAGCATGAACTCGACCTGTTCGGCCAGGTAGCGGTAGTCGTCCAGGCCCCAGCGCGCCGCGACCGCCTCGCGCTCGGTGGCGGGCAGCCAGCGGTCGTAGATTTCGGCCAGCAGCGCGGGCGCCGGCACCTGGGCCTGGAAAGCCAGGCCGCAGTGCTCGCACTGGGCCAGTTCGTAATCGTAGCCGGCGAAGTCGCGCTCGACCCGGTGCCCGTAGTGCGCCTGCATGTAACGGGTGATGCCGGGGCTGTCCAGCGGCTCGCGGTACAGCGTGCGGCTTGCGGTGTGCCTGCAACCGGGGCAATGGTCGCGCCTTACCAGCACAGGATCGGACGATTGGGCCATGCCGGCCTCCTTCATGCGGTCGGGATCGTTGGCTGTGCAGCCAGCGCCGATAGTATGCCAAACGACGCCGGCCCGCGCATCCGCGCCAATCGTGCGCGGCCCTGTCAGGCCGCTTCGGTGTCGATCCGGATCGACCCCGACAAGGTCTTGTGGACCGGGCATTTGTTGGCGATGTCGGTCAAGCGCTCACGCTCTTCAGGCCCGAGCGCCCCGACATACTCGATCCGGCGCCGCAGGACGTAGCCGCCGTCCTGCGGGCCGTGGCTGATGTGCACCCGCACGTCGTCCAGGGCCATGCCCTTGCGGCGGGCGTACATCGTCACCGTCAGCGCGGTGCAGGCGGCCAGGGCCGCGGCCAGCAGGTCGTGCGGTTCCGGCCCGCTGTCCTCGCCGCCCAGTGCTTCGGGTGCGTCGCTCAGCAGCTGGTGCCTGCCGACCGTGATCACCTGCTGCAGCTTGCCGCTGCCCTTTTGTGCGCTCACTTCCATGCTGCTCTCCTTGTGCTTGCCGGCTTACTGCGGCAGATCGAAGACCAGGATCTCCGCCGCGTCGGCCTGCTCCAGACGCACCGTGTCTTCCTCGGTGATCTTGAGCGCATCGCCGCCCTGCAGCGCCACGCCGTTGACCGTGGCATGGCCGCGGATCACGTGGACATAGGCCTGGCGGCCGGCGGCCAGGGCATGCGTCAGCGCGTCGCCACCGTTCATGATGGTGGCGTAGATCGCGGCATCCTGGCGCATCGACACCGAACCCTCGCGGCCGTCGTTCGAGGCGATCAGGCGCAGGCGGCCCTGTTTCGACGCGGCGTCGAAGTGCTTCTCTTCATAGCCCGGCGGCTCGTTGCTGGTGTTCGGCTCGATCCAGATCTGCAGGAAGTGGACGCCCTCCTCCTTCGAGTGATTGAACTCGCTGTGGACCACGCCGCTGCCCGCGCTCATGCGCTGCACGTCGCCGTAGCGCAGCACCGAGCCGTTGCCCATGCTGTCCTGGTGCTCGAGCGCGCCCTCCAGCACATAGGAGATGATTTCCATGTTGCGGTGGCCGTGCGACTCGAAGCCGCGGCCCGGGGAAACCCGGTCCTCGTTGATGACGCGCAGCGGACCGAAGCCCATGTGCTTCAGGTCATAGTAATGCCCAAACGAGAAGCTGTGCTGGGATTTCAGCCAACCGAAGCTGGCGGCGCCGCGTTCATTGCTTTTACGTACGTTCAACATGCTGTGCTCCTTTTCGTGAATGGACCATCGACGCCTTCGATCTTTGCCGCCCGTGCTGCCGGCCGGTTTGATCTCGCTGTCAGTCGATGCGATGGAGTCATTATGCGCGGCTGCTGTGGAATTGAAAAACGAGTAATTTGCCGCGCATTCATCGAATTTTTCGAACATCGATACAGTGGGGTGCAACCGGATCGGGCGCGGTATGGTCTAATCGGTCCGGATGTCATCCACGGAGCCCTCCATGCAGCCTGCCCCGCCCGACCCGAACACGCTCGACGACGACACGCTGGCCTTTGTGCGCCGGGTGTTCCAGCATGCCCGCGCCGGCGAGACCGGGGCGCTCGCAGAACTGCTGGCGCAGGGCCTGCCGCCGAACCTGCGCAACGAACGCGGCGACAGCCTGCTGATGCTGGCCTGCTATCACGGCCACGCGGACACGGCCCGTGTGCTGCTGGCGCATGGGGCCGATCCGGAACTGATGAACGACGCCGGGCAGACGCCGCTCGCCGGCGCCGCTTTCAAGGGCGACCTGGCGGTGGGCTCCCTCTTGCTGGAGCATGGCGCCCGGGTCGAGACCGCCGGGCCGAACGGCAAGCAGGCCCTGATGTTCGCGGCCATGTTCAACCGCAGCGACATCGCCCGGCTGCTGCTGGCGCACGGCGCCGATCCACGGGTAGCGGACGCGGACGGCGTCACCGCGCTGGCGGCGGCGCGGCGCATGGGCGCGGCGGAGACCGCGGCGCTGCTCGCCGCGATCGGCTGAGGCCCAGCTGTCCCGTTCGTTTGCTTGGGGCAAGATTGCAAACTATCTCTAGTTCTGGCGTAATACATCCAAGGAACCCGTCGGTTCAGCAAGGCACACAATGGAAAGACCGCGCATACCGCTGGATGAAGCACAGCGCCTGGCCGCCCTGCACGCCACCCGGCTGCTCGGCAGCGCCCCCGAGGAAACCTTCGACCGCATCACGCGCACGGCCGCGCGCCTGCTCGACGTGCCGATCGCCCTGGTGTCGCTGATCGACAAGGACCGCCAGTGGTTCAAGTCGCGCACCGGCCTGGATGCCTGCGAGACCCCGCGTGAGATCTCGTTCTGCGGCCACGCCATCCTCACCGATGAACCGCTGGTGGTGCCCGACGCGTCGCGCGACGCGCGTTTCGTCGACAACCCGCTCGTGACCGGCTCGCCCAACCTGCGCTTTTACGCCGGGGTGCAGCTGTATTCGGTGGACCGCAAGAAGATCGGCACCCTGTGCGTCATCGACCGCAAGCCGCGCGAGCTCGGCGAGGGCGAGCTGGATGCCCTGCGCGACCTGGCGCGCATGGTCGAGCAACTGGTCTACCATCGCCAGCTCGCCATGGCGGCCCAGTCGCTGAGCGAAGAGCTGGAGAACGAGCGCGCCGGCCACCACGGCGCGCACGAGGGCGGCGCGCCGGCCACCGGCGAACTGGCCTGGCTGGTCGCCCACGACCTGCTCACCGGGCTGCCGAACCGCCAGGCCATGCTGCGCGCCATCCAGCAAAGCATCGCCGGCTGGCGCGAGCACGGTGTGACGGCCCTGGTGGCCTGCATCAACGTCGACCGCTTCAAGCGCTTCAACGAGACCCTCGGCCACCATGCCGGCGACGAGATCCTGGTGGGGCTGGCGGCCAGCCTGCAGGCGCTGCTGCGTGAAGGCGACATGCTGGCTCGCGCCGGCAGCGACGAGTTCCTGCTGCTGCTGCATGCGCGCGGCGAGCATCCGGAGCCGGAACGTGCCTTCGACCGCATCATGGCGGCGGCCAGCCGGGCGATCCCGATCCCGGGCGGCGAGATCGCCCTGACCTGCAGCGTCGGCACCACCGTGCTGCCGGAGGACGGCGACGATGCCGACGCCCTGCTGAACAACGCGGTCACCGCGATGCGCCACGCCAAGGCCCTGGGGCGCGGCGAGATCGTGCGCTTCACGCCCGCCTTGCGCACCGAGCACGGGCGCCGCCTGACCCTGGAGAGCCACCTGCGGCGCGCCATCGCCCAGGACGAGCTGTTCGTCCAGTACCAGCCCAAGGTCGACCTGCGCAGCGGCAGCCTGGCCGGCTTCGAGGCGCTGGTGCGCTGGCGCCACCCGGAGTACGGCATCATTCCCCCCGACGAATTCATCCCGATCGCCGAGGAAAGCGGCATGATCGTGCCGATCGGCGAGTTCGTCCTGCGCAGCGCCGTGGCACAGCTGGCCGCCTGGCGCGCCGAAGGCCTGCCGCTGGCGCCGGTGGCGGTCAACCTGTCGGCGCGCCAGTTCCTGCAAAGCGACGTGATCGCCACCGTCGGCGCGCTGCTGGAAGCATCCGGGCTGGCGCCCGGTCTGCTGGAACTGGAGCTGACCGAAAGCGTCTCGATGGCCGACCCGGAACGCAGCGTGGTGGTGATGCAGGGGCTGGGCGATCTCGGCGTCATACTGAGCATCGACGACTTCGGCACCGGCTATTCCAGCTTCGGCTACCTGCGCCGCCTGCCGCTCGACAAGCTCAAGATCGACAAGTCCTTTGTGCAGGACATGGCGCACAGCGCCGAATCATCGGCCATCGTGCAGGCGATCGTCGCCATGGCCCACCGCCTGCAGCTGGCCGTGATCGCCGAAGGGGTCGAGACCGCCGGCCAGGTGGCGGCCCTGCGCAAGGCCGACTGCGACCAGATCCAGGGCTACTACTATTCCAGGCCGCTGGCGGCGGAGGATTGCGCCGCCTTCATCCGGCGCTATGCGGCCGACCCCTCCGCCGCCTGAGCCGACACGGCGGCCGCGCCGCTGCGCTCGACCTGGCGCCGGAAGAAGAACAGCCCCACCAGCATCAGCCCGATCGGCGCCAGGGTCAGGTAGAAGGCGAACTGGCCGTCGAAGCGTCCGAACACATAGCCGGTCACCATCGAACCGGTGGTGCCGCCCAGTGCCGAGAAGATCACCAGCAGGCCGGTCATCGCCGCATGCTGGTGCTTCGGCAGGGAGCTGAGCATCACCGAATTGATGCCCGGGTAGATCGGCGCCATGAACAGGCCGATCAGCGGGAACACGAAGGCCGCCAGCGGCGCGCTGCTCCAGCCCACGTTCGGGTCGTGCGCGATGCCCTGGCTGAGCGGCAGTGCCAGCAGCACGGTCGCTCCCATGCCCAGCACGCAGGCGACCATCACCGGGAACCAGTTCAGGCGGCGCATGATCATGCCCGCCGACAGCCGCCCGGCCGCGAGGCAGAAGGCGAAGATGCTGGTGGCCTGCACGCTCATCGCCGCCGGCAGCTTCAGGATCTCGTTGTTGAAGGTCGGCAGCCAGGTGCCGACGCTCTGCTCCACCAGCACGTACAGGAAGGCGGTCAGGACGAACACGCAGACCAGCGGACGCAGGAACAGGCGCAGCATGTCCAGGAAATCGGCGGCCGGGCCGCGGCTGGCGCTTGGCGCCGCCGCGCTCTCGTCGAAGCGGGTCGTCGCTACCAGCACGAAGGTCAGCGCGCACAGGCCGGACAGCAGCCAGTAGACGTCCAGCCAGCTGGTCGAGGCCGGGTTGGACGAATCAATGAAGGCGCCGAAGATCCAGTAGGCGGCCAGCACGCCGACCATGAAGAAGCCCTCCAGGGTATTCATGATGCCGGCATGCTGCTTGCGGTCCTGGGCCACCAGGCCGACGGTCGAATACACCGACACCTTCACCAGCGCGAAGGCCACGCCCACGCACAGGAACAGCAGCTTGGCCGTGGCAAAGCCGGGCACCAGGGGCATGGCCAGGGTGGCGCAGGCGACGATCGCCAGCGCCGCCAGCATGGCGCGCTTGTAGCCGATGCGCGGCATGCTCGAGGCCACCAGGAAGGACACGATCGCGATCGGCAAGTCCTTGAAGCCTTCCAGCATGCTGGCCGAGGACTTGTCGACGCCGTAGTTGTTGATGACCTGCAGGATGACCGTGCCCACGCTGTTGAGCAGGATCGCGAACACGATGTAGATGAGGAAGAGCGCCAGCAAGATGCGGCGCCGGCTCGGTTGATTATTCACGCTGTCTCCTTGATCGTTGTAGTTTTGCGTGTATTAATAACGTTTCGTTAATAATCTGCGAGCCGGAAGTGTTCCATCGACGGGATCACTACATCGGCCCGCGTGAGCACTTCCGGACTGCCGACGCCGACCGCGACCATGCCGGCATCCTTGATCGAGGCCACCCCCGCCACCGCGTCCTCGACGCCGAGGCAGTCCGCGGGCGCGACGCCGAGCTGGCGCGCGGCGGTCAGGAAAATCTCCGGATGCGGCTTGCTGTTGGCGATCAGGGCCGCGTCGACCACCTCGTCGAACCGGTCCCGGATTCCCAGCTTGTCCAGCACCGTGAAGGCATTCTTGCTCACCGAGGCCAGTCCGATCTTCAGGCCGGCGCCACGCACCTCGTCCAGCGCCCGCAGGACGCCCGGCAGCACGTCGCCCGGGGTCATGGTGGCGATCAGTTCCACGTAGTGCCGGTTCTTGGCGTCCGCCAGCGCGCGCTTCTCCTCCCGGGTATAGCTGCGGCTGCCCTGGGCCAGGATCAGCTCCAGGGAACCCGTGCGGTCGACGCCCTTCAGTTGCTCGTTGAAGGCCTCGTCGAAAGGCAGATCCAGGGATTCGGCCAGGCGCTTCCAGGCCAGGTAGTGGTAGTGGGCGGTGTCGGTGATGACGCCGTCGAGGTCGAAAATGACTGCTTTGTATTGACTCATTATGACTCCATGCGCTTGAACGGTTCCGCCTGCGTCAGCGCCACTGCGGCGCCGTGGTGGGTGAAGGCCAGGCTGTCGCCTGCGACCAGCCGGTATTCGGCCGCGTCCGCGCCGACCGCGACTTCCAGCAGCGCACCCTGCACGTGCACGCGGAAGCGGTAGCGTTGCCATTTCGCCGGCAGGCTCGGGGCGAAACGCAGGCCGCTGCCGGTCAGGCGCATGCCGGCGAAACCGTAGGCCACGCCCAGCCAGGTGCCGGCCATCGCCGCCGTGTGCACGCCGTACTCGGTGTTGGCATGGGTGTTGTCGAGGTCGAGGCGCGCGGTCTCCATGAAGTAGGCATAGGCCTTGTCCGCATGGCCGACTTCCGCCGCGACGATGCTGAAGATGCAGGACGACAGCGAGGAGTCGTGGGTGGTCACCTTCTCGTAAAACTCGAAGTCACGGCGCTTGTCGTCGAGCGCGAATTCATCGGACAGCAGCAACAGCGCCAGCACTACGTCGGCCTGCTTGCAGACCTGGTGACGATAGATTACCAACGGGTGGTAGTGCAGCAGCAGCGGGTACTTGTCGCCTGGCGTATTCGCGAAGTCCCAGGGCTTCTTCGACAGGAAGCTGTCGTCCTGTTCGTGGATGCCGAGCGCCTCGTCATACGGCAGGTGCATGGCGGCGCAGGCGGCGCGCCAGGCCGCGATCTCGGCCTCGTCCAGCCCGATGGCCGCCGCGACACGCGCCCACTCGTCCGGGCGCTCGGCACGCAGGCGGTCCGCGACGTCGAGGGCGAAGCGCATATGCATGCGCGCCATCGCATTCGTGTAGTAGTTGTTGTTCACCACCGCCGTGTATTCGTCGGGGCCGGTCACCGCATTGATGCAGAAGCGCCCAGTGCGGTCGTAGCTGCCGATGCCCGTCCAGATGCGTGCCGTTTCCAGCACGATCTCGGCGCCGTATTGCGCGATGAAGTCGAAGTCGCCGGTCGCCAGCAGGTAAAGGCGGATCGAATAGGCCACGTCGGCATTGATGTGGTACTGGGCGGTGCCGGCGGGGTAGTAGGCCGAGCATTCCTCGCCGGCGATGGTGCGCCACGGGTAGAGGGCGCCGCGCTCGTGCGACATCTGGCGCGCCCGTTCGCGCGCCTTCGGCAGGCCCTTGTAGCGGTACTGCAGCAGCGCGCGCGCGATCTCGGGCTTCGCGAACAGGAAGAAGGGGAACACGTAGATCTCGGTGTCCCAGAAATAGTGGCCCTCGTAGCCTTCGCCGGTGACGCCCTTGGCGGCGATGTTGGTCTTGCCGTCGCGGCCGACCGACTGCAGCAGGTGGTACTGGTTGAAGCGCACGCCCTGCTGAAGGGCGTCGTCGCCCTGGATCTCGACGTCGGCCTGCGACCAGAAGTCCGCCAGATAGCTTTCCTGTCCGGCGGCCAGCCGGGCAAAGCCGTCCTGCACGGCGCGCTCCAGTTCCGCGCGTACCAGGGCCGCCACTTCGGGCTCGGGCACGTCGCGCGAGCTGGCATAGGCGATGTACTTGTGCAGCACCAGGGTCTCGCCCTGCGCCAGCGTGGCCGCGAAGCAGCGGCCGTCCTCGATGTCCGAGCCCAGGATGCCGGCCACGCCGGATGCCGTGCAGGCGATCCCGGTGGCGAGCAGGAAGCCGCTGTTGCGGGTACGCTGGCTCAGGATCAGCCCCAGTTCCGTGGCGTCGCGCCCGGCTTCCAGCAGCGCCGGGCCGGTGATGGCCGAACCCACGCGCGGGTCGTCGCCCGCCTGCATATTGGTGACCGCGCTGTCGATGCCCGCCTCGAGCCGCACCGCGCCGGCGAAGTTCAGCGCCGTCACCCGGTACTCGATGGCGGCCACGTGCTTGCGTTCGAAGCACACCAGGCGGCGGCTGTCGATGCGCAGGCGCTTGCCGTCGTCCAGTTCCCACTCGACGCTGCGCTCCAGCACGCCCTCGCGGAAATCCAGGCTGCGTTCGTAGGCGGCGATGCGGCCGCTTTCCGCGTCCACCCGGCGGCCGTCGACATGCAGCGCGATGCATTTCGCATTCGGCACGTTGAGCATGAATTCGTTGATCCGCGCCAGCCCGTAGGCGTTCTCCGGGTAGTGGATCGCTTCCGTCTCGTGGAAGCCGTTCAGGTAGCTGCCTTCGAGGGTCTGCCCAGTCTGGCCGGGCATGTCCTCGTGGGTGCCGCGCAGGCCGATATAGCCGTTCCCGAGCGCGAACAGGGTCTCGTGCAGGAAGCTGCGCGCCGGGTCGATGCCGCGTTCGCAGATGCGCCAAGGTTCGGCTGCGAGTGTGGACGCCGCGATGTTATCGATGTCATTTACCAATTCAGTATCCTCGTCTGGATCGCGCACGGCGATGATGGTCGTGTGTCGGGTGGTCAGGTATGCCGGACGATCAGGGTCGTCGGCAGCATTTCGGATTGCACGGGCTGGCCCTCGATCATGGCCAGCATTTTCTTCGCGAGCAGCACGCCGCCGTCGCGCAGGTATTGGTGGACGCTGGTCAGCGGCGGCACGAAGCTGGCCGCGCCCGGCGTATCGTCGTAGCCGATCACCGAGATGTCGTCCGGCACCCGCAGGCTCGCTTCGGTCAGGGCGCGGATCGCGCCCATCGCCAGCAGGTCGCTGGCGGCGAACAGGCCGTCGCAGGCCAGGCCGGGTTTCTTCTTGAGCAGGGTCGACACGCACTCGAAGCCGGCTTCGAAGGTGAAAGCCCTGGGGCGCTGGATATGGACCGTCGCCCGGCCGGACAGCGCGTCGATGAAGCCGGCGCAGCGCTCCTGCACTTCGGCGTGGTCGACGTCGCCCAGGAAGATCAGCTTGCGCCTGCCCTGCTCCAGGAAGCGTTCGGCCGCGCTGGCGCCGCCCTTGCGGTTGTTACTGCCGACCACGACGTAGTCGCTGCCGGCCTGGGGGGCACCCCACACCACCAGCGGCAGATTGGTCTGCTGGAGGGTACGCACCGCCTCGCCGTGCGAGCCCTGGCCCAGCAGGATCAGGCCGTCGGCGCCCTGCACCGGCGCGGTGTCGAGCAACTGCTTCGAGGTCAGCACCACGCTGTAGCCGGAGGTGGTCAGTTCCTGGGTGATCCCGCCCAGCAACTCGAGCGGATACGGGTCCGACATCGGCCGGCCCTTCACCGGCGTCATCTCCACCACCACGGCCACCGAATAGGAGCGGCGCATGCGCAGGTTGCGGGCGCTGATGTTGAAACGGTAGCCCTGCTCGCCGGCCAGCCGGCGGATCTTCTCGCGGGTCTTCTCGGTCACCAGCGGACTGTCGCGCAAGGCACGCGAGACCGTAATGGTCGAGACGCCGGCGAGTTTCGCCAGGTCTTCCATCGTCGGTCCGGGATCGCCGGGTGCCTTGCCTTGTTTCGCGTGTGCCATGTTGAAGTCGGTTGCTGCTGAACGGTAAGCATTATGACAGGTTTTCATGTTGTGTCGATAGCAAATGACATCGATATCAATTTCATTGACATCGATAACATTCAATGATTCAATGACACCACTTTCCTTGTTGAACACCTATTCGACAAGGCATCGCCGGGGAGGAGACGCCCCGCCAGTAGCTGCATTTACAACAACAGAGAGCCTACGCATATGAACCACGCCTCGCAGTTCCCGCGCCTGTCCGCCATTTCCCTCGCCGTCCTCGCCCTCTCCGTCCACTGCCAGGTGATGGCGCAGGATGCCGGCGCGGCCCAGGATGCGCCCGCCACACCGGCGGCCGTCCAGCAGGAAATCCAGCAGGTGGTCGTCACCGGCACCGCCTCCGCCAGCGGCACCCGCAAGATCGACGCCGCCTTCAGCATCACCACCGCCAGCGAAGAACAGCTCAAGACCGCGGCCCCGATCAGCACCGCCGACGTCATGAAGCTGGTGCCGGGCGCCTATGCCGAGCCGACCGGCGGCCAGTCCGGCGCCAACATCCAGGTGCGCGGCTTCCCCTCGGGCAGCGATTCGCCCTTCGTCTCGGTGCAGATGAACGGCAACCCGATCTACCCGGTGCCGGTGCTGTCTTTCTTCGAGGGCTCGTCCTCGTTCCGCCTGGACGACACCATCGAGCGCGTCGAGGTGCTGCGCGGCGGCCCGAGCACCATCTATTCGGTGGGCCAGCCCGGCGCCACCATGAACTTCATCCTCAAGAAGGGTACCGACACGCCGGAAGGCAGCCTGCGCTTCACCGCCGGCACCGGCAACCTGCGCCGCCTCGACGGCGTCTACAGCGGCAAGATCGCCGAGGGCTGGTACGGCATGATCGGCGGCTTCTACCGCGTGACCGACGGCGTGCGCAAGTCGGGATTCCCGGCCGACGACGGCGGCCAGCTGTCGGCCTCGCTCACCCGCAAGCTGGAGCAGGGTGAACTGAGCTTCTACGCCCGCGCCACCTCGGACAAGAACGCCTTCTACACCGGCGTGCCGCTCATCTCGAGCAACGAAGGCCGCACAATCAGTGAATTCCCCGGCTTCGATCCGCTCACCGGCACCCTGATGAGCAACGAGCTGCGCAACTTCACCGTCGAAGCCGCGCCGGGCCGCACCCTGAACTACGACCTGGGCGATGGCCGCGGCCTGAAGTCGACCGTGTTCGGCGCCGACTTCCAGCAGAACCTGAACGGCTGGCAGGTCTCGAACAAGGCGAATTACTTCAGCGGCGACCTGAATACGATCGCCATGTTCACGGGTAACAATCCCCTGAGTGCCGCCGAATACCTGCAGGCGGCGATCGCTTCCGCCAACGGCAATGCCGCGACCCTGGCGGCGGCCGGCGGCGTGCGCGCCACCGGCGGCACCATGAGCTGGGTGAAAGGCGGCGCCGTCGCCCCGACCCAGCAGGTGGTCCAGGCAGGCCTGTGGGCGGTCGAGAAGAAGCTGAAGTCCTTCACCGACGAGTTCCGCGTCAGCCGCGACATCGGCGCCCATACCGTGACGGCCGGCGCCTACGTGGCCAACTACTCCTCGCGCGACGTCTGGTTCCTGGGGAACAGCCACCTGATGAGCGCCACCCCGCAGGCCAGCCTGATCAACGTCCGCCTGAACAACGGCGTGGTCGTCTCGAACAACGGCAAGGACGGCAACATCTTCTATGCCCCGGTCGCCTCCTACGACGGCGACAATACCGCCCTGTACCTGGCCGACGAGTGGCGCATCAACGACCGCATCAAGCTCGACGCCGGCGTGCGCCGCGAGAAGCAGCGCCTGAGCGCCTCGATCTCGAACCTGGGTTCGGTGGATCCGGACAACAACCCCCTGACCGTGTACAACAACGGTACCTCGGCGCCGACCGGCAGCTTCACGGGCCTGAAGCGCGACGACTCGGTGAATTCCTTCACCCTCGGCGGCCTGTATAAGCTGTCGAAGGACGCGAGCGTGTTCGTGCGCGCCAACCAGGGCCACACCTTCATCTATTTCGACGACATGCGCAATGCCGGCAGCCAGGCCGTGCTGGACGACCGCACCCGCGTGCCGACCCCGAAGGTCAAGCAGTTCGAAGTCGGTTTCAAGACCGCGAACCCGCTGTACAGCGCCTACGTGAACGCCTTCTTCACCGACTTCACCGGCATCTCCTTCCAGCAGATCACCACCAGCGGCGTGCTGTACTCGGTGAGCGGTTCCGAGGGCAAGGGCGTGGAATTCGAACTGGCGCTGCGCCCGCTGGCCGGCCTGCAGCTGCAACTGACCGGCAACTGGCAGGATTCCGAGTACAAGGACAACCCTGCGATCGACGGCAACACCGTGCAGCGCCAGCCGAAGTTCCAGTACCGCTTCTCGCCGAGCTACCGCATCCCGGTGGGCGACCATGCGCTGCGCGTGTACGGCACCTATTCGCGCATCGGCAGCCGCTGGGCCGACCAGGCCAACCAGCAGTTCCTGCCGGCCTACGAGACCATCGACCTGGGCGTGCTGGCGGAACTCGGCAACAACCTCGAGCTGCGCGTCAGCGCCACCAACGTCACCAACGAACTGGGCCTGACCGAGGGGAATTCGCGCCTCACCGGCGGCAACGCCAGTGGCCCGATCAATGCCCGTCCGCTGTTCGGCCGTGCGGTGGAAGCCTCGCTGACCTATCGCTTCTGATGTAAAACCTGTTGCTCTCCTCTTCGGCGGGACTTCGGTCCCGCCTTTTTTGTTTGGGCCGATATAATCCGAGGTCCGTATAACCGTCTGAAGGATCACGATGAAAGCACTGCCCCTCTCCTTGCTCCTGTTGTCCGGTGCTGCCCTGGCCGACGATGCGGCCATCCTCAAATGCCGCGGCCTGGCGGATACCGGCGCGCGCCTGGCCTGCTACGACGCGATCCAGGTCGGGGCGAAGCAGGCCGTCGCCGTCGCCGCGCCGGTGCGCAAGGAAGAAAACTTCGGCATCGAAGTCAAGAAGCAGCGCGAAGCGGAGCCGCAGTCGATCACCAGCACCATCCAGGGCGACTTCCAGGGCTGGGGGCCCGGATCGCAGATCCGCCTCGCCAACGGCCAGGTCTGGCGCGTCATCGACGGCAGCGAGGCGGTGCTGCCGCGCATGCGCGATCCGAAGGTCACGATCGAGCGCAACCTGTTCGGGACCCTGTTCTTGAAAGTGGAAGGCTCTAACAACTCGGCCAAGGTGCGCCGGGTCCAGTAAGCGGACGAACCATGTAGCGCGCCCTGCCCGGATAGCTGGCCAGGGCCGTGCGCGCCGCCGCACCGGCCGCATCGACCTGCCGGTAGCCCAGCGCGTTCCAGAATGCGGCTGTGTCCTGCACCGAGACCAGCGCCGACGACGCCAATCTCCGCCTTCCCGCCAAGGCCAGCACGTGGCCAACCAGGCCGCGCGCCAGGCCGCGGCCGTGCGCGCGCGGCGCCACCGACAAGTCATGCAGATAGAGGGTGTCGGCATCGCGCGCGGGTGCGAAGTCCGCGCCGAGCGGCGTCACCAGCCCCAACCTGCTCGGGTAAGCGAACAAGTAGGCGCATACGCCAAGCCCGTCCTCGGCGACCACGCAGGTCTCGCCGGCGATGCGCATCCGCGCAGCCACCACCGCGGCGGCTTCCTGCATCGACGGTGGATAGCAGGCCGCCTGCACGGTGAGGATGGCGTCGAGATCTTCCGGGCGCATGGCGCGGATCTGGCTGGGAAGTGCGTGCTGCATGGATCGGGCAGGGCAAAGAGCGGGATGATAGCAGCCCGGGAGCGCGTTCGTCGTTCGTCGCACCCGGTCGTGGTTCGTCACCTGCCCGTTTTCCGAAGGCGGAAGCTTTCCTAGACTAGCCACATTGCCTTATATTGAACACCAAGGAGAGCAAGATGTGGCGCAAGATCATCGACTGGTACGACGACCTCGAACGTGAACACCTGGCCGTGCTGGAACGGCCCGAGCTGGCAGCACAGGCAGCCCCCGGCTACCGTCGCAAGATGGCCGATGCCATCGCAAAGATGTCGCCGATCGAGCGCCAGCAGATGCGCGAGTTTGCACTCAAGTACCGCGGGGCGCGCCTGTGGATCACGGTCGCCGTCCTGGTCGGCTGCTTCACGCTGGCAGGCATCGCACTGGGCCTCATCACCGGCAAGGGCAACTGGCACATCCCCATCCTCGCCTGCAACCTGCTCGGATTCGGGCTGCTGTTCGGCGCACTTGGGGTCTGGTTCAATGCCAGCCAGGCTTTCCAGAACCGGCGCAAGTTCATCCTGGGCCTGCTCTGCGGCGGCCTCGGCGCCGGTGTCGGTCTTGCGATCGCCGATGGCAGGCCCCTCGCCGAGCAGGCGCCGAGGCTGATGGAAGTCATGCCGACGGCGGCCATCATTTCCGTGGTCCTGCTCACGCCTCTCCTGCTCCTCAGCTCCTACCGGCGCCGCCAGCACGCGGCGCTAATGGAGCAGCTGCAGCGCGACGCCGAACGCGAACGGCTGGCGCGCGAACTGAGCGAATCGCAGCTGCGCATGCTGCGCGCCCAGATCGAACCGCACTTCCTGTTCAATACCCTCGGCGCGGTGCAGCAGCTGGCCGCCGACGGCGCCCCGCGCGCCGCCGCGCTGACCGCCGACCTGATCGCCTTCCTGCGTGCCAGCTTCAGCGACATGCGCTGCGAGCAGGTGAGCCTGAAGAGCGAATTCGCCACCATCGAGTCCTACCTGCGGGTGATGCAGGCCCGCATGGGGGCGCGCCTCCGTTTCGCGCTGTCGCTGCCCGGCGAACTGGCCCGGGTAGAGATCCCGAGCATGCTGATCCTGACCCTGGTGGAGAACGCGATCAAGCATGGTATCGAGCCTGCGCTGCGTGGCGGCGAGATCCGCGTCACGGCCGAAGTGCACGAAGGCATGGTCCGCATCTGCGTCCACGACAGCGGTGTCGGCATGAGCGACACGCCCGGCGATGGCGCGGGCCTGGACAACGTGCGGCGGCGCCTGCAGCTGGCCTACGGCGATGCGGCCGGCCTGGTGCTGCGCGACGCCGATCCGGGGCTGGTGGCGGAGCTCAGCGTGCCCGCATCGATCAAGGAGGCCGTATGACCCGCGTATTGATCGCCGAGGACGAACCGCTGATGCGCGAGCGCCTGGCCGGCATGCTGGCCAGCTGCTGGCCCGACGCCGAGGTGGTGGCCGTGGCCGAGAACGGCAACGATGCCTGGGACGGTTTCCTGGAACACGAGCCGGAGGTCGTCTTCCTGGACATCCGTATGCCGGGCCTGTCCGGGCTGGAAGTGGCGGAACGCATCGGCGACAACGCCCACGTGGTGTTCGTCACGGCCTATGACCAGTATGCGGTCGAGGCCTTCGACGCCGGCGCGGTCGACTACCTGCTCAAGCCGGTCCAGCTTGATCGCATGGAACGCGCGGTGACGCGCATCCGCGCCAAGCTGAGTAATCCGCCGGCCGACCTGGGCGACCTGCTGCGCCACCTGAAGAGCGCCCTGCCCGGCGCACGTACCGAGAAAATGAAGTGGATCAAGGCCAGCGTCGGCAAGCAGATCCGCCTGATCGACGTCGACGAGGTCCTGTTCTTCCAGTCGGACACCAAGTACACCCGGGTGGTGCTGGCCGATTCCGAAGCGCTGGTGCGCATCCCGCTGAAGGACCTGCTGGGTGGCCTGGACCGCGAGCGCTTCTGGCAGATCCACCGCGGCACCCTGGTCAACGTCGGCGCCATCGCCGCCGTCGAGAAGGTCGATGCCGAGCGCATGCAGGTGCTGCTGCGCGGCTGCGCGGAAAAGCTGCCCGTGAGCCGGACCTTCACCCACCTGTTCCGCGACTAGCACCGCCACTCCGTATAGGACAACGCATGATTGAAAGCGTATTCGGCGTATTCGCGCTGGCGGTGTTCGACATGTGGGCCGCCATTCCCCTCGGTTTCCACCTCAAGCTTCCTCCGGGCTTGCTGATCCTCGCGACGGTCGCCGGCGCCATGTCAACGTGGCTGGCCAGCAAAGGGCCGTGGGCGATCGGCCTGCTCGGCCCCCTGCTCATCGGGCCAGCTGGTCGCGGACCATCAATAGCGGCAGCTGCACCACACCGCCCCCATCGGGACGGAAGCCTGCCTACGACCGCACGGAATAAACGGCCAAGGGCGGGTTCCATCGAACCCGCCTAGCCATTCCCGACGATCGTGATGTTCGCATCCGTGCCGTCGGTGTAAATCCTCATGCTGGTCCGTCCCGAAAACTTGTTGTTGGAGACCACGGTGGGGCTGCCGTAAATATAGGCCAGCGCGATATGCGCCTGGAAGGGACTGGGTGTCTTCCCGCCACTGCGGCGGTTCAGGACGGACACGCTGCAGTTGGCATCCATTCTATTGGAATCGATCGTGTGGCCGCCAGTGTCCGTATACTTGGCCCGATCGCCGCCGCCGTACATCTGGATACCGTTCCCTTCATTGTTCGAGACGATGTTGCCATACACCGAGCACTTGCTGGCCCCATCGTCCACGCCAATGCCTACGCCTTCCGAACCATTGTCCAGCGGACCGCCGTAGTTGTAGTTGAACCTGCAGGTGTTGTAGCGGATCGTATGTCCGGATACGGCGTCCTGTCCGGCCTTCGACGATAACTCGATCCCCCGGCCATAATACGTTGGGGTCAATGTCCCGCCATTGGCGTTGCAGACATTGCGCTCGATGATGTAGGACTTGGCATGGCCGGCGATATGAATCCCGAAATTCATATTGTTGCTGCAGGTATTGTTGCCCACATAGCTGAGATCTCCACCGTTGATGAAGATGCCGGTCAGCATACCGGTCACGGTATTCCTGTCCAGCGTGGCGGCATTTCCCTGGACGCAGTAGATACCGATCGCCCTGCGGTTCGGGTTGTAGGCGACGCCGGGTGGCGGCGAAACGCGGTTCCCGCGAATCACGAGACGCGTGATGAAGGAGGCGCTGTTATAGGTTTCACAGCGGATGCCATACGAGGTCACCGAGCCGCCGCCGCGGTGGCGGACCGTATTATTCAGCAGGCGGATGTCGTCGATATTGGTGCCGCCGGCGACCAGAATCCCCTGGTTGCCATATGCCGGCCCATTGCTGATGGCGTCGAGCACACAGTTGGAGATGCCCACATTGTTTTTTTCGAAGACATAGACGCCGGCACAATTCGACGTCACGTTGTTGTTCTCGAAGATGCAGCCGTTGCCCAGCCAGATGATCGCCACGTCGCTCCCCTCCGGCAAGGCGCTGTTCCGGATGTCCAGGTTGCGGTAGGAGACGAAATCGCGCTCCTGCTTGTACGCCGCGACCGAGGCGCCGCCGGCCGGCGTGGCGGGCGCGCCCGGCAAGACGATGACCGGCTTTGGCTGTGAGGTGTCGTCGGCGCCGTTGGAGCGAAAATAGGCGCCGATCGTGATGCGCTGCAGCGCAGTGCCGTTCGCCGACAGCTGGAAGACACCGGAATACGTCGTACCGCGTTTCTGCAGGTAGGTATGGCCGGGTAGCCAGGTGACGCTGGTCCATGAGCGGAAGGGGTTGGCAAGCGTTCCGTCGCCCGGCCCGGTGACGCCTGGATCGATGTAGTGCACATTCGTGTTGCGTCCGGCCTGGGCCATCGCCAGGTTTGGAAGCACGGTCCCCGCGCAGGCGGAGACGCCCACGCCGGAGGCAATGCGAAGGAAACTTCTTCTCTTGGTCATGACGGCTCCAATCAAGATCTGGCAAACCTGGCGCTCGGCCGTATGACCAAGTGTTCTGTTCGCTGGAACGATGCTACGCCTTGTGGTCGCAAAGCCGCAACGACTCATTGTTAAATTCGCTATGCTGAGTGGCGGCAATGCCAATGCCTGAGCCTTCCGCTCGGCCCGCCAGCTGTTCCGTATCGTACAAGTCTTGACGGCCCGCCGCGCTTCCGCCATGCTAGTAGAATGACAACGTCTGCATCGTCCACAAGGCTTGCACGGCGGCGCCACCGGCCTGCGGCCACCCATCGCAGCGCCTCCCGCGCCACCTGCTAACAGCGCAGGCGTCCACCTATAGACAGGCTTTTGCACGTATAGACAGGACGACCGCATGACCCCCAACGAAACCGCCCGGCCGCCGCACGCCCCGACCGAATACATCCTCAACGCGAGCTGCCGCGCCGGCATCGGCATCGTGGCCGCCGTCGCCACCTTCCTCGCCGAGCGCGACTGCTACATCTGCGCGCTCGAGCAGTTCGACGACGATTCCACCGAGCGCTTCTACATGCGCGCCGTGTTCCGGCTGCAGGCCGGCTCGCCGAGCATCGAGAACATCCGCGAACAGTTTGGCGCCGGCTGCGGCGCCCGCCTGGAGATGCAGTGGAAGATCCACGACCCGGCGGACCCGGTCAAGACCGTGATCATGGTGTCGAAGGACGACCATTGCCTCGACGACCTGCTGTACCGCCGCCGCAACGGTGAACTCAATATGTCGCTCACGGCGGTGGTGTCGAACCACCTCGACCTGCGTCCGATGGTCGAACGCGAAGGCATCCGCTTCATCTTCCTGCCGGTGACGAAAGAGAACAAGGCACAGCAGGAAGCCCGGCTGCTGGAAGTGGTCGAGGAAACCGGCGCCGAGCTGGTGATCCTGGCGCGCTACATGCAGATCCTGTCGGACGAGCTGGCGCGCCGCCTGGCCGGGCGCTGCATCAACATCCACCACTCCTTCCTGCCCGGCTTCAAGGGCGCCAGGCCCTACCACCAGGCCTTCGACCGGGGCGTCAAGCTGATCGGCGCCACCGCCCACTACGTCACCCCGGACCTGGACGAGGGCCCGATCATCGAGCAGATGGTGACCCGGGTCGACCACAACTTCGGGCCGGAACAGCTGGTGCGCGTCGGGCGCGACAACGAATGCTTGGCCCTCGCAGGGGCCGTGAAGTTCCACATCGAGCGCCGGGTTTTCCTGCACGGGAACAAGACCATCGTTTTCCGCGGGCCCTGAGTTTCACCGGGTGGCCGTCGCCGCGCTCGCCCACCGGGGTGTCGTATCTCGCCGGCAGCGAATCGATCAGCTCGTGCAGCTGGTCGGTACAGCGCTGCCTCAAACCAAAATAAGTTGCCATGGAGTTACAATCTGTGAGCATGTACCGTTCTAGAAAATGGCACAATGCGCTATTAGCGCTGTAAAGAAAGCCATCATGCCTCGCCCCACCCCGTCCGATTCCCTGGCGATCGATCCGCTCAGCGGCGAGTTCGCCGATCGCGGCACCGAATCCGCCTATCTGTCGCATCACCTGGAAGCCACCCGCGCGCAGCTCGCCTTCACCCTGCTGTTCTGCACCCTGTACTTCCTCGGCTTTTTCGCTACCGACCTGGCGGCGCTGGGCATGGTCGCGGACACCGCACTGCTGCTGGGCGCGCGCCTGCTGGTAGCCGTCACCGCGGGCAGCTGCGCCTGGCTGGCCTGGCGGCGCCCGCTGCCGGTCGGCGCCACCCGGCTGGCAGCCAGCATCGCCGAAGTCGTGGCGCTCGCCTGCTTCATGCTCATCGCCGTACACCGGCCCGGCGAATTCCACTGGCACGCGATGTCGCTGGCAATCATGCTGCTGGTGATCTACCTGTACATACCGAACCGGCTCGCCTATGCGCTGGCAATCGCCGCGACCGCGAGCGCGGGCTTCCTGGTGCTGACCCTGACCCGGGCCGGCATGGGCTTCGCCGACCTGCTCACCCTGGGCATGCTGCTGGCGCTGGTGAACACCTTCGGCGCCCTGGCGGCACTGCGCTACAACGCGGCCCTGCGCGAGGAGTACCGCGGGCGGCGCATCCTGCAGCATGCGGCCGAACGCGACCACCTGACCGGCTGCTACAACCGGCGCCACCTGCACGAGAAGCTGATGGGACCTGCGTCCGGGCCCCGGGCCGTCATCCTGTGCGACATCGACAACTTCAAGGGGATCAACGACACCCACGGCCATGCCGCGGGCGACGCCGTACTGCTGCGCTTTTCGAGCTTGCTGCATGGGGTGGCGCGCGATGGCGCCGACAGCGTGGTGCGCTACGGCGGCGAAGAATTCCTGGTGATCCTGCCCGGGACCGGGCTGGACGAGGCTGTCCGGCTGGCCGAATGGCTACGCTCGCGCTTCGGCGCCGCCCGGGCCGACACCGGCCCCGCCAGGGCCCCGGTCGATGCCACGGCCAGCTTCGGCGTGGCCGCGGCGGCGCCCGGGAGCAGCGCTTCGCTCGAAGCCCTGATCGACGCCGCCGACAAGCTGATGTATACCGCCAAGCGCAACGGGCGCGACCGCGTGGAAGCCTTGGCGCTGCCGGCGCTGCCGCTGGCCGCTGCGGCATAAGGTATCGCCGGCCGATACCGGGCTGGCAATCCTGTGCTACTCCGCCAGCATTCCTTGCACGGATGTCGTGCGGTGCGGATCATGCCCCTACGTTCACTACGGAGGCCCCCATGAAACGCTTCATCTTCGCCGCCCTGCTCGGCCTGGCCTGCACGACCACCCACGCCGCCCACGCCGCCGGCCAGTCGGCCCTGTCGAACGCCAGCGCCAACCTGTCCGGCGTGGTGGTGGGCGGTTCCATCCTGACCCTCGCCGCCACCGGCGCCGTGGTGGTGGCCAGCGTCAGGACGGTCGGCGACGGCCTCGAAGTCATACTGGAAAACGCGGCCGACGCCAGCCGCGCCACGGTACGCCTGTCCGGCCGGGCGGCCGCCGGCGTGTCGATCGCGGCCGGCACCACGCTCGAAGTGGTCAGCACCGCGACCGGCCATGTGCTGGTCATGTCGGGCAAGGCGCTGGCCTTCCTCCCGAACGAAGCGGGCAAGGTCCTGCTGCACCATTCGAGGGCGATCTGATGGCGCGCCGCCTGTTCGCCGCCGTCGTCGTCACCGCCGCGCTGGCCGCCGCCCCGGCCCGGGCCGGCCAGCCCTGCGAGGAACGCCCGCTCGCCCCGCATGAAGTGGTGCTGTCGATGGACCTGGCCCAGCGCACCGTGCAGGCCCTCGATGCCAGCGGCGCCCAGGTCGCCCTGGTAGCGCGCGCCGGCCAGGACCTGAGCCGCTACCGCCTGCGCTATTCGCACATGGGGATCGTGGTGCGCGACCATCCGAAGGGACGCTGGACCGTGGTGCATGCGCTGAACGACTGCGGCAGCGCGGTCTCCGGCCTGTACTACGAAGGCATGGGCAACTTCTTCCTGACCGACCTGTACCGCCACGAGGCCCAGCTGGTGATCCCGGGGCCGGGCGCGCAGGCCAGGCTGGCGCAGCTGGCGGTCACCCGCACCCCCTTGCGCCTGCACGAGCCGCGCTACAACATGCTGTCCTACGTCTACTCGACCAGATACCAGAACTCGAACCAGTGGGTGCTCGAGACCCTGGCCGCCGCGTTGGCGCCGGCGGGCCAGGTCGAGACCCGGGCCGAGGCACAGCGATGGCTGCGCGGTATCGGTTTTCAGCCTCCCACCGTCGAAATATCGGCCGCGACCCGCCTCGGCGCCCGCATGTTCCGCGCCAATGTCGCCTTCGACGACCATCCCTACGACCGCCGCATGGCCGGCCAGATCGACACCGTCAGCACCGACGCCGTGGTCAGGATGGTGCGCATGGTCGATCCGCAGGCGAAGACCATGACCGTCGATTGATCCGGACCAGGTGTGTGAACTAGCCGTTGCAGATTGATCGCGGCGTTCACGTCGCGGTCGTGGTCGGGGCCCGGAAACGGCGCTGCCGCTGCCTGAGGTGCCGGCCGCCGCCGGCGTCGATCTTGCATGCGACCGGCCGGAGGCTGCGCAGCACGCCGATCACGCCGGACAAGATCCTGCTGGGGGACCAGGAGCTTCCGGTGCCGGCGCCCTAATTGCCGCGCACCTCGAAGCGGCTGGTGGACACCACCTCGCCCGCCGCGTCCACCAGTTCCAGCCGGTGCTCGCCCACCGCCGGCCTCCACGCAAACGGCGCGGACGCCGGCCCCGTATCGCGCCCGTCCAGGCGCCAGCGGTGCCCGCCCGCGCCCTCGGCCTGGAACAGCACGCGCTCGAGGCGGTCCGGGATGTCCGGATCCACCGCCATGATGCTGCCGTCCACCGGATACACGATCCGCGCCGTGCGCCGCGCCGCCGGCACCGCTTCGACGAGGTCCATTTCGGTCCCGCGCAGGAACCATTCCTCGCGAGCCGGCTCGTGCGCGGGTACATAGGCCACCATCCGGCGCACCAGTCCGTTCGGCGCCGCGCCCTGCCTGCCGGGCCGGTCGCGGTGCAGGAAATCCATCACGTCGCGCCATACCGGCGCGGCGCCGGAGACGCCGGACACGTCCCACATGGGCTGGCCGTTGAAGTTGCCGACCCAGACGCCGACCGTGTAGCGGTCGGTATAGCCGATGCACCAGTTGTCGCGCATGTCCTTGCTGGTGCCGGTCTTCACCGCGCTCCAGTAGGCGGTGGCGAGGTCGCTGCGCAGGCCGAAAGCGGGACTGCGCGCGCCGCGGTCGGCCAGGATGTCGCCGATGACGTAGCTCGCGGACGGGTCCATCACCGGCGTGAGCGGCGCCGCTGCGCGTGGCCGCAGCGTCAGCGGCCCGTAACGGCCGCCGTTCGCCAGCGTGCGGTAGGCGTTGCCCAGTTCGAGCAGGCTGACGTCGGCCGAACCGAGGGCCAGCGAGGGACCGTAGAAATCCGGATCCTCGGTAAGCGTGCTGAAGCCGAGCGTATGCAGGCGGGCGTGAAAGCGCTCGATGCCTGCCAGCAGCAGGGTGCGCACCGCCGGCACGTTCAGCGAGCTGGCCAGGCTGGTGCGCACGCTGGCATAGCCCCGGAAGGCGCGGTCGTAGTTCTGGGGCGCGTAGGCGCCGCCGCCGGCCGCGACATCGACCGGACTGTCGTCCAGCAGCGAGGCGGCGGTGAGCAGGCGCCGCTCCAGCGCCAGTCCGTACAGGAAAGGCTTCAGCGTGGAGCCGGCCTGGCGCGGCGCCGCCGCCCCGTCGACCTCACCCCTGCCGGTATTGCCCACGTAGGCCAGCAGCTCCCCGCTGGCATTGTCGATCACCACCACGGCGCCGTCGCCGACGTTGCGGCCGGCCAGCTCGCGCAGGTGGCGCCGCAGCGCGTCCAGCGCCGCCGCCTGGACGCGGGCGTCGAGCGTGGTGCGCACCCCGGCGCCGGCCTGCCCCAGCAGCCGGCGTAATGCCGGCGGCGTACCTGGCTTCGCAGGCTGCACCGGCCGCGCCAGCGCCACCGCTGCACGAAATTCGATGGCGCCGCAGCCGCCCGGCAGCTTCAGCTCAGCACCCAGCTGGCAGGCGCGGCGCGCCACAGCTTTCGGGGCGGCCGAAGGGGAGCGCAGCAGCGCCGCCAGGATCGTGGCCTCGACGCCGTCCAAACCCGAGGGCGCCTTGTTGAACAGCGCCCGCGAGGCTGCGCCGACACCCTGCAGCTCGCCGCGGAAGCCGACCAGGTTCAGGTAGGCTTCCAGGATCTGCGCCTTGCTCCATCCGGCCTCGAGCTCGCGCGCCGCCACGGCCTGGTCGAACTTCTGCAGCCAGCTGCGGCCCTTGCCCGCGGCGCGCAGTTCGGCATCGAGCAGGCCGGCCAGCTGCATCGTGATGGTGGAGGCGCCGCGCGGGCGCTGCCGGAACAGGCGCATTCTCAACAGATTATCCCAGGCCGCCTGGCCGGCCGCGCGCAGGTCGACGCCGCCGTGCTGCATGAAACGCTGGTCTTCCGCCTGCAGCACCGCCGCGCCCAGCATGGGCGAGATGTCGGCCAGCGCCACCCAGCCTCCGCGCCGGGCGCGCATGTCGACCCGCACCGAGTCGATCATCACGCCGTGACGGTCGAGCAGGCGCGCTTCCGAGGGCTGCCAGCCGGCGCGTACCTGCTCCGGCGTCGGCACGGCGGCCGTCGCCATTGCCGGTGCTGCCAGCAGGGCTGCCCACCAGGCTCGCATCAGCGCCCCACGACCACCGGCGCGTTCGGCGACTCGCCGAACATCCCTGGGCTGTACATGGCCTCGACCCGCGTCGGCGGCAGGCTGAAACGTCCGTCGTTATTCAGCCGCACGGTGTACCCGATGCTCCACTTGCCCTTGGGGACCCAGGAGTAATAGGCGCGGAAGGCGCCCGCCGTGCGTTCTTCGAAGTCCGGCTGCACCCATCCCCGGCGTACTTCGCCGCCGGTGGCGATGCGCGAGTCGCCGCCCAGGCCGCTGCCGAGGATGCTGGCGCTCGCCGGAATCGGATCGTCCACCACCACCCACGTCATGTCGGCTTGCGCTTCCAGGTCGAGCCGCACGCGGTAGACGTCGCCGCGCGTCCAGCTGCCCGCCGTCTGCCGCCCGACCGGCGTCACGGTACGGGTGATCCGGTAGCCGCTCGAGAGCGGCGCCTTGGGCGGAATCGCCGCCAGGCTCTGGACCGTGGCCCAGGGCTTGCCGCTGCCCTCATGGCGGATCGCCAGTGGCGCAGCCTTGTCCGGCCAGGCCTGCAGCACGCTCGCCGGCACGGTGCCGCTCCACTTGTTGCCGGCCAGCTGCACGCTGCTCTTGCCCATGACCGGCAGCGCCTCGTACTTCTCCGAGAACTTGCGCATCGCCAGCACGCCCCAGGCATTGGCCAGCGTCGTGCCCCAGCGCCCACGCTGCTGGCGGCCCAGGGCGCCGCGCGCGAGCCTGCCCATGTCGGCCTGCCAGGCCGGATTGTCGCGCATCGCCAGCAGCAGGCGGGTGGCGTTGACGTCGGGCGAGGCCATCAGCCACCACCAGTCGTCGCTGCGCTCGGTCGAGAAACCCATCGTCGTGCCCTGCAGGTTCAGGCGCGCGCGCAGGATGTGCTGGGCCTGGGCCAGCAGTTCCGCGCGCCTTTCCAGTTCCCCGGACCGCTGCAGGATGAGATACCAGTCGATCACCGCCGACGTCGGCCACAGATTCGGTTCGATGCGGAAGGACTGCAACCAGGCCTGGCGCACCGGCTGCCTGCGCGACAATGCCTCCAGGGCGGCGATCTTGCGCACCGCCAGTTCGCCGGTGCGCAGGGCGCTGCCACGCACGATCCTTCCCTCGACGAAGGCGATCAAGGCCGCTTCCATGCGTTCGCGCTGGTCTTGGGCGATGTCGTAGCCGGCTTCGTGGCTCACCGACAGCACGTAGGCGGTCAGCGCATCGTCGCCCTGGCCCATCGTCGCGAAAAACTTGAGCAGGCCGTCGCCGTCGAGATGGGCCGGCAGGGTGGCCGCCACGCTCTTCCACATGGCCGCGTCGCCGAGCGCGACGGCCTTCGAGGTGCGCTGCTCGAAGCAGGTGTAGGGATACTGCGCCATGTAGTCGCGCACCCCGGCCATGCTGCCGGCCAGGCTCGGGCTGAACGTGGTGCGCACCCCGCCCTTGCCCGGCAGCGCGTCCGCCGGGCGCTGCACCGTGATGGACTTCGGCGCATCGAGCTGCAGCAGCGTGGCCTGATAGGTGCGGACCGGCACCGCCTCGGCGACGTCCTGGCTGATCCGGATACTGTCGCGCGCGGTGTCCGCAGCGGCATCGACCTGCCAGTGCAGGCTGCGCGCCTGCGGCACCGTCACGTCCCAGCTCACTTCGCGCGCGGCGCCCGGCTCCAGGGACAGGGCCTGCGCCGCCAGCGCTTGCGGCGTGCCGCCATCGGCCGCCATGCTGGCGCCCAGCTTCACGTCGAGCTTGCCGCCGGACGCGTTACGCACCGTGAAGCCGGCACGCAGGCGGTCGTCCTCGCGCACCAGCGCCGGCAGGCCGGAGAGCAGCATCAGGTCCTGGGTGCTGCGGATCTCGCTCGCCCCGGTGCCGAACAGGCCGGCGCCGGCGCTGGCGATGGCGACGATGCGGAAGCTGGTGAGCGAGTCGTTGAGCGGCACCGGCAGCTCGGCCTCGCCCTGGGCATCCAGCAGCACCTTGCCCTTCCACAGCAGCAGGGTGTCGAACAGCTCACGGCTCGCACCGCGTCCGCCGCCGCCGCCGTGCGCCACCGACTTGCGGCCGAAATGGCGCTTGCCGACCACCTGCATCTGGGCGGTCGACGTCTCGACCTGCTGGCCGCGCGGCCGCATCATGGCGTCCAGCAGCGCCCAGCTGTGGTTCGGTTTCAGCTCCAGCAGTCCGGCGTCGACCGCGGCCAGCGCGATCTCGGCTCCGGCCGGCAGCGGCTTGCCGTCATGGCGCCTGACTTTCACGCGTACTTTGACGCGCTCGCGCACCCGGTAGACCTGGCGCTCTGGCAGCACCTGCACGTCCAGCTCGTGCGCGGCCCAGCCGACCTTGACCGGCACGATGCCCAGCTTGTAGGCCGGCTTGCCCAGGTCCACCAGGGCGGTCGGCTTCACCCCGGCCACCCGGCCGCGCACGACCAGGGCGGACACGAAGACGTTCGGCGCGTAGTGCGCCTTCATCGGGATCGACAGCGTCGGGTCATTCGCCGACAGGCGCCGCACATAGGTGTCCAGGATGCCCTCGCGCTCCACCGTCACCAGCACGGTGGCTTCGCGGAAGGGCGCGCGCAGCTGGAAGCCGGCCTGCTCGCCCGGCTCGAAGCGGGGCTTGGCCGGCAGCAGGTCGATGCGGTCGTTGTCGGCGACGTCGAACCAGCTTTCCCGCTTCCCCGCGACCCAGACTTCGTGCCGGGTGACCGAGGCACGGCCTTCGGCATCCATGACACGGGCGCGCAGGATGATGTTGCCCTCGCCCGGAGCCGGCACGTCGCACGGCAGCAGGCCGCGCGCATCGGTGCGTCCGCCGCACCCGCCGTCGATGCGCTTGATCTCGCTCGTCGATTCGTAGGCATAGAAGCCGCCCACCAGGCGGCGCCGGTGCGAAAAGGTCTCGCGCCGGAAGAAGTCGACCTTGGCCTCGACACTCGGCGCCGCCTTGCCGTCGACGCCGGCCACCGCCACCTGGAACTTCAGGCGCTCCTTGTTCATCCAGTCGCCGGTGCGGATCCCGACCGCCAGCGCGGCTGGCCACAGGGACACGCGGGTGGACGCGGTCAGGGTTTCGCCATTCGCATCCTGCCAGCTGAGTTCCGCCAGCAGGCTGCGCGGGCGGTCGACCTGGGGCAGTTCCGGCACGGTGATGCGCGCGGCGCCCTGGCGGTCCAGCGCCAGGCGCTGGGTGCGCGGCGCCTCGCCCTGGCGCGGGCCTTCCGCCGTCGTCGCTTCCTCCTCGCCCTCTTCCCGGAATTCCTCGTCGCCGCCCTCGCCCGGCTTCTCGACGCCCTCCTTGACGTCGCCCCCGCCGAAGCTGAATCCTTCGAAGGCCTCGAAAACGGTATGCGCATCCTCGACCACGCTGCGCAGCGTCACCTGTGTCTGGCCGGCCGGGCCGCCGTTCAGGTAACTCACCTGCGCGTCGATCGCCAGGCCGCGGGCAGCCACCACCGGCAGCGCCGGTCCCTTCAACACTGCCTTCATGGTCGGGACGCGGAATTGCTCGACCCGGAATTCGCCCGCCACCTGGTTGCCCACCACGACCTGGTAGCCGCCGAGTTTCGATTCGGCCGGGATCTTCCACTCGCCGTGGGCCTGGCCCGCCGCATCCCAGGCAAGCGGCAGTGCTATCTTGTCGCCGCTGCCCTGGTGCACCACCCAGGCCTTGGCCGGCAGTGCGGCCTTGTCGAGCGTCTCCTCGCCGAGCCAGGCATAGCCAGGCGCCGGCGCCCGGTCGCCCGCCGTGACCAGGGCCATGCCCGTGCCCACGCGGCGGCGCAGGAAATGCTTCATGTGAACCGTTTCGCCGGCGCGCAGCAGGGTGCGGTCGAACACGGTGGCGACGATCCGGGTGTCCTCGTCCAGGCTGCCCTGCTGCAGGTTGAAGCGCCAGGGCTCGATGCCCTTCTGCCAGCTGGAGAGGGTGAAGGTGAAATCCTCGCCGCTGCGCGCGCTGACGAACAGATTGTCGCCGCATTTGGCGCGCGACAGCGCGGTGCGGATGCGGGCGATGCCGTCGGCGTCGGTGCGGCCCGTCCACAGCTGCTTGCCGGCGCAATCGCGCACGGCCACCTGCGCGCCCGCCACCGGGCGTCCCTTATCGAGGGAGGTCACCCACACCAGCGAGGACTCGGCGCCGCGCTTCAGGTGGGCCGCCATGTTGGTCACCAGCGCGGCGCTGCGCACCCAGGCGGTACCGCCCTTGTCGTTGAGCGCCTTGCCCAGCAGCGGGCTGGCGATCTCCACCACGTGGAAGCCCGGTTTCTTGAGCGGAATGCCGATCACCTCGAAGCCGCGCCGGCCGCGCGGCTTGGGCAGGGCGAAGCGCTCGATCCTGCCCTCGGCCCTGGCCCCCAACAGCGAGACCTTCAGGCTGCCTTCCGGCTGGGTCCACGGGTCGCGCCCGTGAGTATTCAGCTTCGCCAGCCAGGCCAGCACGTCCTGTTCGCGCTCGACGCGCAGGCTGGCCCCGCTGCGTACGGCGGTGGCGAGCAGCGGTTCGACGTTGCGCACCGTGACCGGCAGCAGGCGGTCGCCGCGCGCCTCGATGATGCCGAAGGGCGCGGCAAACTTCACCAGCGGCGGCTGGCGGTCGACCCTGAGGCTGAGGGCCTTCTTCGGCAGCGCCAGGCGGCGGCCGGCATCGTCGCGCAGCGAGGCGGGCACCCGCAGGCTCAGGGTGCTCAGCTCGCGGAAAGGCCCGGCGAAACGCAGCGCGTTGGCGAATTCGCCTTTGGCATCCTCGTCGAAGACCGGCAAGTGGCGCTTGCCGCCGCTTTCCTCGAGCACCAGCTGTTTCAGTTCGGCGACCGGCACCGGGGCGCTGAAATTCACCCGCACCGGCAGGAAGGGAACGCAGCCCGCGCGCGCATTGGTCCGTTCGCAGCCCAGGCTCAGGCGGAACTCGGGACGGGTGCGGAAGGCCAGTTCCTGGTCCTGGGCGGTGGCGATGCCGTTCGGCGCCGCCACGCCCTGGCCCCAGACCAGGGTCACATCGGTATCGGCAGGCAGCGTGCGCCGGCAGTGCAGGGCCGCCACCAACCGCCCCGCCTCGGCTTTGCTGCGTCCCTTGGCGTGGGCAGCCAGGTGGCGGTCGACGAAGTCCTGCCGCGCTGCCAGAAGCTGGGCGCGTTCTTCGCCCTCCAGCAGGCGCACGCCGATCTTCTCGTTGACGCCGCCGACGCGGCACCAGGCGTGGCGCGCGACCGAGTCGGGCGTCGCCGGCGCATCGAGGGCCAGCAGGAAGACCTGGTCCTCGTCCAGACGGCTGCCTTCCATGGGCAGATTGCGGACCACCGCCGGGCCGCCGGTGGCGAACGCGTAGGCGCGGGCGCCGCCGAGCGGCTGGCCCGCCAGGTCGCGCAGGCCCTCTCGCAGCGTGAAGCGGCAGGCGGTGGCGCCCGGCAGCTCGCGCTCGAAATCATAGCTCCAGGTGCTGGCGTCGACCCAGCGCCCGGCGCCGCGCGCAGCGTCGCCCGCGCCCGGGCAGTCGACCGCGAAGGGCGCCGTGGCGCGCAGGTCGCCGAAGGCCACCATCGGCGCGGAGAAGCGCGCAGTCACCTGCCGTACCCGCTTGACCTGTCCTTCCGGACTGAAGCCGGCGACGGTGGTCGGGACATGCGCTTGGGGAGCGAGCTGGGCGGGCACCGCGGGCGCACACAGCAGCAGCACCAGGGACGCCAGCAATCGGTTCAGGGCAGGCATGTCTTCTCCGCAGGACAAAGCTGCCAAGCTAAGGCGGCGCGTACATTGCTGGCTTGGCGATGCTCAACAGTTCAGACGAGTGTGTGGGGCGCGTATGTTTTTGTCAACAGACCCGCATGCGGCGGGCTCCGGTCATGCCGGGCGCATGAGAGCGAGACCCAGGCGGGGCCGGCGTTTCCGCATTGTTCAGCTACTTTTCCCTGTCGCCATACGGGTTTCCACGTAGTTGCAAATCTAACTATTTGCTGGTACAACCAGTCCTGCGTATGCACGCACTCCATGCACGCTGGCTGGCTCTGTCGTGTCCTGCACCGTGGCTGTCCTGGAGCGTTTTTGCGTCGCCGTACTGATAAACCGAGATAAAAACCGAGGTTAGAGGAAGACACCCATGAAAACGACATTCCTGCGCTCCGCCGCAGCCATCGCCCTGGCCTGCGCCGCGTTCTCAAACGCTTCAGCCCAGAACTATCCGACCAACACCATCACCATGATCGTGCCCTTTGCCGCCGGTGGACCGACCGACACCGTGGCGCGTCTGGTGGCCCAGTCGATGGGCAACACCCTCAAGCAGCAGATCATCGTCGAGAACGTCGGCGGCGCCGGCGGCACCATCGGCGCGGCGCGCGTGGCCAAGGCAACGCCGGACGGCTACACGATCTTCCTGCACCACATCGGCCACTCGACCGCGCCGGCCCTGTACCGCAAGCTGAGCTACAACGCGATCGACAGCTTCGAGCCGATCGGCCTGGTCACCGACGTGCCGATGACCCTGATCGCCAAGAAGGACTTCCCGGCCAAGGACTTCAAGGAACTGCTGGCCTACGTGAAGGCCAACAAGTCCAAGGTCACCTACGCCAACGCCGGCCTGGGCTCGGCCTCGCACCTGTGCGGCATGCTGTTCCAGACCGCCATCGGCGTCGACCTGACCACCGTCCCCTACAAGGGTACCGGCCCGGCCATGAACGACATGCTGGGCGGCCAGGTGGACCTGATGTGCGACCAGACCACCAATACCACCAGCCAGATCAAGAGCGGAAAGGTCAAGGTCTACGGCGTGACCACCAAGGAACGCCTGGCGTCGATGCCGAACGTGCCGACCATGAATGAAGCCGGCTTGCCGGGCTTCGAGGTGGCGGTGTGGCACGGCATGTACGCGCCGAAGGGCACGCCGAAGCCTGTCATCGACACCTTGTCGAGCGCCCTGCGCACGGCCCTCAAGGACCCGACCGTCAAGCAGCGCTTCGCCGACCTCGGCACCGAACCGGTGGCGGAAAACCGCGCCCGTCCGGAAGCCCTGCGTGCCCACGTGAAGTCGGAAATCGATCGCTGGGGCCCGATCATCAGCAAGGCCGGCCAGTACGCCGACTGATCGGCAACAGCGATGCTGAAGGCTGCGCGGCTTTTGGGCAGGCGCAGCCTTTTCAATACCTGACAACAACAAGTAACAAAGGGGTTCGCAGTGACTTCCATCGTCCGCCATCCTAAGAATTTCTGGATCGGCCTCATCTTCCTATGCTTCGGCCTTGCCGCCATCTACCTCATCGGTGACAACGAGATGGGCAGCGCCGGCCGCATGGGCCCGGGCTATTTCCCCACCGTGCTCGGCGGCCTGCTGGCCCTCGTCGGCCTCGGCGGCATCATCCGCTCCTTCATCGGGCAAAGGTCCGAGGCCCATGACGCGATCGGCACCTTCCACATCAAGGACATCGTCATCATCCTGGGCGCCGTGATCCTGTTCGGCATCCTGATGCGCGGCGCCGGTCTCCCGGTCGCCGCCTTCGTACTGGTATTGCTGAGCGCCTTCGCCAGCAAGCAGTTCAAGCTCGGCAGCTCGCTGCTGCTCGCCGTCGGCCTGGCGCTGTTCGCCGTGCTGCTGTTCGTCAAACTGCTCGGCCTGCCGATGCCGGTCATCGGCCCTTGGCTGGGAGGAATGTAAGACATGGAAATCTTTGCCAACCTGGGACTGGGTCTTGAAACGGCCTTCACCCTCACCAATCTGTTCTACTGCCTGGTCGGCGTGTTCGTCGGCACCGCCGTCGGGGTGCTGCCGGGCCTCGGTCCGATCGCCACCATCGCGATGCTGCTGCCGGCCACCTTCGGCCTGCCGCCGGTCTCGGCGCTGATCATGCTGTCCGGTATCTACTACGGCGCCCAGTACGGCGGCTCGACCACCGCGATCCTGGTCAACCTGCCGGGCGAATCGTCCTCGGTCGTGACCGCGCTGGACGGCTACCAGATGGCGCGCAACGGCAATGCCGGCAAGGCGCTGGCCACCGCGGCACTGTCCTCCTTCTTTGCCGGCACCGTGGCCACCATCCTGCTGGCGCTGTTCGCCCCGCCGCTGGCCGACCTGGCGCTCAAGTTCGGCCCGGCCGAATACTTCTCGCTGATGGTGCTGGGCCTGGTCGCCTCGGTGGTGCTGGCGAGCGGCTCCCTGCTCAACGCCATCGGCATGGTCCTGCTCGGCCTGCTGCTCGGCCTGATCGGCACCGACGTCAATTCGGGCGCCCAGCGCTACACCTTCGACGTGCCTGAGCTGGCCGACGGCATCAACTTCGTGATCGTCGCGATGGGCATGTTCGGCATCGGCGAAATCATCCGCAACCTGGAGCATGGCGAGGACCGCAACCTCTTGATGAAGAAGGTCTCGGGCCTGATGCTGACCAAGGACGACCTCAAGCGCATCGTCGCGCCGGTCCTGCGCGGCACCTTCCTCGGCTCGGCGCTGGGCATCCTGCCGGGCGGCGGCGCCATGCTGGCCTCGTTTGCGTCCTACTCTATCGAGAAGAAGATCTCGCCCAACGCGAAGAATTTCGGCAAGGGCGCGATCGAGGGCGTGGCGGCGCCGGAATCGGCCAACAATGCCGGCGCCCAGACTTCCTTCATCCCGATGCTCACCCTCGGCATCCCGTCGAACCCGGTGATGGCGCTGATGATCGGCGCGATGATCATCCAGGGCATCCAGCCGGGACCGGCCGTCATGACCGAGCAGCCGGCCCTGTTCTGGGGCCTGATCGTGTCGATGTGGTTCGGTAACCTGTTCCTGGTGGTGCTGAACCTGCCGATGATCGGCCTGTGGGTCAAGATGATCCTGGTGCCCTACCACCGCCTGTATCCGGCGATCCTGATGTTCTGCGCGATCGGCGTGTTCAGCCTGAACAACAACGAGTTCGACATCTGGCTGATGGCACTGTTCGGCCTGTTCGGCTACATCTGCGCCAAGCTGGGTGCGGAACCGGCGCCGATGCTGCTCGGCTACATCATCGGCCCGATGATGGAGGAATACCTGCGCCGCGCGCTGCTGCTCTCGCACAGCGACCCGATGGTCTTCGTGCGCAGCCCGATCAGCGCCACCATGCTGGCCATGGCGGCGATCGCGCTGGGCATTGTGCTGCTGCCGTCGCTGCGCAAGAAGCGTCAGGAAGCGTTCGCAGAGGACGAGTGAACCGTACGGTGGCCGGCACTGTCGGCCACCCTGACCAGTGGGCTCAATCTCCTGGGGAACTATCACTTAGGCAATGTAACCTTCGCAAAAATGAAGAACAAGTTACCTGTATTGCGTCTACCCGGCGTGAACGTTGTCATGAGCGATAGACGGCCGACCTCAACGGACATCAACGGAAACGCTCCGGGAATGGGCACGTAGCGCCCCACATCGTGGCGTGCCGTGATGAATGCAGTGTAGCCAACATGAAATGATGCTTCGCCCACTCGGGCAAGCGGATAAAGCCTGGCATAGCCCACGACTGGCTCAACTTTAAAATACGAATCCTTGAAAGCCATCGCATAGAGTCCATGCCATCCGCCCTGTGCATCTTTGAAGCTACGGCCATAGCCCAGGCCGTAAGTGTTCTCATTGAAGGACGCCACCATCCCTGGGCTGTAAGCGCGTCGCAGGTGGTGCGTGTGCAGCGGCAGATAAATATTGGTATCGCCCTCATTCCAGATGCGTGCGAGCTCTGAAGCGACGGCGCTTTTGAACGAAGAGTTCGTGTCTGATTCTGCGGCGAACACGTGCGCTGTGCCACTCATGGCGAGAAGCACGGCAAGCAAAAGTCGATTCATCGAGAATGATATGTGGCAGGTCAACTACAAGGCCGTATCGGCGAAGTCCTTGGCGCAGGCTTTGTTACCTGGAAAGCCGGCGACCTGGAAAGTATAGCCGCCAATCGACTGACGCAGCGCTCATCCAGGCGCTCGCCAGATGGATCAGAACAACGCGCCCTGCGGACTGGTCAGCCGCGCGAAGCTGTCACCCACGAAGGGCAGGATCGCATCCGCAATCGGCTCCAGCTGCTTCGTCAGATAGTGTTCGTAGTCGACCGGCGCCCTCCGCAGTTCCAGCGGCTCCGGCCCCGCGGTCGTCATCACGTAGCGAATCCAGCCTCCCCTGCGGTACTGCGCCGGCCGTCCCTGGCCGGTGTGGAAGGCGTCGGCCATGCGCGCCGCCCGCACGTGCGGCGGCACGTTGCGCTCGTACTCGTCGAGCGGGCGGCGCAGGCGCTTGCGGTAGACCAGCAGTTCGTCCAGCTCCCCGCGCAGCGTGCGCGCCACGTAGTCGGCCACCCAGGCCTCGTAGGGTTCGCGCCGGAAGATGCGCAGGTAGAGCTCCTGCTGGAACTGCTGCGCCAGCGGCGACCAGTCGGTGCGCACCGTCTCCAGTCCCTTGTAGACCACCTCCTCCTTGCCGTCCGCGTCGGCCACCAGGCCGGCGTAGCGCTTCTTGCTGCCCTCATCCGAACCGCGCACGGTCGGCATCAGGAAGCGCGCGTAATGGGTGTCGAATTCCAGCTCCAGGCTCGACGCCAGCCCGTACTCCTCGCGCAGGTGCTCGCGCCACCAGCCATTCACCCGCTCGACCAGCGCGTGTCCGATGCGCTCCGCTTCCTGTTGGCCATGCGCCACGCCGAGCCACACGAAGGTGGAGTCGGTGTCGCCGTAGATCACCTGGTAGCCCTGCGCCTCGATCAGGGCGCGGGTGCGGTGCATGATCTCGTGGCCGCGCATGGTGATCGAGGACGCCAGGCGCGGGTCGAAGAAGCGGCATGCAGTGGTACCCAGCACGCCGTAGAAGGCGTTCATGATGATCTTCAGCGACTGCGACAATGGCGAATTGCGCTCGCGCTTGGCCTGCTCGCGGCCTTCCCATACCTGGCGCACGATGCCGGGCAGGCAGTGGCGCGTGCGCGAGAAGCGCCCGCCGCGAAAGCCCGGGACGGTGTTCTCCTCGGGTTCGGCCAGGCCGGACACCAGGCCGACCGGGTCGATCAGGAAGGTGCGGATGATCGAGGGATACAGGCTTTTATAGTCGAGCACCACCACCGAATCGTAGAGGCCGGAGCGTGAATCCATCACGAAGCCGCCGGGGCTGTCGCCTGCCGCGACGTCGCCGATATTCGGCGCGACGAAGCCCTGGCGGTGCATCAGCGGCATGTAGCGATGCTCGAAGGCCGCCACCGAGCCGCCCATGCGGTCCAGCGCCAGGCCGGTGACGCTGGCGCGCTCCAGCAGGAAGCGGACCAGCTCGGTCTTCTCGAAGATGCGGGTGACCAGTTCGCAGTCCTTCAGGTTGTAGAAGGCCAGCGCCGGCTTGTCCTCGGCGAACATGCGGTTGATCTCGTCCATCCGGCTGTAGGGATTGTCGATCGCCTTGCCTTCGCCCAGCAGGGCTTGGGTCACCGACTCCAGGCTGAACGAGGAAAAGCTGTAGGTGGCCGAGCGCAGCGCCTCGATGCCGTCGATGACCAGGCGTCCCGCGATCGACACGAAGAAGTGCTCCGAACGCCCATGCTCACGGGTCTCGATGGCGCTGCCGTCGCGGCCCAGGCGCAGCGGGCGGCCGCGGCGCTCCGCTGCCTGGACCAGCATGCGCAGGTCGAACTGGATCACGTTCCAGCCGATGATGGCGTCCGGGTCGTGCCGTTCGATCCATTCTTCCAGGCGGTCGAGCAGTTCGGCGCGGCTCGCGCAGTAGTCGAGCTGGAAGTCCAGTGCACGTTCGGCGCCGTTCGGCTCCCCCAGCATGTAGACCTGGCGCTGGCCGCAGCCCTCCAGTCCGATGCAGTACAGTTCGCCGTGCTGGTTGGTCTCGATGTCGAGCGAGACCAGGCGCAGTCGGGGGCGGTAATCGCCGTCCGGCTTAAGCTGGGCGTCGAGGATCAGGCGCGGGTCCTGCGCATCCGGGCTGCCCTGCACCAGCACCGGCGCCGTGATGAAGCGCTCCATCAGGTAACGCTCGGGCGGGCGCACGTCGGCTTCGTAGACGTCGACGCCAAATTCTCTCAGGCGCTTCTCCAGGCGCAGCAGCTGGCGGTACTGACGGCAGTACAGGCCGAGCACGGGCCGGTGCTGGAAGTCGCACAGGGACAGCTCCTTCAGCTCCCAGCCCTTCTTTTCGCTGTGCAGCACCAGCTCGGCCGCGGCGCGCTGCTCGAGCGGCAGGAAGGCGACCGGCGCCTGCGGCCCCAGGCGCACGCAGCGCGGACCGTCGTCGGTGGCGATCCAGAATTCGACTTCGGTGCCGGCATCAAGATCGCGCCAGTGGCGGGTCAGCAGGAAGCCCTGCAGCGCTGATGTGTCCATCACGAAAAGCGGGCCAGCTCCGCTTCGCTGAAGCCAGCCTGGCGCCGCGCCTCGATGTTGAAGGGACCCTTCAAGACCGGCGCCTTGTAGCGCACCGTCAGGTCGGCATAGGTGGCCACCGGCTCCAGCCCGCGCAGGGCGCACAGGTGCAGGTACCAGCGGTTGCCGATCTCCACATGGCCCACCTCGTCGCGCAGCAGCACGTCGAGGATGGCAGCAGCATCCAGGTCGCCGGCCTGGGCCAGCTTGGCGCGCAGCGGCGGGATCGCATCGAGCCCGCGCGCTTCCAGCGTGCGCGGAACCAGGGCCATGCGCGCCAGCACGTCGCCGCGGGTCTTCTCGACCATCTCCCACAGGCTGTCGTGGCCCGCGAAGTCGCCATAGGCATAGCCGAGCGTGGCCAGGTGGGCGCTCAGCATGGTGAAGTGCTGCGCTTCCTCGCCCGCCACGCGCAGCCAGTCGGTGTAGTAATCCCGCGGCATGCCGGGGAAGCGCCACAGGGCGTCGAGGGCCAGGTTGACGGCGTTGAATTCGATGTGGGCCAGCGCGTGGACCAGCATGGCGCGGCCTTCGACGGTCGCCATCGAGCGCCGGCCGACCTGGCGCGGCGGCACCAGCTCGGGCCGCGCGGGACGGCCGGGGATGCCGTCGGGTGCCTCCAGCACCGCGTCCGTGTCGACGGTCCAGTCGCCGGCCCGGTGGGCGGCCACCAGCGCAGCCACGCCGGCGGCCTTGGAGGCGGGATCGGTGTCGAGCAGTGATTGCAGAGCGCGTGCGCGAAGCTCCAGCGGTTGCGCCATCATCGAGGCCTTCAGGATTATCAAAGGCGCTAGTGTACCAAAGCCGTCCTCCTGCGTTAGCATGGTGGTTTCGACAACCCCTGGCCAGCCCATGCGACACGACCTCCCTGCCCTGATCCTCATCGACATGCAGCAATGCATGGCCAGCCCTTCAGCGGGGGCACGCAACAACCATGGAGCGGAAGCCAGCATCGCCGCGCTGCTGGAAGCTTGGCGCGGCCGCGGCGCCCCGATAGTCCACGTGCGCCACATCTCGCGCTCGCCCGGGTCGGGTTTCGCGCCCGGCCGGCCCGGCGCCATGTTCCAGCCGGCCTTCGCGCCGCGCCCCGGCGAGCACGTGGTCGAGAAGAACGTGCCGGACGCCTTCATCCAATCCGGCCTCGAACGCTGGCTGCGGGTGCGCGGGATCGAGCGCCTGGTGGTGGCCGGGGTCAGCACCAACGTCTCGGTCGAGTGCAGCGTGCGCAGTGCCGGCAATCTCGGCTTCAGCGTGACAGTTGCCGCCGACGCCTGCTACTGCTTCGCGCAGCGCGACCATGCGGGCACGCAGCGCAGCGCCGACGAGGTGCACGCGATGTCGCTGGCGAACCTCGCCGCCGAATACGCCGCGGTCCTCGGCACCGGCGACGCCCTGGCGATGCTGGATTGAGTCGGCCGAACCACACTCTACCCAAAGCGCATTGTGGTAAAAGCGGCAAGCTTGATAAGATGGCCGGCCCGGCCTCGTATTGACGGCCGGGCTCACCGCAAAGGATCCGTGCCATGTTCGCCCGCCCTGCCCTGCATTCCCGCCTCATCCTCGCCATCTCCGCCTTCGCCCTCGAAACCTGCCATCTCGGCTGGGCATACACCCATGGCGGGGTGCCTGCGCACCACCTGCTGAACAATCCCGAGCTGCCCGCGATCTCCAACTGGTGGGGCCTGCTGGTGGTGCCGCTGCTGGTGTGGTTCCTGGTGGGTCGCATCCAGCGCCGCGCCGCGACCCTGGTGCAGGCCGGCAGCCGCGAGCGCTTCCGCTCCCTGGCGCAGGCGCGCTTCGCGATTGCACTGGTGTGGGGCGCGGCGCTGGCGCTGGCCTTTACGCTGGGTCATCCTGCGGTGACCTGGATCTTCTTCGGCGCCTTCGCCGCGGCCCTGTTGGTGCACGCCTGGCGCGCCGAGATCGTGCTCGGCTTCGCCCTCGGCATGACCTTCACCTTCGGTGCCGTGCTGCCGGTGCTGATCGCCTCGGTCATCGCGGCCTGCTCCTTCGCGGCCCACCTGCTGGCGGGGACGGTGCTGCGGCTGGTGCGCGGCGGCCGCGCCCGCGGCACCGGCCTGCCCTGATCCTTACATTTGCCGGAACAGGTGGGCGTACACCGGGCTGACGCGCGGCTGTTCGGGACGGTTGCGCAGGGTGAGCATCACCTTGCCCATGGTGTCGCGCCCGGCGCTGGCGACGCAGGACATGTTCACCACCATGCTGCGGTTGATCTGCCGGAACTGCGCCGGGTCCAGCTGCGGCAGCAATTCCTTGAGCGGCACCCGGATCAGGGATTCGTGTTCGCCGGTCGCCACGTTGACATATTTGTCGGTGGCCTGGAAGAACACCACCTCCGACACCGGGATCATGCGCACCATGTTGCCGACCGCGGCGCGCACGATGCTCAGGCGCTCGGGCGCGGCGCCGGCCGGCACCAGGGCCTGCAGCCGGCCGACCAGCTGGGCCAGCGGATCGCTGTCCTCGCCATCCCGACCTTTGGCGAGCAGCCCCTGCAGGCGTTCGACCGTGCGCGCAAGGCGCGCCTCGTTCACCGGCTTGAGCACGTAGTCGGCCGCGGCCTGCTCGAAGGCCTGCACCGCGTAGTCGTCGTAGGCCGTCACGAACACTACGTGCGGGAAAGGCGCCGGGCCTTCCCAGCGCTCGGCCAGTTCCTCGGCCGCTTCGATGCCGGTCTGGCCGGGCATCTTGATGTCCATGAACAGCACCTCGGGCTGCAGCATCAATGCCTGCTCGACGGCGGCGACGCCGTTCGGCGCGGTGCCGACGATGTCGAGCTCGGGCCACAGCTTGGCAAGCAGGCGGGCGAGGGTCGCCGCCAGGATCGGTTCGTCTTCTGCAATCAGGGCCTTGACGCTCATGCGGTCTCCAGGGGTAAGGTGAGGCGGACTAGCGTGCCTTGCGCCGGTCCGGGAACGAGCAGGACGGAGGCGCGCTCGCCGTACAGCACGCGCAGCCGCTCGCGGGTGGTGGCGACGCCGACGCCGCCGCCGGATGTTGCGCTTGCCTGGCCGAGGCCCAGGCCGGTGTCCTGCACGCGGATGTCGAGCAGGCCGTCGCGCGCCTCGGCCGAGATCGTGATCTCGCCACCCTCGATCTTCGGCTCCAGGCCGTGCACGATCGCATTCTCGACCAGCGGCTGCAGCAGCATCGGCGGCAGCCGCAGCCGGCGCAGCTCCGGGGGCAGCGCGAGGCGGTAGGCCAGACGCTCGCCCATCCGTACGCCCATCAGGCCGAGATAGGCCTCCATGGCGGCGAATTCCTCGCCCAGGGTAGTGCTCTCCGAGCGCGTGACGCCCAGGGTGGCGCGCAGGTACTGGATCAGCTGGTCGAGCATGGTGTTGGCGCGTTCCGGGTCGAGCGCGATCAGGCCCTGCAGGTTGGCCAGGGTATTGAACAGCATGTGCGGCTCGATCTGGGCCTGCAGCAGGCGCAGCTGCGCCTGCAGGGCCTGGCGCTCGACCGTCTCGGCGCGCAGGCGTGCCGCATGGTGCTCGCGCTCGGCGCGCCGGAATCCCTCGCGGTGGGCCTGCAGCAGCATGCCGCCGCACAGGATGAGGAAGGTCAGGATGATCAGGCTGACGCGCGGCAGCGTCGGATAGTCGGCCAGGCCCGGTGGATTGTGGTCGAGCAGGCGGCCCACCAGCTGCACGACGGTGAAATGGGCCACCGGTGCGGCCAGCGCCGCCACGCCGAACAGCGCCAGCCACTGGCGGCCATGCCGCGGTTCGGGCCAGAACAGCAGCCGCGCGGCATCGACGATGACGAAGCCCAGCACGGCGATGCAGCAGGAATACAGCAGCTGCTCGTACAGCGTCTCGGGACGGCCGATCACCAGGGTGATCACCACCGCCGCCAGCGCGCCCATGGCGAGCGCCAGCCGCAGGTCGCGCAGCAGGACCGCCGCAACCGAGGTCCCCTCGGGCACGGATGGCGGTGGCGGGGGTGTTTGCATGTCCAGGCGCATGCTGCCGGGTGGAGGGCTTGTCATTTTGTCTCGCTCCGGTGTGTTCAGATGCCCGCATTCTCCTCAGCCGGCGCCATCTGGGCAAGCCGGATGCGACGAATTCGCTTTCCGCTACCGTGAACCGGCCTCCCGCGCCACCCGAGTGTGGCGCAGGCGTCGCCGGATTGCACCAGAGAATGCCATCTGCGGACCTTTCCTGTAGGATAGCGCCTTTGCCGGTTACAGCCCAGCCAGCTTTGAGCGACGGCGGCCGCTACCCGGCAGTTCGTTGCCTTTACAGACAGAGTCGCGGACCGGCCTTGCCCGGCTCGCAGGGAGTTTATGGAGCCTTCCCCGCCAGCGCGCACGACTGCGCGCCGCCTTACCGCCCTTGCCTGCGCAACGGTGGTGCTGGCCATCGCCGCCGCCGAGGCGGCCCGCTGGACCCGCAGCGCGCGCGCCGCCGCCGCTCCCGCCACGGTACAGACCGTCCTGCCGGGACCTGCGGCCCTGTCCGAACTGTCGCGTTCCCTCATCCCGATGCCGCAGAATACGCCCTCGGCGCATGCCAGCGCGATGGCGACCCTGCCGGGCGACCGCATGCTGAGCTTCTGGTGGGCCGGCAGCCGCGAGAGCGGCCCGGACGTCAAGGTCTACGCCGCCCGATGGCAGGACGGCAAATGGGGCACGCCCTGGGAAGTCGCCAGCCGCGATTCGCTCGGCACGGCGCTCGGCTACGGTGTGCGCCGCATCGGCAACCCGGTCGCCTGGACGGGGCCCGACGGCCGCATCCACCTGTACGTGGTCGCCACCGGCCTGGGCGGCTGGGCGGCCTCGCGCGTCGCCCACATGGTGTCGGCGGACGAAGGCAAGACCTTCGAGATGCGGCGCGTGCTGCCGATGTCGCCGCTCTTCAATACCAGCGTGCTGGTGCGCACCAACGCGGTCGGCCTGGTCGACGGCGGCTGGTGGCTGCCGGTGTATTTCGAAATCGGCATCAAGTACCCGATGATGATGGCCTTCGACGCCGACGGCGAACCGACCGGACTGGGACGGATCGGTGCGCGCACCACCACCCTGCAGCCGGCCATCGTGCCGGTCTCAAAGCGCGAGGTGCGCGCCTGGATGCGCGACGCCAGCGACGAGCGGCGCGTCCAGCATGCGCGCAGCCGCGACGGCGGCGCCAGCTGGGAAGACCTGCCGCCGCTGGAACTGAACAACGAAAACACCTCGATGGCCGCGCTGCGCCTGGCGAATGGCGACTTCCTGATGCTGCACAACCACATCCGCGCGGGCGGTTCCTCGCGCAGCCTGCTGCGCCTGTCGCTGTCGAAGGATGGCCAAACCTGGCGCACCGCCGCCGATGTCGCCATCGGCGCAGCGGGCGACGAATTCTCGTACCCGACCATGCAGCAGGTCGGCAACGAGCTGCACGTCACCTACACCTTCCAGCGCCGGGCGATCGCGCACCACCGCTACCGCATCAGCATCGGGGAGAACATCTGATGGCCTTGCCCGAGCTTTTCTCGCAATTCGTGTATGCGCGCCTGGCCTGGGCGCTGGTGCTGGCCGCGCTGTTGGGCGCCCTCTGGCCCGCGGCCTGGCGCCTGCCGCGCCGCGTGCTGGCAGGCCTCGTCGCGGCCTGCCTGGCCCTGACGGCGCTGCCGGGTCCGGCGTCGCCCGCATGGCACCTGGGCCTGGCCTTCCAGTACCCGAGCGGCCTGCTGGCCGGCCTCTGCCTCGCCGCACTGGTGGCGCGTTGGCGCAGTGCGGACGGCGCGGGCCCCATCCTGCCGCTGCCGCTGGCCGCGCTGCTAGCCGTGAGCGGCGCGCTGCTCTACCTCGACGCCTTCGGCCTGCTGGCAGGCGGTTATTACTACGCCGGCTTCGGCCCCGGTGCGGCGCTGTGCGCGGTGCTGCTGGCCGCCGCCTGTGCGCTGGCCGCCGTGCGCGGCCGGGGCAGGACCCAGGCCTGCGCCATCCTCGGCGCGCTGCTGCTGTTCTCGCTGGCGCGCCTGCCGAGCGGGAACCTGTGGGACGCCCTGCTCGACCCGCTGCTGTGGGGCTGGTCCCTCGTTTCTCTGGGCGCCGCCGCCCTGCGCGCCCTGCTGTCGCGCGGCGCGCGGGCAGTCGATCCGTTTTCACCCATCAAGGAGTAGTCTGTGGCAAACAAGAAATGGTTTCTCCATCCCGCAATCGCCACCGGGATTTTCATCAACGTCTGCGTGCTGCTGCTCTCGGTCGCCTGGTCGGACGAACCGGCCAAGCTGGATCGCCTGCTGGTCGAGGACGGGATCGTCGAATGGATGCAGTTCCTCTGCTTCAGCGCGCTCGCCGGCCTGCTCGGCTTCGCGTTCTCGGAGCGATTGAAGCGCAGCGACCGCGGCGTGCTGGAATTGCTGGCACTGGGCGGCCTGAGCCTGCTGTGCGCCCTCGCGGCCCTGGAAGAAATCAGCTGGTTCCAGCGCATCCTCGACGTCCAGTCGTCGGACTTCTTCCTGCAGAATAACCGCCAGGGCGAGACCAATATCCACAACCTCGCCGTCGGCAACGGCAGCCTGCACAAGAACGTGCTGCTGAAGCTGATCTTCATCGCCGGCATCACCCACAACCTGATCCTGCCGCTCGTGGCGCGTTTCAAGCCGGGCGTACAGCGCTGGGTCGAATCGATGGGCCTGTATTTGCCGCCGCTGTCGGCCTCGGTGCCCTACTTGGTGCTGGTGGCCCTGTCGCACACCCTGATCGAGCACCCGCGCAAGGGCGAGCTGGGCGAGATGTTCGGCGCCGTCCACTACATGGCAACCGTGTTCGGCGCCTATTTTGCCGGCGTCGCCTACAGCCGTCCGACCCTGTTCGAGAACGCCGGCGATATCCGCCGCCTGTCGAAGCTGTTCGCGCTGTGGATGCTGTTCCTCTTGATGACCGGCTGGCTGCTCAGCGCCGGTGCCGGCGCCGTCGTCAATCAATAACAAGGTGGGAGGCATCGCCTCCCACCTTGTCTTCCATCAGAACCCGTAGTTCATGCGGGCATAGAGGAAGCGTCCGCCGCGGCCGAAGGGCGCGTAGTTCGCGAACGGCGTGTTGCCGGTGCTGTTCAGCACCGGAGGCAGGGTCTCCGGATACTGGTCGAACACGTTGTCCGCGCCCAGCGCCAGGCTCAGCTTCGGCGTGAAGGCATAGCGCGCCTCGAGGTCGACCAGCGTCTTCGCACCCATCCAGAAGTCCAGCGCCGCGGTGGTCCCCGGCGACAGGGTCTTGCCGTAGCGGGTCGCACGGAAGGTCGCGCCCCATTGGCCCAGCTTCCAGTTCACGTTGGCGCTGATCTTGTTCTCCGGCTGGCCCTTCTCCAGCGACAGCACGTTCAGGCGGTCGAACAGCACCGGCGCCGGGTTCAGGGCGGCCAGCTGCGCCGTCACCGGTGTCTTGGTCACCTTGGTGTCGGTGAAGTTGCCGGCCAGGGTGAAGTCGAAGTTACCGGCGCCCGCCGTCTTCAGCGGCCAGTTCACCACCACGTCCACGCCCTGGGTGCGGGTATCGACGCCGTTGATGAAGAAGCGGCCGCCGCCCACCCCTGTGATCCCCTGGGAGATGATGTAGTTGCGGACGTTGGCCTGGGTCAGGTTCTCGGACAGGATGATGCGGTCTTCGATGTCGATCCGGTAGGCGTCGACGGTGATGCTGAACGGGTCGAAGCGCATCACCGCGCCGAGCGAGGCATTCACCGACTTTTCCGCTTCCAGCGGCTTGGCGCCGAGCGCCACCGCCACCCGGTCGGTCGGCCGGAAGGTGGTGATCTCGAAGGGCACGCCGTTGATGAAGTTGGTCGAGGTGGCGGTGAAGTTCTGCTGCTGCGGCGATGGCGCGCGGAAGCCGTTCTGGATCGCGCCGCGCAGGGCGAAGGCCTTGCTGAAGTCGTAGCGGCCCGAGAGCTTGCCGGCCAGGCTGTTGCCGAAGTCGGTATAGTGCTCGCCGCGCACCGCGACCGAGGCCAGGAACTGAGGCGTGATGTTCGCTTCCAGGTCGACGAAGGCGCCGATCGCGCTGCGGTGGGCATCGACCTCGTTGGCCGGACGGAAGCCCGGGAAGACCTGGGCGCCCGGGGCCGCCGGGACGCCGCTCGGCAGGATCTCGGGGCCGGCGCGCCAGGAGTCCGGCTCGCCCGCGAACAGCTGGTAGCCTTCGCGGCGCGCTTCCATGCCGACCGCGAGGTTCAGCGGCGAGGACAGGTTCGCCATGTCGAGCGAGCGCACGCCGGTCACGTTGAACACCAGCTGGTCATACGAATAGCCGCCGGCGTAGAACTCACGCTTGCTGCCGGCGCCGATCGAGCGGTTCAGGGTGTTCTCGATGTCGTAGGCCATGCGGTTGACGCCGTAGCCGAGCGAGGCATCCATGTCCCAGCTGCCCGCGGTCCAGGTGACGCCGCCGGTAGCCGAGAAGTCGTTGACGCTCGGCGCGATGATCGGCAGGAAGCCGTTCGGGTAGATCGACAGGATGTTGCGCGCATCCTGGGCCGGGCGGAAGAAGCCGCCCGAGCGCGCGAAGCGGTTCTGGCCGCTGGCCCAGCCGTACAGCTTGACGCCGTCGCCCAGGTCGTAGCCGGCATTCGCGAACAGGGTGACCTGTTCCATCTCCGGCTCGCCGTACCAGGCGTTGAAGCGGTCGATGCTCAGCTCGCGCGGATCGAAGGCGCCGCCGGCCACGCGCGGGTACTGCTGGCGCATGTCGTAGCCGCTGCGCTCGGTGCGTTCCTGCTTCTTGTATTCGGCGGCGACGGTGAGGTAGCCGGCTTCGCCCAGGGCCAGGCCCTTCCACAGGCTGACGGTGCCGGTCTGGCCGTCGGTGCGCTTGCGCGATGCGGGCGCGGTCCAGGTGGCGCCGGCCGGGGCAACGTCGTTCCACAGATCGTATTCGGTCTTGCGCGCGCCGTAGGTGACGCTGGCCTCGCCGCCCGTGCGGTCCGTACGCAGGCGCAGGTTGACCACGCCCGAGATTGCATCGGACCCGTACTGGGCGGCGGCGCCGTCGCGCAGCACCTCGACGCTTTTGACGATCGCGGTCGGGATGGTGTTCATGTCCACCGCCGCCGAGCCGCGGCCGATCGAGCCGTTGACGTTGACCAGCGAGGACGCATGGCGGCGCTTGGAATTCACCAGCACCAGGGTCTGGTCCGGCGCCATGCCGCGCAGGGTGGCGGGACGGATGGTGTCGGTGCCGTCGGTGATGGCCGGACGCGGGAAGTTCAGCGAAGGCAGCGCGATCGACAGCGCCTGGTTCATCTCGGTGCTGCCGGTGTTCTTGATGGTCTCGGCCGAGATGATGTCGACCGGGGCGGCCGTATCGAGCGCGGTGCGGTTGGCCACGCGGGTGCCGGTGACGACCACCGTGGCGGAAGCCGCCGGGTCGGTCGACACGGTGTCCTGCGCATGCGCGCCGGAGAACAGCGAGGCGATGGCAAGGGCAAGGACCGTCTTTTCCGTTACATGTTTCTGCATCTGTGAATTCCTCTTGTTGTTGTTGCGCGCCGGGTCTGGTGAGGGCGCCAATCGATACTGCTGGGCACGGTAGAAGATGTCAATTCGTAAAACTTGCAATTGGGCATATTTACAACAGTCCGGGGCCCGTCAGGCTGGCGTAAGGCATGAACGGCCCAGGCTGTTACACTTTTCCTCTCGATCGTCCTGGACCCACCTATAAATGCTCTTTCCCGGTTTCCAAGCTGTCCGCGCCGCGGGCGCCGACGGCGTCACCATTGCCGGCGTGATGGGCGGCGCCGGCCCGCCGCTGCTGCTGCTGCACGGCCACCCGCAGACCCACGCGATCTGGCACAAGCTCGCGCCCACCCTGCAGCGGGATTTCACCGTGGTCGCGCTCGACCTGCGCGGCTACGGCGACTCGTCCAAGCCGCACGGCGCGCCGGACCATGCGAACTACAGCAAGCGCAGCATGGCCGCCGACATGCTGGCGGCCATGCGCAGCCTCGGCTTCGCGCGCTTCCGCGTGATGGCGCACGACCGCGGGGCCCGCGTGGCGCACCGCCTGATGGCCGACCACCCGCAGGCGGTCGAGCGCGCGGTGCTGCTCGACATCGCGCCCACGCTGGCCATGTACGAAGGGACGAGCGAGGCCTTTGCGCGCGCCTACTGGCACTGGTTCTTCCTGATCCAGCCCGCGCCGCTGCCCGAACGCCTGATCGAGGCCGATCCCGCCGCCTACCTGCGCGATGTGATGGGGCGCCGCAGCGCCGGCCTGGCGCCTTTCGATCCGCGCGCGCTGGCCGAATACACACGCTGCCTCGCCCTGCCCGGCACCGCCCACGGGATCTGCGAGGACTACCGCGCCGCCGCCGGGATCGACCTGGAGCACGACCGTGCCGACCGCGACGCCGGCCGCAGCATCGACATGCCCTTGCTGGCCCTGTGGGGTGCTCAGGGCGTGGTGCAACGCTGCTTCGATCCTCTGCGCGAATGGCGCAGGGTGGCGACGCAGGTCGAGGGCGAGGCCCTTCCTTGCGGCCACTACATCCCGGAAGAAGCGCCCGAGGCGCTGCTGGCACGCGCGCTGCCTTTCCTGGCCCGGTGAGAAACCGAGGATTTCTTCTCTCCGAAAGCTGTTATCTTTCCCTGCGCGCCGGTCAATACGCCGGTGCGCTTGGGAAAACCTGAAAGAGAGAACAATGAAAAAACTATATCTCGCCATCGCCGTGGCAGCCGCCATCGGCGTCCTTGCCAGCGGCTGCACCATCGTCGATACCGGCGAAGTGGGCCTGCGCGTCAACTTCGACAAGACCATCGAGCCGGAAGAGCGCGTCGCCGGCAGCTTCAACCAGACCCTGGTGGGCAAGATCCTCACCTTCCCGGTGAAGGACGTCAGCGTCGACGTGCAGAACCTGACCCCGCTCGCCGCCGACAACTCGACCATGAAGGAATTCGATATCAGCGTGATCTACAACATCACGCCCTCGTCGGTGTCTGACCTCTACATCAACAAGAGCCGATCCTTCCACAATGTGGACGACAGCGGCGACATCTACCTGATGCACGCCTACATCTACCAGACCGCGCGCAATGCCGTGTACAAGACCGCGCGCAAGTACGAGGCGCTGAACATGAACGACAACCGCGCCCAGATCGAGCAGGAGATCCAGCAGGTCATGGCCGCCACCCTGAACGAGGAAAAGCTCAACGGCATCGTGATCTCGCAGGTGCGCGTCGGGAGCATGGTGCCGAGCGACGCGGTCAAGGCCAGCGCCGACAACCTGGTGCGTGCCAAGAACGAAGAGAAGACCAAGGAGGTCGAGGTGCAGATCGCGAAGAAGGAGGCCGAGCGCATCGCGGCGCTGAATGCGAATGCGGGCGCGATCAGCTACATGCAGGCGCAGGCCCAGATGAAGATTGCGGAAGGGATTGCCGAGGGCAAGGTGCAGACTGTGGTGATTCCTTACGACTTCAAGGGCATGGTCAACGTCAGCGCGAAGTAAACCCTTCCCATCCACGCGGCAGGATTCAGCCGCGCGCCACGCGCGAAAACCCTTCCCTATAATCCTCGCCGCAGGCCCCGTCGTCTCCCTCCAGCACCTTGACCGGCACCACATGGACCGCACCGAAGAGGACGCGTTTGCCCCAGGCGGCGACGGCACCGAGCCGCGCCGGCTGCTCGGCCTGCGCGAGGCCATTGCCCTCATCGTCGGCGTCGTGATCGGCGCCGGCATCTTCAAATCGCCCTCCATCGTCGCCGGACTCAGCGGTAGTGCCGACTGGATGTTCGGCATGTGGATCCTGGGCGGCCTGATCTCGCTGGTCGGCGCCCTGTGCTATTCGGAACTGAGCACGGCCTATCCCCATCCGGGCGGCGACTACCATTTCCTGCACCGCGCCTACGGCCGCGGCACCGCCTTCCTGTTCGGCTGGGCCCGCTTTGCAGTGATCACCACCGGCTCGATCGCCCTGCTGGCCTTCGTATTCGGCGACTACATGCAGCAGGCCGTGCCGCTCAGCATGCTGCCCGCGGGCTGGGGCGCGACCGCCTACGCCTGCGCCGTGATCCTCGTCCTGTCGCTCCTCAACCTGCGGGGCCTGCGCACCGGCGCCGGCGCCCAGACCTGGCTGACCCTGGCCGAGATCGGTGGCCTGATACTGCTGGCCGCGGCCGCCGCCTTCTTCACGGAACCGGCCCCGGCGGTGGCGCCGGTGGCGGCGACGGCGGCGCCGGTCTCCTTCGGCCTGGCCATGGTCTTCGTGCTGCTCACCTATGGCGGCTGGAACGAGGCCGCCTACATCAGCGCCGAGGTACGCGGCGGCGCCACCAGCATGGTGCGCGCACTGAGCTTCTCGATCCTGATCATCACCGTGCTCTACCTGATGGTCACCTGGGCCTGCCTGCAGACCCTGGGCATGCAGGGCATGGCGGCATCCGAGACCCTGGCCGCCGACGTCATGGGACGCGCCTTCGGCGCATCCGGCGAGAAACTGATCTGCGTGCTGGTGGCGATCTCGGCCCTCACCTCGATCAACGCGACCATGATCGTCGGCGCCCGCACCGGCTACGCCATGGGACGCGACTGGCGCCCGCTCAGGCAGCTCGGCCGCTGGGACGCCGAACGCGGCACCCCGGCGGTGGCGCTGTCGGTCCAGTGCGGCGCCGCCCTGCTGCTGGTCGGCCTCGGGGTCGCGTTCGGCAGCGGCTTCAAGGCCATGGTCGAGTTCACGGCGCCGGTGTTCTGGCTGTTCTTCCTGCTCAGCGGCGTGTCGCTGTTCGTGCTGCGGCGGCGCGAACCCGACCTGCCGCGTCCCTTCCGCGTGCCCCTGTATCCCCTGCTGCCGCTGCTGTTCTGCGCCAGCTGCGCCTACATGCTCTGGTCCAGCCTGTCCTATGTGTACAGCCAGTCGCTCGGCGGGCTGAACGCTGCCTGGATCGGAGTCGCCGTCCTCGCCAGCGGATCGCTGCTGCTGCTCTTCCTCGACCGCGAGGACCTCCCGTAATTCAACCAAGGAGCGCCCATGAGTACCGACCAACGCCGCCGTACCCTGCTGCTGTCCGCCGCCGCCGCGGCGGGCGCGAGCCTCTTGCCCGCCCGCTCGCTGCCGGCCCAGGAAGTCGAGCCATCGCGCCTGGACGTGCCCTACGTGCCGACGCCGCAGGAAGTGGTGGAGCGGATGCTGTCGATGGCGCGGGTGGGCAAGAACGACGTGCTGTACGACCTCGGCTGCGGCGATGGCCGCATCGTGGTCACCGCCGCCAGGACGCGCGGCGCCCGCGGCACCGGCATCGACCTCAATCCGGTACGCATCGCCGAAGCGAAGGAAAACGCCAGGGCCGCCGGTGTGGCCGACCGCGTCAGCTTCAAGGTGGGCGACCTGTTCGAGGCCGACGTCTCGCCGGCCACCGTGGTCACGCTCTACCTGCTGCCTTCCGTGAACGTCAAGCTGCGGCCGCGCTTGTGGCGGCAGCTCAGGGTCGGCACGCGCGTGGTTTCCCACGCCTTCGACATGGGGCCGGAATGGCCGCCTGAAAGGAAGGACGACGTCGACGGCCGCACGATTTACTACTGGACAATTACCGAGGCCAACAAGCGGGCGGTGAAGGCCTGAACGGGACGTCTCCCGCTGGCTGTCGCCCAAGGCATTTTGTCATTTCCTAATTGTTGCCCAGGATGTAAGCTAGCGGTCCCAGCGCAAGCTGGCGACGCCCGCGGCCCATCCGCGCCCGGGCGCTCCCGTCTGGCCACAAGCAGGACGTCTCGTGCACATCCGCTGTCATTCTGCTACCGTATCAGGATGGCGGCAGCGACACTTTCACTCATTCGGCCATTCATTTGGCGACTATTTGGCTAGACATATGACCCCTTCGACAGACACTGATACCGGTCTCCCCCTCGACATGATCATCTTCGGCGGCATGGGCGACCTGGCGATGCGCAAGCTCCTGCCGGCGCTCTACATGGCCTACCTGCACGGCAACCTGCCGGCGCAGACCCGCATCATCTCGACCGGGCGCCAGGAGTTCGACCGCGAAGCCTATCTCGCCCACGTCGAAGCGAACTCGCGCTCCTTCATCGCAAGCAACAACTTCAACGCCAAGACCTGGGACGGCTTCCTTCAACTGCTCGAGTACGTCAGGCTCGACGTCCAGGCCGCGGCCGACTTCGGCGCCCTGGCCCGCGCCGCCCACCCGGGCGCGCAGCGCGTGTTCTACCTGTCCACCGCACCGGCCCTGTTCACCACCATCTGCGACAAGCTGGCCCAGGCCGGCCTGGTCGACGGCAAGGCCCGGGTCGTGCTGGAAAAGCCGCTCGGCAACGACCTCGAATCGGCCATCGAGATCAACGAAGCGGTCGGCAAGCACTTCGCCGAATCGCAGATCTACCGCATCGACCACTACCTCGGCAAGGAAACCGTGCAGAACCTGATGGTGCTGCGCTTCGGCAACTCGATCCTGGAACCGCTGTGGCGCGCGCCGAACATCTCGAGCGTGCAGATCACGGTGGCCGAGGAAGTCGGCGTCGGCAGCCGCGCCGGCTTCTACGACAGCACCGGCGCGATGCGCGACATGGTGCAGAACCACCTGCTGCAACTGCTGTGCATCGTCGCCATGGAGCCGCCGACCTCGCTGTCGCCGGACGCGGTGCGCGACGAGAAGCTGAAAGTGATCCGCTCGCTGCGCCGCTTTGGCCTGGCCGACATCGCGCGCGACACCGTGCGCGGCCAATACGTCCACGGGGTCAGCGGCAACCAGGAAGTCAACGGCTACCTGGAAGAGAAAAATGTTCCGTCCGAGAGCAAGACCGAGACCTTCGTCGCCCTGCGCGCCCACATCGACACCTGGCGCTGGTCGAAGGTCCCGTTCTACCTGCGCACCGGCAAGCGCATGGCGCGCCGCTCCTCGAAAATCGTGGTCGAGTTCGCGAACCCGCCCTTCCCGCTTTTCCCCGAGACGCCGGGCGGGGTCGCCAACCGCCTCGTGATCGAACTGCAGCCGGAAGAAGCGATCAAGCTGCAGATCATGGCCAAGCAGCCGGGCAGCGGCATGCAGATGCAGCAGGTGGCCCTGAACCTCGACCTGCAGTCGGCCTTCCAGCAGCGCCGCGCCGAAGCCTACGAGCGCCTCCTGATCGACGTCGTGCGCGGCCGCCTGACCCACTTCATGCGTCGCGACGAACTCGAGGCCGCCTGGGAATGGGCCGACCCGATCATCGAGGGCTGGACCACGCTGGGCGAGAAGCCGCACCCCTATGCGGCCGGGTCCTGGGGTCCGGCGGAAGCCTTCGCGCTGCTGGCACGCGACGGTTTCGCCTGGGTCGAGTGAGTCATCGGGTGGCCGGCTGTGCCGGCCACCTTCCGGCGGCGGACAATCCAGAAATACAGGGCAGCGTTGATGAGCACCACCCCGGCGGCCAGCGCGATCTGCAAGCTGCGCGTCATCGCACCCGGATAGACCAGCGGCAGCAGGTAGTGGTCGATGAAGCCGCCGCTGTAGCCCGACTCGCCCGCAAGCAGGCGCATGCGGTTCTCCACATGGGTCAGCGGGCAGATCGCGCCCAGCACTTCGATCGCGAAGCCCCAGGCCGCGGCGGCCAGGTGCAGGGGCAGCAAACGGGGGTGGCGCGCCACCAGCAGCGCGCCGAACACGACGAACAGGATGAAGCCGAGGTGCAGCAGCAGCACGGCATCCGCAAGGAAACGATAGCTCATGCAGGAAACGCCTGGCGAGGTGGCTGATTCGCCAGTTTAATACGACGCAAACGGCGCCGCCACGCGCGGCGTACAGTGGCTGGCTCACGAACCTGAAGAGAACACCATGCACGCATCGAATTCACCTTCATTTGTCATGCCTTCCTTCGCCGCCCTCGGCGCCATCGCACTCAAGAACATGGACCGCAGCCGCCAGGCGCGCGGCAAGCTGCTGGACCGGGCCGGCTACGGCCCGCAGGAAACGCCTTTCACCGTGCTCCACAGCGAACCCGGCCTGAGCCTGCGCCTCTTTGCAGACGAACTGGGAGACGAACAGCCCGACAGCCCGGCCGTGCTGCTGGTGCCCGCACCCATCAAGCGTTCCTACATCTGGGACCTGGCGCCCGACACCAGCGTCGTGCGGCGCTGGATGGAACAGGGCTACCGCGTCTACCTGGCCGAATGGACGCCGCTGCCCGACGACGCCACCGAGGACTTCGGCCTCGACGATTACGGCGACCGCCTGCTGTCCGCCTGCCAGCGCGCCATCGAGGCCGATAGCGGCAAGGAACGATTGACCATCGCCGGCCACTCGCTGGGCGGCATCCTGGCGGCGATGTACAGCTGCCTGCACCCGGAGCGGGTCGAAGCCACGGTCCTGCTGGAGTCGCCCCTGCATGTCGAAAAGGGCTCGTGCTGCTTCCGCCCCCTGGTCGATTCCACCCCGCACGCGCGCCAGATCGCGGACAGCTTCCGCCAGGTGCCGGGCGTCTTCCTCAACCTGATGAGCGCCATCGCCGAGCCCCACGCCTTCCAATATGAGCGCATGATGGACCGCTGGCTGTCGCTCGCCAACCCGCGCCTGCTCGCCACCCACATGCGGGTTGAACGCTGGACCCATGACGAGTTCCCGCTGCCGGGCCGGCTGTTCACCGACCTGGTCGAGCAGCTCTACCGCAACGACGAGTTCATGCGCGGCGAGCTGGCGGTCGGCAGCCGCCGCATCGGCCCGCAAGACCTGCGCGCTCCGCTGGTGAGCGTGCTCGACCCGCGCAGCAAGCTGATTCCGGAAGCGGCGATGCGCCCCTTCCACGATGCCGCCGCGAGCGAACGCAAGTGGCTGCTGCACTACGAAGGCGACGTCGGCGTCAACCTGCAGCACGTGGGCGTGCTGGTCGGAACCAGCGCCCATGCGCGCACCTGGCCGGCGATCTTCCGCTGGCTCGAGGAAAACCGGGGCCAGTAAGCCCTGCTCAGTGCTTACTTGCGGGCTGCTCGACAGCCGCCGCGAGGGGTGCGTCCTGCTCCGGCGCCTGGAACCGGGTCGACGGCCGGCCATCGGCGTTGTGCTGCATGATGCGCAGCGGCCGCCCTTGGGCGTCGAGCCACACCTGGCCGATGCCGGCGCCGTTCCAGACGCGCTCGCCCTGCTGGCGCCGGTCAGGCAGGTAGGGCGTGAGCGCGAGATCGCGGCGCTGGGTGAACCAGTTCAGCGGCGAGCGCGGAGAATACAGCCAGCGATTGAGGCGATCGAGCCAGTCGAGCAGGCGGCGCGGGAATTCGTTCTTGATGCCGCTGCTGGTGATCTGCCAGATATGCGGCGGCCGGTCCGAGTCGCGCACCTCGACATCGTAGGCGAACGAGTAATGCACATCGCCCGACAGGACCACGTAGTTGCCCGGGGTGCGCGTATGGCGGAAGATATTCAGCATGCTGCTGGCCGCGCCGCGATGCGCCATCCAGTTCTCGGCGTCGACGCTCAAGGCCAGGCCGGCAAAGCTGGCCATCCCTTGCGCCACCTCGATCAGCTTGACCCCGAACATGGGCGTCGGCGAGACGATGACGGCGGCCGTTTCGTCCAGCAGCTCGTGCTGCAGCTCGTTCAGCGATTCCCAATCCATCAGCCCCGACGGATGGCTCGGCCGGCGCCGGTTGCGCCAGCGCCGGGTACGGGTATCGAGCACGATGATCGTGGGTTTGGTGCGTACGACGAAATCCCACTGGTGGAAAGACAGCAGGCGCCTGATCAGCGCGTCCTGTATGGGCGCGTCGAGCCGGCCATCGGCCGCGGCCGTCGTGGCCAGCACCGCCAACTCATCCAGCGCCGGCCCGAACACATCGGGGCGATTGCCCCAGCCCTGGCACAGCATATAGGCGATCAGCGCATTGCCCACGATGCGGCGCGAGAACGGGTGCCCGTAGACGGTGGTTTCCCACTTGGCCGACAGGTTCCAGTCGTCGGTGATGTCATGGTCGTCGAAGATCATCAGGGTCTGCACGTGCGCCAGCAGCCGCGCGCACCCGGGAAGCTCGCGGCGAAAACCCTCCAGCACCTTCGATTCGCGCCGCCAGCGGTCCGCATGCCTGGGCGCCAAGGGGGGCGCCGGCGCATCCGCCACCAGCCGCCATGGCACGGGCGACCAGACCAGCAGGTACATGGCCATCACCTCAGCCAGGGTGACCAGGTGGTTGTGCGCATTGGCGGTAGTGAAGATCGGCTTTTCCTTGCCGCCGAAGAAGCGGTCGCGCAGTGCCTCATTCGACTTGAACGCGGGCAGCAGCTCCTCACGCCGGTAGTAACCGGCCGGATGGCGGTACAGGGCCTCGCTGTCGGCGACCACCGCCCCCGCCAGGCATTCGGCATACAGGCCCAGGCGCCGGATCAGCGCATGAATCGCCGCCAGCGTCGGGCCCGCCACATCGTCGGCATACACCTGGTCACCGCACAGCATCAGCATGGCGGGCCGCTCCTCGGCCTGGTCGATATGTTCGGCCAACAGGGCGTCGGCGCGCGCCAGGCCGTCACGCGCGGGATGATGCGGCTTGCGGCAGGAGCCATACAGGATGTTGTCGCTGCGGCTGCGCAGCACCATGTTCGGCCGGGTCGCGCCGGCATGCAGCAGGTGCGGCGCCCAATCCGCGATGCCGGCCTCCTTGCCATCGCCGAGCGTGACGAGCAGGTCGTACTCGATGACCGTGTCTTGCGGTAGCGGCTCGGGCAGCGCGACGTCGATCAGGTGCACGCAGGCGTGGCGGCCGACGCGGATCACGCGGCAGTGGTGCGCGTCCAGGGGCAGGCGCAGGGGTGCGCCTGCGCTGGGCGCCAGCACCAGGCTCAGGTCGAGCGGCGCGCTGCCGACCAGCCATAGGACCAGGCGGCCCGGCTCGAGGCGGCGCAGGACAGGACCGGAAAGTACGGGCGGCAGGTCTTCGGGGACAGGAGTGTGGATCAATCGGGGCACGGTGCTGGATTACTGAGCGGATCAGTGTAGCAGACACGCCGGAAGGTTTGGGCGCGCTGCGGGCTCATCGTGGCGCGATAAGCGGCACGCCCATCTCGATGAAAGCCCTGCCTGCCACTCCGCAAGGATCTGGGTTAAAGAAGAGACGAAAGTTTTCTGAATCAATGAATTGGTGGAAAGCTCAAGCGAACAATATGTCCTAAGCAGCGCAAATGTAAATCGCGTGCGAAAGTCTACGCCGCAATCCTGACATTGGCTGCATCCGTACCGATATAACCACAGCATGTGCAAAGCATTGCGTTTTTTCGAAACAAGGCACATTATTAATTTGTGGAGCAAGAAAATCGCTAATTTGTTTGAAGCGCTAGCAGCGCAATTGACCAATGTGCACTTATCGCCAGTGTTGAGATTGGAGATTATAATGAACAAGGCAAGATTCTCACCAGCATTTGCCCTAATGATTTTGCTTTCCTCCAACTCTTCAGCGCAAACGTTTATGATCTGCGAAGGAGAGAAAAGCGAAGTCGGCCCAGCGAAGTGTCGCCCTTACGAGGTGTTCACGAGCTGCAGCACCTCAATGGCACGTGCTATTGAAATATGCAGCAAACATGGCGCAACCGGAACTCCTAAAACTATCACAATGCATTCCGTCGATGGAAATCAATGCGGCTACACGAACATCAAAGTGATCTGCCAGCCCGCACCCAGAAATTCTCTTACAGCTCCGCCGCCCATCCTGATTGTTCCGCAAGATCAGATGAAGGACGATCGAAAAGAAAAGAAGAAGTAGCAATTAGCGCAGTAGCATAAGAGAACCGCTCTCGATCGATGCAGCATTATGCGGCGCATCGACCGAAATGCCCTCAGTCAAGGCAATCCAGCAAAAGGAGAAAGCATGTTGACTCCCGGCGACGTCGAAACTATTTCGAAATGCTTTGGGTCCCTCTACGGGGTAGACATTGATATTCTGCGAAAAGACGCAAATGAGCTCAAGGCCATCATTGCCGGTCGATCCAGAGCGGAACTGGATTCGTGCGACGTCTACTCCAAGCTGATAACTCCCAGCTCCAATGTTGCTAGTGCGGTGCTCCCGGATCTGGAGACCTTCGAGTTTTCCGACATTGCCAGCGACGCTCGTCTCAAGCCGGCACTGATCGAGCAGAACCTCGACGAGGCCATACGTTATGCGGAGAATTGCGTTCAGATGCGAAGGCAATATTCCGATATGGGGAAACTGCGAAACGACACGCGTTTCAAATTTGAAGAATTTGTCAGACTGGACATGGTACACATGGACGAGGTCGCCGCCGGCCTGTATGAGTTGCCGAGGCACGAGGCAGAGGCAGAGCGAAATACGCTTGCCATCAGCGCCGAGCAAGCAGGATCCAGGCTTGAAAATATTGAAGATCTTATCAAATCGACCCTGTCACCCGAAAGGGTGTGCGTTTTTATTAAGAATGAGGCGTCGATTGCTGCGAGCATTGCAGATCACGACTCTGACTTGGTGGCGGGGTGGAGTTCGCATAATGCGCAGGATCGGATGCAGGTTGAAGCTGCAACATGGCAGCAAACCCTGTCGAATGAGAATGAAAGCCTCTCCCACGCAAGAACAAAACTACCGTCGGCAGAGAAAAAATTGGACTATCTTTCGAAGGACGTGGCCTTCCGGACCTATCGAGCAGCGGTCAGTCGAAATCTGGCTTGGCTTCAGATCGCTGAACACTGCAGAAAGAATTCCCCCATTAATTACGAGGAAAGACTCACTCATCAGAGGGCAATATTCGGCGAAAATATCCGCCATCTTGTCGAGCGCATCATTGCGTTAAGAGCCGGGCTGAAGGACTATTATAGGATTGAGAATCCTTTGATAAATCCTGAGAAGGGAAAGATCTTGGACGAAATCGTCCATTGGTTAATCGTAATCCAGGATGAGCTCTCGAAGTACAAGAACCAGGAACAGATAGTAAGCTGCCCGATTGCCTCCAGCCAGCCACCCAAGCTCATTGATAATGATGAAAGCGGAGAAGCTTCCAAGAAAATTTTCGAGATTGAGCTACATGTCGAGGACGCTGATCTCCCGAGCTCGCTTTGCCTTTTGCGTGGCATCAATTTTGAACTCTTCGGCGTGCAGGAAAACCCGATATCGCTTGAAGTGCTTCCTCCTCCGGCAGCACGGAATGCCGTTTCCGAATATGTAGCGGCAGGGATCGTGAGATTTGGTCGCGTCTGCTCTTTCGAGGCAGCCCTCGAAATAAGACCACAGCATATCGACCTGTTCTGGAACGGGCGGCCCCAGGGGGTATGGAAACTACGTGGATCGTTTGAGAAAGATGCAAAACCAATCGATGGAATTGTGATGCATCTTTGGATAGCTGTTCCTGACTCTGCTTACTCATCAGAAAACTGAGCCTCTGAAAGGTGGGTGTGCAACACATGGAAGCAAAGTCCGCACAGAATGAGCCTCCTGCACGGTCCTCCGCACCTCAAGCAATTGGTGATATTGTCGGCGTCGATTATCGCGCACCGCGGTTTGAAGCGATAAAGTTCGGCCCGGCTGAGCTTTTTGCTACGGGCTCTCATGGTGCCGCTCCGAATTATCTGGATAGTTCGGCATCGAGCTATTTTTCCGAGAAATACAGTGAGAGCTTTTTAAGCGATTCCAATGAGTTCTTTTCTTCTGTAAGCATCGGCTTTACCGGGCAGTTAGGGATGATTTTTATCGGCCCTGGTCCTTACGTAGGATCATCCGTCAGTTTTGGACTCGATGCGCGTCGCGACATGGTGGTTCAGTTCCAGACTGTGTATGGTATTGGTTTAGGAACCTACGTAGGCGCCGGCATGGGATTTCAGATGGGTACGGCGCCCGCACCGGCAGAGGGCTGGCAACAAGGCGTCCAGGCCGAGCTGAATTTTGGATGGGGTGCTGCACAGGGTGCGCAAATACAAATTTCCGACGGGGCCCTGGGGGGCGGTTCCGGGTTAGGTGGTTTCCTGAAGTCCTTGAGCTCTCGTGCGCTCGGTGTCAGGGATGGAAGTGGTTATGGAGCACATGTATCGGTGGGCATTACCAACACGCGAACCATGATATTCCGACAAAACGACTGGGGTAGGGCCAGGGCAGGACGCGGTGTTCGTAGTGAACAACTGCGGCTTCGCGAATGGATGCCTCCAGCGGGAAAGCGCTAAGGCGATACCGGCGGGCAGGCGCTCGGTATGGCACAAGCGAGCACCCGCATCCGTCGGATTCAAGCGCACGCAGCGGCACACCGCCATCTGCGGTACCATGCCGGGGCATTCCCTCGCCGACTTTCCCCGATTCAAGGATTCACGTGTTTGCCGTACTTGCTCTCGACATGGGAGCTGCCATGAAAACCCTGGTACTGACGCTCGACCTGGTCGGCACCTTCGTCTTCGCCCTCAGCGGCGCGACCGCCGGCGCCCGCCGCCGTCTCGACATCTTCGGCGTGCTGGTGTTGTCCTTTGTCGCTGCCAACTCGGGCGGCATCGTCCGTGACGTTCTGATCGGCGCCACCCCGCCGGCGGCGATCAGCGACTGGCGCTACCTTGCCGTGTCGATCCTTGCCGGCCTGCTGATCTTCTTCTGGTATCCGCTCATCAACCGGCTGCGCAATGCGGTCGCGATCTTCGATGGCGCCGGCCTGGCCCTGTTCTGCGTGGCCGGCGCACAGAAGGCGCTGGTGTTCGGACTGGAGCCCTGGGCAGCAGCCCTGCTCGGCATGCTGACCGGGATCGGCGGCGGCATCGCCCGTGACGTGCTCCTGAACGAAGTGCCAGCCGTGTTCCGGTCGGACATCTATGCCGTTGCCGCCCTCGCCGGGGCCGCCATCGTGGTGGCGGGCGATGCCCTGCAACTGCCTACTACGGCCACCGCATGCGCCGGCGCGGCCGTCTGCTTCGGGCTGCGCCTGGCGGCCATCCGCTTCGGCTGGCACCTGCCCACCGCGCGTACGCCCGAGCACCTGGACGCCGCCGGCGACGACCAGAGCGGAAGAAACCAGGGGCGCTGAGCCTTACTCCAGCGCGCGCCGGCGCGACTCCACATCCACGCACCCGATCGCGAACGCAGCAATCACCAGAAAGCCGGCCAGCATCGCCAGCGCCAGCGTGAAGTGGGTCGCCATCACCGGCGCCACGATGGCCGGCGCGAACAGGCCGCCGAAGCGTGCCACTGCCCCGGCCAAGCCCATGCCGCTGGCGCGCAGGTCGGTCGGGTAGACCTCGGGCGTGAAGGCATACAGCGCGCCCCAGGTGCCCAGCAGCGCGAAGCTCATCAAGAGGGTCGATCCGACCACCAGCCAGGTAACGCTGCCCAGGCTGTAGGCCATGCAGCCGGCCGCGCTCAGCAGCAGGAAGCCGACCAGGGTCGGCTTGCGCCCCCAGCGCTCCACGCCATAGGCCGACAAGGCGAAGCCCGGCAACTGCACCAGCGCCAGCACGATCAGGAATTCCTGGCCGCGCATGAAACCGAAGCCCTCGGCGCTCAGCTTTACGGGCAGGTAGACGAACACGCCGTAGTAGGCCACCGAGATCAGCATCCAGGCCACCAGCAGCGCGATGCTGCGCCGGCGCAGCGGGCCGGCGAACAGCGACAACAGCCCGTGCCGCGGTGCGCTGTCCGGCTGCAGGGCCGGGATCGCGACCTGGCGGCCATTGGCGGCGGCTACCCGCTCCAGCACGGCGCGGGCCTGCTCGCCCTTGCCGCTGCGGTTCAGGTACATCGGCGACTCCGGCACGTAGAGGCGCAGCACCACGCCGACCAGGGCCGGCAGCCCGGTCACCAGGAAGATCACGCGCCAGGCATCGTCGCCCCAGCGCAGCGCCGCCAGGGCAAGTACCGCCAGCAGGATGGTGCCCACGGCCCAGAAGGATTCCAGCAGCACCAGCCAGCGCCCGCGCCGGTCGCTGGGCAGGAATTCGGCCATCATGGTGTAGTCGACCGGCAGGGTGCCGCCCACGCCGATCCCGGTCAGGAAGCGCAGCGCCAGCAGCCAGCCCAGATCGGGCGCGAAGGCGGAGGCCACCCCGAAGCAGGCATCGACCACCACCGCCCCCATCAGCACCGGCCGGCGCCCGATGCGGTCGGCCAGGCGGCCGAAGGCGAAGGCCCCGACCAGCATCCCGGTGAAGAAAAAGCTGCCGGTCTGGAGGGCCTGCGGCAGGCTGACGCCGAAGGTCCTGGCGATGGAAGGCGCGCTGAAGCCGATCGACAGCACCTGCATGGCGTCGGCCATCCAGACCAGGCCGAAGATGGCGAACAGGCGGTACTGGAACCTGCCGACCCCGGCCGCCTGGATGCCCTGCTCTACGGTCGCGCTCATGGTGGACATCGGTGCTTCCTCCGTATTCCCTCGGTGTGAGGGCAAGTGTGCACCTGGCAGCCGCGGCGGACGGTGTAATGGAAAACAGATGCGCGCAAAAAAGCCCGCCGAAGCGGGCTGATCTGAGCCGATACCCGGCTTACACGCCGACCATCGAGACGGCCTTGGTGTTCAGGTAGGCTTCCAGCGCTTCCGGACCGCCTTCCGAGCCATAGCCCGAATCCTTGATGCCGCCGAAAGGCAGCTCGGCGCTCGGCGTGGCCGGCTGGTTCAGCCACAGCATGCCGACTTCCATGCGGTTCATCAGCAGCTGGGCGTTCTTGATCGAACGGGTGAAGGCGTAGCCGGCCAGGCCGTACGGCAGGCGATTGGCTTCGGCGATCGCCTCTTCCAGGCTGTCGAAACCGCGGATCGCCGCGACCGGACCGAAGGGTTCGTCATTGAACACACTCGCGCCCAAGGGCACGTCGGCCAGGATGGTCGGCGCGAAGAAGTTGCCGGTATCGCCGACGCGCTGGCCGCCGAAGGCGACGGTGGCGCCCTTGGCCTGGGCATCCTCGACCACCTGCGCCATCGCCGTCAGGCGGCGCGCATTGGCCAGGGGGCCAAGGGTCGTGCCTTCCGCCAGGCCGTCGCCCAGCTTCAGTCCTTCGGCATGCTTGACGAAGGCGCGCGTGAATTCGTCCTTGACCGCGTTGTGCACCAGGAAGCGGGTCGGCGAGATGCAGACCTGGCCGGCATTGCGGAACTTGGCCGCGCCGGCGGCCTTGACGGCCAGCGCCACGTCGGCGTCCTCGGCGATGATCACCGGCGCATGGCCGCCCAGCTCCATGGTGGCGCGCTTCATGTGGGCGCCGGCCAGGGCGGCCAGCTGCTTGCCGACCGGGGTCGAACCGGTGAAGGTGACCTTGCGGATGACCGGGTGCGGGATCAGGTAGGCGGAAATCTCGGCCGGGTCGCCGAACACCAGGCCGACCACGCCCGGCGGCACGCCGGCGTCGACGAAGCACTGGAACAGCGCGGCCGGCGAGGCCGGGGTTTCTTCCGGCGCCTTGCACAGGAAGGAGCAGCCGGTGGCCAAGGCCGCGGCCAGCTTGCGCACGACCTGGTTGATCGGGAAGTTCCAGGGCGTGAAGGCGGCGACCGGGCCGACCGGCTCCTTCAGGACCAGCTGCTGGGCGGCCGGATTGCGCGACGGGACGATGCGGCCGTAGACGCGCATGCCTTCGGCGGCGAACCAGTCGATGATCTCGGCGCCGGCCATGGCTTCCATCTTCGCTTCGGCCAGCGGCTTGCCCTGTTCCTGGGTCAGCAGGCGGGCGATGTCGCCGGCGCGCTCGCGCAGCAGGTTGGCGGCGCGGCGCATGGTGGCGGCGCGCTCGGCAGCCGAGACGGCGCGCCAGGTCTCGAAGCCGGACTTAGCTGCGGCCAGGGCGCGGTCCAGGTCGGCGGTGGTGGCGTGGGCCACGGTGCCGATGGTCTGGCCGGTGGCCGGGTTCACGACCGGGATCGTCTTGCCGCCGGTCGCGTCCTGCCATTCGTTGGCGATGAGGAGTCGGGTGTCGGGATAGCTGGAAGTCGTCATGGGGCGTCGGTTCCTGTGTTGAATGAATCGTAAAACATGATGATAACCCGTGCGCGGGCAGCTTGCAGGGTACCGGCGCGCTTGCGCTTGCTGCTTGGAATCATCGATGCGCCCTACCCAGGCCCGCCGCGGTCTCCGAAGCAGATCCCGAGTTCGCGCGCCGTCCGCACCGTATCGCCATCGACCGGCACCCGCTTGCTGCGTCCGGCCACCTGGCCCAGCGGCACGCTGCCGATGTCCTGGCCGCCGAGCGCCATCATCACGCCCGACTCCCCGCGTGCCAGCGCGCGCACCGCGGCGGCCCCGAAGCGCGCGGCGACCACGCGGTCGAAGGCGGACGGCGCCCCGCCGCGCAGCAGGTGGCCCAGCACCACGCTGCGGCACTCCTTGCCCGTGCGTTCAGCCAGCCTGGCCTCGACCCAGGCGCCGATGCCGCCCAGGCGCTCGGCGTGGCCGGCGGTGGCGGCCGCCTGCACGGCGCGCTCGCGGCCGAGCGGCTGCGCTCCTTCGGCCGCCACCACGATCGTGTGGCCATGGCCGGCCGCATCGCGCCTGGCGACCGCCTCGGCGACGACATCGACGTCGAAGGGAATTTCCGGCAGGAGGATCGCATGGGCGCCCCCGGCCATGCCGGCGTGCAGAGCGATCCATCCGGCGTAGCGTCCCATCACCTCGACCACCATGACGCGATGCTGGCTGTCCGCGGTGGTGTGCAGGCGGTCGACGCACTCGGTCGCAAAGCCGACCGCGGTATCGAAGCCGAAGGTCTGGAAGGTGCCGTCGAGGTCGTTGTCGATGGTCTTGGGCACGCCGATTACGCGCAGGCCCTTGCGGGACAGGGCCTCGGCAATCTCCATCGAACTGTCGCCGCCGACCATGACCAGGGCATCCAGGCCGCGCTGGCGGAACAAGTTGATCAGTTCATCGCTGCGGTCCTGCTCCGCCTGTCCGGAACCGCTGCCGCTGACCGGATAGCGCAGCGGATTGCCGCGGTTGGTGCTGCCGAGGATGGTGCCGCCGAGATGGCCGATGCCGTGCACCCGGTCCGGCGTCAGGCGCAGGACCGGATCGCCGGCGCAGGCGGCCGGCGCCAGCAGGCCGTTGAAGCCGTCGCGGATGCCGTGGCATTCCCAGCCGCGCCCGGCGCAGGCGAGGACGACGGCGCGGATCACGGCATTCAGGCCGGGGGCGTCTCCGCCGCCGGTGACGATGGCGATGCGTTGGATGTCGGTGTCCATGGGCAGCTCCTGTACGGTGAGGACGGGACGCGGGCGGCCCGCCGACTATAGCGCGAATACCGCGTGCGGCAAACCCGGCGTGTCGACCCGGACGAGAAAAGGCCGCTGGCCAGCGGATGTTCGGCCCGCTGCGCCGGCGACAGGCCCTTCCACGCCGTCGTGACGTAGGCGGTGCGCAGATCCTCGCCGCCAAAGGCCACAAGTGGCCCGCGCTGTCGACCGCCATGCCGTCAGGCCGGCTGCCTTCCGGGAGCTGCAGGAAGATCCGCTTGTTCGCCAGCACACCGTCGGGCCGCAGGTCGAAGGCGTACACGCGGCGCAGCGGCGTATCGGTGTGGTACAGGGTGCTGCCGTCGGGGCTGATGGCCGGACCGTTGGTGACGATGTAGCCGTCGTCGGCGCACGCCAGGCTGGCCTCCCGGCCGAGCCGGTACAGGCCGTCCTCCATCGCGCACACCAGCCCGCCGCTTGAGGCAGGAACCACGAAGCCGGGCTGGCCCGGCGCTTCCCAGGTGCGGCGCCCGCTGCCGTCGGCGGCGCAGCGGTGGATGCGGCGGCCTTTGATGTCGACGAAGTAGACCGAGCGGGTGGCAGCATGCCAAAGCGCCCCTTCGCCCAGGTGGGCGCCCGCATCCCAGATGCATTCGGGTTTCATGAGGATTTCATTATCGATAGCCATGTTCTCGTTGTACGGTCGACCATGGCGACCGGCCGCCTCAGTCGAGCGTCACCCCCATCAGCCCGATCACCACGTCATTGGCCAAGGCCCGCAATTCCAGGCTCTTCAGGGACTTGCTGCGGTCGAGCGCCATCTCGAGCACGGTGGCCGAACCGCCATCGATCTTTGCGCGCAGGTCCTGCGGCAGCGTTGCCGGATCCAGCACGCGCACCCGCGCCGTCTTCAGGTCGACCCGCACCGGCAGGCGCCCACAATAGGGAAACTGGTAGTCGTCGATAAAGTAGTCCTGCTCGATCGGCCACCAGCTGTCGGGATTGCGCAGCGCCAGCCGGCTGCGGCTGCCATCCGAGTAGCTGACGATCACCTCGCCGTTGTCGATCCGGCTCTGCATGGCGTTGCTGGAGCCGGCCATCAGCAGGAACATGCGCCCGGCCCTGCCCTGCAGCGGCACGGCGGCCTGCTTCGGATAGTTGTCCCACTGCGAGGTGAACAGCACGTTGGGCGCGCCCGGGGCGGCCGGGGTGGCGAAGCTCAGGCCATTCGGCAGGCGCAGGCTGCCGCCCTGGGCGCGCAGGCCGGTATCGTCGATGTCGGCCATGGCATTGACGTGCCCGGCCCACGCCCCGATGCCCTGGGACGGCAGGGACAGCGACACGTAGGCCGAGCGCGGCGACAGGTACTTGCCCGGCTTGAACAGCTCGCCGACGCGGTCGTTGAACCACGGGCCCAGGTCGACATGGCGCGGCGTCACGGGCTTCCCCTTCAGCCATGGCGCCGCCTCGGGCCCGCAGGCAGCTGCCTGCGGCGCCGGCGCCGGCCGCCACCAGCCGAAGGCCCCCTGGCGCACCCGCTGCAAGCCCCCAGCTCGCGCCGGACCGGTGGCCACCTCCTTCTCGCCGATCCGGCGGCCGCGCCAGCGGATCACGAGCTCGCTCTTGCGGCCGAAGGGCAGCTCGACGCGCAGGCGCGGTGCGAAGGGCTCGTCGGCGCCCGCGCTCCAGCGCACCGGCTTGCCGTCGGCCAGCACCGCTTCGACCTGGTCGCCGGCGGCCGGCAGCTCGAGCACCAGGCGCCGGAAGGTGCTTGTGGGCTGCTCGACCGTCCAGCGCTCGATCCCGTCCTCGCGCCGAAACGCCAGCATCACGCCCGGATGCTTCAGGCTCGCATGGGCCCAGTCGCGCGGGAAGCCCGGCCGGACCAGCAGGGTTCCCGCCAGGGCGTCCGGCCGCACGCCGAACAGCCCTTCCACGAGGGTGCGCGCCATCACCCCCGAGCCGTCGGCGAAGTCGCGCTGGGCTTCGCGGCGGTAGACGTCGAGGTAGTTCATGCTGCCGATGTTCCCGGGCGAGATGCCCATGTACAGGCTGGCCAGCAGCGCGCCCTTGGCCAGATCGAAGGCGCTGTCGCTGCGGCCCGCCTGCCAGGAAGCGAGCGCCGTATGCAGCACTTCACCCATCACCACGTTGTTGATGGACCAGGAGTAAGGCATCCAGTCGGTGGTCGGCAGCACCCGGTAGGGACGGTCGGCCGGCACCCCCGGTCCCGCGATCGGGATAGGACGCCGCTGGCGCTCGACATCGAGCGCCATGCGCGCGGCCTCGAGGCGGTCCGGCACCTGCGAATCGACCGCGTGGTAGTAGCTCCACAGGCCGTAGCTGGGATGCAGGGCTTGCTTCCCCAGCAGGTCGCGGTATTCGCCGAAGGCGCCGCGCTCCGGCATCCACAGGTAGCGGCGCATGGCGCGCCTGATGCGGTCGGCCTCCACCCGATAGGGTGCCGGGTCCTTTCCGAGCAGCGTCGCGATGCGCGCCGCCATGTGGTTGTGCCAGGCGTTGTAGGCCGAGGTGTGGGTGGCGCCGCCGCCGTTGTAGTACAGGTCGTCGCTGGCCCAGACCGCCGCATAGGCTTCGTACAGGGGCAGCCGGTCCGGACCGACCTCGCGCCGGAACAGGCGCCGCTCCCATGCCAGGTGGCGTTCCAGCACCGGCCACACGGATTTCGCGTAGGCGAGGTCGCCGGTCCACAGCAGGTGGCGCAGCATCACGTCGATGAAGCCGATGTTCATGTCGTAGTGGGACTTGCTCATGTCGCCGTTGCTGTGCAGGCCGGCCTCGTTGCGGGCCAGGTTCGTATTCTGGTCGGCGGGCGGCAGGCGTGCCGGCACCGCCGCGGTGTTCTGGCGCGCCGTCCATTCGTCGAGGTTGCGGCGCGCGCGCCCGTGCCAGCCCAGGGCGTCGAGCGCATACGGCCCGCGCCAGCCCAGCAGCTTGGTGCGCCAGGCGATCGCGCCGTGCATGATGGCGCCCTGCTCTTCGTCCCAGACCGCATCGGCGGCGACGTTCAGCGCGCCCATGGCGGCGTTCAGGTAAGGATCGGGCGTGTCGATGCGCACCTGGCCGCGCACCGCAGCAAAGTGGCGCAGGGCCTCCGTAAAGCGCTGCGCCAGCTCGCCCGGCTGGAACGCGGGCGCGCGCATGGCTCCCGCTGCCGGCCGCGCGTCCAGGGTGCTGCCGGCCTCGCGGTACACGGCCAGTTCGGCCGCCATTTTGCTGCTGGTGACCTGGAAGGCCAGGTCGATCGCCCCGCCGTTGAACGGCAGGCGCCCCACCGCGAGCTGCCCCGCGCTCCCGGCATCCGCCGCCAGCAGGCTCGCCAGGTCGTCCCAGCGAGCGGCGTCGGCACGGTGCAGGCTCAAGGCCTGGGCCGCCGTGCCCGTGATGACCGCGCGATCGTTCGCGACCCGGAAGCCCTGCGCCTGCAGCTCCACGCTGCTGCCGCGCGCCTGGGCCGGCGCGAACTGGAAGTACTGGTTGATCGGCACCGGCTCGGTCCCGATGTCGCCGCCGCGGCGCCCCTGCGCGCCATTTCCCGGCGCGAAAGCGACTACCAGCTCGCTCGACGCGGGCAGCCCCACGCCGCGCACCTGGAGTCCCAGGCCCTCGACCGCCGCGTAGGCCACGGCGGCCAGGTGGATGCGGCCGCCCCCGAACAGCGGACCGGCGATCTCGTAGTGCAGCTCCCCCGGGCGGTAGCGCGTGAGGACGCTGCGCGCCCGGTGCAGCCACAGGACCCCGGCCGGGGTCTTGAGGCCGAGCCGGACGTTGCCGCCGCGCCCGGGCAGGTAGAGCGAAAATTCCGGAAGGTCGCCGCCGTCGACCCGAAAACCGGTATTCCCTCCGTACAGGGGACGGTTGAAGAACTCGCCGCCATTCTCGATCACGAAATCCTCGCCCTCGGGACGATAGCGCAGCGGCCGCGCCAGCTGCCCGGCGAGGTTCGGGCGCGCCAGCTCGACGCCCGGCTTGTAGCGCTCGGCGCCGGCGGCAGTCGCAGGTAGCAACCCGGGCGCCAGCAGCGCAATGGCGATCAGGCGAGACAGGTGGCGCTTACGCATATCCTTGTTCCTCAAGCGTTGTTGTGCCGGGTAATATAGAGAAGACCTGCTCCCCGGGCGCGGCCAACGGGGAAATTCTCAGCTGCTTGAGTGAGTGGAAAATAATGCGCCGAATCTTGAGGAAAAATTTTTCGTGCTCGTCTTACCAAAGGGGGAAGCACGAACGGGCGAGGTATGGACACTGAAGTAGTTGACTGGCTGACAATAAATTTTCTGCCGCACGAGGCGGAATTGCGCAGGATGCTGCGCCGCGTCTGCAGCGGCCCCGCCGAAATCGACGACGTCGTGCAGGAGACCTGCTACCGGATCCTGTCGATGGCGAGCCTGGACGGGATCCGCGATCCCAAGCCCTTCGTCTTCCGCACTGCCAAGAACCTGGTCCTCGACCGCATCAAGCGCGACGCGGTGGTCAGGATCGAAACCATGGCCAACCTCGAAGACCTGGACATCGCCGATGCGGCGCCCTCTCCCGAACGCGTGGTGTTCGCGCGCTCGGAACTGAAATGGGTGATCGGCCTCGTCTCCCAGCTCCCGGACCGCTGCAAGGCAGTGTTCCGGGCGCGCAGGATCCACGGCCTGTCGCAGCAGGAAACCGCGCAAAGCCTGGGCCTGACCGACGGCGTCGTCGAACACGAAATGATGAAAGGGATGCGATTGATGTCGGAGATGATTGCCAGGCATGGCATGAACCAGGAAGCCGGCGACACCCCATCCACCGCAAGAAAACGCATAAACAAGAAAAACAATGTCAACGATCGATAACGAAGCCTTCGAGTGGGTGGCGCGGAAATACGCGCGCGGTTTGAGCGCCCCCGAGAGCGCGCAATTCGACGCATGGTATGCCGCCGACCTGCGGCACCAGGGCGCCTACGCGCGCGCCATGGCGATCTATAACGCGATCAACCTGGCGACCGGCCCCCAATCGCTGTCGCCCGGGCTCTCCCTGCGGCGCGAACAGCGCAGCACCCGGCGCGGATGGTTCAAATACGGCGCCATGGCTGCCTGCCTGCTGGCCGCGGTGGGCACCGTGAGCCTGACGACCCTGCGCGACGGCCAGGTCCTGACGACGGCAAAGGGCGAGTTCCGCAAGGTGCCCCTGCAGGACAAGTCGGTTGCCACGATCAACAGCGGCAGCCAGATCGAAGTCGCCTTCACCGAGAAGCAGCGTACCGTCAACCTGCGCAAGGGCGAAGCCTGGTTCGAAGTGGCCAAGGATAAAGCCAAGCCTTTCGTCGTCGAAGCCGGCGAGGCGCGCATCCGCGCGGTCGGCACCGCCTTCTCGGTGCGGCGCTTCACGAACGGCACCGAGGTGCTGGTCACCGAAGGCAAGGTCGAGGTCTGGGGCCAGGGACGCAGCGCCCAGCGGCGCCTGCTGATCGAAGGCGACCGCGCCTTCCTGGCGCAGAACGCGGGTGCGATCAGCGTGAGCCGCCAGCCCGTCGAAGTACATCGCAAACTGGCATGGAGGGAAGGCAAAGTGATCCTCAAGAACCAAACCCTGGACGACGCGGTGGCCGACTTCAACCGCTACAGCCCGAAGACGATCGTCATCGTCGACGCGGCGCTCCGGGAGAAGCGCCTGTTCGGCCAGTACAAGCTGGATGCGCCCGAATTGTTCGCCCGCGACGTCAGCACGGTGCTGGACGTGCCGGTCGCGATCACCGCCGACACGATCTTCATCGGCCGCAAGGAAGCCGAAGTCCCGGACGGAAGCTGAGGCCCGATGCACGGCCACCGATCCGGATGCGCTCTGCACGAGCCTGTCCGGATTTTTTTTTTGCGTTTCAGTCAGCTTCCTGAGTATTTATACGGCCGGACGCCATCGCATGATTTTTCGGGGAGGATGCTGGTTCAGTCATATTTTTGAGCGATTGGTCAAACCAGGACCGCAGCCTGAGGAAGACGCCGTCGCCGGCAGTCTTTACATACACGGAGCAGCATAGTTCCGACATAAACAGATTAAGGAGACGTGCATGAACCCCATGCACCCATACGCCAGCGCGGCCGGCATCATCCTGGCCGTCAGCATGGCTGCGCACGCGGGCGCCTCGGTGGCCCAGGAATTGCCGCGGCCCTTCAATATTCCTGCAGGTCCTGCGACGGACTCCATTCCGGAGTTCGCGCGCCAGGCCGGCATCAACATATTGACGTCGGCGGACATCCTGGATGGCGTGAACACCGAGGCACTCAGTGGGAGCTTCGCCATCTCCGAGGCGGTCGATCGACTTCTCGCCTGCACTAATCTGGTCGGACGGGTCAGCTCCGGCGGCACCGTGGTGATCCTGGCGCGACCGCCAGGCTCACCGGGGAAAACCAATGACTCGAAAATATCGGATGATACGATGACCAAAAACACCCTCCCTGGCCGGCGCAAGGCGACTTGCGTCGCAGTCTCGGCTGCCGTGCTCATGATGGGCGCACCGCTGGCGAACGCGCAGGAGCAAGCGGCCGGCGCGCCGGTGCAGATCCCGGAGACGAAAGCACAGTCACCCAAGCAGACGGCGCCGGCGGCGAACGGGAAAGCGGACGACGGCGTGCAGCAAGTGAAGGTGGTCGCCACCCGCGCATCGCAGCAGTCGAGCATCGATCGAAAGAAAAATGCCGCCACCGCGATCGATTCGATCGTCGCCGAGGACGTCGGCAGCCTGCCGGACCGGAACGTCGGCGAGGCGATCTCGCGCATCGCCGGCATTGCGCTGGACCGCGGCGACTTCGGCGAAGGCGTCACCGTGTCCGTGCGCGGCAACGGCCCGGACCTGACCCGCGTCGAACTGGACGGCCAGGCCGTGCAGTCCGCCGGCGGGAGCGACATGGCGGGCGGCGGCGACGGCCGTGCCGTCGAATTCCGCCAGCTGTCCGCCGACCTGATCAAGAGCGTCGACGTGGTGAAGGGCTCGACCGCCGACATGACCGAGGGTTCGCTGGGCGGCGGGATCCAGATCAAGACCCGTACCGGCCTCGATTTCAAGAAGCCTTTCGCTTCGCTGCGGGTGGCCGGCAGCCAGAACAGCCTGAACAAGAAGTGGCAACCGGACGCCAACCTGATCCTGGCGAACAAGTACATGAAGGGCCGCCTCGGCCTGCTGCTGAACGCCTCCACCACCACGCTGGACAACGAGGGCCACAAGACCGAGGTGTCGGGCGGCGGCAACAATGGCTGGCAGGGTTACTACCGCCTGTACGACTTCGACAATTCGCCGGAGAAGACCTTCAGCTTCCAGCCGGGCACCGTCAACACGGCCGATGCGAGCAGCACCACACCGCTGCTGCGCTCGGCATTGGCGAACGGCGGCTTCTTCAACGCAGCCACCCCGCTGGAACTGGTCACCCGCTCGGCCGGTGCAAAGAGCAAGGACGAATGCCGCGCGATCTTCGCGCCGATATCCGCGGTCCAGCTGAACCAGATTTCGGCATCCGCGCGCACCGCCGCGCAGAGCCAGCGTACGAATGAGCTGAACACCTGCCTGAACCAGTGGAACGACTACAGCCCGTCCGGTCCCCGCTACGTGGTGCGGCGCGAGATCGACCGCCGCAAGAACCTCGACCTGCGCGCCGACTTCAAGCTTACCGACGAACTGACCGTCTACTCGAAGGGCAGCTACAACAAGCGCCACAACGACATCAATACCTTGGCTTACTCGCTGGGGAATTTCTCGGTACAGAACGGCACGACCAACGTGCAGCCCGGTTCCGCCGTGGTCGACGCCAACCATCACCTGCTGTCCTACACCTTCAACAACACCAACAGCAATGGCGTGGCGAAGACCAACCAGAGCCACGGCATCGGCGAGACCACAGCGCGCTACCTGCAACTGGGCGGCAACTTCAAGCGCGGCGGCTTCAACGTCGACTTCTTCGCCGGCGACGCCCAGTCCGATTTCAGGAAGGGCATCAAGGAGCTCACCCTGAACGACTACTACGGCACCGGCTCGATGAGCGTCATGCCGAACGGCCTGTGGACCTACAGCTTCCCCAACGTCAATCCGATCACCGCCGCCGATTCCTCGCGCTTCGCCGCGCTGTTCCCGCGCGGCGCCAGCGGCGCCGTGGTGCCGTCGGTGTATACGACCAACTCCGCGCCCGCCTACACGGCCGCCCAGCAGAACGCCGGCACCTCCTCGCCAAACCTGACCTGGGTGCCGACCGAGTTCCACACCTCCGAGCGTACCGCGAAGGTGGATGCGACCTGGAACACGCCGGATGCCGTCCCGTTCTTCAAGCGCTTCAAGGGCGGCTACAACATGCGCGACACGCGCAACGACAACTGGAACCTGAACAACGGTGGCTACAACCTGCGCGACCCGCAGGGCACCTTCGGGACGGCGAGTTTCGTGGCGCCGATCGTGATGCCGTCGCCGACCCTGCGCAGCACCATGTACGGCTGCGCCGACACGCCGGGCTCGCTGGCGCCGGGCGGCAACAAGTGCGTCTACGGCTGGATCCCCAAGGGCGACATCCGCCAGTCGCTGGACGGCGCGATGGTCTACACGATTCCCCAGTTCGTCGACATGCTCAGCCAGGTCATGACGCTGAAAGCGACGCCGACACAGTTCTTCCACGGTGCCAAGGACCGTCCCGCCGGCCTGATCGACAACTGGACCCAGATCGACGTGGAAAAACTGTTCGCCATCTCCCAGGTCGGCAACACGGACTTCAACTGCGTGAAATTCTGCACCGCCAACGACGGCAAGGTCTACGCGCAGCCGGCGAACCACCTGAAGGAGCGCACCGACGCCTTCTACCTGATGGGCGACTTCGGCCTCGACCACCTGCCGTTCACCGACCGTTCGCTGCCCTTCGGCCTGGAACTCGAAGGTAATGTGGGCGTGCGCTACGTGCGCACCAAGGTGCATGGCACCGGCATGATGAGCTTTACGGCAATCATGAAGACGGGCAGCTTCGACCCGAACTTCCCGGATGCGGTGGGCGGCACGACCAGGATGAAGGTGCAGCAAGCCACGGCCATCGGTGCGAAGACGAGCGACCTCCTGCCGAGCCTGAACCTGGCCACCTGGCTGGTCCCGGACAAGCTGGTGCTGCGCTACAGCGCCGCCAAGACGGTGGCCCGGCCGCCGGTGTCGCGCCTGCTGGCATCGGGTTCCTGCACCTATGACCAGGTGGCGGCCGACCTGGGCGAAGACGGGCAGTCGTGCTCGGGCACGGTCGGCAATCCGGAACTGGCCGCGCAGAAGAACTTCAACCAGAACCTGTCGGTCGAATGGTATCCGAACCGCGACACGATGCTGACGGCGACCGGCTTCCGCCAGGATGGCAAGATCGGCGGCGCGATCGCCCAGGGTGTGTCGCAGTCGCCGCTGTTCGCCAACTCGGACATGGTCAATCCCGTTACCGGCGAAACCCTGGCCGGTCAGCTGTTCGACTATTCCACCTGGATGAACGGCGCCACGACGGGACGCCGCGGCGTCGAGTTCAGCGGCAAGACGGCATTCACCTTCCTGCCCTGGCTGCTCCGCTACACCGGCTTCGACGCGAACTACTCGAAGATGCATTCGTCCACCTCGAAGCAGAACATCGTCGACCTGCTGACCGGCCAGCCGCTGCCGCCGCGGAACGAGCCGAAGTACACCTACAACGCGGCCCTGTGGTACGACGACGGCAGGCTGTCGGCCCGCATCGCCCTGCAGGCCGTGGGTTCCTACTTCAACTGCATCGCGGCCTGCGGCAAGACGACCAGCATGTTCAACTACCCGAACGTGGGCGGCGGCCGCACCAGCACCACCTACAACCCGGGTTCGCCGAACTTCACTGACGCCACCCGCTTCATCGACGCGAAGATCTCGTACCGGTACTCGCCGATGATCGAGGTGTTCGTCGAAGGACGCAACATCGGCAACGCGACCGTCTCGCACAGCCAGGGGCCGTACGCCCCGTTCGCCGACGGCACGCCGAACATCCTGGACTTCGCGTATTCGGGCCGACGCATCATGTTCGGCGTGAACTTCCGCACCATGTAAGCGCCGCCAAGCTAAAACCGCCATCCCCGCGCGCGCGGGAATGGCGGTTTTATTGTGTCCGCCTACTTCGTATCAGAGCGAGGGCAGGATGCCTTCGCTGCGGACCTTCCAACCGCTCTTCGGGAAGCCGGGGGCGGCTCCGCTTTGCCCGTCCCACCCACCCGCCATCAGCGCGACCGCCAGCAGCAGGCCTCCGTTCGAGGGGAAATAGGTCTCGGCGGCGCGCTGGTAGCCCGGCCCATCCGGACCGCCGCCTGCCTGGGCCCCGGCCCCCGTGGCGGTCGGCACAAAGTGGGCGGCATGGGCGTCCAGGTGCACGCGCGGCGTCATGCCGGTCTTGCCGAACCGGTTGTTCCTGGCGTCGAAGAACAGCCAGTCCACCGCTTCCTCCGGCGCCCCGAGGCGGGCGGCGGTCATGGCCGCCATCGGGTAATCCCAGCCCCAGGTCTGGCGCAGGTCCCAGTCGCGCTTCATCCGGGTGAGCGTGGCGCGCATGACGGCCCGGTCGACGTCGCGCCCGGGCAGCCAGCCGAGCGGCATTAGGAAGGACATGTGGTCGCGGTTCTGGCAGCTGTCCGCGAGCGCATTCGCGCGGCAGCCGCCGGCCGACCGGTCCCAGAAGCCGGGCGCGGAGCGCACCGGCAGGTACAGGCCGTCCCGCTGCGGCAGCGCCGGCCATTTGGCCAGCACCGCGTCCCAGTCGGCGCGCCGGCCCTTGCCCGCGCGTTCACGCCAGGCCTGGGCCGTCTCGATGCCCCAGCGGTAGTAGGCCACCTCGAACGCCGGATCGAAAGTATCCAAGGGCGCAAAATTCTCCTGCACCGGGATGATCGGCGGGCCCAGGCGCATCTTGCCGCTGGGCTCGTCGAAGCGCGGGAAGGAAGCCAGCAGCGCGGCGGTTTCCTCGACCAGCTCGCCGTAGCGTTCGAGGACGCGCGCGGCGCCGCCCGCGCGGAACAGCAGTTCGCTCATGTAGATCGGGTGCGGCTGCTGCCACATGATGAAGGGCGAGACCTTGGACGGGCTGTCGACGCCGTCCGGGCCGATCATCTTGGGCCACCAGGCGCCTTTCACGCCCTGCTCTGCCGCCCGCGCCTTCGCCTTGGGAAGAAAGCCGACATACCAGCCGAGGCTGCGCTCCAGCAGCTGCGGCCGGCCCCATAGCGCGAAGTGGGCCGCATGCCAGGGGTGCATCTCGAGGTGCGACTTGCCGTTCCAGCTGTTCGAGAACAGGCCCTCCTCCTGCGGCGCGAAGCTGCCGGCGGCGTTCACCGCCATCAGGTATTGCGACAGGATCACCCGGCGCTCGAGTTCCGGCGCGCGCGGGTCGGTCGAACCGGAGAAGTCGACCATCCCGCCCTTGCTCCAGTAGTCGCGCCAGTGGCGGGCCGTGAGTGCCGCCCCGGCCGCCGGAGTCGGCAGCGGCGCCCCCGCCTGTGGCGAAAACTGCAGCATGACGCTCAGCGTAGCGGCCCTCGTGCCGACCCGGTAGGCATGCGGGCCCGCCTGTTCGATGTTCGCGCCCGGCGCACCGATGGCGGCATGGACGGTGGTAGCGTCGATCTGGCGCTTCAGGCGCAGCTCACCGCGCTTGCGCGAGGCTTCGACCGTGCTGTGCGCGCCCGGATTGCTCCAGTCGGAGGGATCGGGATTGAGGGTCTTCGCGACGCCGGGGAAGCGTACCGCGACGCCCAGGCGACCCTGCGCCAGCAGCGCGGACTTGATTTCGACCAGGATGCTGTCCTGGTCCGGCAGCACCCGCGTGACCACCTGCACCGGCACGCCGTCGTAGACGAAGCGGCTGCTCAAGGTGCCGGTCCAGAGGTCGAGCGTCTGCCGGGTATCGCGGATGTCGTCGAAACGCGCGGGCGTGCCATCCCTGGCGCGCAGGTCGAGCGCCAGGCGGCCCAGCGAGAAGCGGTGGGGATTCTCGCGGATCCAGGCCACCGCGGGCTTCTTCGCCGCGTCGGCCCAGTCCTGGATGTAGCCGTAGCGCCGGGTCTGGCCATTCACCGCGATCTCGACCTGGGTGTCCCGCACCGTATGGCCGTCCGGATTCGGGAAGCTGTGCCAGGCCCACTGGGCCTCGGTGAGGAGCGGTGCGATCTTGCTGTAGGGTTCGGTAAAGGTCTGCAGGCCGGTGATGTCGGCCGTGAAGCCGATGTTGCCGTTGCCCAGCATGAGCGGCGCATGCGGATCGACCCGGGTCAAGCTGGGATTGTGGCGGGTGACCAGCGCCTTGCGGTCGATGCGGCCGGTGCCGGATGGCGTGCCGGCGGCCGCCAGGCCGGCCTGCGGCAAGGCCAGGCTCAAGCCGGCTGCGGCGCTGCCGAGCATCAGGCGGCGGCGGGAAAAACGATTCAAGCCCATATCGGCAAACCTTCCTCTTCGCGGATTTTGGCTGGCAATTCAATCATGGGAAAGCCCGGCAAGTGAAGGTTTATCGGCCTCTGCCGCGGATTTAATCATTTCTTTGCGCATTTGCTTTTTTCGACGCTTTTTGCCGAGGAAAACGCGGCGCCGGCAGTCTTACACTGGAGGGGGACGACGCACTCCCGACAATAACCAGATGACGGAGACAAGATGATGAAGATTTCCAGAGGGATGGCCCTGATCGGCGCCGTATGTGTTGCGCTTGCCGCGCCGGCGAGCAGCGCCGTCATCGGCACCAACACCCCCGCGCTCGACGTGAGCATGGCCCGCCTCGCCGAACTGCCCGCTGCGCAGCGCGCGCAATGGGCGGAGTATATCGCCCGCTCGCAGAGGCAGCGCCAGTTCGACCGCGACACCCTGGCCGCAGAATTGAAAGCCGGCGAAGCCGTGCCGCCCGCCCCGGTAGCCGGCAGCGGGAAGATGCCGCTGGATAAACCGGCTGCCTGGTACGGCACGCCGGAGGCGCGCGCCATCGCCGACACCATCGTCAGTTTCCAGACACCGTCTGGCGGCTGGAGCAAGAACCAGGACCGCAGCAAGCCGCCGCGCCTGCGCGGCCAGCGCTACGCCAACGATGCCGAGACCATGCAGGCCGACCCGGCCAACTTCGACGCCCCGCAAGACCGCTTCTGGACCTTCGTCGGCACCCTCGACAACGGCGCGACCACCACCGAGATGCGCTTCCTGGGCCGTGTCCAGGCCCAGTTGCCCGGCAAGGAGGGCGAGCCCTACCGCGCCAGCATCGCCAAGGGCATCCGCTACCTCCTGATGGCGCAATACCCGAACGGCGGCTGGCCGCAGAACTACCCGCTCGAAGGCGGCTTCCATGACGGGATCACCTTCAACGACAATGCCGTGGCCGAAGCCGCCATGATCCTCGAGGACATCGCCGAAGGCCATGCGGACTTCGCCTTCGTGCCCAAGGACCTGCGCCAGCAGGCCGGCGCAGCCAGCGCCCGCGCCGTCAAGCCGATCCTCGACGCCCAGGTCGTCGTCAACGGCAAGAAAACCGTCTGGCCGCAGCAGGCCGACGCCCTGACCCTGCAGCCGATCTCGGCGCGCAACTACGAGATGCGCTCGCTGGCCAGCGCCGAGAGCGCCGAAGTCCTGATGTTCCTGATGCGCCAGCCGGAGCAGACCCCGGAGATCCGTGCCTCGATCGAGGCCGGCATCGCCTGGCTCAAGGCCCACGCCATCTACGACAAGGCGTTTACAAAGCTCAGTGAAGAGGAAGGACGCAAGCTGGTCGACCGGCCGGGCGCGGGTCCGATCTGGTCGCGCAACTACGACATCCAGACCGGCAAGCCGATCTTCGGCGACCGCGACAAGTCGATCCACGACGATGTCAACTTCATCTCGAAGGGACGCCGCAACGGCTATTCCTGGTATTCCAACGCACCGCAGAAGGCCCTCGACGCCTATGCGAAATATTCCCGCAAGCCTGGAACAGATCAATGACCTTGCCCGTCCTGCGCAACTTCGCCCTGCTCGGGGCGCTCGCTTCCCACTCCCTCATGGCCGCCGAGGCGCCGGCCAGTCCGCCCGCGCAGGTGGCCGGCATCGAGGCCAGCTGGCTTACGCCGCCGGCCCGGCCGAACCTGGATTTCGCCGCGGACCAGCTGCCGGCGCGCGCCGACGTGCTGCCGGCGCTCGACTATGTCGCCGCCGCGCAGATCGCCGACATGAGCCGGCGCCCGATCCAGATGGCCACCGGTTCGAACCTGTCCGAAATCTCGTCCAACTGGGTGGCGGCCACCTTCTACGTCGGCGCCGCCCGGCTGGCGCGGGTGACGCAGAACCGCGACGTGCTGCGCTTCCTCAGCGCCACCGCCGAGCACTACAACTACTCCCTGCGCGGGGCACGGGCCGAGCGCACGCTGCTCAATGCCGACGAACTGGCGATCGGCGACCTTTACCAGGAGCTCTACGCCCGGCGCGGCCAGCGCGGCGTGATCATGCCGCTGCAGCAGCGCCTCGACTTCATGCTGCCGCACCTGGCGCGCGAACAGGACACCGCGACGCTGATCTGGTGGTGGTGCGACGCCCTCTTCATGGCCCCGCCCGTGCTGGCCCGTCACACCGCAATGACCGGCGATCCGCGCTACCTGCGCGCGATGGACCGGGAATGGCGCCGTACCGCGGCCCGCCTATGGGTCGAGCAGGACCGCCTGTTCCTGCGCGACGAGCGCTTCAGGGACAAGGACCACCTGGGTGCCGGCGGCAAGCCGGTCTACTGGGCGCGCGGCAACGGCTGGGTGATGGGCGGCCTGGCGCGCACCCTGGAATCCATGCCGGCGAACTTCGAAGGCCGCGCCTTTTATACGGACATCTTCCGCAAGATGGCCAGCCGCGTGATCGAGCTGCAGCAGCCCGATGGCCTGTGGCGCAGCGACCTGAATGACCCGAAGAACTTCCCGGAAGCGGAAACCTCGGGTTCAGGTTTCTTCGTCTACGCCCTGGCCTGGGGCATCAACCATGGCCTGCTGGATCGGGCGACTTACCTGCCGGCCGTCACGCGCGGCTGGGCGGCGCTGAACCGCCACATCCTGCCGAACGGCCTGGTCGGCGCGGCCCAGAAGACCGGCGACCGCCCGGTGCCGGCCCGGCCGGACGATGTCGGCCCCTACGCCACCGGGGCTTACCTGCTGGCCGGCCTCGAAGTGATGGACCTGCACGGGCCGGTCCAGGCCCTGCCGGAACCCGCGCCTGGCCGCGACGACGAGGCCACCGTCCTCGCCACGACGCCGCAACCGCCGCCACCGAAGACCGTGGTGGGCGAAGCCGAGAAGGCGCGCCGCGAACAGGAAATGCGCGCGACCCGGGCGCTGGCCTACGATCCGGCGCAACTCACCACCCCAGCAAGGAACAAGCAATGACGCAGAAGACTTCCCGCCGTACGGTACTGAAAGGGCTGTGGAGTGCTTCCGCCCTGCTCCCGCTGGCCCTGTCATCGGCCCGGGCCCAGGCGCAGGGCGCCGCGCCTGTCCATACGGGACCGATTCCGAAAGACTGGATCGACCCGAAGACCGGCCGCCGCATCGTTCGCATTTCCGAAGAAGCCGGGTCGGGCGTGCTGTATTTCTACCGCCACGCCTACACCCCCGAGGGTGACCTCATGGTCGTCAAGTCGCCGTCGGGCATCATGGGCGTGCGCCTGAAGGACTGGAAGACCGAGTTGCTGGTGCCGGGCAAGCAGAACGACCTCCTGTTCATGATGCGGACCACGCGCGAGGCGGTGTACTCCGTGGCCGATCCGGGCCAGGGCGAGCTCGCCGACCGCCCGAAGACCATCTACGCCATCCACGTCGACACGAAGAAGGTGCGCCAGCTGGCGCGCATCGCGGCCGGGGGCGTCACGGCCTCGAATGCCGACGACAGCCTGCTGCTGGGCCAGGTCGCCTACGGCGCCAAGCCGCTCCAGCCCAAGGACCCCGCCAGCATCGCCAGGTTCGGCAATACCGAGTACGCCGCCCTGGGTCCGGACGGCAAACCGCTCAACTTCGCCAAGGCCAAGGGCGTGCGCATGCTGGAGCGCTGGGCCGCGCGGGTTCCGGCCGAGCTGTTCACGATCGACCTCAGGACCGGCGCACGCAAGGTGCTCCACAAGACCGAGGAATGGATCGGCCACGCCCAGTTCTCGCCGACCGATCCGAAACTGATCCGCTTCTGCATGGAAGGCCCCTGGCACCGCGTCGACCGCATCAAGCTGGTCCAGGCCGACGGCAGTGGCCTGCGCAGCGTGCACACCCGTACCATGAACTTCGAAATCTGGGGCCACGAGTTCTTCAGCCACGACGGCAAGTGGCTGTGGTACGACCTGCAGACACCGCGCGGCCAGGTGTTCTGGGTGGCCGGACTGGAGCTGGCCACCGGCCGGCGCGTCTGGAAGCGCCTCGAGGCGAATGAATGGGGCGTCCATTTCAACATCGCCCCGGACAACAAGACCTTCGCCAGCGACGGCGGCGACGCCGACATGGTTGCCCATGCGCCGGACGGCAAATGGATCTCGCTGCTGCAGGCGGAAACCATCGTCGATGCCGATGTCGCCTCCTACGACGACAGCCTGATCACCGTTGAAAAATTCAAGTCGACCCGGCTGGTCGACCTGTCGGCCCACGACTACCGGCTCGAGCCGAACCTGCGCTTCACGCCGGACGGCAAGTGGCTGGTCTTCGCATCCAACATGCACGGGGTCCAGCACGTGTATGCGGTCGACGCAAGCGCAGCGCAAGTGTAAGAACGACAAAAAGGAGACGAGATGGCATCGACAGATTCGCGCCTGCACCACGTTGCACTGGGCGTCGCCGCCCTGGTCAGCGCCATCCAGGCGCACGCACAGGAACAAGCCCAGGAGCCGGCTGCGGCAAACACCGTGGTGGTCACGGGCTTTCGCGAAAGCCTGAACAGCGCGCTGAACATCAAGAAGAACTCGGACGGCATCATCGACATCATCAAGGCCGAGGACGTGTCCAAGTTCCCGGATGCGAACCTGGCCGAGTCGATGCAGCGCGTTCCCGGCGTGTCGGTGGCCCAGGGCGACGGCGGCGAGGGCAAGCAGATCACCGTGCGCGGCCTTAACGCCGGCTTCACCCGGGTGCGCATCAACGGCATCGAGGGCACCACGGCCACCGGCGCCTCGGACATCAACGGCAGCACCAACCGCGGGCGCGCCTTCGACTTCAGCGTGTTCTCGGCCGAACTGTTCAACAGCCTGGCGGTGCGCAAGACATCGGAAGCCAGCGTCGAGGAAGGTTCGCTCGGCGCCACGGTCGACCTGCGCACGGCCCGCCCCTTCGACTTCAAGGGCCGAACCGCCAGCATCGGCGCCCAGGGCCTGTACAACACCATCTCGAAGAAGACCGAGCCGCGCCTGACCGCCCTGTACTCGAACCGCTGGGAGACCGGCATCGGCAAGGTGGGCGCGCTGGTGTCGCTCGCCTATGCGAAACGGAATGCCATCGAACAGGGCTATGAAGCGGTGGACATCGTCGCCTCCTCAGTCAACGGCGGCTTCTGTTCGCCGCTCGGCGCTGCCGTCCAGTACCCGCTCAACAATGCTGCCAAGGGCATCGATGCCCGGAACTGCGGCTTCGGCGTGCCGCGCTCCGGCGACCTGGGCGTCTACAACAGCATCATCGGACGGCGCGACGATTTCGGCGGCACGGTCGCCAATCCGGCAGCCGGCTCGGGCGCCTTCCACCCGCGCATCCCGCGCTTCCGCCGCTCGCAGACCGAATACGAGCGCGCCGGCATCACCGGCACCCTGCAATGGCGCCCCGACCGTGCCACCGAATTCAATCTCGACGTGATGGGCGGCCGCTACAGCAATACCCGCTACGACAACTACATCCAGGCGATCTCCTTCGGGCGCGACATGGTGGAAAACGGCAAGGGCCAGACCTCGATCGTGGATGCCCGCTTCGACGACAAGGGCAGCTGGACCTACGGTAAGTTCAACGGCGTCGACATCCGCAGCGAAGGCCTGGTGGACGTCTACACCACCCTGTTCCGGCAGGGCGTGCTGACGGCCCGGCGCGACATCAGCGAGCGCCTGACGGTGGATGCAATGCTCGGGGTGTCGGACTCGCGCCTGAACAACCCGCAGCGCACCACGGTGCAGATCGACGCGCCGAACGTCAACGGCTTTTCCTGGGACTTCTCGAAAGGCGGCCTGCCGATCCTCGACTTCGGCATGGACGTCGCCAACCCCAAGAACTTCTCCTTCGCCCCGCAGGGCGCCGACGGCACCGTGCGCGGCAACTTCGTCGGCCGCTACCTGCGCACTTCGAACCGCCTGAAGACCAGCGCCGTGAACGCCAGCTACCAGCTGGCCGACAACTTCACGGTCCGTAGCGGTCTCTCTGCGCGCCGCAACAGCTGGTTCAACTACGAAGTGCCCTCCGGCGGCATCCCGACCAAGGGCCTGCCGGCCGGGACCAGCCTGGCTGACCTGACCCGCCAGATCCCCGGCTTCAGCGGCACGCCCGGCTCGTGGGCGGCGATCGACCTGGACAAGTTCCTGAACGTCTATAACATCGAGTGCCATTGCGGCGACGTGCCGCTGTCGGAGTACGTGCTGGCCAATCAGGTCAAGCGCCAGGTCGACGAGAAGATCGACGCCGTCTACCTGTCGGGCGACTTCAGGCTGAACGCCTGGGGCCTGCCGCTGCGCGGCAACGTTGGCGTGCGCGGCGCCGACACCAAAACCACGGCCATGCAACTCATCCGCGATCCGGCCGGCCAGCTGGTGCCGCGCGTGGTCGAGCATTCGTACCGCGACTGGCTGCCGGCCTTCAACCTGACCGCGACCCTGCCGAAGGACCTGCTGCTGCGCTTCTCGGCCAGCAAGAACCTGTCGCGCGCCGAATACGTGGACCTGTCGCCCTCGGCATCGATCAATCTGAACGCCCAGTCGGTCTCGGTCGGCAACCCGACCCTGGACCCGATCCGCGCCAATACCTTCGACCTGCAGGCCGAGTGGTACTACGCGAAGAACGCCATGTTTTCGGTGGGCGTCTTCCACAAGGACATCAAGACCTTCATCCAGCGCACCAACGAGCTGATGTCGTATGCGGAGACCGGCCTGTCGAACGCCTACCTGACCTCGACCGGATGCTCGATCACCGGCGCCACCCCGGTATGCCAGATCCAGCCCGACACCCAGGTGAGCGTCAGCCGCATGGTGAACACCAAGGGCGGTCCGCTCGACGGGGTCGAGCTCAACTGGCAGCTGCCCTTCAGCTTCCTGCCCGGGAAATGGAGCAACTTCGGCGCCCTGGCCAACTACACCCACGTGAAGTCGCGGATCACCTACATCACCCGGGTGGACAACCCGCGCACGCCGGCCAACGAACAGCTGACCGAGGAAGCCAACTTCATCGGACTGTCGCCCGACGCCTACAATCTGACCCTCTACTACGAGGACAAACAGTTCAGCGCGCGCATTTCGGCCACCCACCGCTCCAGCTTCATCCGCGACGTGCTGCGCAATGCCAACGGCAGCGACCACTCCTTCGCCGACCCGTCGACCCGGGTCGGGCTGTCGATGTCCTATCACCTGACGCCGCAGCTGCGCCTGTCCTTCGAGGCCCAGAACCTGACCGACGAACCGCTCCGGTACGGCAAGGACACGGAGCGCGACGACACCCTGTTGTACGGGAAGTCGGGCCGTTCGTATGTGCTGGGAGCGAACTACAAGTTCTGACGAACTGCGGAGAACCGCGGTCTCCTTTGTGCGCCCCGCGGGGCGCACTTTTTTTGGGGCCGGCTCATGCGCGCCAGCGCAGCTGCAGGTTGACGGCGTCTTCCGACTCCGGCACGAATCCCAGCGCCGCGTACAGCCGGCGCGCCCCGGCCCTGTCCTTGCGCACCGCCAGCGTCAGGTCGCGCCCTTCAAGCGCGGCCCGGCGCTGCAACCTGCGCAGCGCCTCGCGCGCCACGCCGCGTCCACGCAGCGCGGGCAAGACGGCGATATCGACCACCCGCAGGGCGCCGGCCACGCCGGCCGTGACAAGGCGGCCGGCCGCGACGCCGTCCAGTTCCAGCACCTGGTAGAGCGCGTCGGGATAGCCGTGGTGGTAGCCGGCCGCCTGCGCCTGCTGCTGCATGGCGATGATCCCGTCGATGTAGCGGGGATCGGCGATCAGCGCCAGCAGGTCGTCGCGGGTGGAGCGGTACAGTTCGGCGAAGAAGGCCTGGTCGGCCGGCTCGGCTGGACGAATATGGAGCGGGACAGCGGTCAAGGCAGGCGTGGCAGCTTTGTGGGACATCCCGGCAGTATAGCCGCGCACTCAGGCGGCGCGGCGCGGACTGTGCTTGCGGGCGAAGTCGCGCAGCACCTCGCGCGCCGCGTTGTGGCCGGGTGCCCCGGTCACGCCGCCGCCCGGATGGGTGCCGGCGCCGCAGGTGTACAGGCCGGGGATGGGACCGCGGTAATCCGCGTGGCCCAGCATGGGGCGGGCCGCGAACAGCTGGTCGAGCCCGAGCGCGCCGTGGAAGATGTCGCCGCCGACCAGGCCGAAGGTGCGCTCCAGGTCCAGCGGGCTCATGATCTGCCTGCCCAGCACGGAACGCTTGAAGTTCGGCGCATGGCGGTCGACGGTGTCGATCATCAGGTCGGCCACGTGCTCGCGGTGGCTGTCCCAGCTCGACCCGTCCGGCAGTTGCGGCGCAACGTGCTGGCAGAACAGACTGGCCACGTGCTGGCCGTCCGGCGCGAGCGTCGGATCCAGGGTCGAGGGAATCAGGAGCTCGACGATCGGTTCGCGCGACCAGCCGTGGGTGCGCGCATCCATGTAGGCGCGCTCCATGTACTGCAGGCTGGGAGCGATGATGATGCCGCTGCCGTGGTGCTCGGCGGCCTCGGTGCCGGGAAGGCAGCTGAAGCTGGGCAGTTCCGAGAGCGCGACGTTCATGCGGAAGGTGCCGGAACCGCAGCGCCAGGCTTCGATGCGCCGCAGGAAGTCAGCCGGGAGCGCCGCCGGATCGACCAGTTTCGTGTACAGCAAGCGCGGATTCAGGTTCGACACGACTACCCGGGCATCGAGGCGTTCGCCGCGGGCCGTGACGACGCCGCCGGCGCGGCCCTTGTCCAGCACGACCTCGTCCACCGGGCAGGCGGTGCGGATTTCCACGCCTTCGGCCCGGGCCGCCTTCGCCATGGCCTGGGTGATGGCGCCCATGCCGCCGATGGCGTGGCCCCAGGCGCCCTTCTTGCCGTTGACTTCGCCGAACACGTGGTGCAGCAGCACGTAGGCCGAGCCGGGCGTATAGGGACTGGCATAGTTGCCCACCACGCTGTCGAAGCCATAGGCCGCCTTGATCGGCGTGCTCTCGAACCAGCCGTCCAGGTAGTCGCCCGCCGACTTGGTGAACAGGTCGAGCAGGTCGCGCTGGGCGCCCAGGGACAGGCTGCGCATGCGGTTGCCGAGCTTGCCGGCCTTGATGAGTTCCGGCAGCGCCGTGAGCCAGCTGCCCTGCACCAGGTTCGGCGGGGTCTGCAGCACCAGCTCGCGCAGCAGGTCGGCGGCGGCATCGAGCTGGCTGGCGTAGGCGTCGAGCCGATCGGCGTCGCGCCGGGAGTACTTCGCCACCTCTTCCCTGGTCTTGCCGGCGCCGAGCTTCAGGTAGCGGCTGTCGTCCAGCGGCAGGAAGTTGGACAGCGGCCGCTCGACCACGCGCAGGCCGTGGCCGGCCAGGTTCATGTCCTGGATCACCTTCGGATTCAGCAGGGAGACCGTGTACGCGGCCACCGAGTTGCGGAAGCCGGGATGGAATTCCTCGGTGACCGCGGCGCCGCCGACGACGCCGCGCGCCTCCAGGACCGTTACCTTCAACCCGGCACGGGCCAGGTAGAAGGCGCAGACCAGGCCGTTATGGCCGCCTCCGATGATGATTGCGTCTCGCATCCGGCTTCTCCTCGGTTTCTCCTCAGATCACAGCAGCATTATGACTTAAGCGGCCGGCCGGGCGCACCTGCCAGAACCGTGAGGATCAGCAGCTTTTCGGCCCATCCTGTTGCGCGAATGCCGAATGATACAAATGCTCACAACTCCCAGCGCTTTGCGCTTGCACCGGGCCGGGTTTGGCAGGATGATGAATTGGCCGGTATAGCTTCAGACCTGCCGGCGTAAGGGAGCACACCATGCAAAGCTTCTTGTTCGCGACCGGGATCGAAGGCAGCTACCCGGTGGTCTCCGGACGTGACGGCGCCAGCCTGCGCGTCGACGAAATGGAAAAGACGGGCCACTACCGGCACTGGAAGGAAGACCTGGCCCTGGTCAGCGAACTGGGGATCGACGCCCTGCGCTACGGCCCTCCCTACTACCGGGTGCACCTGGGACCGGGGCGCTACGACTGGGACTTCACCGATGAGGTCTTCGCGGAGATTCGCCGGCGCGGCATCAAGCCGATCGTCGACCTGTGCCACTTCGGCGTCCCCGACTGGCTGGGCGACTTCCAGAATCCGGAATTCGCGACCCACTTCACCGAATACGCCGACGCCTTCGCGCGCCGCTACCCCTGGGTCGACCTGTACACCCCGATCAACGAGATCTACATCACCGCCAAGTTCTCGGCGCATGAAGGGATCTGGAACGAGCGCCTGCGCTCCGACCGTGCCTTCGTCACCGCCATCCGCAACCTGGCGCGCGCCAACATCCTGGCCACGGAAGCGATCATGATGGTCCGGCCGAACGCCAAGTTCGTCCAGAGCGAATCCTCGGAGTACTTCCACCCTTCCGGCCCCGAAGCCACCGAAATTGCGCGGCACATGAACGAACTGCGCTTCCTGGCCCTCGACCTGACCTATGGCCACGACGTCAGCGGCAGGATGTACGAATACCTGTTCGACCACGGCATGACGCGCAAGGATTACCACTTCTTCCTGAACCGCAGCGTCAAGCCGGTCTGCATCATGGGCAACGACTACTACGCCACCAACGAGCACGTGATCCATCCGGACGGCAGCGCCAGTTCCTGCGAGCTGTTCGGCTACTACGTGATCACCCAGCAGTACTACCACCGATACCGCATCCCGGTCATGCACACCGAAACCAATAACCGCGACGCCGGCAACGGCGAAAAAGATGCCCGCGCCTGGCTCGAGAAGCAGTGGTCGAACCTGGTGCGCCTGAAGACCGACGGCGTGCCCATCATCGGTTTTACCTGGTACAGCCTGGTCGACCAGGTCGATTGGGACAGCGCGCTCACCGGGGATGCCGGCACGGTCAACCAGTACGGCCTGTGCGACCTGCAGCGGCGCGTGCGGCCGGTGGGCGAAGCCTACCGCGACCTGATCCGGACCTGGCGCCACCGGGTGGGCAACGAACACATCTGCCTGCATTAGCGTCCGACGCCAGCCAGTCGACAGGAAGTCTTCGCAATGCGGGAACAGGTCATTATTCAGCCGGCGCGTGCTAACATCGTCTGTACATACGGACAATCCAGTTCCAGCTGCGATCATGACTTCAAGCTCTGCCGCGGATCTACAGCGCCGGCTCGACGATTTGCTCGAACATCTGCCGGCGGGTGTCGTCGTGCACGACGTCGACGGCCGCATCTTGCACGCCAACCGCCTGGCCTGCGAACTGATCGACCGTAGCCTCGAGCAGCTGCGCGGCAGCACGGCAAGCGACGGCGCCTGGTTCATGGTAGGCGCGGACGGCCGGAGGCTTCCAGAAGAAGCGTTCCCGGTGAACCAGGTTTTACTCACGGGCCGCCAGCTGTCCCAGCTCGTGCTCGGGGTCTCGAATGGCGATCCCGATGGAGTGCGCTGGGTGATCTGCAATGCCTATCCGGAAGTCGATGCCGGTGGGCGCCTGTCACGAATCATCGTCTGCTTCACCGACTGCACGGCGCTGAAAGAGGCCGAGCAAGACCTGCAGAAATCGGAGGAGCGGATGCGCCTGATCCTGCAGGGCTCGACCGACGCCCCGTGGGATTACGATCTCGTGAAGGACGAGATCTATTATTCGGAGCGCTGGGGCGAGATGCTCGGCTACCGGGCCGGGGAACTGCACTATGACAAGGGGCTATGGCTGGCGCTGATGCACCCCGATGACAAGCCGCGCCTGATGGCTTACTGGAGCGATCTGCTCGGCGGCCGGCAAGAAACCTACAGCGTCGAGTGGCGCCTGCGCCACCGCGACGGACACTACGTGCCGGTCCTGTCGCGTGGCTTCGTCACCCGCGACGCCGACGGCACTGCCCTGCGCGTCTCGGGAACCAACACCGACCTGACCGAACGCAAGCTGACCGAACAGCGCATCTACGAACTGGCCAATTTCGACCACCTCACCGGCCTGCCGAACCGCCGCCTGCTGGCCGAGGAGCTGGACAAGGCGCTGGCGCGCAGCCGGCGCTCGGGGCGCCACGGCGCCGTGATCTTCCTCGACCTGGACAACTTCAAGCTGCTGAACGACACGATGGGCCATGACTTCGGCGACATGCTGCTGCGCCAGGTCGCGGGACGGCTGCAGCATACGTTGCGCCAGTGCGACCAGTTGGCCCGGCTGGGCGGCGACGAATTCGTGGTGGTGCTGGAAGACCTGGGCGACGATGCGCACGAAGCGGTGGCCGAGGCCCGGCATGTGCTGGAAAAACTGCAGGCGGCGCTGGGGCAACCCTACTACCTGGAAGAACGACTGTTCCTGAGTACGCCGAGCATGGGCGTGGCGCTGATCGACGGCGCGGCGACCGACATCGAGACCCTGCTCAAGCAGGCCGATCTCGCCATGTACCGGGCCAAGTCGGAGGGACGCAATACCGCGCGCTTCTTCGATCCCGGCATGCAAGCAGAGGCCGAGCAGCAGGCGGCGCTCGAACGGGCCCTGCGCGAGGGCCTGTCGGAACACCAGTTCGTGTTGTTCTGCCAGCCGCAATTCTGCGGCGAGGGTCGCCTGGTCGGCGCCGAAGTGCTGGTACGCTGGCGTCGCCCCGACGGCGAGCTGCTCGGCCCGGACGATTTCATCGGCCTGGCGGAATCCTCGGGCCTGATCGTGCCGCTCGGCCAGTACGTGCTCGAGGAGAGCTGCCGCGCGCTGGCCCGCTGGCGCAGCGACCACTCCTTAGGAAAACTCGAGCTGGCGGTCAACATCAGCGCGCACCAGCTGCGCAGCGTCGACTTTGCCGCCATGGTCACCGACATTCTCAGGTACACGGGCGCACCGGCGGCCAAACTGTGCCTGGAGCTGACCGAAAGCGTGTTCGCCGAGAATGCCGCGGACGTCGTCGGCGGCATGCGCGACCTGTGCGGCCTGGGCGTGCATTTTTCGCTGGACGACTTCGGCACCGGCTACTCCTCCCTCTCCTACCTGCGGCGCCTGCCGCTGACGGCCTTGAAGATCGACCGCTCCTTCGTACACGACGTGCACCTCGATCCGGATGCCGCACCGGTGGTGGAAGCGATCATCGCGCTGGCGCGCAAGCTCAAGCTCGACATCGTCGCCGAAGGGGTTGAGCACGAGGCCCAGCGCAGTTTCCTGGTGGCCGGCGGCTGCGGTACCCTCCAGGGCTATCTGCTGGGGCGGCCAATGCCGATCTGGGAGTTCGAGCAGGTGTACAGCAGCGCCGGAATCGGACATGCCTGAGCCGGTCGGCAGGAAAATCGGCTGGGACCTAAGAGTTATAAGCCTAGCGCATGACCGAAATCACGAACAACAATTGGATTGATGGTTTGCGGCCCGGCATACTGCACCTGTCTCCACTATTCTCCTCCAAGAAAATAGTCTTCAAGCCCGCGCATGCGGGCTTTTTTTTGTCTGTCGCCATCATGGAGAAACCCCTGATACCAGGGGCTCCGTCTGCTCCTACCACATCACTTCTCGGATGCCGCCGCCCTGGCCCGCGCCGCATGCAGCTTCTTGTAGCTGTCGATCAGGCGGTGGTGCCTGTCCAGCCCTTCCAGTTTCATGCTCGTCGGCGTCAAGCCGTGGAAACGCACACTGCCGTCCACCGAGCCCAGTGCTGCATCCATGCGCGCATCGCCATACATCCGGCGGAAATTGTGCACGTAGTCGTCCAGCTCCAGCTCATCGTCGAGCAACACGTCGAGCACCACGTTCAACGCCTGGTAGAACAGGCGGCGCTCGACGGTATTGTCGTTGTACTGCAGGAAGGCGCCCACCAGCTCGTGGGCTTCTTCGAATTGCTGCAGGGCGAGATTGATGAGCAGCCGCAGCTCGAGCACCGTCAGCTGGCCCCAGTCCGTGTTTTCGTCGAACTCGATCCCGATCAGGCTGGCGATGTCCGAATACTCGTCCAGCTCGTTGTTCTCCAGGCGGTCGAGCAGCGCCGCCAGTGCGTCATCGTCGAGGCGATGCAGGTTCAGGATGTCTTCCCGGAACAGCAGGGACTTATTGGTGTTGTCCCAGACCAGGTCTTCCACCGGGTAGATTTCCGAATAGCCGGGCACCAGGATGCGGCAGGCAATGGCGCCCAGCTGGTCGTACACCGCCGTATAGACCTCCTTGCCCATCTCTTCGAGGATGCCGAGCAGGGTCGCGGCTTCGTCGGCATTCGAGTTCCGGCCCTGGCCGGAGAAATCCCATTCGACAAAATCGAAATCGGCCTTGGCGCTGAAGAAGCGCCAGGACACCACACCGCTGGAATCGATGAAGTGCTCGACGAAGTTGTAGGGTTCGGTCACGGCGTTACTGGCAAACGTGGGCTGGGGCAGATCGTTCAGGCCTTCGAAACTACGGCCCTGCAGGAGTTCCGTCAGGCTGCGTTCCAGCGCCACCTCGAAGCTCGGGTGTGCGCCGAAGGAGGCGAACACGCCGCCGGTGCGCGGGTTCATCAGGGTAACGCACATGACCGGATAGGTCCCGCCCAGCGAGGCATCCTTGACCAGCACCGGGAAACCCTGCTCTTCCAGGCCCTGGATGCCCGCCAGGATGGCCGGGTATTTTGCCAGCACCGAAGGAGGCACGTCGGGCAAGGCGAGCTCGCCTTCCAGGATTTCGCGCTTCACGGCGCGCTCGAATATCTCGGAAAGACATTGCACCTGCGCTTCGGCCAGCGTATTCCCCGCACTCATGCCGTTGCTGGCGTAGAGGTTTTCCACCAGGTTGGACGGGAAGTAGACCACTTCGCCATCCGAATGCCGGATGAACGGCAGCGAGACGATGCCGCGCTCCACGTTGCCGGAATTGGTATCGATCAGGTGCGAGCCGCGCAGTTCGCCGTCGGGATCGTAGATGCCCAGGCAGTACTCGTCGAGGATCCCGGCCGGCAGTGCGTCATTGCGGCCGGGCTGGAACCAGCGCTCGTTCGGATAATGCACGAACGGGGCATTCGCGATGTCCTCGCCCCAGAACACGCCGGCATAGAAGTGATTGTTGTTCAGGCGTTCGATGTACTCGCCCAGGGCCGAGGCCAGGGCGCTTTCCTTGGTCGCACCCTTGCCGTTGGTGAAGCACATCGGCGAATGCGCATCGCGGATGTGCAGCGACCAGACATTCGGCACGATGTTGCGCCAGGACGCGATTTCGATCTTGATGCCCCAGGACGCCAGCATCCCCGACATATTCGCGATCGTTTGCTCCAGAGGCAGGTCCTTGCCCGGAATATAGGTGCGCGATCCGGCATCCGGCTGCAGGGTCAGCAGGGCCTGGGCATCGGCATCCAGGTTGGCGACCTCTTCGATCACGAATTCGGGACCGGCCTGCACCACTTTCTTCACCGTGCAGCGCTCGATCGAGCGCAGGATGCCCTGGCGGTCCTTGTCGGAGATATCCGCCGGGAGCTCGACCTGGATCTTGAAAATCTGCTGGTAACGGTTTTCCGGGTCAACAATATTATTCTGGGACAGGCGGATATTCTCGGTTGGAATATTGCGCGTGTTGCAGTACAACTTGACGAAGTAAGCGGCGCACAAGGCCGACGAGGCCAGGAAGTAGTCGAAGGGACCAGGCGCCGAGCCGTCGCCCTTGTAGCGGATAGGCTGGTCGGCGATGACGGTGAAGTCGTCGAACTTCGCTTCCAGACGTAGTTTGTCGAGAAAGTTGACCTTAATTTCCATGGGGAATTCCAAATCTGAACTAGTGTGGTGTAGCCGAACCTGCCATTGTTTCAGGCTTCGGGCACGCCGTGCAAAATAAAAGCCCTGTCAGGACAGGGCTTGCAGGATCGCTGGATGATGTCGGGGGATTCGCTAGGCGCTAGTATATCTGATCACGGCATACCGAGCGTCTCGGCATTCGAAATCGTCGTGGAAACCGGCAGGGTGAACGACAGCAGGATGAACGACGTCAGCGTCTGATAAGGCACCGGTGTACATGCCGCGCCACTCGCCTCCTGGCATACGCGCACCCGCACCAGGCGGATACAGCTTTCACCGTAGGGATCGCTCGTGCAGTTCTGGTGATTCTGCGCGGGACTGGCGGGTAATGAGCCTTCCAGGATCCGCTCCATGGCGAGCGTACTGCCGTCGCGCCGAATCCGCATGAAGTCGATGTTGATATGCTGATCAGTAATCGGTTCTGCGAGCATCAGGAGTCCGGGGCTGTCCCGGAAAACGGCGCGCTCGCGCACGTTTTGCAGAGCGCTGGGGTTGGTGAAGTCGACATTCGTCGCGAGCGCCGCGGCCCGGCGTGTGACTTCCTGCAAGGTGTTGACGATATACATGGCCCGGGCGATCTCGATAATGCCGAACACGAGCGTAAAGAAGAGAACCGCGACGAGTGCGAACTCGACGGCGGCCACACCCCGTTGTGATTGCCCACGGAGCGGGCGCGGGCAGGAACGCTTAGTTGCCGACATAGCGCATCGTGACGCGGGCTTCGAGGCGAAGCGGATCTTCGCCAAAAAATCGATATGCTACCGGTCCGAGAATATCGTTACTTATCCGCATTTGAACGGAGACGCGTACGATCTGAGGCACTCCACTACCACAGGTGTCCAGATCGCAGGTTGCCGTGACTGCAAACCAGTCCAGTCCCGGTGCGATGTCGTTCATCTCAGCGCGGGCAATCGCCTCGGCAAGTCCTACAATCGGCGGCTCACCGCCCCCGCTTCCCGAAGGCGCCACGATTTCGTGCTGTGCTGCGTTCGACAGGAAACGGGCACCGTCGTGTGCGGCTTTCTCGGCAACGCTGTAGTACCAGAATATCCGCGCCATCAAGAAGGGAACGATGACGAAGATGGACAGCAGGATCAGGGAAAACGCCGTCTCGATCGTGACGCTTCCTTTTCCGGCACGACGGCGGAATCGGCTTTGTAGTTTATTCATGGGTATAGCTTCATACTGAAGTGGAGGGTTTGCTCCGCCACCAGGCCTGCAAACTCCGCATACAGGTGGGTATCGTCCGCCGGCACCGTCATGAAAAACCGGCCGATGCCAAGGACCGTCGCCCGACTGCCGCTGACGGGACATGCCAGCAGGGGCACGTTCAGCACACGGCGATGCCGAACACCCCTGCTGCTCCCCGTCGGTGCCGAAAAACTGGCGCCGCTCGACTGCATGTACGGTGTGCTGGACGGATATCCCGTTGCCCTCGGCAGCCCCGGGCTGTACAAGGTGTTCCAGCTTCCGGTCCCATAGGCGGCATATCCGCCTGCCGGTTCGGAACTGGCATACTGGACGGCCTTCGCATACGACCACAGGGGTCCATACTTTCCCGCCGTCGTGCCTGCCGGTGTCGGGTCCGGCCCGGCGACGGTCCAGCGTCTGGCCGGCTCTTCATGCACGGCAGCAGACTGCCCATCCCGGGAGGTGCTCATCCATGGGACGCTGGTATTGAAGGTGTAGGCCTTCACATTGAAATCCGGCGGCGCCACGACCGGGTTGCACACCGAGGAGTCGTTCACGAAGCGTGAGTTCAGATGGTTGACGAGGCTGTCCAGGGGAAATGGGGACGACACGCTGATCTGGCCGCCCATGACGCGTGGAATGGCCAGCGTCCCTGTGCACACATAGGGTTTGACCGTATCCAGGCTGCTTGCCGGGACGACTCCCGTTCCTGCCGGTACCAGAGGATCGATCAGGAAGGAAAGGCCGGCATCGTTCGCATCGGGGTTCAGCTGCATCAAGTCATAGCCGACGCCGCGGCGAAACCCGAATTCCTCCAGCTCGCCGGCGCGGTTACGCTTTTCCTCGGGCCGCATGGCGCACACCGCCAGCGGCGCCACCTTGATCGCGGAGCGTCCGGCCACGGCGCTTGCCTCGAGCGACACATTCGCCAGGCGGTTCGAGAGCACCGGCATGAACAGGGTCGTGATGCTGCCATAGGCCGGATCGAGGCCGCCCGTGTCCACCCTCGTATACAGCACGCCGCTCGGATTGTCGAGGGCGCTGCCGAGCGACTGCCATGGACCATCCGGCGCTGCTGCGAATTCGATGGCGCCGTCGGACCATGCGATCGGGCGTCCGTACTGATAGGTGACCGAGGTGCTGCTGGATCCGCCGAATCGTGCCGATGCCGCCAGGGCGGCGTTGGTGATGCCGGAACGCGTGCCATTCAGTTCCCGGGCAGCAGCCAGGGCGGCAACGTCGGCGACGCTCTGGAGCTCCATCTTCCTGTTGTAGATGCGAGAGAGATCGAGCGCCAGGCCGCAAAAGCCGATAATGATGATCAAGGCCCCAACGGTCATGACCGCGACCGCGCCGTCCTCGCGCCCCGCATGGGTCATGGCCGGGCGGCGCCTGTGCCGAATCTGCGGTTCGCTCCCACATGTGCTCATGCCGGCTCCTCTGAAATGTCTTGCACCGTCAAAGGCAAGCATCTGAGACGAGTCTAATCTCCGATCACAAGGAAAAATTGATTCAGAACAAGGGGTCGGCGACCGGAACGCCGAAGTCGGGCGTTCCATCGGCGCGCCATCGGATGGGCTGCGCACGCGTATGGCGGTTCGGGTCGAACAAGGAGTCGCCCTTGATCTCCTCGTAGCCGCGCGCGTGGTACACCAGGATGTCCAGCTTGCCGTCCGGGCTGGTCGTAAAGGAATTGTGACCGGGGCCGTACTGACCGGTCGCGGCGCTGCTCCGGAACACCGGCACCGGCGACTTGGTCCAGGATGCCGCATCGAGCAGGTTCGCCGACACCGGCGCGGTCAACATGCCCAGGCTGTAGCTGGCGTCGGTCGCGCTGGCGGAATAGGTCATGAAGACCCGGCCATGCTTGACGAGGACCGCGGGCGCCTCGTTGACGTCGTACTTCACCTTCTCCCAGGGATATTCGGGTGAGGTCAGCATCGTCGCCGGGCCGCTGATGGAGAGCGGCGTGTCCATCCTGGCGATGTAGACAGCCGTCAGGTGCTTGTTCGCGGTGGGCGGGCGCTGGGTCCAGGCCAGGTAGCGCTGCCCGTTCAGTGCGAACGTCGTCGCATCGAGGGCGAAGGATTCCCAGCCCGTCTTCAGCTGTCCCCGTTCGACCCACTGCCCTTCGAGCGGATTGGCGGATGCGTTCTCGAGCACGTAGAGGCGGATATCGAAGGGTGCGTCCTCCCGCCCCGCGGTGAAGTAGATGTACCACTTGCCGTCGATGTGATGCAGCTCCGGCGCCCAGATGTGGCGGCTCATCGGTCCGCTGGCGTGTTTGCGCCAGACCACCCTGGCGTCGGCCTTGCCCAGCGCGTCGAGGGAGCGGGTGCGGCGCAGTTCGATTCGGTCATACTCGGGAACCGTGGCCGTGTAGTAGTAATAGCCGTCCGCATGCAGGCTGACATGCGGATCGGCGCGCTGCAGCACCAGCGGGTTGGCGAATTCGGGGGCGGCGAAGGCCGGCGCGCCCATCAGGGCCAGGGTAAATGCCGCGATTTTCAGCATGGGCGGACTCCTTTGTTGGCAAAGGGCCGCGCATGCCGCCCTAGTAGATTTCGGACGCCGCCAGCCTCACCTGCCGCAGCAGCAGCTCGGCGCCCGGCGCCAGCAAGTGATCCTGCTGGCGGATGATGCCGAAGGCATCCATCTTGCACGGCAACTCGATCGGCAGGATGCGCATGACGTTCAGCGACGCGTAGTACTGCGCTACCTCCAAGGGCATCACGTGCAGCGAATCGGTCTGCTGCAGCAGCGTGGTGATGAGCAGCAGCGCCGTGGTATCGACCACGTTGCTTGGTGGCTGCAGGCCGGCGCGGCGGAACATCATGTCGAAACGGTGGCGCAGGATGCTGCCGGGCGGCGGCAGGATCCAGGGACGCTCGGCGATGTCCTCCAGGCGCAGGTCTTTCGCATCGAGCAGCGCATGGCCCGGGCGCACCACGGCGCAGGCGGGTTCCTCGGTCAGCTCCTCGTAGACCAGGCCGCTCGAGCCTTCCTTCTCCAGGATGCGGCCGATCATGAAGTCCAGCGTGCCGCGCTGGAGCTTGTCGAGCAGGACGTTGCTGGGCTCGAGATGCACGCCGATCCGCAGCAGCGGCGCCTGTTCCTTGATGCGCGCGATCGCCCGCGGCAGCAGCGCCATCGCGGGCGACATGATGACGCCCACTTCCACCTGCCCGGACAGCCCGGCCTTCAGCGCCAGCAGGTCGTCGTGGGCCAGCGCCAGGCTGGTGAGGGCCATGCGCGCGTGGCGGATCATCGTCTCGCCGTAGATGGTCGGCTCCATCCCGCGCGGCAGGCGCTCGAACAGGCGCACGTCCAGCATCTCTTCGAGATCCTTGATCTGCTTGGACGCCGCCGGCTGCGTCATGTGCAGTTCCTCGGCGGCGCGGTGGATGTTGCGGTAGTCGTCCAGCGCGATCAGGAGCAGCAGCTGGCGCGTCTTGAGGCGCGCCTTCAAAAACCAGTTCGGGTTCGTTGTATCCATCAGAAAATAATATCATTTTGGATATCGCACCGGAAGAAATACTGCTGAGTCGTTATCACTTGCAAGCAGGCGACGGGTTAGCGGCCGGTCCCTCGGCAGTCTGCCCTACCGGCAGGATCTTGCCGTCGGGGGCATAGCGCAGCTCCTCGACGGCCACGGAACGGCGGAATTCGCCGCCGGTCGGCAGCTTGCCGTTGTGGTAGAAGATGTAGGACTTGCCGTTGAACTCGACGATGGCCTGGTGAATGGTGTTGACGTTGCTGTTCTTCTCCATGATCACGCCGCCGAAGGACCAGGGGCCGGTGGCCGTCGGGCCGCTCATGACCACGGTCTCTTCCGGGAATTTGCGCGAGTACGAGAGGTAATAAATTCCCTTGTGCTTGTGCAGGTAGGCCGCTTCGGTGAAGGAATCCAGGCCCACGGTGTGGATCGGGCCATCGAGTTCGGTCATGTTGGGCTTGAGCCTGGCGTACTTCATGACCGTGTTGCCCCAGTAGAGATAGGCCTGGCCATCGTCGTCGATGAAGACGGCGGGGTCGATGTCGTCCCACAGGATGTCGGTTTCCTTCGTCATGTCGTTGGTGACGAGGGCCGTGCCGCGCGCGTCCACGAAGGGACCGGTCGGGCTATCCGAGACCGCGACCCCGATCGCCTTGCCCTTGTTGGTGGCGTGGTCCACGGTCGAATAGAAGTAGTACTTGCCGTTGCGCTTGACGATATCGGAGGCCCAGGCATCGCGACCGGCCCACTTGAAGGTGCTGACGCGCAGCGGCGAACCGTGATCGGTCCACTTCTTCATGTCGCAGCTGGAGTACACGCGCCATTCGTTCATGACGTAGTCCTTGCCGCCCACCGGCGCTTCGTCCTTGCCGACGTAGAGATAGACGCGCCCCTTGTCCACCAGCGCGGCCGGGTCGGCGGTGAAGATGTCGGTGACGATCGGGTTGGCCGCCTGGGCGAATGCCGACGCGGCCAGGCCCACCGCGAGTACGCAAGCTTTAATCATTAGATCTCCTTATATATCTTCTAGTGTTTATTAGCTATGCTTCTGACGGAAGCCCATCAGGCGCTGCACCACGCAGAACACGAACAGCAGCGCGCCGATGACGATCTTGGTCCACCAGGAGCTGAGGGTGCCGTCGAAGGCGATCAAGGTCTGGATGGTGCCGAGCACCAGCACCCCCGACAGCGCCCCTGCTACGAACCCGTAGCCGCCGGTGAGCAGGGTGCCGCCGATGACGACGGCCGCGATGGCATCGAGTTCGGTGCCCTGCGCATGCAGGCCATAACCGGACAGCATGTAGAACGAGAACAGCAGGCCGCCCAGGGCCGCGCAGAAGCCGCTGAAGGCATAGACCAGGACCTTGGTGCGTCCAACGGCCAGGCCCATCATCGCGGCCGACTGCTCGTTGCCGCCCACCGCATACACGGCGCGGCCGAAGGACGAATAATGCGCCATCCACACCGCCAGCGCCAGCATGCCGATCGCCACCAGCGCACCGGGCGACAGGAAGCCGCCCAGGAAGGGCAGCTGGGTCTGCGACATCGCCACGAACAGCGGGTTGTCGATGGTGATCGACTCGATGCTGATCAGGTAGCACAGGCCGCGCGCCAGGAACATGCCGGCCAGGGTCACGATGAAGGGCTGGAGCCGGAAGAAGTGGATGATCGCGCCCATCGCGCCACCGAAAGCCGCGCCGCCCAGCAGCACGGTGGCGATCACCGCCAGCGGAGTCCAGTGCGCCACCTGCAGCAGCCAGGCCGCGACCATGGTCGCCAGCGCCAGCACCGCGCCCACCGACAGGTCGATGCCGCCGGACAGGATCACGAAACCCATGCCGATGGCCAGCACCAGCAGGAAGGCGTTGTCGATCAGGAGGTTGAGCATCACCTGCAGCGACAGGAAGCCGTCATAGGCCTGGCCGCCGGCCAGCAGCATGGCCAGCAGCAGGACCACGGTTGCCGCCGAGGTGAACCAGGGTGCATCTGTCATGTTTTTCATGCCGCCCTCCTCTTCCACAGCGACTTGAACTGGTCGGACTGCGAAATGCAGACCAGGAAGACCACGACCGACTTGACGACCATGTTGACCTCGGGCGGAACGCCCAGCGAATAGATGGTATAGGTGAGCGTCTGGATGATGAGGGCGCCGATGATGCTGCCCACCAGCGAGAACTTGCCGCCCGCGAGCGAAGTGCCGCCCAGTGTCACCGCCAGGATGGCGTCCAGTTCCAGCAGCAGGCCGGCGTTGTTCGCGTCGGCGCTTTTCACGTTCGAGCTGATCATCAGCCCGGCCATGCCGGCGCAGGCCGCGCTGAACACGTAGACGAAGACGACCAGGGCCGCCGTGCGGATGCCGGCCAGGCGCGCCGCGACAGGATTCACCCCGACAGCCTGGATGAACAGGCCCAGCGCCGTATGCCGCAGCAGCAGGCTGGTGACCGCGAACACCGCCACCACGACGAACAGCGCGAACGGCAGTCCGAGCAGGTACCCGCTCCCCAGGAAGAAGAAGGGCTGGTAGTAGACGGTGACGATCTGGCCGTCGGTCAGCAGCTGGGCCAGGCCGCGCCCGGCGACCATCAGGATCAGGGTTGCGACGATCGGCTGCAGGCCGAGGCCCGCGACCAGGACGCCGTTCCACAGCCCGCACAGCAGGGCCGCGCCCATGGCCGCCAGCAGCGCCAGCGCCATCGGCGTCTGGGCCACGTATTCGGGCACGCCGTTGTTGATCACCATGGTGCCGCCGATCAGCATCGAGGCGACCGTGCCGGACAGCGCGACCACCGCGCCGACCGAGATGTCGATGCCGCGCGTGGCGATCACCAGGGTCATGCCGATCGCCGCCAGCATCAATGGCGCTGCGCGGTTGACGATGTCGACCAGGCTGCCGTACAGGTGGCCGTCCTTGATCTCGAGGCGGAAGAAGCCGGGGATCAGGGCGAAGTCGATCAGCAGCAACAGGACCAGTGCGGCGATCGGCCGGAACAGCGCATGCTGGAACATCGAGGGTTTCACCTGCTGCGCGGGCTGCAGCTCCACTTCCTTGACAGCGGCGTTCATGCGCAGCCCTCCCCGGCGATCACGTGCAGCACCGAACTGTCGTCGAGCTCACCGCGACGGTACTCGCCGCAAGCCTTGCGGTCGCGCATGACCACGATGCGGTCGCTCACGCGCAGCACCTCGGGCAGTTCGGACGAGATGAACAGAATCGACATGCCCTTGCGGCACAGGGTGGTAACGTAATCCATGATTTCCTGCTTGGCGCGCACGTCGATGCCGCGCGTCGGTTCGTCGAGGATCATGAGCTTCGGCTCGGTGGCCAGCCAGCGCGCCAGCAAGACCTTCTGCTGGTTGCCGCCCGAGAGCGTGCCGATCGGCGTCTCGATGCTGGCGGTCTTGATCCCCAGTTGCTTCACGTAATAGCTGGCGAGTTCCTGCTGGCGGCGCATCGGGATCGCCCGCAGCAGCCCCTGGCGCGCCTGCAGCGCCAGGATCAGGTTCTCGCGCACCGACAGGGCCAGGATGGCGCCTTCGTGCTTGCGGTCTTCCGAGCAGAAGCCGATACCCTCCGCGATCGCGTCACGCGGGGTCGCGAAGCCGCGGCTGCGGCCACCGATCTCGATGGCGCCGCTGTCTGCCTTGTCGGCGCCGAACAGCAGGCGCGCGGTCTCGGTGCGGCCTGAACCGAGCAGGCCGGCCAGGCCGAGCAGTTCTCCCTTGCGGATCTCGAGGTCGATCGGGTTCAGGACGCCCTTGCGCGCCAGCGCCTTCGTGCGCAAGAAGGTTTCCGCATGTTCGCTGGCCTCCGCGCAGGCGCTGCCCGTTTCCTCTTGCGCTTCCGCCGGCGCCCCGATCATCTTGTTGACCAGGGCCAGCCGCGACAGCTCGCTGCACAGGTACTCGCCTTCGCGCTCGCCGTTGCGCATCACGGTAATGCGGTCCGAGATCGCATAGGTCTGGTCGAGGAAGTGGGTGACGAACAGGATCGCCATGCCCTGCTCGCGCAGCGAACGCAGCACCGAGAACAGCAGCTGGACTTCGTTCTCGTCCAGGCTGGAGGTCGGCTCGTCGAGGATCAGGACCTTGGCCGAGATGTTCAGTGCGCGCGCGATCGCCACCATCTGCTGGATGGCGAGCGGATAGTGCGAGAGCGGCTGGCTGACGTCGATGTCGATCTGCAGGCGTTTCAACAGTTCGGCGGCCTGGCGGCGCATGCCACGCCAGTCGATCATGCCGAAGCGGCGCGGATAACGACCAATGAAGATGTTTTCCGCGATCGACAGGTTCGGGCACAGGTTCACTTCCTGGTACACCGTGCTGATGCCGAGTTCCTGCGCATCCTGCGTCGAGGTGGGCGCGATGGCCCGGCCGCCAAGGGTGATGCTGCCTTGCTCGGGCTGGTAGACGCCGGTCAGAACCTTGATCAGGGTCGACTTGCCGGCGCCGTTCTGGCCCATCAGCGTGTGGACTTCGCCGGGGAACAGGCGCAGGCCTGCGTCCGACAGCGCCTTCACGCCCGGAAATTGCTTGTGGATGCCGGTCACTTCAAGGACCGGCGACTCCGATGTCGAGGCGAACATGGGCGCCTCAGTATTTACGGTTCGGGAATTCCTTGGCCGCGACTTCAGCTGGGAACACACCCTCGTTCACGGTAATCCGCTTTGCTACCTGCTTGCCGGCCTTGACCAGCTGCGCGGTCTGGATCAGCTGCGGCCCGAGCAGCGGATTGCACTCGACGGTCACGTTGAGCTTACCCTGCAACATGGCCTCGAAAGCCCCGCGCACGCCGTCGATCGACACCACCAGGATGTCCTTGCCCGGCTTCAGGCCCGCTTCCTCGATGGCCTGGATCGCGCCGATGGCCATGTCGTCGTTGTGGGCGTACAGCACGTTGATGTTCTTGCCTTCGGATTTCAGGAAGGCTTCCATCACCTCCTTACCCTTGGCGCGGGTGAAGTCGCCGGTCTGGGAGCGGATGATCTTCAGCTTCGGGTTGTCCTTGATGACTTCCGCGAAGCCGGCCTTGCGGTCGATCGCCGGCGCCGAGCCGACGGTGCCCTGCAGCTCGACGATGTTGTAGCTGCGGTTCGGGTTCTTCTTCTGGTGCTCGACCAGCCAGCGCGCGGCGCGGCGGCCCTCTTCCACGAAGTCGGAACCAATGAAGCTCACGTACAGCGAGGGATCGCTGACCTTGACCGCACGGTCGGTCAGGATCACCGGGATCTTGGCAGCCTTGGCTTCGCGCAGCACGGTGTCCCAGCCGGATTCCACGACCGGCGAGAAGGCGATCACGTCGACGCGCTGGGCGATGAAGGAACGGATGGCCTTGACCTGGTTCTCCTGGCGCTGCTGGGCGTCGGCGAACTTCAGGTTGACGCCGGCCTGCTTGGCGGCGCTCTTGATCGAGGCGGTGTTGGCGGTGCGCCATTCGCTTTCGGCGCCCACCTGGGAGAAGCCGATGGTGAGCGGTTTGGCGGCGTGGGCGGGGATGGCGGGGATGGCGGCGGCCAGCGTCAGGGCGGCGGCCGTGCCCAGCAGGGTCCTGCGAGCGGTGTTCATCACTATGTCTCCGGTATTGTTGTTTCGCAATCGTAGGGCAAACTGCGATGCTGTTCCAATCACATTTTCCGTATGTGCGATACAAGAAATGGCATCACCTACATCGGGGCTTCTTACCGCAGCAGGCGGAGTCCGTAGAGGCCACCCGCCACCGAACCCTTCTTGGCCACGAAGCGCACTGAGAGCGTCGGCCTCGCCTGCCCGACGGTTGCGGGCAGCAGGTAATCGACAGTGTAGAACTCCTGAGCGGCATCGCCGGTGAGCACCACTTCGGCAAGCAGCACGCCATTGACCTCGATATCGAAGCGGCGCCCGGCGTCAGCCTTGGCAAAGGTCAGGCGCAACAACTTCGCCTCGCCTTTCGGGTCCTTCAGCTCATAACTGAACCATTTGCTCGCATGCCGCCAGTGCCGGCCGCCGTTCACACCCGCGGCGACGCCCTCGCCCTTGAAGAAGTGGTCCGACTCCGGCTGTTGTTCGCCGGGCGCCACCTGGTCGATGGTACGGGCGTCGAGCGCCAGCCGGTCCGCTTCACGCGCCGCGTTCTCGGCCCGCATGCGTTCCAGGTTGGCCGGCGTCGCGTGCTGCCAGTACATCGTATAGCGCGAGTCGTGCAGGCGGAAGAAGGGAATGAATTCGGTCGCGCTACCCGCCGCACCGTGCACGAGCCCGGGTGCGGTAAAGGTGAGCGCCTTGCCTTTCACCGGCCGGAAGCGGCGCAGGAAATCCTGCGAATCGCTGACCAGCATCGGCGCCGATTCGAGCGGGCAAACCGGCCCACCCGCGATATGTCCCATGCGCGAGTCGTCGGCCAGGAAGTTCAGCTTCTCGTCGCCGGGCATGCGCGTCTTCGCGGCCAGCACGATTGGGCCGTGCAGGACGGCGTAGTAGTTCGACTTGTCCGGCATCTGCTCCAGGCGCGTCGTCATCGGCAGCTGCACGTCGACGCGGTCGCCCTTGCGCCACGCACGGGCCACGCTCACATAGCCGCCAGGCGCGGCGTCATGCTTTACCGCCCTGCCGTTCACGGTCACCACCAGCTTCCCGGCCGCGACCCAGCCCGGATGGCGGATCTTCATGGTAAAGCGGCCAGGTGATTCGACAGTCAGGCGTGTGCTGCCCTGGTCCGGGAAGCGCGTCGCCTGCGTGATCCGCACGTTCATCTCGCGCCAGTGCAGCGTCGAGGGAATGAAGAGGTTGACGAACAGCGCATCGCCCTCGTGCGCGTAGATGAATTCGCCGAACTTCGCGTGGCTCTCGATCCCCGAGCCCACGCAGCACCACATGCCCTTGTCGACCTGCGAATACACCCGATAGTGGTTCGGCCGCATCGGCGTGAAGTAGACGAAACCGCCGCCCGGGCGCTGCGAGGACAGGATGTGGTTGTACAGCGCGCGCTCGTAGTAGTCGCCGTAACTGCCCTTCTGCTCGGACTGGAACAGCATCCCGGTCAGCTTCAGCATGTTGTAGGTGTTGCAAGTCTCCGGCCCCTCGACCTCGCCGATCATGGAGCCGAAGTTATGCTCGTCGTGGAAGTGCTCCTTGACGCTGTTGCCGCCGATGGCCACCGAGCGGCGGTCGACCACGGTCTGCCAGAAGAAGCTGGCCGCCTTGTCGAGGTCCTGCCTGTCCGTCATGTCGGCGATGCGCTTGAAACCGATCACCTTCGGAATCTGTGTATTCGCGTGCAGGCCCGTCAGCTTGTCCTGCCCCTGCGCCAGCGGCTGCAGCACCGCCTGGTGCGAGAAGCGCAGGGCCAGCTCGAGGTACTTGCGCTCACCCGTCATCTGCGCCACGTCGGCGAAGATCTCGTTCATGCCGCCATGCTCGCTGCGCAGCATCTGCTGCATCTGCTCCTCGCTCAGGCGCGCCGTCAGGCGCAGTGCCCAGTCGGACAAGGCGATCAGCATGCCGCGCGCCTCCTCGTTACCGGCATAGCGGTAGGCATCGCGCAGGCCCGCGTACACCTTGTGCAGGTTATACCAGGGCACCCACTTTCCGTTGACCGAAAAGTTGTCGGCCTCCAGCTTGCCGGCCGCGATATCGCGCCAGGCCTGGCGCCCGCCCGGAATGCCGCCCAGGTAACCGTCGCCGTTGGCCGCCTGCGCCCGCTTGAGCTCCGCCACGAAATAGTTCAGGCGGCGCAGCACCTCCGCATCGCCGGTGGCCGCGTGCATGAGCGCGAGCGCCGACAGGTAGTGGCCGCCCATGTGGCCGTCCAGTCCCGTCGACTCCCAGTTGCCGTAGCTCGGCCGGCGCGGCTCCAGGCCGGCTTCGCGCAGGAAGGGCGCCAGCAGCCGGTCCGGCTCCATCGCCATCATGTAGTTCAGGTCGGTGGTCTGGGCGTCGAGGAAGGGTCCGGGCTTGAGGCGGACGTCGGCCAGGGGGAAGAGCTCGGCCGCCTGCGCCCAGGCACCCAGCACCAGCAGCGTCAGCGCGGCGAGCCGTGGCTTCATGGCAGCCGCACGCTCTGGTAGCGGTTCAGCTCAGCGGGATCGACGGTGGGCCAGCCCTCGCCGTCCCAGGCCATCGGCAGCACCTTGAGCTTCTGCTTGTACTTGTCGGCGGTCTCGTAGGCATGCAGCACCATGTAGCCCTTGCCGTCGAAGGTGTAGGCGCTGTTGTGGCCCAATCCGACCCAGTCGCGGTCGCCCTGGATGACGAGCGAGCCGCCGCCCTTGGCCATGTCCACGCCCTGGCGGTCGAGGTAGGGCCCGGTGACGGCTTTCGCGCGGCCTACCACCACCTTGTAGGTACTGTCCTTGCCCTTGCAGCACAGGTCCCATGAGGCGAACAGGTAGTACCAGCCGTTCTTCCGCATGATGAAGGGCGCTTCGATTGCGGCAGGGCCGCCATGCAGGTCCGGCGTAAAGGCCGGGCGCTCGCGGCGTGCAATGGTGTGCCATTCCTGCGGCTCGGCCAGTTTCGTGCGGCTGGCATCGAGCTTGACCAGCTTGAGACCGCTCCAGAAGGAACCGAAGGACATCCAGGGCGTGCCCTGCTCGTCGTCGATCACGTGCGAATCGATGGCGTTCCACAGGTCGCGGCCCGGCACGGACTGCAGTACCATGCCCTGGTCTTCCCATTTGTATCCGGGCGCGCGTGGGTCGAGGGTGGTATTGGTCGTGACGCCGATGCCGGAGGTGTTCAGGCCGAAACCGGATACCGAGTAGTACAGGTAGTACTTGCCCTTGTGGTGATAGATGTCCGGCGCCCAGATGTGGTCATTGAAGGTCGGCGCAGCCTTCCTGGCCCATGCCGGCTCGCCGGGGAAAACGCGGCCCTCCGGCTTCCACGACTTCATGTCGTTCGAACTGTAGAAGGTGATGCCGGGACCGGTGCTGAAGAGGTAGTACCTGCTGCCCTCCTTCGCCATGACGGGGTCATGGACGTCGACCGGCGCAGCGAAACTGGGCAATGCGGTGGCGAGCGCCAGGACGCAGCTGGAGAAACGGGAGATTAAAGACATTGCGAACTCCTGAACAATCGTGATCCCCAGGGTGGGCGGCGGCGCCGCCCACCCCAGGCATTATGCGTCTACCGACACTACCACGACCGACTTGGCCGGCACCTTCAGCGTCAGCTTGCCATTGACCGCCTTGGCGCTGTACGGCGCCGGCTTGATGGCTTGCGGCTTGTCGAAGGTGTTGTGCGCGTCCATCGCATCGGCGGTCAGCACCTGGCCGGTGGCGCCGGAGGCCGCCTGGCCCTTCAGGTCGACGGTCACGTCGCTGGCCTGGCGCGGGTTGGTGTTCACCAGGGCCACGTAGACCTTGCCGTCCTTGCCGCGGGCGCTCGAGGCGCTGATGCCCGGGATGCTCTTGTTGTCCACCGAGTAGGCCACGTCGTTGTTGACGGCGGTCGGCAGCGAAGTCGCATCCTGGAACGGGATGTACATCTTGTAGGCGTGGTAGGTCGGCGTCAGTAGCATCTTGTCCTTGTCGGTGATGATCATGGCTTGCAGCACGTTGACCATCTGGGCGATGTTGGTCATGCGGACACGCTCTGCGTGGGCATGGAAGATGTTGAAGTTCAGGGCCGCCACCACCGCGTCGCGCAGGGTGTTACGCTGGAACAGGAAGCCCGGGTTGGTGCCCGGCTCGACGTCGTACCAGGTGCCCCATTCGTCGACGTAGAAGCCGATCTTCTTCTGCGGGTCGTTCTTGTCGAGGATGGCGACGTTGCGGCGGATGTGGCCGTCCATGCGCAGGGTCTGCTGCATGGTCGAGAACCACTCGTTCTCGGCGAAGCCGGTGGCCGCGCCCTTCTTCTCCCAGACACCGGTCGGCAGCGTGTAGAAGTGGAAGCTGATGCCGTCGGTGCCCTTGGCGACTTCCTTGCTCAGGACCTCGGTCCATTTGGTGTCGTCGTCGTTGCCGCCGCTGGCGACCATCTTCGGGCGTGCATTCGGCGGGGTCTTGAGGAAGGTGGCGTAGTGGTTGTACAGCTGCGCGTAGTATTCCGGCTTCATGTTGCCGCCGCAGCCCCAGGCTTCGTTGCCGATGCCGAAATAGGCCACCTTGAACGGTTCCTTGCGGCCGTTCTTGCGGCGCTGCTCGGCCAGTGTCGACTTGGTGTCCGAAGTCATGTACTCGAGCCACTCGGCCATCTCCTGCGGGGTGCCGGAACCGAGGTTGCCGTTGACGTAGGCTTCGGTGCCCAGGATGTCGACCAGGTCGAAGAACTCGTGGGTGCCGACGGCGTTGTCCTCGGCCACGCCGCCCCAGTGGGTGTTGACCTTCACCGGACGCTTGTTGCGCGCACCGATGCCGTCGCGCCAGTGGTACTCGTCGGCGAAGCAGCCTCCCGGCCAGCGCACCAGCGGCACCTTCAGTTCCTTCAGGGCGCCGACCACGTCATTGCGCCAGCCCCGGGTGTTCGGGATCTTCGAATCCGGGCCGACCCACAGGCCTTCGTAGATGCCGGTGCCCAGGTGTTCGGCGAACTGGCCGTAGACGTTCTTGTTGATGACCGGGCCGGGCTTGGTGGCGTCGATGCTGACGCTCACCTGAGCGAAGGCCGGGGCGGCAAGGATGCTGAGCGCGAGGATGGTCGGCTTGAATACGTTCACTGCTGTCTCCTGGTTGGTTGGATTCTTATTTGAATACGGCGACGAAGCCGCCGTGTGCCTTGATACTGATCTTGTGCTTGCCGCCCTTGAGCGGGGACTGGCTGAATTCGCGCTCGCCCTTGCCGTCGGTGATGAGCCTGCCCTCGCCTTTGCCAATGAAGGACAGGTCGAGGTCGAGCGGCTTGTCGGCATCGTCGGCGTTCAGGCCGGCGACATACCAGGCCCTGCCTGACCTGCGCGCGATGACCACGTGCCGGCCGGGATAGCCGTCGACGAAGCGGGTCTCGTCCCAGCTGCGCGGCAGCTCTTGCAGGAAGCCCTTCACATAGGCCGGCGCGGTCGTCATGCCTTCCGGGGTCTCGGCGAAGTGCTGGATCCCGGACAGGAACAGCACCGATTCGGCCAGCTCGAAGCCGTTGCGGGTCTTGCGCTGGATCTTCGGGATGTCGCCGAACACGGTAGGCGTGAAGTCCATCGGGTCGAACAGGTTGCGGGTGAAGGGCAGCATGGCTGCATGGCGCGGCACCGCATCCTGGTCGGCCTGGAAAAAGGTCGTGAACTCGAAGCCGCGCACCGCCTCGGCGGTCATCAGGTTGGGATAGGTGCGCGACCAGCCGCGCGGCAGCGTGGCGCCGTGGAAGTTCACCAGGAGGCCGGCCTTTGCGGCATCGTTCAGGATGTCGACGTAATAGGCAATCATCGACTGGCCGTCGCCGGCGAAAAAGTCGATCTTGACGCCCTTGATGCCCATCTCGCGCAGCTTCGCGAACTCGCGCATGCGCGCTTCGCGGGTCAGGAGCGCGCCTTTCGGGCTGTACTCGGTCTTGTTCCAGGCGCCGGACGAGTTGTACCAGACCAGGATGCCGATGTTCTTCTTCGCTCCGTACGCAACCAGTTCGCGCATCCTGGCGTCGCCGATCTTGCGGTCCCAGTCGGCATCCACCAGGGTGTAATCCCAGCGCATGTCGGCGGCGTAGTCGACGAACTTCTTCTGCACGTCGAAAACGGTGCCGTCATCCTTCAGCAGCGCCCAGCTCCATGCGGCGTGGCCGGGCTGGATGCGCGCCTTGTCGAAGGCGACCGCGGGTGCGGCCAGGTCGGTGCCGAGGGTCGATTCGACGATGGTGCGCAGCGAGCCCAGGGCGATGATGCGCCATGGCGTCACCAGCTCTCCCTTCGCCTCGGCCAGCAGCGCGCCGCCGGTGAAGACTTCCGGCGCGGCTGGCGGGGCGAGCCGGTAGCGGCCGTCCGGCGATGCGGCGTCGAGGCGGGAAGCGTGGAAGCTGCCGTCCATGTTCGCCTCGGTCAGCGCAACCCAGGTGTTGCCGGTGCGGAACAGCGCCGGGAAGACCCAGCCGGCTGGCGTCGGCGCCTTCGTGCCGACGGCGATCTCGCGCTGGTAGTGCTCTTCGTAGGCGGGATTGGTGTTCATCCAGCCGGTCTGGGCGACCGACATCGGCTGCAGCCAGGCGCGCGCGGATTGGTCGAAGCCGAAGCCGGTGGCTTCGGCGATGAATGTCTTGGTCGGCAGGGCCGGCTCGCGCACCAGGTAGCGGAAGGCGACGCCGTCGTTCGATACCCGGAAAGCGAGGTCCATGGCCTGGCCCTGGGCGTTGCGAACCGTGTAAACCTGCTCGTTGGCGCTGTAGCTGATGTGCCGCTTCTTTCCGGTGGCGAGCTCGTAGCTGTCGCGGACCGGCTTGATTGCGGAAGTCGCGGCGATCGACAGCCCGGTCGTGAGGTCGGCGCCCTGCAGTGTCAGGCCCAAGGGGGATGGGAGGATGACCGCTTTTCCCGCTCGGGCGACCGCATAGGTGAGCGTGCCCGACGGTGCCGCGCTGACGGTAACGGCAATGTGGCCATCGGGACTGGTCAGGGCGGCGGCGTGTGCCTGCGTGCTGAAAATGGCGACGAGCGCCAGGGTCGTGCGAGTCGGAGCGGTCATGGCGTGGTCCGTTAACCCGTCGTTCCGGAATGCGCCGAAAAAACGGTTTCAAGGGGAGTGGCTGAAAGGGACGGTGGCGGTGTATCAACCGCCCGCGATCAGGTCCAGCCAGCGTCGACGACGAAATCCTGCGCCGTGCACATCTTGCTGTCGTCGGCGCCGAGGAAGAGCACCATCGCGGCGATATCGTCCGGCATGAGCTTGCCCGGCAGGCACTGGGCCTTCTTGATTTCCGCTTCGGCCGCCTCGTCGACCCACAGGTCGATCTGGCGCTGGGTCATGACCCAACCCGGCGTGACGGTATTGACGCGCACGCCGAAGGGGCCGAGGTCGCGCGCCAGGCTGCGGGTCAGGCCGATCACGGCCGCCTTGGTGGTCGCGTAGACCGGGTAGCCGGCGCCCTTGGCGTGCCAGGACATCGAAGAGAAGTTGATGATGGAGCCGACGCCCTGCTTCTTCATGCCCGGCAGGACTGCCTGCGCGGTGAAGAACATCGGGCGCTGGTTGATGGCGATGCGTTCGTTCCAGTAGTCGAGCGAGACCTTCTCGATGTCGTGGCGCTGGTCGTTGGCCGCGTTATTGACCAGCACCTCGAAGTCGCCCAGCTGTTCCGCCAGCTCGGCCATCGTGCGCTGCAGCGCAGGAATGTCGGTGATGTCGCAGTAGCGGAACACCGGCGCGACGTACCCGGCATTGGCCAGGCTGGCGCACAGCGTCTCGCTGGCTTCCCTTGCAATATCGACAAAGGCCACCACCGCGCCCTGTTCCACGAACGCGCGCACGATCGCTTCACCGATGCCGGTGCCGCCGCCCGTCACGAATACCCGCCTGCCCTGCAGGCTGGGATACCTCGCCAACTTGTTCATAACCGTCTCCATCCGTTCTTATTGTGATGCCCGCTTATTCTTTGGTCAATGCACCGTCTTTGCGGCGCCAGATACCGAGCGGATTCCCGTCCCGCAGGGCCTCGGGCAGGAGGCGCTGGGGCAAGTTCTGGTAGCAGACCGGACGCAGGAAGCGTTCGATCGCAGCCGTGCCGACCGAGGTGCTGCGGCCGTCCGCCGTGGCCGGGAACGGGCCGCCGTGGACCATTGCACTCGAGACCTCGACGCCGGTCGGGAAGCCGTTGGCCAGGATGCGGCCGACCTTGCGCTCCAGAGCCGGCAGCAGGGTTTCGGCGGCCTCGAAGTCTTCCGGGGCGATCTGCAGCGTGGCCGTGAGCTGGCCTTCCAGCAGTTCGGTCACCTGACGCAGCTCGCCCACGTCCTTGCACACCACCAGCACCGAAGCGGGACCGAAGACTTCGGCGTGCAGCTCGTGGCGCGTCAGGAAGTGCTCGGCGCTGGTGCGGAAGAATGCCGCGCCGCCCTTGCCTTCGTCATGCTCGATGCGGGCCAGCGTGGTGACCGTCTCGTGCCCGTGCAGGGTGTCGACGCTCTTGCGGTAGCTTTCCGCGATACCCTGGGTCAGCATGACCCCCGCCTGCGTATCGGCCAGCGCCTTGCTGGCAGCGGCGCAGAACTCGTCCAGTCCCGGACCGTCCACCGCCAGCACGAGGCCCGGGTTGGTGCAGAACTGTCCCACGCCCATGGTCAGCGAGGCGGCAAAGCCTTTGCCGATCTCCGCGGCGCGGCTGGCCAGCGCCTGCGGCAGGATGAACAAGGGGTTAATGCTGCTCATTTCCGCATACACGGGAATCGGCTGCTTGCGTGCCGCGGCCACCGCCATCAGGGCGGTGCCGCCCGAACGCGAGCCGGTGAAGCCGACCGCCTGGATCGCCGGGTGGGCGACCAGGGCCTGGCCGATGCCGTTGCCGGTACCGGTCAGCAGCGCGAACACGCCGGCCGGCAGACCGCACAGCTGCACGGCCTTGGCGACGGCGCGCGCCACCAGTTCCGAGGTGCCGGGATGCGCCGAGTGGGCTTTCAGGACCACCGGGCAGCCGGCCGCGAAGGCGGATGCCGTGTCGCCGCCCGCCACCGAGAAGGCCAGCGGGAAGTTCGAGGCGGCGAACACGGCCACCGGACCGACGCCGATCAGCTTGTAGCGCAGGTCGGGGCGTGGCGGAGTGCGTTCCGGCAGCGGGGTATCCATGCGGGCATCGACCCACGAACCTTCGCGCAGCAGCTCGGCGAACATGCGCAGCTGGCCGCAGGTGCGTCCGCGCTCGCCTTCCAGGCGGGCACGCGGCAGGCCGGATTCCGCCATTGCGCGCTCGATCAGCGCATCGCCCAGCGCCAGGATCTGCTCGGCCACCGTGTCCAGGAACTGCGCGCGCTGCCGGTCGCTGGTCTTGCGGAAGACGTCGAAGGCTTCGCCCGCCAGCGTGCAGGCGCGGTCGATCTGGTCCGGGCCGACCATGTGGAAGCTTGGCTCCAGGTAGTCGCGCCGGGTCGGGTCCCAGGCCTTGAAGGAGCCTGCGGCGCCGCGTTCGTGGACCCCGCCGATGATGGCTTCGCCGCTGATGCTCATAGTGCCGTCACCTTCGCGAACGGCACGGCGTGGACCGCCAGGCGGTTGCGCAGGGCCGGACCGAACTGGGGCGACTCGACCTCGAAGGTCTCGCCGGCCTGGACCGAGACGCCGTCCGCGAAGCTCAGGGTGGCGGTGCCGAAGAAGTGGATGTGCACGTCGCCCGGACGATTGAACAGGCCGTACTTGAAATGGTGGTATTCGAGGTTGCCGATGGTGTGCGACATGTTCTGCTCGCCGCTCACGAAGGCCTTCTCCCAGCGTACCTTGCCCTGCTGGTCGAGGATGCGCGAGACGCCGGCCACGTGGCTCGGCAGCTCGCCCACCAGCAGCGCCGGGCCGAGGCCGCAGTTGCGCAGCTTCGAATGGGCCAGGTAGAGGTAGTTCTGGCGTTCGGTGACGTGGTCCGAGAACTCGTTGCCGATGGCAAAACCGAGGCGGTAGGGCTGGCCGTCGTTGCCGATCACGTAGAGGCCGGCGATCTCCGGCTCTTCCCCGCCGTCGAGCGAGAATTCCGGCATGTCGATGTCCTGGCCGGTGGCGCGCACGATCGAGCCGTCGCCCTTGTAGAACCATTCCGGCTGCACGCCGGCGGTGCCCGGGGCCGGCTTGCCGCCCTCCACGCCCATGCGGAACATCTTCATCGAATCGCTCAGGGTCTCGACGTCGCCGCCGATCTTCTTGTGCATGGCGTCGCGGGTGTCGGCGCTGCCCAGGTGGGTCAGGCCGGTGCCGGTGACGTAGCAGTGGGCGGCATCCGGATGATCGAGCGGCGCCAGGATGCGGCCGGCCTGGGCGACGTCGTCGTAGTTGAAGTGTTCCTGGCCGGCGGCGCTGTCGGCCAGCTGCGCCAGGCCGGTGCCGGCGGCGATGGCGGCGCGCGCCAGGTCGAGCGTCGTGGCATAGCCGTTGACGACGCGGATGATGTTGTCGTGCAGGATGCCGATGCGGCGTTCCTGCGATTCGGTGATGAATTGTACGAGCAGCATGGCCCGGTCTCCAGAGTTTTATAGGTGAGGATGCCCGGACCGCCCTGCGGCCCGGGCGACACAGGATCAGTGCGAGTGCTTGGGCACGGCGGAGCCGCGGCAGCCGAGAAGGAAGTCGAAGTCGCAGCCCTCGTCCGCCTGCAGCACGTGGTCGAGATAGAGGCGCTGGTAGCCGCTGTGCTGCACCGGCTTGTTCTTCTCGGCGCGGTCGGCCAGGCGCTTGCGGATCTCTTCGTCCGATAGCTCGAGGTTCAGGCCACCGCCTGCGCAGTCCAGCTGGACCCAGTCGCCGTCCTGCACGATGCCCAGCGGTCCGCCGGCCATGGCTTCCGGCGCCACGTGCAGGACAACGGTGCCGTAGGCGGTGCCGCTCATGCGGGCGTCCGAGATGCGCACCATGTCGGTGATGCCCTGGGCCAGCAGCTTGGGCGGCAGGCCCATGTTGCCGACTTCGGCCATGCCCGGGTAGCCCTTGGGGCCGCAGTTCTTCATCACCAGGATGGAATTCGCATCCACGTCCAGGTCCGGATCATTGATGCGCTGCTTGTAGTGGTCGAAGTCCTCGAACACGACGGCGCGGCCGCGGTGCTGCATCAGGTGCGGAGAAGCCGCCGAGGGCTTGAGGACGGCGCCGCGCGGCGCCAGGTTGCCGCGCAAGATGCGGATCCCGCCGTCCGCGATCAGCGGAGTGTCGAGCTGGCGGATCACTTCGTCGTTATAGATCGGTGCGTCCTGGCAGTTCTCCCACAAGGTCTTGCCGTTGACGGTGAGCGCATCCTTGTGCTTCAGCAGCCCGCCCTCGCCCAGGCGGCGGATGACGCCCGGCAGGCCGCCGGCGTAGTAGAACTCCTCCATCAGGTATTTGCCCGATGGGAGCAGGTCGACGATGGTCGGGGTGCCCTTGCCGATCGCGGTCCAGTCTTCGAGCTCGAGCGGCACGCCCATGCGGCCGGCGATCGCCTTCAGGTGGATCACGGCATTGGTCGAACCACCGATGGCGGCGTTCACGCGAATGGCGTTCTCGAAGTTCTCGCGCTTGAGGATTTTCGACAGCTTCAGGTCTTCGTGCACCATCTCGACGATGCGGATGCCGGACATGTGGGCCAGCACGTAGCGGCGCGCATCCACGGCCGGAATCGCGGCATTGTGCGGCAGCGAGGTGCCCAGCGACTCGGCCATGCAGGCCATCGTGGAGGCAGTCCCCATGGTGTTGCAGGTGCCGGCCGAGCGCGAGTGGCCGGCTTCGGCGGACAGGAAATCGTGCATCGTGATCTGGCCGGCCTTGGCCTGCTCGTGCAGCTGCCAGACGGCCGTGCCCGAGCCGATGTCCTTCCCGTTCAGCTTACCGTTGAGCATAGGGCCGCCGGTGACGACGATGGTCGGCAGGTCGACGCTGGCCGCGCCCATCAAGAGGGCCGGGGTGGTCTTGTCGCAGCCCACCAGCAGGACCACCGCGTCCATCGGATTGCCGCGGATGGATTCTTCGACGTCCATGCTGGCCAGGTTACGGGTCAGCATGGCGGTCGGGCGCAGGTTCGATTCTCCGTTCGAAAACACCGGGAACTCGACCGGGAAGCCGCCGGCCTCCAGGATGCCGCGCTTGACGTGTTCGGCCAGCTTGCGGAAGTGGGCGTTGCAGGGGGTCAGTTCGGACCACGTGTTGCAGATGCCGATGATCGGCTTGCCCTGGAATTCATGGTCGGGAATACCCTGGTTCTTCATCCAGCTCCGGTACATGAAGCCGTTCTTGTCCTGGGTCCCGAACCACGCCGCCGAGCGCAGCGTGGTCTTTTTCTTCGTCTCGGACATCCAATCCTCCTCGTTATTTCCGCCACGGGGAGCTGTGCGCTCCCTCTCATGTCGTGTGTTGTTCAGCGATGAGGAAGTCTAGAATGCGGGCAGATATCTTTCCAATCAAATATTTCGCAATATCGATATCGAAAATGTTATCTGACCGCGCCCAAAAAACGGGATTCCGGCAGGCCGCGCACGTCGAGCGCCTGCTTGAACAGCGCACCCGACAGCGGCGCCGCAGCGCGGTCGCCGGCCGTCATCCCGAGCCAGGCGCTGGTCACGTACAAGGTCGACAGGCCGGGCCCGGCGAACGTGGGACAGCTGGGTTGCGGCGCAGCGAGCGCCAGCACCCGGTCCAGGCTTCCGTCCGGCGCGAAGCGCATCACCTGCCCCGCTCCCCAGCGCGTCGTCCACAGGTAGCCGTCGGCGTCGATGCAGGATCCATCCGGCTCGCCCGGCGCGGCATCGGCCGGCACGAACAGGTGCGAGGCCCCGACCGTGCCGCTGCAGGGGTTGTAGTCGCAATAGCGGATCTCGCGCGTGGCCGAGTCGGCATAGTACATCCGGCGTCCGTCGGGACTGAAGCAGATGCTGTTGGCGATCGCCGCGTTCCCGATCGGCAGGCGCTCGAGCGTGAGGTCGAGGTTCAGGCGGTAGAAGCCGCCCAGGGCGCGCTTCGGGCTCTCTTCCTGGTTGAACATGCCGAACACGAAGCGGCCCTGGCGGTCGCAGCGTCCGTCGTTCAAACGGGTGGCCGGAATTTCGGATTCGACATCGACGATGCGCCGCACCTCGCCGGTCGAGAAGCTGAAGTAGGCCAGGCCGCTCGCCAGCCCCAGCAGCAGGCGATCGTCGCTGCCCGTCAGTGCGAAGGAACACAGGCGTTCGGGCATGCGCCAGCTCATGCAGCGGCCGTTGGACGGCGAATACGACCACAGTTCCGCTGCCGGGATGTCAGTCCACAGCAGGCGCCCGGTACGTTCGCACCACTGCACGCATTCGCCCAGCTCGTGCCGGTTATCGAGTAAATGTTCCATCAGGCCTCCCGTACCGACAGGCGGAAACGCGATTCGGTCTCGTACACCTGCCCCGGGCGCAGGATCACGTTCGGGAAGCGCGGCCGGTTCGGCGAATCCGGAAAATGCTGCGGCTCCAGGCAGAAGCCGCTGCGGTGTCCGTAGGTCCGGCCTTTGCCGATGAGCGAGCCGTCGAGGAAGTTCCCGCTGTAGAACTGCAGGCCCGGCTCCTCGGTGAACAGTTCCAGCACCCTGCCCGAGCCGGGATCGACGACATGGGCCGCGCGCGTCATCTCCTTGCCGTTCGGCTTGTTGAGGACGAAGTTGTGGTCGTAGCCGCGGCCGTGGCGCAGCTGCTTGTCCGGCTGGCCGACGCGCTCCCCGATGAGGCGCGGCGTGCGGAAGTCGAAAGGCGTTCCGGTGACCGGCGACAGCGTCCCGAGGGGGATCGAGGCGGCATCGATGCCGACGAAGGTGTCGGCGTCGATCGTCAGTTGATGGTTCAGGATATCGCCCTCGCCGGCCAGGTTGAAGTAGCTGTGCTGGGTCAGGTTGACCGGGGTCGGCTGGTCGGTCAGCGCATGGAAACGCAGCACCAGCTCGTTCTCGTCGTTCAGCCGGTAGCTCACGGTGACGTCCAGATTGCCGGGATAGCCCTCTTCGCCGTCCACGCTGCGATAAGCCAGCTGCAGGCTGTCGCCCACCACGCTGGCCTGCCACTTACGCTTGTGGAAGCCGCCAGGCCCGCCATGCAGGTGCTTGTCGCCGTCGTTTGCCGGCAGGACGACCTCCCGGCCGTCGAGGGTGAAGCGGGCATTGGCGATGCGGTTGCCATAGCGGCCGATCAGGGCGCCGAAATAAGGGTGATCGCCCTCGTAAGGCGCGAGCGTGTCGAAGCCCAGCACCACGTCGGCCAGGCGGCCGTCGCGGTCGGGCGCATGCAGCTCGGTGATGATGCCGCCGAAATCGATGATCTTCGCCACCAGGCCGTTCGCATTGCTCAGCGTGAACTGCGTGATGGCCTCGCCGTTCGCCAGTTGGCCGAAAGGCGCTTGCGTGATGGGATGTGGCACCGTGCTTCCTCAGTTGGTGGAGGGCCGGCCGAACACCGGCATGCCCTTGTCGTCCCAGCGCAGCGTCTTCACGAAGGTGTGACGGTCCGGATTCCAGAGCGGATCGCCGACGATCTCGGTGTAGGTACGCGCGTGGTAGACCAGCATGACGGCGTCGCCGTCCTCGGCATAGGTGAAGCTGTTATGGCCGGGACCGTAGATGCCGTGGTCGTAGCAGGTGCGGAATACCGGCTCGGGCGACTTGGTCCAGGATGCCGGGTCGAGCAGGTCGGCATCCTCGTCGGCCCACAGCAGGCCCATCGCGTAATTCTCGTCGGTGGCGCTGGCCGAGTAGCTGATGAAGATCCGGCCGTTGCGGCGCACCACCGAGGGCCCTTCGTTGACCCAGAAGCCGCGCGTCTCCCAATCGAATTCCGGCTTGCTCAGCATGATCGGCTTGCCCTCGATCTGCCACGGGGTCTTCATCGGGGCGATATACAGGTTCGAATTGCCCTCGATCTCGTGGTCCTTCTGCGCCCACAGGTAGTAGAGCTGGCCCTTGTGGGTGAAGGTGGTGGCGTCCAGGCAGAAGCTGTCGATGCCGGTATCGACCTGGCCCATGAACTCCCACTGGCCTTCGAGCGGGTTCGCATTCTGGTTGCGGATCGCGTACATGCGGTGCTGGAACAGCTTGTACTTGATCTCGCGGCTCGGGGCGGCGGCGAAATAGACGTACCAGGCACCCTGGTTGAAGTGGATCTCCGGGGCCCAGACCAGTTCGCAGTAAGGGCCGGTGTCGGGCTTGGTCCACACGTCGACCGTCTCGGCCGTCGCCAGGCCGGCGATGGTGGCCGCGCGGCGCAGTTCGATGCGGTCGTATTGCGGCACCGAGGCCGTGAAGTAGTAAAAGCCGTCGGTGTGCTTGTAGATGTAGGGGTCGGCGCGCTGTTCGATCAGGGGCTTGAGGACGGTTTCGTGCATGACTGGTTCTCGTTGGTTCATGGTGTTCTCGCCTAGCTGGCCACGTAGCCCGCGGTGCGCATGTCGGCCTTGACGGTGTCGTAATACTTGTCGCTGATGCGGTACTTGAACATCAATAGGCCCATCAGGAGGTGGAAGAAGCCCGGGATCACCGACAGCATCAGGGCGATGCCCTGCAGCGCCAGCGCCGATTGTTCCTGGTTGGGCTGGTACTGGAAGTAGTCGAGCAGGATGCCGACCATGCCGCCGGCGATCGCCATGCCGGCCTTCTGGCACACCGAGATGCCGCCGAAGGCGAAGCCCGAGACCCGCTTGCCGGTCTTGACCTGGCCGTAGTCGATGGTCTCGGCGATGGCCGACCAGAACACCGGCGCGTGCAGGTCCACTACCAGCGACAGGATGAAATACAGGACGAAGGCCAGCAGGATGTCGCCCGGCTGCACCAGGAAGTAGATCAGCAGGCTGATGACGGCCACCATGATCTGGGTGTTGCGGAACAGCTTGACCTTGCAATAGAACTTGGTGGTCCAGGTGGACACGACCATCGCCAGGATCGCGGCCGCCACCCCTAGGGACAGGAAGGCCGACACGGTGGCGGTGTCGCCGCCCAGGTAGTACTTGGCGTAGTAGATCGCCACCGAGCCGCGGATCACGTAGCCCACCGTGCCGGTGACGCACACCGCGCACAGGATCAGCCACTGGTCGTTCTGCAGCAGCACGCGCACCTGGTCCATCAGCGGCTGTTTTTCCACTTTGTGGATCACGCGCTCGGTGGTGGTGAAGAAGCACAGCAGGAACAGCAGCACGCCCATCGCGGCCATCACGGCCATGGCGGCCTGGTAGCCGGTGGCCGGGTTGCCGGCATCCCACCAGCTGGCCAGCATCGGCACGATGATGGTCACCATGAACGCGCCGATCTTGGCGAAGAACAGGCGGTAGCCGTTGGCCGACAGGCGATCCTGGGGGTCGGAGGTCAGGCCGCTGATCAGGGAAATATAGGGGATGCCGACGCCCGCCGTCATCAGGGTCATCAGGATGTAGGTCGAATAGGCCCAGACCAGTTTCGCGTCATAGGTCCAGTCGGGCGTGGTGAAGACCAGGAACACGCTGAGGCCGTAGGGCACGGCCAGCAGCAGCAGCCAGGGCCGGTAGCGCCCCCAGCGCGTCAGGACGCCGTCGGTCACCTGCCCCATCACCAGGTCGGCAATGGCGCCGACCACCTTCACGGCCACGAACAGCATGGCCAGGTCGCTGGTCTTCAGTCCATAGATGTCGGTGTAGAAGAAGGTGATGATCAACATCATCGACGAGATCACCACGTTGAGCGCCATGTCCCCCGCGCCGAAACCGGCTTTTTCGAGGGTGGAGAGTTTTTGAGTGTGTTGTGTGTCCATAGTGCCTTCCGATCAGAACGACCCGGGGGCACTGCCGGATACCTCCGTGCAGTGCCCCTGTTTTGCTGCGCTGCTGTCCCGTGTCGGGGCTTACATCTTCCAGCGCAAGGCGACCGAGGCCGAACGTCCGACCTGGACCGTACCGAAATTGGTCAACTGCTGATTACCCGCGTTGCCGAAGTGGTAGTACTGCCGCTGCATTTCGTTCGTCAGGTTGATGGCAGCGATATCGACCGACATCCTGTCGTTGATTTTGTAGGAGACTTGCATGTCCACACTCTTTTCCGGATGACGCCAGATACCGATCGGATTTGCAAACAAGGCGGCTTCGTTGGCGGCCAGGAAGCCGGAGCGCCAGACATAGGACAAGCGCGCGCTGACCGGGCCCTTTTCGTAAGCCAGGGTGGCGTTGTACGAGCGGTCGGACACCCCGAAGAACGGTGTCTCGAGCTGCGCGATGATCTCGCCGGCACTATTGGCCTCGGGAACGTTCTGCGACGAGCTGAGTCGGGTATAACTACCCTGGAAGCCCAGACCTTCCAGCGGGCCCGGCAGCCACTTCGGGAAGTAGATCAAGCCGAGCTCGACGCCTTTGATCGTGCCGTCGGAAGCGTTGACCGGTGAGTTGATGACGTAGTCATAGCCGTTCGTATGGTCGCCGCCCGAGGTCGAGTTGCGGAACGGGTCGTCCGCCGGTTCGACGTGAATCTTGCGACGCAGGGGCACGACCAGGCCGTCGATCTTGCGCTTGAAAACAGTGCCGTAGAGTGCGCTGTCTTTCTGGAAATACCACTCACCCGTCAGATCGAAGTTCGTCGATTGCGTCGGTTTCAGGTCCGGATTGCCACCGGTGCCCGAGCCATAACCCACCCGCGACACGTCGTCACCGAGTTGCAGGACAGGATTCAGGTCACCGAAATTCGGGCGGCGCAGGGTTTTACCGAAGTTGAAGCGCGTAACGACGTCCCTGGTCGGGTCGTAAGTCAGGGTCAGGCTGGGCAGGAACTTGCTGGTCGACTTGCTGGCGCCGGACGGCGTGACCGCCTTGGTGCTGGCATCGACCTTGTAGAAGGTCATGTCGGTATCGACTTTGGTGTAGCGCACGCCGACATTGGCGCGCAGGCGATTGCCGAACAGCTCGCTTTGGAAATTCCCCATCAGGTAGAGATTGCTCGTCTTTTCCTCGATCTCGAAGGTCTTCTGCAGGCGCAGTTTGTCCGTGGTCAGGAAGTTGCTATTGACCGAGTTATAGAGCTTGCGCCACTCGTCGAGATGGTCGCGGATGTAGTAGGCATTCGGCTCCACCCATGAGCGCGGAACGTCCGAGATGTCCGTGCCGAAGTTCGAGTTGGTAATCGAATACTGCGGACCCAGCGAGGCCAGGTTGCGGCCCAGGAAGGCCGATTGCGTCCGGTTGGCTCCCGAGGCCTTGCGTACGTCGTGGCGCAGGCCGAATTGGAGAGTCTGCAGCGCGCCCCAGTCGGCATCGAAGACGCCCGCCAGCGTGCCCGTCGCGGCGCTGCCCTTGTTGCGGTTGGCGTTATCGTAGAACTCCGCCACATTCCACTTGCTCGGGTCGGCCAGGTCGGCATTGTTATTGAAACGGAAGGCCGTATCGCCGCCGGCATTGAAGTCGACGTCGATGGAAGGTGCAACGCGATCAATCCGGGTGGCGGTGAATTGCGTGTCGAACTCGCTCGTCTGGAACGACAGATCACCGTCCAGCTTCAGGCGGTCGCCGACATCCCACTTGCCGTTCAGGGCATATACGTAGGAATCGGTTTTCGACGTGGTGTAGTCGCCGCTGTTGAAGCCATAGACGTTATTGACTTTGCGGGTCTTGATGACGTTCGTTCCCGGGAAGGTCGTAATCGTCCCCGCAGGGTTGCTGCCGAGATCGCCCCACCAGTCGGCGAAGCTGAACAGCAGCTGATTGAAGGCCTTGTCGCGATAACCGTTGTACATGGCCTCGAAGGTGTAGACCGAACCGCTGTCCGGTTTCCACTGCAAGGCGAGATTGGCGGCAGGACGCTTCCGTTCGCCCTGGACGTCGCTCTGGAAGACGGCGTCGCGCGCCAGGTAATACGGATACGCCTTGCCGTTGAAATTCAGCGTCGAACCCGCTGCCATCGGCAAGCCGGTACGGGTACCGGGCGCCCAGATATTGTTGTCGAAGATGCGCTCCAAGGGCCTGTAACCTGCCGGCACTTCGGCGGCATTGGGGCTGGTAAAGGGCACCATGGCACCCGGCGTCACGCTTTCATTGCGGTATTTCGTCTGGGTCGCCGCCAGGTTGACCAGGGCACCGACTTCGCCGATACCGGTTTCCCAGCGGTTGCTGAACATGGCGCTGAGCTGCGGGTTCCACTTTTTCGCAGGATCCAGATAGGTCTCACGCGCCGTCAGCGACACTTGCGGACCCTTGAAATCGAAGGGCCGCAGCGACTTGACGTCAATCTGGCCCGCGATTCCGGTTTCCAACTGGCTGGCGTCGCGCGTCTTGTAAACGTCGATCTGGCGAACCAGGGTCGAGGGAATGTCCTGAAGCGCGACCTGCGTGCCCGAGGCGGTAAAGATATTGCGGCCGTTCCAGGTGGTCTGGACGTCGGGCAGGCCACGGATGGACAAGGCGCCGACTTCGCCGCCGGCGCGGTTGGTGACCTGGATCCCCGTCACGCGCTGCAGCGCTTCGACGACATTGTTATCGGGGAGCTTGCCGATGTCTTCGGCAACGACCGATTCCACGACCTGGTCGCTGATCCGCTTGATCGCCAGGCTCTTGATGAGCGATGCCTTGACGCCCGTGACGACCACGGTCTGCGTGTCACTCGGCTCCGCCGTTTCGGCGGCCGCGGCGGGCGAGATTTCCTGGGCGCCGACCGTGGCGCTGCTGATCAGGCCCGCGCCGGCGAGCGCGGCGACCATTGCGTGGAGGGCGAAGGCGTGACGGGTGCTGGCCGTGGCACGGCCGAATGAATTGCGTTTCATACGTCTCCTGTGTCGTTTTCGTTATGGCCGCTGTGTCGCGGCTTTGCTGTTATTACATGCTCGACATTGATGGTAGGCGTGGAGGTGAGATCGTTCCAATCAATTTTTTGGCCATTCCGATATCAATTTCTGTATCGGGAATATTGTACTGGCGCAAAACAGGATGGGAAAGCGCAGGGGGAGCTTTGTTGCGTAGGCCTGCTTTCTGCCATGCATTCTGAACTGAACCGCGATTCGATCGCTATCCTCGTCCACGATTTTCATGCCGCCAGCCTGCAATACGGTTGTTTCGGCCGCGTCGAGGTGGGCTGACCCGCGTTATCGCCGCAACTCCGACATGATCTGTTCTGCCATGAAGTCGCAGGGCGGGCGCCGTGACTTGCTGCTGCGCGCCAGGATCACCTCGAGCGCATCGACTTCCGGCAAGCCCTGCGCCTGTCCCAGCGAGTGCAGGTGCGCCGGCACCGCACAACGTGCCAGCGGCGCGACCGCCAGGCCCGCCTCGACCATGCTGAGCAGCCCCATCAGGCTTGGGCTCTCGTACGAGGTCCGGTAGGCAATCCCCGCGCGTTCGAGGCTGCGGATCGCATTCTCGCGCGCCACGCTGCCGGGCAGGAAAACGGCGATCGGCAGCGGCCGCTCGCGCCAGATCTCGTGCGCGGCCGGCGACGCCGCCCATACCATCGGCTCAAAGCGGACGAACTCGCCCGACAGGCCCTGCACCCGCGTCGCGCAGACCAGGTCGACCGAGCCATCCTTGAGCAGGGGCGCCAGCGCCACGCTCGGCAGCCCGACCACCTGGATCTCGACCTTCGGATAGCTGGCCGAAAACTTCTTGAGGATGGGCGGCAGCAGCGAGGACGCGTAGTCGTCGGGAACGCCCAGGACCACGCGGCCGGTCACGTCGGGCCGCACCACGGCCGCCCAGGCTTCGTCGCGCAGCGCCAGCATGCGCCGCGCGTAGCTCAGCAGCACTTCGCCGTCCTGGGTCGGCGTCACGCTGCGCGAGCGGCGCACGAACAGCGGCTTGCCGAGCGCGGTCTCGAGCGACTTGATCTGCATGCTCACTGCCGACTGCGAGCGGTGCACGACTTCCGCCGCACGGCTGATGTTGCCGGTGTCGGCGACCGCCACGATCATGGCCAGGACGTCCAGGTCGAGTGTTTTCACGGCTTATGGCTGAACCATCAGATAATTTGATAGATGCCTTCAATATTATGCGATTTTCTTAATCATCGTCATCGTGCATAGTATTGGAAAGGAGGCCCATCATGAACGCAGCAACCGACCCACGCATCTTCGCAGCGCCCGAACTGTGCTTCACCGGCCTCCCGTCCGGCGCGCGCATTCCCTACGTCGCCACCGGTTCCGGCGAGCCGCTGCTGTTCGTGCACGGCTCGCTGTGCGACTACCGCTACTGGAACAGCCAGCTTGACGTCCTGTCGCAGCACTTCCACTGCGTGTCGGTCAGCCTCAGTCATTACTGGCCGGGCGATGCGGCGGGATATGGCAGGTTCAGCTGGGAGAGCCACGTCGCGGAGCTGGCCGCCTTCATCGGCGCCATGCAGCTCGGGCCGGTGCACCTGGTCGGGCACTCGCGCGGCGCCTGCGTCGCATTCCAGCTGGCGCAGGCCCACCCGGCGCTGGTGAAGACCCTGACGCTGGCCGATCCCGCCGGCCCGGCGCCCGTCGACGGCGCCCCCGCGCCAGCCTTGCCGCCGGCGGCCGAGGCCCTGCGCGGCAAGGTGGCCGGGCTGATCGACGATGGGGCGATCGACGCCGGCCTGGAACTGTTCGTCGACTCGGTCAGCATGCCCGGCATCTGGCGCAAGAGTCCGGCCAGCTTCCGCACGATGGCGAGCGACAACGCAGCCACCCTGCCCAAGCAGTTCCGCGACCCCTTGCCGGCCTATACCCGCGCGGCCGCAGCCGGTCTGGCATGCAGGACCCTGCTCATCGCCGGAGAAAAGAGCCCGCGCATGTACCGCGACAACGTGGAAAAGCTGGCCGGCTGGATCCCGCACGTGGACAAGCGCGCGATCGCGGGCGCCTCGCACGGCATGAACGTCACCCACGCAGCGGCCTTCAACCGGCTGCTGCGCGGCTTCATCGGCCGAGCTGCCGACTAAGCACCTGGTGGGCGCGCTTCTCCCGGCGCCACATGCTTCACCAGCAGCTGGTCGATCCGGTAGTGATCGACGTCCAGGACTTCGAACTTGACCCCCTGGTATTCGACGCTGTCGGTCCGCTTGGGAACCTTGCGCAGCATGTACATCATGAAGCCGGCCGCGGTCTCGTAGTTTTCTTCTTCGGGCAGACTCTCGAGCCCGAGGGTCCGCTTCACGTCGCCGACCGGCGTGCTGCCGTCGATCAGCCATGATCCATCCTCGCGCTGCATGATCTGGGTGTCCTCGTCGAGCGGACTGCCCCAGCTGCCCATGACGGTCAACATGATGTCGCTCAGGGTGATTACGCCCATGACCAGGGCATACTCGTTGATCACCACCGCGAAGGTCTCCTTGGTGGCGCGGAACTTGTCGAGCAGCTCCGCCAGGGTCAGCGTGTCCGGGATGATCAGGACGGTACGGATGCTCGATTCGTTCAGCTGGAACAGCGACTGCTTGTTCAGGAGCCGCACCAGGATGTCACGCGTATCGACGTAGCCGATCACCCGGTCGATGGTGCCGTCGCAGACAGGGAATTTCGAATGCGTGGCGATCTTCTGCCGGATGCTGTCTTCGGTCTCGCTCAGGGTGAAGTACACCACGTTGTCGCGATTGCTCATGGCCGATGCGACCGAGCGCGACTCCAGCTCGAACACGTTCTCGATGAAGTGCTGTTCCTGCTTCTGCAACACGCCGGCTTGGGCGCCGGCTTCCAACGCGGCGGAAATCTCGTCGAAGGTGATGGCGTCTTCGCGCGTCATGTCGATCTTGAAGATGCGGAAGATCAGGTTCGCGATGAGGTTGAGCGCCCATGAGAAGGGCTTGCATACCCGGATGAAGATCTGTACCGGGCCGATCACCGCCACGGCGATGCGCTCGGGCGCGATCATCGCCAGGCGCTTCGGCATCAGGTCGGCGAACAGGATGAACAGGCAGGTCACGAACACGAAGGACAGGACGAAGCCGATGTTCTCGAGCGCCGGACCGTCGTAGACGGTCGAGATCCAGGCAATGAAGAAGGGCCGCAGGGCGCCCTCCCCCAGGATGCCGCCGAGGATGGCGATCGCGTTCAGGCCGATCTGCGATGCGGCGAAAAACTCCGCCGACTGCATCTGCAGCGCCATGACCTTCAGGGCGCGCTCGTCGCCGGCTTCCGCCAGCAGCTTGAGCTTGATCTTGCGGGCGCCGGCGAAGGCGATCTCCGTCAGCGACAGGAAACCGGCTGCCAGCACCAGGCAGATCATCAAGACGATATGTTGAAACAAGCTCACGGGATACCTGCATGGATGAGCGGCGCAACGCCGCGGCCACCAGTATACGGTTTGCAATTATTTGTAGCAACACAGCAGGCAGCTCAAGATTGGCTGAACAGGACTTCCTTCCTTTGCTGCATGCTCTCGAGTCCGGCTTCCATCAGTTCGACCACCTCGCTCGCGGCACGCGGCGACACGGGCAGCGGCGCGCCATGCAGGATGGCGTCGCGCATCCGGCTGTAGTATTCGGCATAGGCGCCGGGACTGGTCGCATAGAGACGTTCGGCCGGCCCGGCAGCGCTGTCCAGCGTGAGCAGCCCGTCCTGGGGATCGGCTCCCCATCCCGGCGCGAGCGCGGCTCCCGTCTTCAGCACGGATTCCTGCTGGTCCAGGCCTTCCTTGACGTAGCTGCCCTGGGTTCCGTGAATGGTGAAGCGCGGTGCCGGCCTTGCCGTGAGCGCACTCGCGTGCAGGACCGCGCGCATGCGGCCGTAGCGGAACACCGCGTGGAACCAGTCGTCGGCCTGGGCACCGTCACGCTGGCTGGCCAGGTCGAGCCAGACCGACTCGGGGCGGCCGAACAGCGCCAGCATCTGGTCGACCAGGTGGGGGCCGAGGTCGTACCACAGCCCTGCCCCGGCCTCGCTCGACTCCCGCCACCGGTCCTGCACTGCCGGCCGGTAACGGTCGAAATGCGATTCGAAGTGCGTGATCCGGCCGAGGACCCCGTCACCAAGCAGCTGCCTGACGGTGAGAAAATCGCCATCCCAGCGGCGGTTGTGGAACACCGACAGCAGCAGCGAGCGGCGCTCCGCCAGCTCGACCACCTGCCGCGCTTCGGCCGTGTCCAGCACGAAGGGTTTGTCCAGCACCACGTGGCGGCCGCATTCGAGCGCTTCGCGGGCCAGCGGAAAATGGGTCTGGTTGGGGGTGGCGATCACCACCAGATCGATATCCGCCTCCCGGAACATGGCGGAAGGGCTCGCGGCGACCCGCGCTTCCGGCACTGCCTCGCGCACCTTGCCAGGCGAACTGCTCGCGACCGCAGCAAGGCGCAAGCCGGGCGTCGCCCGGATCAGGGGCGCGTGGAATGTGGCGGACGCGTAGCCGAATCCGACCAGGCCGACATTGATCGTTCGTTCGGACATGGGTCCCTCCTCTCAGCGTACGCCTGCCACCGCCAGAGCCGTCATGTTGACGATGCGCCGCACCGTCGCACTCGGACTCAGGATGTGCACCGGCTTGGCGGCGCCCAAAAGGATCGGACCGACGGTGACGCCCTTGCCCGCCGTGACCTTGAGCACGTTGAACAGGATGTTGGCGGCATCCAGCGAAGGCATCACCAGCAGGTTGGCGCCGCCCGCAAAGCCCTGCGCCTCCTCGCCCGCCGGCTGGTAGAGACGCCGGATGTCCTCGGACAGCGCGGCATCGCCGTGCACCTCGCCGATCAGGGCCAGTTCGGGTGCGGTCTGCGCCAGCAGCGCGCGCGCCTCGCGCATCTTGCGCGCCGACGGACGCTCGGACGAGCCGAAGATCGAATGCGACAGCAGCGCGGCCCGCGGCTCCAGCCCGAAGTGGCGCAGCTCGGTCGCGGCCAGGCGCGTGATGGCCGCGAGCTCCTCGGCCGAGGGATTGTCGTTGACGTAGGTGTCGGTGATGAACAGGGTCATCTTGTCCAGCACCAGGGCATTCATCGCCGCCAGCACCCCGGCCCCCGCTGCGCTGCCGATCACGTCGCGCACGTGCACCAGGTGGCTGTCGTAGCTGCCCTGCATGCCGCAGATCAGGGCGTCGACGTCGCCGGACTGCAGCAGGCGCGACCCCTGCAGGGTGGGGTCACCGCTGCCGTCCGGTTCGGCCAGCTCATAGTCGACGCCGCGCCTCAGGCGCAGGCCGGACTGCTTCACGGCCTGTTCGACCGCCGCCGCGCTGCCGAGCAGCACCGGCCTGGCCAGGCCCTCGTCGACCACGGTCTGCACCGCGCGCAAGACGCGCTGGTCACTGCCTTCGGCATAGGCGACACGGCGCTGGTTGGCCTTGGCCTTGGCGAACACCGGCTTCATGAAGAACCCGGTGTGGTAGATCATCTCGGCCAGCCGCTCGCGGTAGGCATCCATGTCGGCGATCGGGCGCGCGGCCACGCCGGAGGCGGCGGCGGCAGCGGCAACGGCCGGCGCGATGGCCGCCATCAGGCGCGGGTCGAAGGGTTTCGGGATGATGTACTCGGGGCCGAAGCTGAGGTCCTGGCCGGCATAGGCTTCGGCCACGGTGTCGTTGGCCTCGGCCTCGGCCAGGCGCGCGATCGCACCCACGCAGGCCAGCTTCATCTCCTCGGTGATGCGGGTGGCGCCGCAATCGAGGGCGCCGCGGAAGATGTAGGGGAAGCACAGCACGTTGTTCACCTGGTTCGGATAGTCCGAACGGCCGGTGGCAACGATGCAGTCCGGCCGCGCGGCTTTCGCGACTTCCGGGCGGATCTCCGGCTCCGGGTTGGCCAGGGCCAGGATCACCGGGCGCGCGGCCATGCTCTTGACCATGTCGGCGCTCAGGACGCCGGCGGTCGAGCAGCCCAGGAAGACGTCGGCGTCCCGCACGATGTCCGCCAGCGTGCGTGCCTCGGTGGGCTGGGCGTAGCGCGCCTTGTTGGCTTCCATGTTGGCCTCGCGGCCCTGCCAGATCACGCCCTTCGAGTCGGCCACGTAGATGTTCTCCTGCCGTACGCCCAGGCTCACCATCATGTCGAGGCAGGCGATCGCCGCCGCGCCGGCGCCGGACGCGGCCAGCTTGACTGCACCGATGTCCTTGCCGACCACCTTCAGGGCATTCAGCAAGGCCGCGCTCGAGATGATCGCGGTGCCGTGCTGGTCGTCATGGAAGACCGGGATGTTCATGCGCTCGCGCAGCTTCTTCTCGATGTAGAAGCACTCGGGCGCCTTGATGTCCTCGAGGTTGATGCCGCCGACGGTGGGTTCCAGCATGGCGATGGCGTCGACCAGCTTGTCCGGATCGTTCTCGGCCAGCTCCAGGTCGAACACGTCGACCCCGGCAAATTTCTTGAACAGGCAGCCCTTGCCTTCCATGACAGGCTTCGAGGCCAGCGGACCGATGTTGCCCAGGCCGAGCACCGCGGTGCCGTTGCTGATCACGGCCACCAGGTTACCGCGCGAGGTGTACTCGGCAGCCATGGCGGGATCGGCTGCGATTTCTTCGCAGGCATAGGCCACGCCCGGCGAGTAGGCCAGCGACAGGTCGCGCTGGTTGGACAAGGGCTTGGTCGCGACCACCTCGATCTTGCCGCGCACCGGGCTGCGGTGGTAGTCGAGCGCATCCGCGCGCAACTGGCTGTCGTCGGTGTCGCTGTTCCTGCTTTCAGTGCTCATCTGTTTCCCTCACTCTCGAAATAATGCCCAGCCGAATCCGCAACAGGCTCGGCGGACCGAAAAACGACACTTACTGTAACAGCAAGCTTGTTTTTTCGCGCAAGCACGTCCCATTGCGGTGGCTGGGAGGGATACAGGCCGGGCTATTCCAGTGCCTGGTCGACTTGCCAAGCTTCGCCGTCGTGCTCATCACCGGCATTGCCGCCCTTGAGCCAGGCCGCTGCACCTGCCCGCTGAAGCTCCTTGACAAGCGCAGACATGGTGGCGACGGACTGTCCGGAACTGCGTCTGCCGGGAACCGGCGTCCACGTCGCCCCGGGGCCTGGAGCGGAAGCGACATCCAAGCCCACCACCTCGCCCGGCCGCCGCGTGCAACCGGCAAGATGGTCGACCTCGGACTGCGAGCCGAGGGTCGCCAGGATCGCGCCCGGCTTGACGGTGTCATCCAGCCGGCGGAACAGTTCTCCCTTGACCGCGCCTTCCGTGGACACGGCGTCGATCACCAGGTCGCAGTCCTTGAGGTGATGAAGGTTGATCGCGCCCGCCAACAGCGCCATGCGCCGGTCGCGCCCGGCGGCGGCAAGCCTGCCGTCCAATACCGCCTCCTGCCAGGCCGAGCGCGCCAGCGCGGTCCCCTGGTCGAGCGATGTCCGCGTGAGTTCGAACACCGTGACCGGGATGCCGGCATCCAGAAACCGCAGCGCGATGCCAATGCCGGCCGGGTTGGCGCCGACGATGCCGACCCGGCCGATTGGCGCCGTGCGCTGTATCGCGACGTGCGCGAGGCCGGCCTGCGCCTCCTGGTTCACTTTACTCATGATCGGCAATCCGTCAGAACTGGTTCATGGTGTTGTGTTTTCCCGAAGCTTTCAGGGCTGCTTCGCCGCTGAAGTATTCCTTGTGGTCGTCACCCAGGTCCGAACCCGACATGTTCTGGTGCTTGACGCAGGCGATGCCCTGGCGGATCTCCTTGCGCTGCACGCCGGCGACGTAGCCCAGCATGCCCTGCTCGCCGAAGTATTCCCTGGCCAGGTTGTCGGTCGACAGCGCGGCGGTGTGGTAGGTCGGCAGCGTGATCAGGTGGTGGAAGATGCCCGCTTCGCGCGCGGCGTCGGCCTGGAAGGTGCGGATCCGCTCGTCGGCCACGCGCGCCAGTTCCGAGTCATCGTACTCGGCGCTCATCAGCTGCGAGCGCTCGTAGGCGGACATGTCGGCGCCCTCGGCCTGCATGCTGTCGAAGACCTGCTGGCGGAAGTTCAGGGTCCAGTTGAACGAGGGGCTGTTGTTGTACACCAGCTTGGCATTTGGGATGACTTTGCGGATCTCTTTCACCATGCCGCCGATCTGGGCGATATGCGGCTTCTCGGTTTCGATCCACAGCAGGTCGGCGCCGTTCTGCAGCGAGGTGATGCAGTCGAGGACGCAGCGCGCTTCGCCTGTGCCTTCGCGGAACTGGAACAGGTTGCTGGGCAGGCGCTTGGGACGCAGCAGCTTGCCGTCACGCTTGATGAGCACGTCGCCATTCGCCAGCTCGTCGAGCGACACCTCGTCCGCGTCCAGGAAGCCGTTGTACTGGTCGCCCAGGTCGCCCGGCTCGCGGGTGTAGGCGATCTGCTTGGTCAGGCCGGCGCCCAGCGAATCGGTGCGTGCCACGATGAGTCCGTCATCCACGCCCAGCTCGAGGAAGGCGTAGCGTACGGCCCGGATCTTGGCCAGGAAATCCTCGTGCGGCACCGTGACCTTGCCGTCCTGGTGGCCGCACTGCTTCTCGTCCGACACCTGGTTTTCGATCTGGATGCAGCATGCACCCGCCTCGATCATCTGCTTGGCCATCAGGTAAGTAGCCTCGGCATTGCCGAAACCGGCATCGATATCGGCGATGATCGGCACCACGTGAGTGACGAAATTGTCGATCTTGTCCTGGATCGCCGCGCGCGCCGCGCCCTCGGCAGCATCGAGCTGGCGGAACAGGCCGCCCAGCTCGCGGGCGTCCGCCTGGCGCAGGAAGGTGTACAGCTCCTTGATCAGGGCGGCGACGGCGGTCTTCTCGTGCATCGACTGGTCGGGCAGCGGTCCGAACTCCGAGCGCAGCGCGGCGATCATCCAGCCCGACAGGTAGAGGTAGCGGCGCTCGGTACTGTTGAAATGCTTCTTAATGGAGATCATCTTTTGCTGGCCGATGAAGCCGTGCCAGCATCCCAGCGACTGCGTGTACCGGGAAGGATCGGCATCATAGTTCGCCATGTCGCGGCGCATGATAGCGGCGGTGTAGCGGGCGATATCGAGCCCGGTCTGGAAGCGGTTCTGCGCGCGCATGCGGGCCGCGGACTCGGGATTGATGGCATCCCAGGCCTTGCCGTGCTGCTGTTTGAGGCCGTCGATGGACTGGATATCGTTCTGGTACTGGGACATGCTGACTCTCCAAGGTAAGTAAATCGAAACCTGCTGCGTATGAGAACCATCATAAGTCCAAACCGAAGCCAAGTCTTTTGTCTTATATAAGACTTGGATAAAGATATTTCATTTTAAAATCAATCGCTTGCGAACCAGTTTTCAACATGTGAAACGATATTCTGCGCAACGGGATCACGCGGCGCTACACGCAGACGCCTGGATACCACGATGTGGAATCGCATACGGACCGGTGAAATGAGGTGCTTACTCCCGGACCAGGCTGACGTCGTCCAGCATCAGCCACTGGCCGTCCTTGCCTTCCGTGTACACACCGACCTGTACGCTGCCCTTGCGCACGGCGATGCCGGGCAGCGTCACCTGGGTCCATTCGTCGAGTGCAGCGCTGAATCCATGCGCGACTTCCGGACCGCCATGGCCGCTGGCGAACAGCCTGGCCACGCCCTGCCCGCCGCTGCTCCTGACCCAGGCGCGCAGGGCGTAGCTGCCGTTCGGCAGTGTGATGTCCTGGATTGCGCTGCCCATGCTCGGATCGGCATGGCGCAGCACCAGCGCCCAGCGGCTGTTGCGCCCGTCCAGGACGTTGACGATCGGCGCGGCGCCTTTCAGGCTGGTCCAGCTGGTACGCCAGCCGGCGACGCTCGTCTGCGTGACGCGGTCGGCTTCGAAACCGGGATTGAGCACGTAGTTGTTGCCCTTGCCGACAGCCCAGGTGCCCTTGGCCGCATCGAAGCTGAACTCACTGAGCGAATTGAACACCGGCGCCGTGCCGTCGAAAGAAAGCGGCACCCAGATGTTGTAGCCGATGCCGTTGCCGGCGAAGTTGCTCCAGCGGTCGCCCGCATAGAGCACCGTCGTGCCCGCGCTGCCCTGCACCGGAATGAAGAAGCCGTTTTGCGACACGTGCGAGAAATCGGCCTCGGTACCGGCGATCAGCTTCTCCGGCGTGTAAGGGCCGGTGATGCTGGTCGCCGTCATGTAGAAGCTGCGCGAGGCGTTCCAGCCATGCAGGTCGGACGAACAGAAGTAATACAGGCCCTTGTACTTGAACATGGCGTTGCCTTCGCGTCCGCCGGCCGGGGCGGAATACACCTCCGTGGCGGCGTCGACGGCGAGGTAATCGGACGCGCGCAAGGGCGCGACGTACAGCTTGCGCCGGTCGCCGCCGCTGCTGAAGATCAGGTAGGGCTGGCCGTCGTCGTCGACGAACACGGTCTGGTCGCCGGATGTGGGCGTGGCGACCCTGTCGATGTGGGTCTGGAGGCGCTGGTAGACGAAGGGCCCGACCGGCGAATCGCTGGTGGCGAACAGCACCCCGCTGCCGGCCTCCTGGCTGCCGTACTGGGTCAGGAGCACGTACTTGCGGGTCTGCTTGTGATAGACCACGCCCAGCCGCCCGACCCAGCCCGGCTTGTCGAACATCTTGCCGGACGCGCCGGCCTTGAGCACCTCGCCTTCGAACTTCCAGTTGACCAGGTCGGTGGACGAATACGCCGTCACCGCGCTGAAGCGCGTGTTGCCCCGATGCGGCGTCGGCACGGGCGCCCTGGCATAGCTGACCGACTCGGCGTACTTGGCGCCATACCAGTAATAGGTGTCGCCCACTTTCAGGATGCCGCCGCCCTGCGAGTAGATTGGTGTGCCGGCGCTGTCTTTCCAGAACGTGCCGTTGCGGATGGTCGGGTCGGCCGGGAAGGCGACGGCCGGGATGCCGGCCAGGGCGCCGAGGAGGGCGGCGCTGCAAGTCAGGCTGCGTGGCAGGAGATGGGTGGAGTGAAAGCGCATGACGGCATCGCTGAAAAAGACGAGTATAGGCAGGCCCTGACCCGGCAGCAGCCCTGCCCATAAAAAATCACCCGCTTGCGCGATCCGCCGTCACTCCGAGCCGGAGCCGCTTATTCCTTGATCGCTTCCAGGGCGACATCGATGCGCACTTCATCGCCGACGTTCGGTGCGTACTTGCCGGCGTTGAATTCCGAACGCTTGATGGTGGTGCTCGCATTGGCGCCGATGGCATCCTTCTTGAGCATCGGGTGCGGCATCGCCTGGAACGAGCTCACGGTGAGAGTGACCGGCCTGGTCACGCCCTTGATCGTCAGCTTGCCTTCGATCGTGGCCGGCTTGTCGCCCTGGAAGTTCACCTTGGTGGACTTGAAGCTGGCGGTCGGGTACTTGGCGGTATCCAGGAAGTCTGCTGCCTGGATATGCTCGTTAAACAGCGGGACACCGGTGTTCACCGACTTCATGTCGATCTCGATCTCGACGCTGCCGGTCTTGGCAACCGGGTCGAACACGACCTTGCCGCTGGTCTTGTCGAAGCGCGACAGCTGGGTCGAGTAGCCGAAGTGGCTGTACGAGAAGCGCGCCACGGTATGCATCGGATCCGTAACGTAGGTCGCGGGTGCGGCCATGGCCGGTGCGGCGATGGCCAGCGCCAGGGTGCTTGCGAAAATCAGTTTGTTCAGTTGTTTCATGGTTTTCCTCGGTGGTGGTGGTTGGGTGCTTCAGGGGCACGCTATTCGAAGGCGTAGGCGTCCATTGCCAGGATGCCATGTTCGACGCTGGCGTGCAGCAGGCTTGCCCTGGCGTCCGCTCCGGCCGCGCCCATCGCCACGAACAGCGGCAAGAGGTGTTCCTCGGTCGGATGGTTCTGCAGCGCGAAGGGTGCGGCGCGCCGGTAGTCCAGCAGGGCCGCGCGCTCGTTCGCTTCCAGCCGTGCTTTCATCCATTGCTCGAACTCGACGACCCAGTGCGGCGCCGGCGCATCGAGCTCCTGTCCGCGGAATTCGTGGAGGTTGTGGGTCAGCGAGCCCGAACCGACCACCAGCACGCCTTCGCCGCGCAGCGCCGTCAGCGCGCGTCCGATGCGTTCATGTTCGGCAGGGCCGGCGCCGCGCACCAGGGACAGCTGCGCCACCGGGATATCCGCATCCGGATACATCAGCGCCAGCGGCACCCAGGCGCCATGGTCGAGGCCACGCTGCGCGTTGCGCCCGGCGTGGATGCCGGCCGCTTCCAGCAGCCCGGCGGCGCGCTCGGCGGCCTCGGGCGCACCGGGCGCCGGATACCGCAGCTCGAACAGCGCGCGCGGAAAGCCGCCGAAGTCGTGGATCGTTTCAGGCCGGGACGCCAGGCTAAGGGAGGGCGTCCCCATGTTTTCCCAATGGGCCGAGACGGCGACGATCGCCCGCGGACGGCCGAGCGAGCTGCCCAGGCCCTGGAGAAAGCGGCGCGCCGGGCTGTCCCGGAGCGCGAGCATGGGCGAGCCATGCGACAGGAAGATGGTGGGAAGCTGAGACATGGCGAATCCTTACGAGCGGCCCAGGCCGCGTTACATGTCCCCATCTTATTCCCATATGCGATCGAGATAAATAGGCCACCTAGAGCAATACTGTCTCTATTTTCGAAACAATCGTCATTAATCCCAGTCCGGGTCGGCAAAGCGCCCCACGAGGAAATCGATCAGGAGCCGCACCTTGGGGGAGACGAATTTGCGCGAGGGATAGACCGCATACACGCCCAGTTCCACCGCGCGAAAGCCCGGCATGGTCTCGCGCAGCGTCCCCTGCGCCAGGTCGGGACCGACGATGAAGGTCGGCTGCAGGATGATGCCCTGGTGCCGCAGGGCCGCGGCGCGGCAGGTGTCGCCGCTGTTGGTGCGCAAGCGCGGCCTGACCTTGACGCTGACTTCGCCCTCCGGTCCGGTGAAGCTCCAGTTCTCGCCGCTGGAAAACAGGCTGTACGAGATGACGTCGTGCTCCAGCAGCGCGCCCGGATGGCTGGGAGCGCCGCGACGCTCCAGGTATTCCGGTGAGGCGCACAAGGCCAGGCGGGTGGCGCCCAGCTTGCGGCTGATCAGCGACGAAGCCGGCAACTGGCCGATGCGCACCCCAGCGTCGAAGCCCTCTTCGACCAGGTCGACCACGCGGTCCGACAGGCTGATGTCGAGCGCGAGCTTCGGATGCTGCTCCAGGAAGTCCGGCCACAGGGGCGCCAGGTGCAGCAGGCCGAAGCTCACCGGTACGTTCAGCTTCAGCAGGCCCGCCGCTTCGCCGCTGCGCGACGTGATCTCCGCCTCGGCCTCGCCCAGGTTGTCCAGCAGCTCGCGGCAGCGGGCGTGGAAGATCTCGCCTTCGGTGGTCGGCGACAGCTTGCGGGTGGTCCGGTGCAGCAGGCGCACGCCGAGGCGCTCCTCGAGCTCGGCGACGTAGCGCGAGACGGCGGCCTTCGACATGTCGAGCTGGTTCGCCGCGCCGGTGAAGCTCCCCGCATCGACGACGGCGGCGAACACCTTCATTTCCTGGAACTTGTCCATTGTTTCCCCTGGCGGAACAGTTACCACCATCCTAAGAGGATTATCTTAACGGATGAGAGCGCGATGGGCTTGTCTCTCGCTACACTTGCGGGGATGATGCCATTCTGTGATCATGTATTGGACTGGCCAATTGCAGAAGCTGCCAACTGCGTGGTCGTACCAATTTCTCCAGCAATCTTACTTCCAGAGAACACACTGGACAAGGGCGAATTCCATCACATCCATGCACTCCAAGACGACGACCGTTTTCCTGACTTCCAGCCGACTCGGCGCCGCCCTTCTCCTGTTGTTTCTGGCCTCGGCTTGCCACACAACGCCGCCGGCACATGGCGCTGGCGCTGGCGAAGCCTGGGTCGCCGACCTGGGCAACGGCCGCTACCAGAACCCCATCCTGAACGCCGACTATTCGGACCCGGACGGCGTGCGCGTCGGCGACACCTATTTCATGACCGCCTCCAGCTTCAACAGCGCCCCCGGCCTGCCCCTGCTGCAGTCGAAGGACCTGGTCAACTGGACGCTGGTGGGCCACGCCCTGCCGCGCCTTGTGCCGGACCAGCCTTTCTCCACACCGCGCACCGGTGCCGGCGTGTGGGCGCCCTCGCTGCGCCACCACGACGGCAAGTTCTGGATCTTCTATCCGGACCCCGACCACGGCATCTACGTCATCACCGCCACCGACTTCGCCGGCCCATGGAGCGCGCCGCACCTGCTGTTGCCGGGCAAGGGCATCATCGACCCGGCCCCGTTGTGGGATGAAGACGGCAAGGCCTGGCTGATCCACGCCTGGGCCAAGAGCCGCGCCGGCATCAACAACGTCCTGACCCTGCGCAGCATGTCCCCGGACGGCAAGCGCCTCCTGGACAGCGAGGGCAAGGTCGTCATCGACGGCAACAAGCTGCCCGGCTACCGCACCCTGGAAGGCCCCAAGCTGTACAAGCATGAAGGCTGGTACTACGTGTTCGCGCCGGCCGGCGGGGTCGAGGAAGGCTGGCAATCGGTGTTCCGCTCGCGCGCCATCGGCGGCCCGTACCAGGACCGCATCGTGCTGGAACAGGGCGAGTCCGCAATCAACGGCCCGCACCAAGGGGCATGGATGCGCGCACAGGACGGCAAGGACTGGTTCATTCATTTCCAGGACCGCAAGGCCTACGGCCGCGTGACCCACCTGCAACCAATGACCTGGAACGACGGCTGGCCCCTCATCGGCCAGCCCGGATCTAAGCCGGGCGTCGGCAACCCTGTCACCTCCTGGACCAAGCCGGTGGCCCGCCAGGCACCCGCGGTGCCGCCGACCGGCGATGAATTCAGCGGCGCTGCGCTGGGCCTCCAGTGGCAGTGGAGCGCCAACCCGCAGGCCGGCTGGCACGCGCTGTCCGTCCGCCCCGGCCACCTGCGCCTGCCGGTCATGGCCTTCCCGGGGTCGAAGGATTTCCTGCGCGCCGCGCCCAACATCCTGACTCAAAAACTGCCGGCAACGGCATTCACTGCCGAGACCCGCGTCGAGCTGCACGGTGCCCGCGATGGCGACCGCGCGGGCCTGATCCTGAACGGCATGAGCTATGCCACCCTCGGCCTGCGCAAACGCGACGGTGACCTGCAACTGGTCTACACCACCTGCACCCCGTTCAAGCCGCGCTGCACCCAGAACGAGACCGTTCTCCTGCCCAGGGCACCGAACGCGCTGACGCTGCGCATGGTGATGCGCGAAGGCGCCCGGGCGCAGTTCCTGTACAGCGTGGACGGCAAGGACTTCACGCCGGCAGCTGCACCCTTCGCCGCTACCAAGGGCCATTGGGTAGGCGCGCAGATGGGCCTGTACAGTACCAGCGACGCCGACCAGGCTTCCGGCGCCTACCTGGATGCCGACTATTTCCGCGTGACCCGCTGAGACGAACAGGAAAACAACACCACATCTTGGGACGAGCGCAATCGCGCAACGTCATTCATATGTTCAACGACCCATCCTGCACCTTCGACGAAGCCCCGATGAGCGGCAGGGGCCAGGTGAACAACAATCTGTTCGACCCGCGAAAAGTCCGGGTGCTGAACTACGCCATGGGCTGACGGTCCTTCCGTAACGCCTATGCCGAAGGCCGGCTGAACGACCTCCTTCTGGCCGCCCACATCGGCGACGTCGTCGTGATCCAGTTCGGCCACAACGACGAGAGCGAAGACGACATGGGCCGCTGTGGGCGCGGTTCGACGGAGGCGATGTACGTGAGTTTCATCACCCAGTTTCACCTACCGGCTTGCCGTTCACGGCCACGTTCTCCATCCGCAGATTGGCGACGTCCGCCGTGTCGAGCTTCTCGTGATCCAGCCTGACGTCGAAGTCCTTCAGCAGGATGTCGCTGATCGTGGTCTGGCCGGGGTTCGGCTTGATCGTGCCGAAGGCTTTCAGGCGTCCGCGGATGCCGACCAGGCTGATGTTGCGCACGATCGACTTCGGCGGCGCCGCGCCCTTCAGGTCGAAGTACTGCGTCCAGGGCTGGATCGTCACGATCTGGCCACCCGAAGAATCGACGCTGATGTTCCTGAAATGAATGTTCTCGTAGTGCTGCGGCGTATCCGGCCGCAGCTTGAACACGGCCAGGCTGTCCACCTTGCCGGTCACCCTGCAGTCCTCGATGAGGACGTCGCTCACCAGGGTCGCCTCGCTGCCCAGGGCCAGCATGTGGTGGCCGCGCTTGAACTCGCAATTGCGTACCCGGATGCCGATCACCGGCGGGCTGTCCTTGTCCTCCATCGCGCGCGGCCCCTTCGAGCCCTTGGCGGCGATGCAGTCGTCGGTCACCGAGAAATAGCAGCCTTCGACCAGCACGTGCTGGCAGCTGTCCAGGTCGATGCCGTCGCTGCTGGGGGCCTGGTGGTAGTCGTCGGGAACCTGGAAGCGGGCATTGCGCACCGTGACCTGCTGGCAGCGGTACAGGTGCAGGTTCCAGAATTGCGAATCCTTGAAGGTAATGCCCTCGATCGTGACGTCGCGCGAGCGCTCGATCAGCGCCAGCCGCGCGCGCGGGATGCCGATGTTCTTGAAGTTGTGCGGGTCGGGGGCCGCGTTGCGCAGCTTCCAGAACAGGTCCCAGATCGGCCGGCCGGCGCCGTCGAGGGTGCCTGCGCCGCTGATTGTCAAACCGTCGCAGCCGTTCGCATTGATCAGCGCCGGATTGAAGTTCTCGGCGAAGTGACCTTCGATGCGGGTGCGGCCCGCCGGGAAGTGCTTCAGGTCCGTCGAGCAGCGCAATACGGCGCCCTGCTCCAGGTGCAGGTTGACCTGCGGCTTCAGGAACAGCGCGCCGCTCACGAACACCCCGGCCGGCACAACCACGGTGCCGCCACCCTGCGCAGCCGCGTGCTCGATGGCCTCCTGGATGGCCGCGGTATTGACCGTGGCGCCATCGGCGACGGCGCCGAACTTCGTGATGACGAACTGATTCGGCCCAGCCGCCAGTGCCTGCGACGGGCGTCCCCAGAGGGGGGCCGTCAGCATCGACAGCGTGATGGCGCGGCGGAGGAAAAATCGGTTTGGCATGCTGGTTCCCAGGGCTAGAGTTCGCGAATAATCATAGATATAGACGAAAACCGCGCCGCAATCCCTGGCCGCGGGAAGGAAAATCAGATTCTTGATTGTTTTGCGTTTCAGTCCGCAGTGATCTTGCCGTTCACGATGACCTTACCCCAGCGCGCCTGCTCCAGTGCCTGGAAGGCCACGAACTGTTCGGGCGAATTCGCCACGATGTCGAAACCTTGTTCCAGCAGCTTGCTCCTGACGTCGGGCTCCTTCAGCGCGGCGACGATCGCGCCGTGCAGCTTCGCTTTCACTTCTTTCGGCAAGCCTTTCGGTGCGGCGAAAGCCTGCCACGAATAGACGTCGACACCCGGCACGCCGGCCTCGTCCAGGGTCGGCACCGTGGGCAGGACCGAGGATCGGCGCTCGCTGGTTACGGCGAGCGCCTTCAGCCGGCCGGACCGGATGTGGGGCAGCGCGGTATTGACGTTGACGAAGGAGACGGAGGTCTGGCCACCCAGCAGGTCGGTGATGGCCGGCCCGCCGCCCTTGTAGGGCACGTGCAGGCCGCTGGTGCCGCTCTTTTGCCAGAACAGTTCGGCCGTCAGGTGATCGGAACTGCCGTTGCCGGACGAGGCGAAGGCCAGCTTGCCGGGATTTTTCTTCAGGTGCGCGATCAGCTCCGGCATCGTATTGACCGGCACCGCCGGATGCACGACCAGGACGTTCGGCGCCTGCACCGCCACCGTCAGCAGATCGAAATCCCTGGACGGGTCATAGGGAAGCTTCTTCTGTAGCCACTGGTTCATGGCATACACGCCGATCGAGGCGGCGAGCACGGTATGGCCGTCCGGTGCGGCGCGCTTGACCATCCCGGCCCCGATGGCGCCGGTCGCCCCCGGGCGGTTATCGACGATCACGGGCTGTCCCAGGCGCGCGCTCATTTTCGCGCCGACGGCGCGGGCGATCAGCACGTTGGTCACATGAAGGAGGCAGCCTGGGCGGCGCCGCGACTGGGATATGCCACCAACACCGTTACGCCAGGCTTGCATGACTGAATCGACACGCCGTGGCTTCCTGCAGCAGTCCATCCTGGCCGCCTCCGGCGTGCTGGGTGCGAGCGCCTACGCCGCGACAGGACAATCGCCGGTCGCGACGCCCCGTCACGGGCGCATCCGCGGCTATCTCGACGAAGGCATCAAGGTGTTCAAGGGCGTGCGCTATGGCGCCGATACCGCTGCACGACACTTCATGGCACCGGCGGCACCACAACACGCCGGGCGGTCACCACATTCCCTCTCCAATCAAGACCCATCCCGGTGCTCGGCGCCGACAGCGCCGCCCTGCGCTCCAGACCGCAGAGGGCGAAAGTGAAGCGAAAGGAAACTGAAAGCTACCTGTACGTATAGTCAACAAAAAAGCAGTTCTTAATGACGACAACAACGGAGACAGCATGAACAACACCACCCGATGGTTATCCCTTGCCGCGCGCACTTTCGCATTCGGCACCGTACTCGCAAGCACTGCGCCGGTCATGGCACAGGAACCCCTGGAACTGAAAATCCTCGCGCCGGCGGCGCCGGGCGGCGGCTGGGACGCCGCCTCGCGCTCGCTGCAGCAGGTGATGGTCTCCGCCGGCGCGGCCAAGAGCGTCCAGGTCATCAACGTGCCGGGCGCCGGCGGCACCGTCGGTCTTGCGCAGTTCGTCAACGGCGCCAAAGGCGATGGCAAGCAGATGATGACGATGGGGATCACCATGCTGGGCGCCGTACTGGCCAACAAGTCGCCGGTGAGCCTGGACAGCGTCACCCCGATCGCCCGCCTGACCGCCGACCCCCTGGTCATCGTGGTCCCGGCCAACTCTCCGCACAAGACGATCAAGGACCTGGCTGCCGCCATCAAGGCGGACAGCGCCAAGGTGGTGTGGGCCGGCGGCTCGGCCGGCGGCGCGGACCACATCCTGGCCGGACTGGTCGCCAAGACCGCCGGCGGCGACGTGCGCAAACTGAACTACGTCCCCTTCTCCGGCGGCGGCGAAGCGCTGGCAGAGATGCTGGGCGGACGCGTGACCGCGGGCATATCCGGGTACAACGAGTTCGAAAGCATGATCAAGGCAGGCAAGCTGCGTGCGCTGGCGATCTCCTCCGGCCAACGCATGGCCGGCATCAACGTGCCGACCTTGAAGGAACAGGGACTCGACGCCGAACTGGTGAACTGGCGCGGCATCGTCGCCGCTCCCGGCATCACGGCGCCACAGCGCGCCGCCCTCTCGGCCGCGATCGACAAGACCGTCAAATCGCCTGAATGGGCAAAAATCCTCAAGGCACGCGGCTGGGATTCCGCCTACCTGCCCGCCGACCAGTTCGCCGCATTCATGAAGGCCGACCAGGCGCGCGTGAAGGACATCCTCGTCTCGATCGGCCTGGCAAAATGACGCAAGGCATCAACCATGCGGTGCCGGCCGCGCGATCACCGTTCATCGTCGGGATCGCCTTGCTGGTGCTCGGTGCGCTGACCCTGTTCGACGCCTTCCGGGTCGCCTCCGGGGTCGGGCCGGGTGTCGGCCCCTCGGCGGCGATGAAGCTGATCGCGCTGCTGCTGGCCTGGCTCGGCATCGCACACCTGGTCCAGGCGGCCCGCCTGGCCAGGCGCAGCGCCGTTCGCACGACGGCGGACAAGGTCAACCGGGGCTCGCTTGCCTGGGTACTCGGCGGCCTGGTGCTCCAGATCGTGCTGCTGTCGCTGGGCGCGGGTTTCATCCTGTCGTCCACCGTCCTGTTCACCGCCACCGCCTGCGGCTTCGGCCGCTCGCTGCGCTCGTGGGGACCGGTGTATGGCCTGATCCTGAGCACCCTGGTGTATGTGTTCTTCACCAAAGCGCTCTCCCTGTCCTTGCCGATGGGACCGTTTGAACAGCTGATCGGCTAAGGAGATTCGATGGAAACGCTTGCACTCCTTGCCGACGGCATCTGGGTCGCGCTTCAGCCGGGCAACCTGCTGTTTGCCGGGATCGGTGTCCTGCTCGGCACCCTGGTCGGCATCCTGCCCGGCATCAGTCCCTCGCTGACGGTGGCCCTGCTGCTGCCGGTCACCTTCAAACTGGATCCCACCGGGTCGATCATCATGTTTGCCGGCATTTATTTTGGCGGCATGTACGGCAGTTCGACGACGGCGATCCTGATCAACACGCCCGGGGAGGCGGCCTCGATCGCCACCGCCATCGAGGGCCACAAGATGGCGCTGGCCGGTCGCGCCGGGCCGGCGCTGGCCACCGCCGCGATCGGCTCCTTCGTGGCGGGTTCGATCGCCACCCTCGGCCTCTCGCTGCTGGCGCCATGGATCGTCGACCTGGCGGTCCAGTTTGGTCCCTGGGATTACCTGGCGCTGATGGTGGTCGCCTTCGTCACCGTGTCGGCCACCTTCGGCAGTTCGGTCCTGCGCGGTCTCACCAGCCTGGCGCTCGGGCTGTTCCTCGGCCTGGTCGGGATCGACAAGCTGACCGGCCAGGCCCGCCTCACCTTCGAGATCCCGACGCTGATGGACGGGATCTCGATCACCACCCTGGCGGTCGGCTTGTTCGCGATGGGCGAAGCGCTGTACGTCGCTTCGCGCTTCACCGGCGTGACGGAGAAGGTCGCCAAACTGCGTGGCTCGCTGTGGATGTCGCTCGATGACTGGAAAGATTCGTGGAAGCCCTGGCTGCGCGGAACCATGCTCGGCTTCCCGATCGGGGCCCTGCCTGCGGGTGGCGCCGAGGTTCCGACCCTGCTGTCGTACACGCTCGAGCGCAAGCTTGCCAGGAATCCCGAGCAGTTCGGCAAGGGCGCGATCCAGGGCGTGGCTGGCCCGGAAGCGGCGAACAATGCCTCGGCAACCGGTACCCTGGTGCCGCTGCTCGCCCTGGGACTGCCGACCTCGGCAACCGCGGCCATGATGCTGGCCGGGTTCCAGCAGTATGGGCTGACCCCCGGCCCCCTCCTGTTCGTGACCAACACGGAGATGGTATGGGGCTTGATCGCCAGCTTCCTGGTCGGGAATCTGATGCTGCTGGTGCTGAACCTGCCGCTGGTCGGCCTGTGGGTCAAGCTGCTCGCGATTCCGCAAGCCTGGCTGTATGCCGGCATCCTGGTGTTCGCCGCCATGGGCACCCTGGCGGCCAATCCGTCGACGACAGAACTGACGATGCTGGTGGTGTTCGGCTTCACCGGCTACCTGATGCGCTGCTGGGATTACCCGGTCGCCCCCATGATCGTCGGCCTGATTCTTGGACCGATGGCCGAAAGCCAGTTCCGCCGGGCCTTGCAGGTCAGCCTGGGCGATTACTGGATCTTCTTCAAGCACCCGGTGTCGGCCAGCCTGCTGGCGATCGCCGCCCTCGCGCTGCTGGCACCGCTGTTGTTCAAGGGACTGCGTCGCTTCAGGGCCAGCGACGACTGAGCCCCCCATTGCCCGACCCGGCGCCGCGACGGACGCGCCGGGCAAAAAGACCCATACCGCAATCAAATCTATAACAAAGGAAGACAATGAACAAACGTATGCTTGTGGCAGCGGTCGCTGCTGCCCTCAGTGGTCTCGCGAACGCCCAAACGAATGTGCAGGTGTATGGTCTGCTCGACCTGGGCGTCGAACATATCACCAATGCGAACGCGAACGGCGGCGGCGTCACCCGCGTCACCTCCGGCGGATCCAACAACTCGCGCTTCGGCTTCCGCGGCAGTGAAGACCTTGGCGGCGGCCTGAAGGCGGTGTTCAACCTGGAAGGCCAGCTCGATCTGGACGTCGGCGCCAGTGATGGGCCGCTGTTCCGCCGTCAGGCGAATGTGGGCCTGGAAGGACGCCTGGGCAAGCTGATCCTGGGCCGCTCCTACAGTACCGTGTACAACTTTGTCAGTCCCTTCGATCCGATGGGTTACGCGCCTGCCTATTCCTGGGTTCCAACCGGGAATGGCACGGGTGCTAACAAGTACGCGATGACGACCGCCTTCGACAATATGGTGAAGTACGAAGGGAAGTTTGGCGGCCTCAAAGTTGGCGTCTCGTATGGCGCCGGCGAAGTCGCAGGCAGCGAATCCGAAGGCAGGAAGATTGCTGCCGGCGCGGTGTACGAAACGGGACCGCTCAGTGTCGTCGTCACCGGCGAGCGCAACAACGGTATCCGCAACGCTGCCGGAGGACGCACGGTCTCCGAGGCTTATCACCTCGGCACGGCGTTTGACGTCACCGATAAGCTTACTTTGAAGCTGGGCGTGCGCGATCTGAACCTGACCACGGTGGCAGGCAGGGAGGCACGTTCCAACACATGGTGGGGCGGCGCCAATTATCAGCTCACACCCGTCATCGGCCTGACCGGCGCTTTCTACCTGCAGAACGTGAAAACCGGCGTCACGCCGCTGGATGCGGCGGCCGATCCGCTGATGCTGGTAGCACGCGTGAAGTACATGCTGTCCAAGCGCACCGACCTGTATGCGACCGCCGCCCGCGCCAGGGCCAAAAATGGTGCGCCGGTGGGCCTGACACGCGATGGCTCGGCGGATGGCGGCGTGACCGGCTTCGCCGACCGGGCAACCGGTGTGATCGTGGGTATGCAGCACCGCTTCTGATCATCCAACGTGATGGACAAGCTTTCAGCCCTGCAGCCGGCCTACCTCGAGCACGCCGGCCAGGCGCACCGCCTGGTCGATCTGCCAGCCCTTTTCGGCCAGCGCCTGCTACGCCTTCCGGTCGTACTTCGGCTTCTGCTGGAGAACGTCCTCCGGAACAGTCCTGACGACGAGCGCCAGGCGGGTGTGGACGCGGTATTCGGATGGCTCGAGCGTGGCACGAGCGATGCGGAGATCGCGTTCCAGCCGGGGCGCGTGCTGATGCACGACACCACCAGCACGCCCGCGCTGGTGGACATCGCGGCCATGCGCGATGCGCTCGATGAGGCGGGGTGGGATCCTGCCCTGCTGAATCCCGGACTGCCGGTCGACATTTCGGTCGACCACTCACTGGCAGTGGAGTTCTTCGGGCAGCGCGACGCGCTTGAACGCAACCTGGAGTGGGAAATGCGCCGCAACCGCGAGCGCTATACTTTCCTGCGCTGGGCGTCCAAGGTCATGCAAGGCGTGCGCATCCACCCGCCAGGCACGGGCATCATGCACACGATCAACCTGGAGCAACTGGCAAGCGTCGTGAGCACTGAACACCGCGGCGGTGAACGCTGGGTGGTGCCGGATACGATGATCGGTACCGACAGCCACACTCCGATGATCAACGGCATTGGCGTGCTGGGCTGGGGTGTCGGCGGCCTGGAAGCGCAGACGGTGATGTTCGGGATGCCGACCATGCTGCGCGTACCCGATGTCATCGGCGTGCGCCTGAGCGGTCGCCTGCAGGCCGGCGCGCTGGCGACCGACCTGGCGCTGACCGTCACCCAGCGCCTGCGCGCCATCGGCGTCTCCGGGGAATTCGTGGAATTCTTCGGCCCCGGCGCATCGACCCTGAAGGCCGGCGAACGCGCCGTGGTCGCCAACATGGCGCCGGAATACGGCGCCACGACCGGCTTCTTCCCGATCGACCAGCACACGCTCGCCTACCTTGATCAGACCGGCCGGCCCGCCAAACAGCGCAGCCTGGTCGAAGCCTATGCCCGCCGCAACGCCTTCTGGTTCGATCCGGCGGCGGAGCCGCGCTACACGCGGACGATCGAGATCGACCTGGATCGGGTGGCCATCCATGTCGCCGGGCCGAAGCGCCCGCAAGACCTGCTTGCCTATACGGAGACCGCGGCCACACTCGACTCGCTCGCCTTCCGGCCGGCCGCTGCCAGTGCCATGCTGCCACGCCATCCGGTCGTCATCGCAGCCATCACGAGTTGCACCAATACCTCCGATCCGGCACTGCTGGTGGCAGCCGGCCTGGTGGCGCGCCGCGCGCGCCAGCTCGGCCTCTCCGTGCCGGCCTGGGTCAAGACCTCGCTCGGACCGGGTTCGCCAGCCGCGGCCGCCTATCTCGGGCGCGCCGGACTGCTCGACGACCTGTCCGCCGTCGGCTTCGACATCGTCGGCTACGGCTGCACGACCTGCATCGGCAACTCCGGCGCGCTGACCGAGCCGATACAGCAAGCCATGGCGCGCGGCGAGATCAAGCCGGTCGCCGTGCTCTCGGGTAATCGCAATTTCCCGGGACGGGTCCATCCCGACCTCGACCTCGGCTTCCTGATGTCCCCGCCACTTGTCATTGCCTTCGCCCTGGCCGGTAATGCGGAACTCGACCTTAGCCGCGATCCTGTCCAGGTGACTGCGGACGGCAAAGCGATTTACCTGCGGGACCTGTGGCCCGGCCGGGACGAAGTCGAGCAGCTGGTCCGGCAGGGGCTGAATGCGGACGACTTTCCACGAGCCTTCGCACGCGCCAGCTTGAATCCGGACTGGCATAGCCTGAAGGTGCCGGATACCGCCTTGTTCCCATGGGATCCCGCATCGACCGCGCTGCGCCGGCCGCCGTTTGCTTCGCTGTCGGAGCGCAGCCAGCTCGGGCACTACACCGCCTACCCGCTGCTGGTGCTCGGCGACGACATCACGACCGACCACATCTCGCCGGCCAGCGCCATCCCGAAAGACAGCTTCGTGGCCGACTTCCTGGTCGAACGGGGCGATGACCGCGATGACCTGAACGTGTTTGCTTCGCGGCGTGGCAACTGGGAGGTCATGGTTCGCGCGGCCTTCTACAGCAAGTCCCTGCGCAATTTGCTGCTTCCATCGGCACCAGTGGGACATACGCTGCACGTTCCGAGCGGTGAGGTCGCGCCCATCTTCGAGGTGGCACAACGCTACCGCGACGAAGGACTGCCGGTCGTGCTGGTCGCCGGGGAACGCTACGGCACAGGTTCCTCGCGCGACTGGGCGGCCAAGGGCCAGCGCCTGCTCGGCGTGCGCGCGGTGCTGGCGCTGAGCTTCGAACGCATTCACCGCTCGAACCTGATCGGCATGGGCATCCTGCCGCTGCGCCTGCCTGCGGGGCTGCAGCTTGCTCCTGGGGATCGCATCGAGATCGATGCCCGGCCGGATGCCCTCCAGCCGCGCTGCCGGATTCCGGTGCGTGTCCACCGTGCCGACGGCAAGGTGGAGATGTTCGATGCCGTCGCTGCGGTGGAAACCCGGCTGGAAATCGACTTGCTGAGGCATGGCGGCGTGATCCCGTACATCCTGCAGAAGACGATCGCGGATCAAGGCAAGCCATGAAGTTGAGCACTGCCATCCGTTCCGCCTTCACGCCAAACGGCACGCTGCGCGCCTCGATCAACCTGGGCAACCCGATCCTTGCCTATCGCGACGCAAGCGGAGAGGCTTGCGGCGTATCCGTCGACCTTGCGACCGAGTTCGCCAGATTGCTCGGTGCGGAACTGGAACTGGTGGTGGTGGATGCCGCCGGCAAGTCCGTAGAGGTGGTGGTCGGCGAACAGGCCGACATCGGCTTTTTTGCTATCGATCCGCTACGGGGCGAACATATCGCCTTCACGGCGCCTTATGTGCTGATCGAAGGCTGCTATCTGGTCAAGGACGAGTCGCCGATCCGCAGCAAGGAACAAGTCGACGATGCGGGCAACCGGGTTGTCGTTGGCAAGGGCAGTGCTTACGATCTTTACCTGAGCCGCAGCCTCCACCATGCGCACATCCTGCGCGCGCCGACGTCACCCACGGTCGTCGATACCTTCCTTGAAGAAGGTGCGGAAGTCGCGGCCGGTGTCAGGCAACAGCTCGAAGCGGACGCACGGCGGTTTGGAGGCATGCGCTTGCTGGACGGACGATTCATGGTGATCCAGCAGGCCATGGGGACACCCAGGAGCCGGGGTACGGAAGCCGCTTCCTTCCTTGCGGCGTTCGTCGAGCGCATGAAGGAAAGCGGCTTTGTCGCCGCCGCACTGGCACGACACAAGATCGAAGGCGCCTCGGTAGCGCCGGCTGCAGGCTGACAGGGCCGATAGCATGCGCTGATGCAGCGTCACGAATTCTCCAGTACACGAGATACTCGATCGCTTGAGGACTTATGGCAAAAGACCGCCGCCACATTGGCACCCAACTATCCTTCGCACTGTATGGCGCCGCGAACCGCACGGTACGCCAGCACAAGCTCTTCCGCGAGCCTCTGGGCCTGGCCTTCCCGCAGTACCTGGTGGTCCTGGAACTGCTGGACGGTGCGCCGGTGTCCGTCGGGGTTCTCGGCGCCCGGCTCGGCGCTGCCTGCATTTTGCAACGATTGCACGGGCTCTTACAAATGGTTTCGTTTGAAACGTTTACATGCTTTCGCGTGCGCGGCTCAGCAAGTAGTCTAATGGGCTCGGCATAGCGGGCGCGCGCTGCGGCAAGTTCGCTGCCGATGCGCGCGGCCGATTGCTATTTCTTCAAACGGAGTTTTCCTTGTCCGAATCAAAAGTTCCCCATCCGGAGACGGTCATCAAAATCATCGGTGTCGGCGGCGCCGGCGGCAACGCAGTCAACCATATGGCATCGTCTGGACCGCCCTCCTTCGAATTCATTTGCGCGAATACGGACGTGCAAGCCCTGTCGAATACCCATACCGAACAACGCATTCAGCTTGGCGAGAGCGGTCTTGGCGCCGGCAGCGACCCGATGGTCGGACGCGAAAGCGCGATCCGTGAACGCAACCTCATCGCCGAGGCGCTCAAGGGCGCCGACATGGTATTCATTACCGCGGGCATGGGAGGCGGCACCGGCACAGGCGCCGCCCCTGTGGTCGCCGAAGTAGCGCGCGAGCTGGGGATCCTGACTCTCGGCGTGGTGTCGAAACCCTTCGAATTCGAAGGTCCGCGCCGTATGCGCGTGGCCGAGGAAGGAATCGCGACGCTGGCACGGTGCGTCGACTCGCTCATCATTGTCCTCAACAGTCGCCTCGAGGAAGTTCTCGGTGACGATGTCACGCAAAAACAGGCGTTTGCCGCCGCCGACGAGGTGTTGAGCAAGGCGGTGACCGGCATCGCGGACATCATCGCCGTGCCGGGGATGATCAACGTCGATTTCGAGGACGTCCGCACCGTGATGCGCCAAACCGGCATGGCGATGATGGGCACTGCCCAACATGCCGGCGACGACCGTGCCGTCAAGGCGTCCGAGGAGGCAATCGCGTGTCCGCTGCTCGATGGCGCGAACCTGCGCTCCGCGCGCGGGGTGCTGGTCAACATCGCCGCATCCGAGGAAACGCTGAAACTGCGCGAAACCAAGCTCGTCATGAACACGATCTGCGCACAAACGAACGAAGACGCCGTCATCAAATTCGGTGCGGTCTTCGACGATACACTGGGCGACGCCATGCGCGTGACAGTGGTCGCCACAGGCTTGAACCGGCCCAGCGACTTCGCGCTTGGTACGAGACGGTCGTCGATTTCGCGCCCGAGTGCCCAGCCACACGCGGTCCTGCGTCAGACTGCGGTACATGCGCAAGTCCGCTCGCCGTCGGCCCAGCAGGGGATGCGGACTGTACCCATGTCGCGCCAGTCCGCTTCGGGGTCCGGCGAGGATTCCCAGTAACACTGGCGAGCTTGCTCAACAAAAAGGCTGCTGATCATAAAGATGATCAGCAGCCTTTGCGGTACCTGTCGAGTTCAGTTATTTACTGAATTCACGTCACTCCCACTCGATCGTCGCCGGCGGCTTGCCGGAGATGTCATACACCACCCGGTTCAGCCCGCGCACTTCATTGATAATCCGGTTCGACACCTTGCCCAGCAGCGAATGCGGCAAATGCGCCCACTGCGCCGTCATGAAGTCCAGGGTCTGCACCGCGCGCAGCGCCACCACGTATTCGTAGGTGCGGCCGTCGCCCATCACCCCCACCGACTTCACCGGCAGGAACACGGCAAACGCCTGGCTGGTCGCCTCATACCAGTTCACCGGCGCCTTGCCCGGATCGATCCCGGCAACAGCCGGCAGCTCGAACGGCGTATTGCGCAGCTCTTCGATGAAGATCGCATCCGCTTCGCGCAGCAGGTCGGCGTATTCCTTCTTGACCTCGCCCAGGATGCGCACGCCCAGGCCCGGGCCCGGGAAGGGGTGACGGTAGACCATGTCGTGCGGCAGGCCGAGCGCAACGCCGAGTTTACGCACCTCGTCCTTGAACAGCTCGCGCAGCGGCTCGAGCAGTTTCAGGTTCAGGGTTTCCGGCAGGCCGCCCACGTTGTGGTGGCTCTTGATGGTCTGGCCCTTCTTGCCCTTGCCGGCCGATTCGATCACGTCCGGATAGATCGTGCCCTGCGCCAGCCACTTCGCATTGGTCAGCTTGCCGGCCTCGACCTGGAACACCTCGACGAATTCGCGGCCGATGATCTTGCGCTTCTGCTCGGGATCGGTGACGCCGGCCAGGTGGCCCATGAACTGGTCTTCGGCATCGATGCGCAGCACCTTGACGCCCAGGTTCTTCGAGAACATGTCCATGACCATCTTGCCCTCGTTCTTGCGCAGCAGGCCGTGGTCGACGAAGACGCAGGTCAGCTGGTCGCCGATGGCGCGGTGGATCAGGGCCGCGGCCACGCTCGAGTCGACGCCGCCCGACAGGCCCAGGATCACCTCATCGGTGCCGACCTGCTCGCGGATCTTCTGGACCGCTTCGCCGATGTAGTCGGGCATGTTCCAGTCCGACTTGCAGCCGCAGATCTCGTGCACGAAGCGGCCGATGATGGCCTCGCCTTGCGTGGTGTGGGTGACTTCCGGGTGGAACTGCAGCGCGTAGAAACGGCGCTCTTCGTCGGCCATGGCGGCGATCGGGCAGCTGTCCGTCGAACCCATCAGCTTGAAGCCCGGCGGCATGTCCAGCACCTTGTCGCCGTGGCTCATCCAGACGCGCAGCATGCCGTGGCCTTCGTCGGTGACGAAGTCGTTGATGCCCTTGAACAGCGCGGTATGGCCGCGGGCACGCACTTCGGCGTAGCCGAATTCGCGCACTTTGCCGTTCTCGACCTTGCCGCCCAGCTGGGCCGCCATGGTCTGCATGCCATAGCAGATGCCGAGCACCGGCACGCCGGCTTCGAATGCGGCCTGCGGGGCGCGCGGCGAATCGCCTTCGAGCGTCGAGTTGTGGCTGCCCGACAGGATGATGCCGGAGGCGCCGTAGTTGCGCACGAACTCGTCGCTGACGTCATACGGATAGACTTCGGAAAACACACCGGCATCGCGCACGCGGCGCGCGATCAGCTGGGTAACCTGGGAACCGAAATCGAGGATGAGGATTTTTGAATGCATGTGGAGGGCAAGGATAGTCGATGAATCGGGTAATGCAAAAACGCGGCCCTCGGGCCGCGTTTCCTGGATGTGTTACTCGGAACGGTAGTTCGGAGCTTCCTTGGTGATCTGCACGTCGTGCACGTGCGATTCGCGCATGCCGGCCGAGGTGATCTCGACGAACTCGGCTTTCTCGCGCAGTTCTTCGATGGTGGCGCAGCCGCAGTAGCCCATCGACTGGCGCACGCCGCCGACCAGCTGGAAGATGATCGCCAGCACGCTGCCCTTGTAGGCGACGCGGCCTTCGATGCCTTCCGGGACGAACTTGTCGGCCTTGCTCGAAGCTTCCTGGAAGTAGCGGTCGGCCGAGCCTTCGGCCATCGCGCCCAGGCTGCCCATCCCGCGGTAGGACTTGTAGCTGCGGCCCTGGTACAGGATCACTTCGCCCGGCGCTTCTTCGGTGCCGGCGAACATGCTGCCCATCATGACGGTGTGTGCGCCTGCTGCCAGTGCCTTCGAGATGTCGCCCGAGAAGCGGATGCCGCCGTCGGCGATGCAGGGCACGCCGGTGCCTTCCAGCGCCTTGGCCACGTTCGAGATCGCGGTGATCTGCGGCACGCCCACGCCGGCCACGATGCGGGTGGTGCAGATCGAGCCCGGGCCGATGCCGACCTTGACCGCGTCCGCGCCGTACTCGACCAGCGCCTTGGCGGCCGCTGCGGTGGCGATGTTGCCGCCGATGACATCGACGTGCGGGTAACGGTCCTTGATCCATTTCACGCGGTCGAGGATGCCCTGCGAGTGGCCGTGGGCGGTGTCGACCACCAGCACGTCCACGCCGGCCGCGACCAGCAGCTCGATGCGCTCTTCGTCGCGTGCGCCCACGCCCACGGCAGCGCCCACGATCAGCTTGCCCTGCGAGTCTTTCGAGGCCAGCGGGTGCTCGTGGGATTTCTGGATGTCCTTGACGGTGATGAGGCCGCGCAGCTCGAAGGCGTCGTTGACGACCAGCACGCGCTCGAGACGGTGCTTGTTCATCAGGCGCTTGGCTTCGTTGGTGTCCGCGTCTTCATTGACGTATACCAGCTTCTCGCGCGGGGTCATCTTGGCGCGGGCTTCCGCGTCCAGGTCTTCTTCGAAGCGCAGGTCGCGGTTGGTGATGATGCCGACCACCTGCTTGCCCTCGACCACCGGGAAGCCGCTGATGCCGTGCTGCTGGGACAGGGCCAGCACTTCACGGATCTTCATGGTCGGAGGAACCGTGATCGGGTCGCGCAGCACGCCCGCTTCGAAACGCTTGACGCGCGCTACCTCACGGGCCTGGTCGCTTGGCCTCAGGTTCTTGTGGATGATGCCGATGCCGCCCTCCTGAGCCATCGCGATCGCCAGACGTGCTTCGGTCACGGTGTCCATCGCAGCCGACAGCAGCGGGATATTCAGCGTGATATTCCGGGTCAGTTTGGTGCGAAGGGAAGTTTCGGCCGGAAGAACATTGGAGTAGGCCGGGACGAGCAGCACATCATCGAACGTGAGTGCTTTTTGGAGTAGACGCATAGCATTTTCCTATAGGCGCAAAAGTGAATTATACAGAATGTAGAAAAGACTGTCGCAGCCATGCCTAAAAATGCCCTTTCTTGGCTTTTCGGAAGAGTCGACGATTGACAGCGCGGGGGAAGCATGGCGAAATCTGTTTGTTACCCAAGGAAAACATTTATGCCGCGTCCAACCTCTGCTCTCCACATGCTTGCCGCCTGCACCCTGCTGCTGGGCAGCAGCCTGGCCCATGCCCAATATTCGTGGATCGACGAGAAAGGCGTGCGCCAGTTCTCCGACCGCCCGCCTCCACCCTCGACGCCGGCGCACAAGGTCCTGAAGGCGCCGGGCCGCACGGCAACCCAGCCTGTGCCTGCGCCTTCGCCGCAAGGCGCGGCCGCGCCAACCAGGGGGCCAAAGACCCTGGCGCAGCGCGAAGAGGAATACCGCGCGCGCACGAAGATGCGTGAAGAACAGGATAAAAAGGACGCCGCCGAGGCGCAGCGCCGGCGCGACCTCGCCATGCACTGCAAGGACGCACGCGAGATGCGCGCCCAGATGCAGTCCGACGTCCGCATCGTGAAGTTCGATGAGAAGGGCGAGCGCGGCTATATGACGGACGAAGAACGGGCTGCCCAGTTGGCCCGGGTCAACAAGGCCCTGGCGCAGTGCCGCTAGCGGGTCAGGGCCGCAGCCGGATGACCTTGGCGCCGCCAGCACGCGCCGAGATGTCGGGCGCCGTTCGCGGCGCGCACTCTACCCGGTTACGCCCGCCAGCCTTGGCGGCATACAGGGCCGCGTCGGCGCGGCCCATCAGCCCGGCGAAATCCTCCCCCTTCTCCAGCATGGCCAGGCCGATGCTGACGGTGTAGGCGGCGCCGGGCTTCCCCTGCGCCGGACGGTCGAGGGCGGCGCGCAGGCGCTCCGCGACGCTGCGGGCCGTCTCGAAGCCGGCGTCCGGCAGCAGTACCCCGAATTCCTCGCCCCCGAGCCGGGCATGGTAGTCGATCCTGCGCACCACACCCTGGATGCGCCTGACGATGTCGCGCAAGACCTCGTCGCCGACGCCGTGTCCGTAAGTGTCGTTGATGCGCTTGAAGTGGTCGGCGTCGAGCAGCAGCAATCCCAGTCCGCTGCCGTGCCGCCGGGCGCGTGCCAGCTCGCGCCCGGCGACCTCGTGGAAGGCCCGGCGCGAGGGCGCGCCGGTCAAGTGATCATGCTCGGCGGCATACGCGGTCTCGGTGAGCACGCGCGCATTGGCCAGCATCACCGCGCCCAGGCTCAGGGTCGGCAAGGCCAGCGTGCCGATCGTGAAGAAGACCAGGTTGGCCAGCATCGGATCGAGCAGCGCGGCCGGCGCGTAGGCATCGAGCGCATAGAAGGCGCCACGGCCGGCAAGGCCCAGGCCCAGCAGGAGTGCCGCAGTGCGGGTGAAGGCGTTCGGATAGCGCAGGCGCCCGTCGGCAACCTTGGGCAGGCTGGCATGCAGGCCGAAACAGATGGCCGCGTGGTAGGCCGACATCGCGACGACCCGCAGGGCCAGCGATTCATGAATATAGTGGAAGACCATCACGCCGGCAAAGGCGGCCAGGCTGCCGGCCGCCAGCAGGCGCCAGGGCACCGGCAAACCGAGATAGCGGCGGAAACCCGCATACATCAGGCTGGCGGTCATCAGGAGCAGCGCATTGGCGACTTCGATGCTGAGGAAATCGTGCACCGCGCCGCGCGCGGCGAACAGGAGCAGCGCGATCACGGCGATGCCGTTGGCCATGCCCCATTCCCTGATGCCCGCCACCCTGCTGCCGGCCAGCGAAGTCAGGACCAGCAACATGACCACGGACAAGGCGGTGGTGACCAATAACAGGCTTACGGTGATCAGCATGGGACAGGCGGCGGACGATGAGGAAGGCCTCGGGCTGGAGGCGGCACCATGATACCGCGAAGCGCGCCCTTAGATTTGCTCGGTCGGAATTTTACAACTGGGCAAAATGTTAAGCACCGGCCTCGCGCTTGGCGGCGCGCTTGCGGCGCGAATCCTTGGGATCGGCTACCAGCGGGCGGTAGATCTCGATGCGGTCGCGCTCGCGCAGCACGGTTTCGAGCGTCTTCTTCTTCGCGTAGATGCCCACCGGCTGGGTCGTCAAGTTGATGTCAGGAAAGGCTTCCAGCACGCCGCTCATCTCGATCGCCTGGCCGATCGTGGTGCCCGGCGCGACTTTCATCGTGCGCAGGAACTCGGCGCGCGCGCTGGCGTAGCACACGTACACCTGAAGCTCAGCCAATGCATCATCCATACACCGCCTCGGCGCGCTTGCTGAAGGAATCGACCATGGTGTTGGCGATCATGCCGAACACCGGGCCGATGATCTGTTCCAGGATGATGCTGGAGAACTCGTAGTGCATGTCGAGGTCCACCTTGCAGGCGTCGGCGCGCAGGGGCTTGAAGGTCCAGGTGCCCTCGAGCAGCTTGAACGGGCCGTCGACCAGGTGCATCTTCATCTGGGTGGGGCGGAGGTTGTGGTTCGAGGTGGTAAAGCTCTGCTTCACGCCGTGGAAATTGATCTGCAGGCTGGCCACCAGCTTGTCATCGCTGCGCTCGAGCACTTTTACACCGCCGCACCAGGGCAGGAATTTGGGATAGTCCTCGACTTTGGCGACGAGGTCGAACATCTGTTCGGTGCTATAGCCAAGAAAAACTGATTTGTGCACTACTGCCATTGGTCAACCGTTTGTTATGATGTTGGACGAGTTGTATTTTGCGCCACAGTGGCGCCGCAGCAGTAGTTTAACCGAGACGCGGATTCTCGCTATTTCATGAGTATCGTTGACAATAAAAAAGCTTTTTTCGACTACTTCATCGAGGACCGGTATGAAGCCGGCATCGTGCTGGAAGGGTGGGAGGTCAAGGCCATCCGCGAAGGCAAGGTACAGATCAAGGAAGCCTATGTGGTCGTCCGCAGCGGCGAGCTGTTCCTGTTCGGCGCCCACATCAGCGCGCTGACCACGACATCCTCCTTCAGCCACCCCGAGGCCCTGCGCACCCGCAAGCTGCTGCTGCACCGCGCCGAGGTAGACAAGCTGGTCGGCAAGGTCGAGCGCGCCGGCTACACGCTGCTGCCGCTGAACCTGCACTTCAAGGGCGGCCGCGTGAAGTGCGAGATCGGCCTGGCCAAGGGCAAGAAGCAGCACGACAAGCGCGCCACCGAAAAGGACCGCGACGCCAAGCGCGAAGTCGCTTCGGCGATGAAGCAGCACCGCCGCTGAGGGCAGGGGCGCTGCCGCCCTGCCCTCAGGCGGCCGGCGCCGCGAAGCGCCGGCTCAGGCGCCACATGAGGAAACTCAGCACGCAGCCGATCGCGGCGCCGCAGGCCAGCTTCAAGGCGCTGCCGAACAGCAGCGGCGCCACCAGCCCCGACACCAGGGCGAAGGACATCATCTGGATGAAGCCGACCATCGAGGCCGCCAGTCCGCGGTTGTCCGGGAACAGGCCCATGGCCGACAGCTGGATGCCCGGCATGGCCACGGCCAGGCCGAAGGTGAACACGGCCAGCGGCAGCACCGCCCAGGGCACGCTGGCCGGGAACAGCGCGTTGTAGCCCACGTTCAATATCGAGGCCACGGCCATCACGGCATAGCCGATCCACAGCAGGCGTCCCGGCGGCGCCTTGGCGGCGCGCTTGCCGCCCCAGGCCGAACCCACCACCATGCCGCCGATCAGCGGGATGAACATCCAGGCAAAAGCGGTCTCCGGCAGGCCCAGGATCTCCATCACGAAGTTGGCGGCCGAACCGATGTACAGCGAGAGGCCGCCGAACACCAGGCCGAGCGCCAGCGCCAGCGTGACGAACTGGGGATTGCGCAGCACCATCAGGTAGTTGCGCGCGATGGTCACCGGATGGAACACCTGGCGCTTCTCGCGCGGCAGGCTTTCCGGCAGCGTGCGCAGCACCAGCACGATCATGGCGGCGCCGAACAGGGCCAGGAAGACGAAGGTCGAACGCCAGCCGAAGCTGACGTGCAGCCAGCCGCCCAGCACCGGGGCGATGGCCGGCGCCAGGCCGAACACCATCATGATGTGCGACATCATCTTCTGGGCCTGGGCCCCGGAGAAGCGGTCCTGCACGATGGCCTGGCCGATCACCGAGCCGGCGCCCGCCGCCAGGCCCTGGACGGCGCGGAAGAACAGCAGCCCGCCGAAGGTCGGCGCCCAGGCCGCGCCCAGCGAGGCGAGCGTGTACAGCGACAGTGCGCCCAGGATCACCGGGCGGCGGCCAAAGGAATCCGACAGCGTCCCGTAGAACAGCATCATGAAGGCGAAGGTGAACAGGAAGACGCTGAGCGTCTGCTGCACCGCCACCGGCCCGACCCCGAAGGCGACGCCGATGGCAGGCATCGACGGCAGGTAGGTATCGATTGCGAGGGCCCCGATCATGCCGAGGCAGGCGAGGATGATGGTGAGGAGTCGTTGCATGGCAGTGCCTTGATAATGAAACCGGCACTGCGACAGGCAGGCGTCCGGGGGACGGGATTGTACTGGATTTCACAGAAACAATTTTGACGCCCCCTCCACATGGCGGACGTTCAGCGCAGCGACATCCCGAAGCGTTCCGTGCGCGGCATCCAGTTGCCCTGGTAGTCGGCCGAGACCAGGATGCGCTCGGCGCGTCCGATCAGGAGGTGGCGCGGTACGAAGCCGATGTAGCGCGAATCGGCGCTGTCGTCGCGGTTGTCGCCCAACATCAGGTAGGCGTCCTGCGGCACCGTCACCGGCCCGAAGTCGCGCACCACCAGGCGCTGGGGGAGCACCTGGATGCGGTGGCGGCGGCCATCCACCACTTCGTCCATGCGCAGCGCTTCCATGCTGCCCTGCGGCGTCGATTCCTGCACCAGCTCCTGCACCGAATACTGCGACTCGACGCCGTTGATCACCAGGCGCTCGCTGCGCATCTCGACGCGGTCGCCCGGCAGGGCCAGCACGCGCTTGATCAGGCGGGTTCCGTCCTGCGGCGAGGCGAAGGTGACGACGTCGCCGCGCTGCGGCTCGCCGGTGCGCGCGATGACCACGTCGGTCAGCGGGACCTTGACGTTGTAGGCCAGGCGGTTAACGAAGACCACGTCGCCTTCCAGCAGGTTGGGCCGCATCGAACCCGAGGGAATCGGGTTCCAGTCGGCCACCGCGGTGCGGAAGACGCCGAACAAAAGCATGAACATCAGGAAACCCTTGTTGGCGCGCACGAACGCTTTCATCTGGCAGCTCTCCACTTGTTATGATAACGATGAGAACTTTATACGCGGTCAAGCTTTAGCCATGCTTAAAAGTCAACCGCTGCCCCCGCGTGTAACCACATTGTCATATTCGCCAACTACACTGCCTGCGCCGACACTACGACGCAGAACATGGATATGAAACATAAGGCCCTGGATCCCGAGGCCAGGAGCATGCCCGAAGGCGGCGCCTTTCTGAACCGCGAGCTGTCGCTGCTCGAGTTCAACCGGCGCGTGCTGGCCCAGGCCGAGGATCAGTCCGTTCCGCTGCTCGAGCGGCTGCGCTTCCTGACCATCGTCTCGGGCAATCTCGACGAATTCTTCGAGGTACGCGTGGCCAGCCTGCTGGCCCAGCACCAGATGGAGGCCGGCCACAACGGCATCCCGCACGCGCTGGCCACCACCCTGGAGCGCGCCAGCGCCGAATGCCGCCGCCTGATCGAGCGCCAGTACAAGCTGTTCAACACCGATATCCTGCCGCGCCTGTCCGAGAACGGCATCCACATGCTGCGCCGGAGCGAGCGCAATGCGGCGCAGCGCGCCTGGGTCAAGGCCTTCTTCGACAAGGAAGTCCGCCCGCTGCTGACGCCGATCGGCCTCGATCCGGCCCACCCCTTCCCGCGGGTGGTCAACAAGAGCCTGAACTTCATCGTCGAACTGGCCGGCAAGGACGCCTTCGGGCGCGGCACCGGCATCGCCATCATGAAGGCGCCGCGCGTGCTGCCGCGCGTGATCCGGCTGCCGGACGAACTCTCGGACAAGAAAGGCGCCTCCTACTGCCTGCTGTCCTCGGTGATCCAGGCCCACCTGGCCGACCTGTTCACCGGCCGCGAAGTGCTGTCCTACTCGCAGTTCCGGGTCACCCGCAACAGCGACCTGTGGGTGGACGAGGACGAGGTCAAGAACCTGCGCCAGGCCCTGCAGAGCGAACTCCACAGCCGCAACTACGGCTTCGCGGTGCGCCTCGAAGTGGGCCATGCCTGCCCGCCCCACCTCGCCAATTTTTTGCTGGACCAGTTCCAGATCGACCGTTCGCGGCTGTTCTCGGTCGACGGCCCCGTCAACCTGGGGCGCATGCTGGAAGTCGTCAACACCAACGACAGGTCGGCGCTCAAGTTCACTCCCTTCGTGCCGGGCTTCCCGCCCAAGCTGCTGGACCCCGACATCTTCGCCGCCCTGCGCAAGCAGGACGTGCTGCTGCACCATCCCTTCGAATCCTTCCAGCCGGTGATCGACTTCATCCAGGCGGCAGCCGTCGACCCCTGCGTGGCGGCGATCAAGCAGACGATCTACCGCGCCGGCATGAACTCCGACCTGATGGAGGCCCTGATCGGCGCCGCCCGGCGCGGCAAGGAAGTCACCGTCATCGTCGAACTGATGGCGCGCTTCGACGAGGAAGCGAATATCAACTGGGCCGAGCGCCTCGAGCAGGCCGGCGCCCAGGTGGTCTACGGCGTGGTCGGCCTCAAGACCCACGCGAAACTGGCGCTGGTGCTGCGCCGCGAAGAGAACGGCCTGCGCCGCTATGCCCACCTCGGCACCGGCAACTACAACTCGACCACGGCCAAGTTCTACACCGACTTCGGGCTGCTCACCAGCGACGACGAGATCACCGCCGACGTCAACGAGGTCTTCATCCACCTCACCAGCCTGACCCGCCCGAAACAGCTCACCAGCCTGTGGCTGGCGCCCTTCTCGCTGCAGAAGGAGATCGTGCGGGCCATCAAGGACGAGGCGGCGATCGCGCGCGCCAAACGGCCGGCGCGCATCATCGCGAAGATGAATTCCCTCACCGACGAATCGGTGATCAAGGCCTTGTACGAGGCCTCGGAAGCGGGCGTGCGCATCGACCTGATCGTGCGCGGCGCCTGCTCGCTGCGCCCCGGCGTGCCCGGCCTGAGCGAGAACATCAAGGTGCGCTCGATCGTCGGCCGCTTCCTCGAACATACACGCATCTTCTACTTCCGCAACGACCTGAAGCACGACATCTACCTCTCGAGTGCGGACTGGATGAACCGTAACCTGTTCCGCCGCGTCGAAGTGGCCTTCCCGATACGTTCGCCCGCGCTCAAGCGCCGCGTGCTGCGCGAAGGCCTGCATCCCTACCTGAAGGACAACGTCAACGCCTGGGAACTGGGCAGCGACGGCCACTACCGCCGCAAGAAAACCCGCGGCAGCCAGAAGGCCCTCAGCGCACAACAAGAACTCATGGAGACGCTCGGCGCGGGCTCCCATCCAGACAAGGAGAACGAGCATGGACCTGATCCTGTGGCGCCACGCCGAGGCTGAACCCCACGTCGCCGAAGGCGAGCATGCGCTCGACCTGAAGCGCGCCCTGACCCCGAAAGGCAAGCGCCACGCGGCGCGCGTCGGCGCCTGGCTGCACCGCCAGTTGCCGGACGACGTGCGGGTGCTGAGCAGCCCGGCGAAGCGCTGCGTCCAGACGGTCGAGGCCCTGGGCCGCAACTACAAATTGATCGAGGCGCTGTCCACCGATTCGTCGGCGGAAGCGATCCTGGAGGCTGCCGGCTGGCCGGACCACCGCCAGCCGGCGCTGATCGTCGGCCACCAGCCGCTGCTGGGCGAGGTGGCCTCGCTGGTGCTGGCGGGGCAGAAGATGGACTGGCGCATCCGCAAGGCCGGAGTGTTCTGGATCACCCACAAGGCCAGCGACGGCGCGCCCTACGTCAAGCTGGTCGTGGGGCCGGATTTCATCGGGCAGCTGCGCTAAGCTTCCAGCGACCGTACTTCGTTAGCCGTGAGACCGTCGCACCGGCGAAGGCCGGTGCCCAAGTTTGCATGCGTCACCGGTAGCAATGAACAACGCAGGGATGCTAACGAGATTGGGTTCGGGCCTTCGCCGGAAGTCGTAGGCCCCAGTAGCGCGTTCGACGTTCAAAAGTTACGGACCTGGAAGGGAATACCCACCTCGTTCCAGGCCCCCTCTTCCTTCTGCAGCCACGGGCCCAGCGTCGGGTGCTTCTCCAGCAAGCCTGCCGGCAGCTCGAGCTCGATGCGCCCCTTCATGCGGACCTTCAGGCCCGCCAGGTCCTCGTCGGCGCGGGCATGCATGAACACGACGGCCATGCGCAGCGCCAGTACCGCCTTGGCCACGTCCAGCTCCAGCAGCGCCTCGCGGATCTTGCGCAGATTGCCCTTCTGCCCCAGCAGCAGGGTGGCCATCAGGCGCTGCTCGCGGGTGGTGAAGCCCGGCAGGTCGGCGTTCTCGACGATGTAGGCGCCGTGCTTGTGGGCGCCCGTCATCGAGATCTGCAACCCGACTTCGTGCAGCATCGCGCTCCAGCACAGGTAGGGCTGGGCATCGACCGGGTCGAGCAGCTCGTACAGGCGGGAGGCGATGTGCGCGGTGCGCAGCGCGCGCTGGCTGTCCACCTCGAAGCGGCGCATGCAGGCGCGGATGGCGGCGTCGCGGCGGTCGCGCCGGTTGGCGCGCAGCTCGAGGTCGGACAGCACGCCCAGGCGCAGGCCGGCGTTGATCGCCGTGAGCCTGTCGATGCCGAGTTCCTGCATCACGCCGATCAGGACCGTCAGGCCGCCCACCATCACCGGCACCCGCTCCTTCTTGATACCGGGCAGTGTGAAGGCATCGACGTGGCCCAGCTCCAGCAGGATGTCGCGCAGCGCATGCAGGCTGGCCTGCGACATCGTGCCGTCGCCGACGCCGTTCTTGCCGATGACTTCATTGATGGCGCGCATGGTGCCGGAGGAGCCGTAGGCCGCGTCCCAGCCCTGCGCCTTGTACAGGTCGGCCGCGTCCTCGAAACGGGCGCGCGCCTCGGTCACGGCGGCGTCGAAGCCTTGGGGGGTGATGCGGCCGTCCGCGAAGAAGGCGGCGGTCTGCGGATGGGTGCCGATGCCGAAGGATTCGACCAGGTTGATGTCGGGACCGATGGCGGCGATGACTTCGGTCGAGCCGCCGCCGATGTCCACCACCAGGCGGCGCTCGCCCGGGTTGTCGATGGCGCGCGCCACGCCCATGTAGATCAGGCGCCCTTCTTCCTCGCCCGAGATGACTTCGATGGGATGGCCGATGGCCTGTTCGAGCCGCGGCAGCAACAGCTCGGCGTTGCGCGCCACACGCATGGTGTTGGTGGCGACCACGCGCACGGCATCGAGGGTGTATTCGTCGAGGATGGCGCGGAAGTCCTCCAGGGACCGCACCGCGCTGCGCATGGCGGCCTCGGTCAGCATGTTGTCCGCGTCCAGGCCCGCGGCCAGGCGGATCGGATCGCGCGCGGTGCGCACGATGTGCATGCGCCCGCCCGCCGGTTCGCCGATGTGAAGCCGGAAGCTGTTGGACCCCAGGTCCACTGCTGCAAACATAGGCGCTCTCTCGCTGGTTCCCGGCATGGCCCGCCAACCGGGCTGCCGTGTTGGCGAAGTATACAGCCTAGCGTGCGGCCGGTGCGCGCCGCAAGCTGAACCAGGCGCCCACGGCAACCGGCGCGCCGAGCGTCACGGCCGAGACCAGGTCCCAGGCGCCGTCGCCCAGCAGGGCCGCCACCAGGCCGATGGTGGTGAGGACGGCCAGCAGGATGGGCATGGCCCAGATCTGGGTGCGGGTGCGGATCATGGGGTCTCCGTGGAACGTACGAGGGCTGGTGATTCCTGGGCGGCCGGTTTGGCCGCGGCCACGGCCCTGGTCTTGCGGCTGCGTTTGAGCCACAGATAGAGGCCGCTGCCCAGGATGAAGATGGTGGCGATGTCGAGCAGTGCCCACAGCAGCTTCATGGCCTGGCCGCCGTAGTCGCCGAAGTGCAGCGGCTGCGACAGCAGCAGCGCCGTCAGGTACCAGGGCAGCTCGCGGCGGTCGGTGATCTCGCCGGTGGCGGCGTCGATCAGCACCGGCTTGTACAGGCGCGAGCTGAAGGCCTCGTCGCCGCGCATGAAGATGCCGTAGTGGTGCGGGCTGCTGAAGGGCGTGCCCGGGAAGGCCACGAAGCCGACCTTCATGCCTGGCTCCGCCGCCTCGGCGCGCAGGATGGCGTCGTGGATCGAGGCCATCTTCTCCACTTTCGGCTGGCCTTCATAGGGCTTGAGCATCACGGCGAGTTCGTTGTTCTGCCAGTACTTGAGCAGCAGGTCGGCCCAGGTGTTGACCATGCCGGTGGCGCCGACCACGAACACCCAGACCAGGGTGACGATGCCGAGCAGGTTGTGCAGGTCGAGCCACTTGATGACCCGGCTGCGCTCGTGGCGCACGGCGCCGAAATCGAGCTTGCGCATGAAGGGGGCGTACAACACCGTTCCGCTGACCACGGCGACGATCAGCAGCAGGCCCATCAAACCGAGGAAGAGCTTGCCGTACAGGCCGGCGAACAGGTCCACGTGCAGGCGGAACATGGTGGACATGAAGGCGCCGCCCTCGAAGGCCGGTTCGGTGATGACCCTGGTCGTGCGGGCGTCGACGGCGATCGGCTTGTAGTGCTCGTCGTTCGGGTGGTCGCCCAGGGTGACGTTCCAGATCGCCGGTTCATCGATCTCCTGCGACATGTACATCGCAATCTTGTTCGGATACAGGGCGCGGGCCGAGGCCAGAACGGCGTCGATGTTGCCGCGCGGCGCCTTCTCCATCCCGGCAGGCAGGGCCGGCGCCTCGACATCGGTGCCGAGCAGGTGACCGATTTCATGGTGGTAGATCAGCGGCAGACCGGTCAGGCAGAGCAGCAGCATGAAGACGGTACAGACCAGGCTGCTCCATTGATGGATCCAGCTCCAGCGGCGTAGGAATGCGGGTGACATGGGGGAAGCAATCGTAAGGTTCCGCAAATAATAATCGTTCTCATTTACACGCGCAAGCCAAAGCGGATAGAATGACAATCATTCTCAATAAGAAATCTACTTACTCTGATGCTTCTGCTTCGCCTGACTCCCATCGCCCTCGCCGCCGCGGCATTTGCGGCCCACGCCCAGGACAGCTCCACCGAACCGGTTGCGACCGTCGTCGTCAGCGCCTCCGCCGACGCCTCGGCCCAGGGCCTGCCTTCCGCCTACGCCGGCGGCCAGGTCGCGCGCGGCGGCCGCCTCGGCCTGCTGGGCAACGTGGACATCATGGATGCGCCCTTCAATACCACCAACTACACCCTGGGCCTGATCCAGGACCAGCAGGCGCGCAGCGTCGGCGACGTGGTGCAGAACGACGCGGCGGTGCGCTCGGCTCGCGGCTTCGGCAATTACCAGGAGCTGTACATGATCCGCGGCTTCCCGGTCTATTCGGACGACATGGCGTACAACGGCCTGTATGGTCTGCTGCCGCGCCAGTTCGTGGCCTCGGAACTGCTCGAGCGCGTCGAAGTGCTGCGCGGCGCGAACAGTTTCGTGAACGGCGCCCCTCCGGGCGGCGGCGGCATCGGCGGTTCCATCAACCTGCTGCCCAAGCGCGCGACCAATGCGCCGCTCACGCAGGTGACCGCAGGCGTCGAGACCGGCGGACAAGCCTACCTGGCGACGGACGTCTCGCGCCGCTTCGGCGAGGAAGGCCGCTTCGGCGTACGCGTGAACGCGGTACGCCGCGACGGCGACACCGCGGTGGACCGCGAAAACCGCGAACTGAGCGTCTACGCGATCGGCATGGACTACCGCGGCCGCGGCTACCGCCTCTAGGCCGACCTCGGCCACCAGGACCATCAACTGCGCGGCGCCCGCCCGAGCGTGACCGTGGGCGGCACGCTGCCGATCCTGGCTGCGCCCGACAGCGACAGCAACTACGCCCAGCCCTGGACCTTCTCGGGCGAGCGCGACACCTTCGGCACCCTGCGCGCCGAAGCGGACCTGCCGGGCGGTGCGACCGCCTGGGCGGCACTGGGCCTGCGCAAGGGGGACGAGTTCAACATCATCTCTTCGCCGACCGTGACCGCCCTGAACGGCACCACGACCATGACGCGCTTCGACAACGTGCGCGAGGACGACGTGCGCACCGGCGAAGTCGGGGTGCGCACCGAGCTGAAGACCGGCACGGTGTCGCACAAGCTGAGCGCCTCGGCCTCGAGCTTCCATGCGGAGTCGAAGAACGCCTATGCCATGAGCGACTTCACGGGCTTCCCGTCGAACCTCTATCGCCCGGTCGACGTGGCGGCGCCGTCCAGCAGCTTTTTCACCGGCGGGAAAATGAACGGCCCGCTGCTGACCCAGAAATCGATCCTGTCGAGCATTGCCATCGCGGACACCATCGGCCTCATGGACGAGCGCGTGCTGGTGACGGTCGGTGCGCGCTACCAGAAGATCAAGGATTTCGGCTATGACTACGGCACCGGCGCGCCGAATGCGGCCTACGAGAAAGGCGAGCTGACGCCTGTGGCCGGCATCGTGGTCAAGCCTCTCAAGGGCGTGTCGGTGTATGCCAACTACGCCGAAGCACTGCAAAAGGGTCCGGTGGCGTTCGGCGCCAACATCATCAACCAGGGCGAGGTGTTCGCACCCTTCGTCTCGCGCCAGAAGGAAGCGGGCGTCAAGTATGACGGCGGCAAACTGGGCATGAGCGCCGCCGTGTTCAGCACCTCGCGTCCGAGCGGCGCGGTGGTCGACAATCGCTTCGGCATCTACGGGGCGCAGCGCAACCGCGGCCTGGAGCTGAACGTGTTCGGCATGCCGGCCCAGGGCCTGCGCCTGCTGGGTGGCCTGACCCTGCTCGACGCCGAACAGGAAAGCAGCGGCAAGAACGTGATCGGTGTGCCGAAGACCCAGCTGAACATGGGCGCCGACTGGACCGTGCCGGGCGTGCAGGGCCTGTCGCTGAACGCGCGCGTGCTGACCACCTCGAAGCAGTATGCCGACGACGCGAACACCCAGCAGCTGCCGTCGTGGACTCGCCTGGACATCGGGGCCAACTACCTCATGCGCTTCATGGACCGCGACCTGACGCTGCGCGCGCGCATCGACAATGTCACCGACAAGAACTACTGGGCGTCGGCGGGCGGCTACCCCGGTTTTGGCTACCTGGTGCAGGGCGGCCCGCGCAGCGTGGTGCTGACGGCCACCGTGGACTTCTGATGAGGGAAGCGGCCGCTATTGCGGCGGCCGCACATCCTGCTTGAGGGCCGCCAGCGCGATCTTCTCCACCAGGCCCGGCGCCAGCAATTTCAGGAAGCGCCCCAGCTTGCCCTTGGCCGTCATGACCACTTCCCGCCGGCGCCCGTCCATCCCCGCGATGATCAGGCGGGCGCACTCCTCCACGCTCATGGCGCCCTCTTCGTTCAGCGCGCTGCTGCCCATCGGCTCGCCCCGCGCATTGAAGCCGCGGTAGCGGATCTGCGTCGACACCACGCCCGGATAAGCGGTGGTGACGCTGACCCCGTATCCCTTCATCTCGGCACGCAGCGCTTCGAAAAAGCCCGTCATCGCGAACTTGGTTGCGCTGTAGGCGGTGCGGCCCGGCACGCCGACCAGACCGGCCAGCGAGGACACCGCGACGATTTTCCCCTGCGCGGCCTTGAGCGCCGGCAGCGCAGCCTGGGTGCACCAGACGGCACCCCAGAGGTTCACGCGCATCAGCTCCTCGTACCAGCCGAGGTCTTCGACTTCCTCGAACAGCGCATGTGCAGAACGGCCCGCATTGTTGACCAGGACATCGATGCGGCCGAAGCGCTCGGCGGCGCTGACGACCAGGCGGCGGCACTGGATCTGCACCGCCACGTCGGTCGGCACCGTCATGGTCTGGGCACCGAGGGCGGCGCATTCGCCCGCGACCGCCTCCAGCTGGGCCGCATTGCGCGCCGCCAGCACCAGGGCGACGCCGGCGCCCTCCTTCGCCGCCAGCTGGCGCGCCATCTCGGCGCCGATGCCGTCCGAGGCCCCGGTGATCACGACGACACGCGGCTTTCGCGCCCCGTTCATTCTTGCGACTTCACGATCTGCAGCGCACTGGCGATCACGCTGCTCATGTCGCCCATATTGGCCGGCACGATCAGCGAATTATTCGTCTTGGCCAGGTTGCCGAAGGCGTCCACGTAGTGCTCGGCCACGCGCAGGTTGACGGCATCCATGCCGCCCGGTTCGCGGATCGCGGCGCCGACCTGGCGCAGCGCGGCGGCACTCGCATCGGCCAGTGCCACGATGGCGCTCGCCTCACCCTGGGCGCGGTTGATCGCAGCCTGGCGCTCGCCTTCCGAGCGGGCGATGGAGGCTTCGCGCTCGCCGCTGGCGATGTTGATCTGCTCCTGGCGTCTTCCTTCAGACGCCGCAATTAATGCCCGTTTTTCGCGCTCGGCGGTGATCTGGCGCTGCATCGCGTGGAGGATCTCGGCCGGCGGCGTCAGGTCCTTGATCTCGTAGCGCAGCACCTTGACGCCCCAGTTGGCGGCGGATTCGTCGATCGCGTTGACGATGGTGGTGTTGATGTGGTCGCGCTCCTCGAAGGTCTTGTCGAGCTCCATCTTGCCGATCACTGAACGCAGCGTGGTCTGGGCCAGCTGGGTGATCGCCTGGATGTAGTTCGAGGAACCGTAGGAGGCGCGCATGGCGTCGGTCACCTGGAAGTAGAGGATGCCGTCGACCTGCAGCTGGGTGTTGTCGCGCGTGATGCAGACCTGGGGCGGCACGTCGAGCGGGATCTCCTTGAGGCTGTGCTTGTAGGCGACGCGGTCGATGAAGGGCACGACGATGTTGAGGCCGGGCCCCAGCACGGCGTGGAACTTGCCGAGCCGTTCGACGACGAGCGCGTGCTGCTGGGGCACGACGTTGATGGTCTTGAAGATGAATACCAGCGCAATGGCGAAGAATACCAGTGCGACCATGCCAGACGAGAATTCCATGAGCATCCCTTATAAATATAGTGTCAGTTATTAGCTGATCTTATGAATTGGAAACGATGAGGCGGTTGCCGAGCACTTCGACAATCCGGAAGTCGCCGGCTTCCGGCTGGGCGCCGGGGCCGAGTTCCACGTCCCACAAGGCGCCGCGGTACATCACGCGGGCGCGGCCGTCGCGCCAGGCGTCGACGGCGACACGCTGGCCGATGTCGAGGTTGACGTTGCGGTCGCGGGTGGCCTCGGCACGCGCGGGCCGGCCGAAGCGGCTGCGGTGCAGGATCGCGGTGGCGGCCAGGCCGACCGCGGCGGCGACCAGGGTCTGCGTCGGTCCGCTGGCACCGCTCCAGGCGGCGAGCGCGCCGAAGCCAAGGCCGATCGCAATCATCAACAGGTAGAAGGTGCCGGTGAACAGCTCGGCGATCACGAGGACGCCGGCAGCTACCAGCCAGCTCATCCAGTCAGTCATGGACTTGTCTCCTTTCGACGGTTCAAAACAATAAAAAACCCCCGCGGCCTGCGACAGGCGGCGAGGGTTCAACAATGTCGATGCGCTTGCTGATTGTGTGCTTTCTGGCAAAGAGTTATCGATGCCAGTGTAGCAGGTCTATACAGGAATAAAAGCTCCCTGGTTGACGTTTATCGCAGGCGCATAGGCGATCACTTGGAAGCCAGCTTTTGCCAGGTCTCGATCACCGAATCAGGATTCAGCGACATCGACTCGATGCCCTCGCCCACCAGCCATTCGGCGAAGTCCGGGTGGTCCGAAGGACCCTGGCCGCAGATGCCGATGTACTTGCCCTGCGCGCGGCAAGCCTTGATCGCCAGCGACAGCATGGCTTTCACGGCCGGATCGCGCTCGTCGAAGTCCTTGGCCAGCAGCTCCATGCCCGAGTCGCGGTCCAGGCCCAGGGTCAGCTGGGTCAGGTCGTTCGAGCCGATCGAGAAGCCGTCGAAGTACTGCAGGAACTGCTCGGCCAGGATCGCATTGGACGGCACTTCGCACATCATGATGACGCGCAGGCCGTTCTCGCCGCGCTTCAGGCCGTACTTCGCCAGCAGGTCGATGACCTTCTCGGCCTGGCCCAGGGTACGCACGAAGGGGATCATCAGCTCGACGTTGGTCAGGCCCATGTCGTCGCGCACGCGCTTCATGGCCAGGCATTCCATCTCGAAGCTTTCTGCGAAGTCTTCGGCCAGGTAGCGCGCGGCGCCGCGGAAGCCCAGCATCGGGTTTTCTTCGTCCGGCTCGTAGCGCGAACCGCCGATCAGCTTCTTGTACTCGTTCGACTTGAAGTCGGATAGGCGCACGATCACCGGCTTGGGCCAGAAGGCCGCGGCGATGGTGGCCACGCCTTCGGCCAGCTTGTCGACGTAGAAGGCACGCGGCGATGCATGGCCGCGGGCCACCGACTCGACCGCCTTTTTGAGGTCGGTATCGATGTTCGGGTACTCGAGGATGGCCTTCGGGTGCACGCCGATGTTGTTGTTGATGATGAACTCGAGGCGCGCCAGGCCGACGCCGTTGTTCGGCACCGACTGGAAGTCGAAGGCCAGCTGCGGGTTGCCGACGTTGAGCATGATCTTGGTCGGGATCGGCGGCAGTTCGCCGCGCGAGACTTCGGTGATCTCGGTTTCCAGCAGGCCGTCGTAGATCTTGCCCTCGTCGCCTTCGGCGCAGGAGACCGTGACGAAGGTGCCGTCCTTCAGCACGTCGGTGGCGTCGCCGCAGCCGACCACCGCCGGCACGCCCAGCTCGCGGGCGATGATCGCCGCGTGGCAGGTACGGCCGCCGCGGTTGGTGACGATGGCCGAGGCGCGCTTCATCACCGGTTCCCAGTTCGGGTCGGTCATGTCGGCCACCAGCACGTCGCCCGGCTGCACGCGTTCCATCTCGCTCGGGTCGTGGATCACGCGCACCGGACCGGCGCCGATCTTCTGGCCGATTGCACGGCCGGAGGTCAGCACGGTGCCCGAGCCCTTCAGGCTGAAGCGCTGCTGCGAATCGGTGGCTTTCTGCTGCGACTTCACGGTTTCCGGGCGCGCCTGCAGGATGTACAGCTTGCCGTCGCGGCCGTCCTTGCCCCACTCGATGTCCATCGGACGGCCGTAGTGGTTCTCGATGATGACGGCGTACTTTGCCAGCTCGACCACCTCGGCGTCGGTCAGCGAATAGCGGTTGCGCATCTCGATCGGCACGTCGACGGTGCGCACCGAGCGGCCGGCCTTGGCCTCGTTGGTGAACTCCATCTTGATCAGCTTCGAGCCGATGTTGCGGCGGATGACCGGCAGCTTGCCCTGGGCCAGCATCGGCTTGTGGACGTAGAACTCGTCCGGGTTCACGGCGCCCTGCACCACGGTCTCGCCCAGGCCATAGCTCGAGGTGACGAAGACCACGTCCTTGAAGCCCGATTCGGTGTCGATGGTGAACATCACGCCGGCGGCGCCGGTGTCGGAACGGACCATGCGCTGCACGCCGGCCGACAGCGCGACTTCGGCGTGGGTGAAGCCCTTGTGCACGCGATAGGAGATCGCGCGGTCGTTGTACAGCGAGGCGAAGACGTGCTTCATCGCTTCCAGCACGTTGTCGATGCCGACCACGTTCAGGAAGGTCTCCTGCTGGCCCGCGAAGGACGCATCCGGCAAGTCTTCGGCGGTCGCCGAAGAGCGCACGGCGAACGAGACGGAGGTAGCGGAATCAGCCACCAGGCGCTCGTAGTAGGTGCGGATTTCCTGTTCCAGGCGCGGCTGGAACGGGGTGTCGACGATCCACTGGCGGATCTCGGCGCCGGCGGCGGCGAGCGAACGCACGTCGTCGATGTCGAGGCCTTCGAGGCGCGTGGCGATGCGCTGGCCCAGCGATGGGCCGCCTTCGCTATGGTCGAGGAAGTCGCGGAAGGCATCGGCCGTGGTGGCGAAGCCGCCCGGCACGCGCACGCCGGCGCCGGCCAGCTGGGAGATCATCTCGCCCAGCGAAGCGTTCTTGCCGCCGACCGACTCGACGTCGGTCATGCGGAGGTTCTCGAACGAGGCGACGTAGACGCGTGAGGCTTGATCAGGCTCCTTCAATGCTGCTACAGACAGGTTAGTCATGGTAAAACACCCTTACTTGATGATAGAAACCTTGTGGCAGGTGCTGGGGACGGTGTCTTCTTGTTATTCTGGCCGTCGTGCAGCACAATGCAGATCCGTTGCCCAGCATTCTACCCCGTGACCGCGGAAGCTTGCTGCAAGTTTGTCACGCTGACTCAGCACTTGAGACCATGACCGCAGAAACAACCGTTCCATCCACTCCCTCTTCGCGCACCGTCTTTTTCGTATCGGACGGGACCGGCATCACCGCGGAGACCTTCGGTCACGCGGTGCTGAGCCAGTTCGAAATGCGCTTCCGCCAGATTCGCCTGCCCTTCATCGACTCGATCGATAAGGCCCACGAGGCCGCCCGCCGCATCAACGACAGCTTCGCACGCGATGGCCAACGGCCGATCGTGTTCTCGACCCTGGTCAAGCACGACCTGTCGAGCGTGATCCGGGCCGCCAAGGGCATGCACATGGACCTGTTCCAGACCTTCGTGTCGCCGCTCGAGCAGGAGCTGGGCGTGAAGTCGACCCACACGATCGGGCGCATCCACAATGCGGTGGACACCGAGGAGTACAAGAACAGGATCGAAGCGATCAACTTTTCGCTCGCGCATGACGACGGTCAGTCGCACAAGAACCTGGCCGAGGCCGACGTGATCCTGGTGGGCGTGTCGCGCTCGGGCAAGACGCCGACCAGCCTGTACCTGGCGATGCAGTACGGCCTGAAGGCCGCCAACTACCCCCTGATTCCGGACGACTTCGAGCGCGGCAAGCTGCCCTCCTCGCTGCCGCCCTTCAAGGCCAAGCTGTTCGGCCTGACGATCACGCCGGAACGCCTGTCGCAGATCCGGAACGAGCGCCGCGCCGGCAGCAAGTACGCCTCGATCGAGAACTGCCGCTACGAAGTCAACGAGGCCGAATCGATGATGCGCCGCGAAGGCATCCGCTGGCTGTCCTCGACGACCAAGTCGATCGAGGAAATCGCCACCACCATCCTGCAGGAGATCAAACCGGACCGCCGCGAATACTGATCGCAGTCTGTGTTGACGTGATGCAACGGAACGCCGTCGGTTTCGATGACTATTGTAGTTTCCGAGAGGATACATACGTGGACTAGGTGTAAAATCCCGCAGTTCACACATCGACTCGGAGTTCCCATGAAAGGCATCGTTTTCAACCTGCTCGAAGAAGCTGTCAGCAGCGACTTCGGTGACGCCACCTGGGACCGCCTGCTCGACGACGCCGGCCTGGATGGCGCCTATACCTCGCTCGGCAGTTACGACGACGCCGAAGTCGTGCGCCTGGTCGAGGTCGCGTCCAAGGCGCTGCAGATTCCGCCGCAGGACGTGCTGCGCTGGTTCGGCCGGCGCGCCATGCCCCTGCTGGTGAAGCGCTATCCGCAATTTTTCGCCGGACACACGACCGGCCGCACTTTCCTGCTGACCTTGAACAGCCTGATCCACCCGGAGGTACGCAAGCTCTACCCGGGCGCGACGCCGCCGGTCTTCGATTTCGATACCAGCGACAGCGAGACCCTGGTCATCGGCTACAACTCGGCGCGCCGCCTGTGTGCGCTGGCCGAGGGCTTCATGCAGGGCGCGGCCGAGCATTACCGCGAACAGGCACAGGTGCGGCAGTCGCATTGCATGCACGACGGCGCCGACAAGTGCGTGTTCCACGTCCAGTTCAAACCGTGATCCCTGCCCCGATTGAGGTCTCGCCGGACGCCGAGATCGCCCGCCTGCAGCGCCGTCTCAAGCGCGAGACGGCCGCGCGCCTGGAAGCCGAGGCGATCGCCGAACGCGGCCTGCGCGACCTGTTCCAGCGCCAGCAGGAGATCTCCCTCCTGGAGAGCATCGCCGCCGCGGCCAACGAAGCGGCCAGCGTCGAAGACGCGATGCGCCACGCGCTGGCGGCCGTATGCCGCTACACCGGCTGGCCGCTCGGCCACCTGCTGCTGTCTTGCGGAGAAGACCTGCTCGACTCGACCACGGTCTGGCACGACGACGGCGCGGGCGCCTTCGACAGCCTGCGCAGCCGCACCGAGGACATGGCGTTTTCCGCCGGGGTCGGCCTGCCCGGCCGGGTGCTGCGGACCGGGACCCCGGCCTGGGCCAACGTCGGCGCCCCGGATGCTTCCTCCTATCCGCGCATGCCGCTGATGGCCCAACTCGGCTTCTCCTCGCTGTTCGCCTTTCCGGTGATGATCGCCAGCGAAGTGGTGGCCATCCTCGAATTCTTCAGCCGCGAGCTGCAGGAGCCGGACGAATCGATGCTGCGCCTGATGGCGCAGATCGGGACCCAGCTCGGCCGCGTGATCGAGCGGCGCCGCGCCCAGGACCGCCTGGTGCACGATGCCCTGCACGACCCGCTGACGGCGCTCGGCAACCGCAAGCTCTTCCTCGACCGGCTCGGGCACTTCCTGCTGCGTTCCCAGCGCACCCCCAGCTTCGGGTTCGCGGTGCTGTTCGTCGACCTGGACCGCTTCAAGGCGATCAACGACGGCCTCGGACACCAGGCCGGCGACCAGGTGATCGTGGCGACCGCGCAGCGCCTGACGGCCTGCCTGCGCCAGACCGACATGGTGGCGCGCGACAGCAGCGCCGAGCGGGACGTGGTGGTGTCGCGCCTCGGCGGCGACGAGTTCACCATCCTGCTCGACCAGGTCCACGACGCCGCCACCCCGATCCGGGTGGCCGAGCGCCTGCTGCGCGCGCTGGCCGCACCGTTGACGATCGGGCAGCAGCAGGTGTATGTCACGGCCAGCATCGGCATCGCCATGAGTTCGAGCGGCTATGCCGACGTCCAGGACATCCTGCGCGATGCCGACATCGCGATGTACCACGCCAAGCAGAACGGACGGGCGCGCTGGATGATGTTCGACCAGACCATGCAGGAAGGCGCGCTGCGCCGCCTCACGCTGGAGGCCGAGCTGCGCCTGGCGCTGCCGGGCCGCCAGCTGTTCATCCAGTACCAGCCGATCGTCTCGCCGAAGGATGGCCTGATCCGCGGCTTCGAAGCGCTGCTGCGCTGGCGCCACCCGGTGCTCGGCATGATTTCGCCGGTGGAGTTCATTCCGGTGGCGGAAGAGGTCGGGCTGATCGGCGAAATCGGCGGCTGGGTCCTGCACGAGGCCTGCGTCCAGCTGCATGCCTGGCAGCAGACCAGCCCGGCGCCGCTGAGCATGAGCGTCAACGTGTCGGCGGTCCAGCTCAACGACGGCGAGCTGGTGAACCTGGTCACGCGCGTGCTGCGCGAGACCGGCGTGCCCGGCAACAGCCTGAAGCTGGAGTTGACCGAGAGCGCGGTGATGGCCGATCCGGAGCATGCGCTGGCCATCTTCAAGCAGCTGAAGGAACTCGGCGTGCGCCTGAGCCTGGACGACTTCGGCACCGGCTACTCGTCGCTGAGCCATCTGCGCCGCCTGCCGATCGACACCCTGAAAATCGACCGTTCCTTCGTCAGTGCGATGGACCTGCACGGCGACAAACGCCAGATCGCCGAAGTGGTGGTGATGCTGGCGCGCGCGCTGGGTCTGGACGTGGTCGCCGAAGGGGTCGAAACCAAGGCCGAGGTCAATCTCCTGCGCGACATGGGCAGCGACTTCGTCCAAGGCTACTTCTACTACCGCCCCCTCGACCGCGACGCCGTCACCGACATCCTCGCCACCCAAGCCGCCTTGGGGTCAGAGTCGAATTGCTGAGCAATTTCTTCAAATTGCGAATAAAACGTCCCCGACCCTCGATTCTCCGCGTACACGTGTCGACATAGCAATGAGGGTCAGAGTCGAATTGCCGAGCAATTAACAAAAGTTGTCAAACAATTCGACTCTGACCCCAATTGGGCTTGGGGTAGAGGATACCGATGTAATGAGGGTCAGAGTCGAATTAGAGGAAATTTTGGGGAATTGCTCGGTAAATCGACTCTGACCCCATTAGAAGTAGTGGCGCCAGTCTTCGAGCCAGGCGGGGAAGGCGGCGGCTTCCATGGGGTTGGCGATGTGGTAGCCCTGGGCGTAGGTGCAGCCGAGGTTTTGCAGGAAGTCCCAGTCCTGGCGGGTTTCGACACCCACGGCGACCGACATTCGGTCGAGGCTGTGGGCGAGGCCGAGGCAGGAGCGCAGGACCGTGCCGAGCGGGCGGCGCTTGGAGGCGCCGTCGACGAAGCTGCGGTCGATCTTCAGTTCGCTGAAGGGAATGCGGGCCAGCAGCTGCAGGTTTGAGCGGCCGGTGCCGTAGTCGTCGATCGCGAGGCCGAAACCCATCATCCGCAGGCGCACCAGGCGCTCGATGAATTCGGGGTCGGTGTTCAGCACCGAGGATTCCGGCATCTCGAAGGTCAGGTATTCCGGCAGGATGCGGTGGCGGCCGATGCAGGCGGTGATCTGGCGCACGAAGGCCGGATGCGCGAGCGTTTCGGGAGCCAGGTTGATCGAGATCGGGACCGGGATGCCCTGGTCCTGGAACCAGCGGCAGCGCTCGGCCGACAGTTCGATCATGCTCCAGTCGAGGAAATCGACCCGGTTGTTCTGCTCCAGCGCGTCGATGAAGGCGCCCGGTCCCAGCACGCCGTGCTCGGGATGGCGCCAGCGCGCGAAGGCTTCCAGGCCTTTCACCTGCCCGGTGGCGAGCTCGATCTTGGGCTGGAAGAAGGGTTCGAACTGGCGCTTCTGCAGGCCGATGCCGATTCCCTGGAAACTGAAGCGCGGCCCGGGCGCTCGCGCGACGTCGCTGCGCGCCAGCGGCGTGTAGTTCTCGAGCAGGGGCTTGAGCTTGGCGGCGGTGACGGGCTTGCTGATGGTGCCCAGCAGGTCGACGCCGAAGGCCTGGGCCAGGGTCTCCACCGAGAACAGCAGCCCGGCCGGCTGGGCCCCGGTGACGATCAGGCGCACGTCCACGCCCAGCGAACCCAGGTTGCGCAGCAGTTCCAGGCCGTCCATGCCGGGCAGCGCCAGGTCGACGATCGCGACGTCCACCTTGGGCGTGAAGCCGTTTTCCAGGTGCTGCAAGGCCATATGCCCGTCCGGCACGTCGGTCACGCGGCTCGCGCCCAATTGGCCGAGCAGCTCCACCAGCGTCCTGCGCTGGGCGGCGTCGGCTTCCGCCACCAGGAAGTGCAAATGCGCGATGTCCATCTCTACTCCATTCAGTCTGCCGTCAGATTACCCTGAAGGCCGAGGCCGCGTCTATGCCTGGATTTGCCGCAGCTGCTCGAAAAAGCACACTGCGGCGCAGGCGGCCACGTTGAGCGACTCCACCTGGCCCGCATGGGGGACGGCGACCCGGTGGGTCGCCAGCTCGAGCAGCTCCTGCGAGACGCCCTGCCCTTCGTGGCCAAGCACCCAGGCGACCGGGCGGCGCAGGTCGAGCGCGTACAGCCGCTCGGCCGCGTAGCCGCTGGTGGCCAGCACCGGCACCTTGGCTGCCCGCACCAGGGGCGCCAGTTCGATGTTCTCGAAGATGTCGAGCACGAAGTGGGCGCCCATCGCGGCGCGCAGCACCTTGGGCGACCAGCAGAAGGCCGTGCCGGGGCTGCAGTAAACCTGCTTGATGCCGCTGGCGGCGGCGCTGCGCAGGATCGAGCCGACGTTTCCCGGGTCCTGGACGCCGTCCAGCAGCACGCTGGATTCGACCAGCCCCGGCGCCTTCGACGGCGCCGGCGAGGCGACCACGAACACGATATGCACACCATGCTCTACCTGGCTGATGGCGCCGAACAGCGCATCCGGCAGCACGCTCGCATGCGCATGCAGCGCCTCAACGCGGTCGACGATGGCGGCGACTTCGGGATTCGCCAGCGCGCCCTCGGACACCACGCAGTGCTCGGGCGCGCCGCGCAGCTCGAGCCAGCTCTGGCAGAGGTGGACGCCGTCCAGCAGGCTCTGGCCGGCCTTGCGGCGCGCCTGCGAGCTGGTGGCGAGCTGCTTGAGCTCTTTATAGAAGGCGTTGTCGCGCGAGCTGATGTGCTTCATGGTCACGCGGCGGCGAACAGGTCGGGCTGCAGCAGCTCGCGCACCGGCGCGAACGAGCGGCGGTGCACCGGCGAGGGGCCGTGCAGGCGCAAGCGTTCCAGGTGCAGCGCCGTCGAATAGCCCTTGTGCTGGTCGAAGCAGTACTGCGGGTATTGCACGTGCAGCTGCACCAGCGCAGCGTCGCGCGCGGTCTTGGCCAGGATCGAGGCGGCCGAGATGGCGTGGCACTTGTCGTCGCCTTCGACCACGGCGTGGGCCTTGATCTCCATCGGCGGGCAGCGGTTGCCGTCGATCAGGGCGATGGTCGGTATGGTCTGCAATGCCTCCACCGCGCGCCGCATCGCCAGCATGGTGGCATGCAGGATGTTCAGGGTGTCGATCTCTTCGCACGAGCACTCGGCAATCGCCCAGGCCAGCGCGTGCTCCTTGATCAGCGGCGCCAGTTCGTCGCGGCGTGCTTCGGTCAGCTTCTTCGAGTCGCGCAGGCCCTCGATCGGGCGCTTCGGGTCGAGGATGACGGCGGCGGCGAACACCGGCCCCGCCAGCGGACCGCGGCCGGCTTCGTCCACGCCGCACACGATGTCGGCGTCGGTGAACGGCCGCAGCCGCGGAGGCAGGCCCGGGTAAAAGTTGACTCGCTTCCTACTCACTGATTTGCTCATTTCTTACGTCCAATCACGCGCAGCACCGCGTCCGCGCTCGCCTCCGCGCTGTTGCGCAGCAGGCTGTGGTGCATGTCGGTAAAGCGCCGCGCCAGCGCCTCCTTCCCCGCCGGGTCGTCCAGCTGGCGCTGCACGGCGTCCGCCAGCGCCAGCGGCGTCGCCGCATGCTGAAGATACTCCGGAACGACAAACTCGCGCGCCAGGATGTTCGGCAGGCCGATCCACGGCTGGTAGCCCATGTGGCGCATGATCTGCCACGAGGCCTCCATCACCTGGTAGGCGATCACCATCGGCTTCTTGAACAGCGCCACTTCCAGGGTTGCCGTGCCGGAGGCGACCAGCACCGCGTCGGCCGCCGCAATCGCCGCATGCGACTGGCCGTCGACCAGGCGCACCGGCACCTCCGCCAGCCCGGCCTTGTTCACGATCTCGGTGTAGTAGGCGCGCTGGCGCTCGCCGGCCATCGGCGCGATGAACACCAGGCTCGGGTCGCGCCGGGCCAGCAGCCTGGCCGCCGCCACGAAAGGCTCGGCCAGGTACTTCAGCTCGCCCATGCGGCTGCCCGGCATGATCGTGACCACCCGCGCATCCGGAGCGATGCCGAGCGATTCGCGCGCCGCCGCCACGTCGGGCGCCAGCGGGATCATCTCGGCCAGCGGATGGCCGATATAGGTCACCGGCACGCCGGCCGCGCGGTAAATCGCCTCCTCGAAGGGGAAGATCACCAGCATGTGCGAGACCGCGCGCTTGATTTTCTTGATCCTTCCGCCGCGCCAGGCCCAGATCTGCGGACTGACGAAATGGACGGTCGGGATGCCCCCGGCGCGCAGCTGCTCTTCCAGCCCGAGGTTGAAGCCCGGGTAGTCGGCGCCGATGAAGGCGGCCGGGCGTTCCGCCAGCAGGCGGTCGCGCAGGCGGTTCTGGATACCCTTGATCTCGCGATAGCGCGGGATGATCTCGAACAGGCCGCGTACGGTGAGCGTCTCCATCGGGACCTCGCTCACCAGGCCCTGCTCGAGCATGCGCGGGCCGCCGATGCCGTGAAAGCGCAGGTTCGGCAGCTGCGGACGCAGGCCGGCCATGAGGCGGGCGGCGAGCATGTCGCCGGACACCTCGCCGGCGACCATCGCGAGCGAGATCTCCGAAGGCCGGGTGCCGCCTACGGACATGTCAGCGGACGATGCCACGGGTGCTGGCGCCGAGGAATTCGCGCATGGCGCGGATGTCGTCGGCGGCGGCCGCGTTGCCGGCCTCCAGTTCGGCCAGGGCGGCCTTCGCTTCCTCGAGCGTCAGGCCGGAGCGGTACAGTTGCTTGTAGGCGGCGCGGATGCCGTCGATCTGCTCACGGGTGAAGCCGCGGCGCTTCAGGCCCTCGATGTTGATACCGCGCTGGCCGGCCGGGTTGCCCGAGACGAGCACGAAAGGCGGCACGTCCTGGGTCAGGCTGGTGTACATGCCGATGAAGGCATGGGCGCCGATCTTGCAGAACTGGTGCACGCCGGCGTAGCCCGACAGGATGGCGTGGTCGCCCACGTGCACGTGGCCGGCCAGCTGCGCATTGTTCGAGAAGATCGTGTGGCTGCCGACCTGGCAGTCGTGCGCCAGGTGGACGTAGGCCGAGATCCAGTTGTCGTCGCCCAGGCGGGTGACGCCGAGGTCCTGGGCGGTGCCCAGGTTCATGGTGACGAATTCGCGGATGGTGTTGCCGTCGCCGATCTCGAGACGGGTCGGCTCGCCCTTCCACTTCTTGTCCTGCGGCGCGGCGCCGATCGAGCAGAACTGGAAGAACTTGTTGTCCTTGCCGATCGTCGTGTGGCCTTCGATGACCACGTGCGGACCCACGACCGTGCCGGCGCCGATGCGCACGTGCGGGCCGATGATCGAATACGGGCCGACCTCGACCGAGCTGTCCAGCTCCGCCTTGGGGTCGACGATCGCGCTTGGATGAATCCTGCTCATTACTGCCCCGCTGCGTTCTCGTTGGCGCGGATGGTGCACATCAGCTCACCTTCAACCGCGACCTTGCCGTCGACACTGGCGACGGCCTTGTACTTCCAGATGCCGCGCGAGACGCGCAGGATCTCGACTTCCATCTTGAGCTGGTCGCCCGGCTCGACCGGACGCTTGAAGCGCGCGTTGTCGATGCCGACGAAGTAGACCACCGAGTTCTCGTCCGGCTTGACGTCCATTGTCATGAAGGACAGGATCGCGGCGGTCTGCGCCATCGCTTCGATCATCAAGACGCCCGGCATCACCGGCTTGTGCGGGAAGTGGCCGTTGAAGAATTCTTCGTTGACGGTGACGTTCTTGATGGCGGTGATGCGCTTGCCCAGTTCGACGTCCAGCACGCGGTCGACCAGCAGCAGCGGATAGCGGTGCGGCAGGTATTCCTTGATCCCGTTGATATCGAGGGTCGTCTTCGTGGTCGTTTGAGCTTCAATGGTCATTTTTGTTCTGTGAGTGTTTTGATGGTCTTTTCAAGGGCGCGGATCTTCTCGCGCATCGAGCCCAGGTTGCGCACGATGGCGGCGCTGCGTTCCCACTCGGCGTTCTTGGCCAGCGGGTAGAAGCCGGTGTACTGGCCCGGCTCGAGCACCGAGCGCGACACCATGCTGCCCGAGGAGATATGGACGTTGTCCGCGATTTCCAGGTGGCCCAGCACCATGGCGGCGCCGCCGAAGGTGCAGCCCTTGCCGATCCTGGCGCTGCCGGCCACGCCGACGCAGCCGGCCATGGCCGTGTTCTCGCCGATGTGGCAGTTGTGGCCGATCTGGATCTGGTTGTCGAGCTTGACGCCGTCCTCGATGACGGTGTCGGCCAGGGCGCCGCGGTCGATCGTGGTGTTGGCGCCGATGTCGACGTCGTCGCCGATCAGCACGCGGCCGGTCTGCGGGATCTTGATGTACTTGCCGCCTTCGACCGCGAAGCCGAAGCCGTCGCCGCCGATCACCGCGCCCGAATGGACGATGCCGCGCGCGCCGATGACGCAGCGCGCGTGGAAAGTGACGTTGGCGAACAGGTGGCTGCCCTCGCCGATGCGGGCCTCGCGGCCGACGAAGCAGCCGTGGTCGATCACCGCGTGGGCGCCGACGACGGCCCCCGCTTCGATGGTCACGTGCGGGCCGACGTGGGCGCTCGGGTCGACGATGGCATCCGGCGCCACCACCGCGCTCGGGTGGATGCCCGGCGCCGGCGGCGTCTCGGCCAGCGCGGCGAAGTACTGCGCCGCGCGGGCGAAATAGGCGTAGGGATTGGTGGTGACGATGCGCGCGCCCTCGTAGGTCGCGGCCACGGTCGGGTCATCGAGCGGCGACAGGATCAGCGCCGCGGCCTGGCTTTGCGCCGCCAGGGCGCGCAGCTTGCTGTTGCTGAGGAAGCTGATGTGCGTGGGGCCCGCGCTGTCGAGCGGCGCGATGGCCGAGACGCTGATGTCCGGGTCGCCCACCAGCTGTCCGCCGAAGCGCTCGACCAGGTCTTGCAGTCGAATGCCCATGTCAGGGTGTCGGGAGTCAGTCAATGTGGTGCTTCTTTGCTCGTGAGGCTGGCGCTTACTTGTCCAGCAGCTTGAGGATCTTGTCGGTGATGTCGATGCGCGGGCTCGACCACGCGGCTTCGGCCAGCACGGCGTCGAGCTTTTCCTGCTCGGCGACCTGCTCGATCATCTTGTAGGCACGCGTGGCGATGGCGGCGCGCTCTTCGTTCTTGCGCTGCATGAGGTCTTCCTGGAACTCGCGCTGCATGCGCTGCACGTCCTTTTCCATGTTCAGCAGTTCGCGCGCGCGGCGGGTGCGCTCGACGTCGTTCAGGCCGGCCGCTTCGCTGTCGAATTTCTCGGACGCCTGCTTGAGCCGGGTGACGGTTTCCTCGACCACCTTCTGGCGCTTGGAGAACTCGGCCTGGATGCGGGCGTCGGCGGTCTTTGCCATCTTCGATTCGCTCATCAGGCGCTCGGTGGCGACGAAACCGATCCGGCCCTGGGCGTGTGCCGTGGCCAGCGGCGCTGCGCACAGCGCGGCCAGCAACAACGCCTTCGGCAAGTACTGGGGCAACGTGGCTATCAGCGTTTTCAACATCAATCTCCGCAAATCGGATGGGACGCCGGGGCGTCCCAATTCTGGCAGGTCAGAAACCGGTACCCATCTGGAACTGGAAGCGTTCCAGCTTATCGCCCGGCAAGGCGTTCAAAGGCTTAGCATAACTCAACTTCAGCGGGCCGACCGGGGAAATCCACGACAGGCCGATACCGGCCGAGTAGCGCATCTGGTCGAGGCGGATCTTGGCTTTCTCCTGGAATACCTGGCCGCCGTCGATGAAGGTGAACCAGCGCAGGCTGCGGTCGGTGCCGCCGCCCGGGAACGGGAATTGCAATTCCGCGTTGGCGATGATGCGCTTGGAACCGCCCACCGCGTCGTAATAGGTCGGGTCGACCACGCCCAGCGAGGAGCTTTCGTAGCCGCGCACCGAGCCGATGCCGCCGGCGTAGAAGTTCTTGAAGACCGGGTAGGAACTGCCGCCCATGCCCTTGCCGTAGTCGAACTCGCCGCGCAGCGCCAGGGTCATCCAGCGCGTCAGCGGGCGCCACCACTGGTGCTCGTACACCATGCGGTAGTACTTCGAATCGCCCAGCGCATCGATTTCGAGGTTGGCGCGCTGGTAGCGGCCGCGGGTCGGCGTCACCGCGCTGTCGCGGGTGTCGCGGCCCCATGCCGCCGTCAGCGGGATGGCGTTGGTCGAGGCCTTGCCGATACCGTCGCCTGGTCCGCCGTTCTGCGCCACGAAGGTCTTGTACAGCTGCGGCGAGGTGACGTCGGTCTCCATCTGGGTGCGTTCCAGGCCGGCACCGAAGTAGACGGTGTCGGCTTCCGAGAACGGCACGCCGAAGGTCATGGTGCCGCCGGTCTGGCGCACCGTGTACAGGCCGAGGTTGACCGCCGGCGGGCGCATGGTGCGCAGGTAGACCTGGAACGAGCGCGAGATGCCGTCGTCCGTGAAGTAGGGATTGGTCTGCGAGAACGCGATCGTCTTGTTGTACTTGCTGGTGTTCAGCTCCAGGCCGATGGTGTTGCCGCTGCCGGCGAAGTTGGCCTGCGAGATCGAGGCGGTGAAGGTGAACTTCTCCGATTGCGAGAAGGCGCCGCCGATCATGAAGTTACCGGTCGGTTTTTCCTCGACCACCATGTTGACGTCGACCTGGTCGGTGGCGCCCGGCGATTCCGGGGTCTCGACCTTCACGTCCTTGAAGTAACCGAGGCGGTCGACGCGGTCGCGCGAGAGCTTGACGCGGTTGGCGTCGTACCACGAGCTTTCGAACTGGCGGAACTCGCGGCGGATGACTTCATCGCGGGTCACGGTATTGCCCGAGATGTTCATGTGGCGCACGTAGGCGCGCTTGCCCGGATCGATGAAGAAGGTGAACTTGGCTTCGCGCTTGTCGCGGTTGATCTCCGGATTGGCGGTGACGTTGGCGAAGGCGTAGCCGAAGGTGCCGAGGCGGTCGGCGATCAGCTTGATGGTGGCTTCCTGGGCTTCGCCCGAATAGGGCTTGCCCGGCTGCAGCAGGATCAGCTTGCTCAGCTCTTCCTCGCGGCCGAACATCTCGCCTTCCAGCTTCACGCCCGAGACGGTGTACTTCTCGCCTTCGGTGATGTTGATGGTCAGGTAGATGTCGCGCTTGTCCGGGGTGATCGAGACCTGGGTCGATTCGACGTTGGCCTCGAGGTAGCCGTTGTTCAGGTACAGGGACTTGATCGACTCGAGGTCGCCGGTCAGCTTCTGCTTGGAGTACTGGTCGGCCTTCGAATACCAGGTGAACCAGCCCGACTTGGACAGCTGCAGGACTTCGCGCAGTTCCTTGTCCGAGAAGGCCTTGTTGCCCACGAAGCTGATCTGGCGGATCTTGGCGATATCGCCTTCGTCGACGTTGAACATGATCGTGACGCGGTTGCGCTCGATCGGGGTCACGGTGGTGGTGATCTTCACGCCGTACAGGCCGTGCGACAGGTACTGGCGCTTGAGCTCCTGCTCGGCGCGGTCGACGGCCGCCTTGTCGAAGATCTTGGTCTCGCCGACGCCGATTTCACGCAGCGCCTTGACCAGCATGTCTTTTTCGAATTCCTTGGTGCCGGTGAAGTCCACCGAGGAGATCGCCGGGCGTTCCTCGACCAGCACCACCAGCACGCCGTTTTCTTCTTCCAGGCGGATGTCCTTGAAGAAGCCGGTCGCGAACAGCGCCTTGATCGCGGTGGTCGCCTTGGCGTCGTCGAAGGTTTCGCCCACACGCACCGGCAGGTAGCTGAACACGGTGCCCGCTTCCGTACGCTGGATGCCTTCGACCCGGATGTCCTTGACCACGAACGGGTTGACGGCAAGTGCATTGCCGGCGCAAAGCGCCAGCACGGCGGCGCCAATCATGCTGCGACGGATGAACGGCAGGACAAAACGATCTGGTTGTGAATTCATTGGCTGGATTTCTGGTCAGTCATTGGACAACATACATATTCTTTTCCCGGTGCGCGGCCCCTGCTTGGGCGCCGCTAGAGTAACCGCACCAGGTCATTGAAGACGGCGAGCGCCATCAGCATGAACAGCAGGCCGACTCCGAAGCGCTGCGCATACTCTCCGACACGCGCAGGCAGGGGACGCCCGGTCAAAACTTCCAGCGAATAATACAGTAAATGGCCACCATCCAGAACCGGAATTGGTAACAAATTCATTACGCCTAAGCTAATACTAATAAATGCGATGAACTGCAAATAGGTGGCCAGGCCGATGCGCGCAGTCTGCCCCGCATAATCGGCAATCGTGAGCGGGCCGGTGACGTTCTTCCACGACGCCTCCCCCGTGATCATCCTGCCGATCATCTTGAGCGTCATGGTGCTGGTTTCCCAGGTCCGCTCGGCCCCCTTGGCGATCGCCTCGAAGGGGCCGGAAGTGACGGTGACCATCTCGACCGGCTGCGACAGCAGCACCTTGGCCACCCCGCGGCCGCTGGCGGCATCGCGCTCCGGCGTCACGGTCAGCGACTGCACCCGCCCTGCCCGCTCGACATCCAGCGCTACGGTGCGCCCGGCAGCCGCGCGCATGGTCTCGGTGAAGGCCATGCCGTCCTCGACCGCCTTGCCGTCCGCGCGCAGCACCAGGTCGCCCGCCTGCAGGCCGGCGCGCTCCCCGGCCCCGCCCGGCAGCACCTTCTCGATGCGGGCGCGGGCGCGCCACAGGTCCAGGCCCAGGGCCTTGGCGACGTCGCCTTCGACGTCGAGCCCGGCGATGCGCTCGGCCGGGATGGTCGCCTGATAACCGCCGCCGTCCTGGGCGCGCAGTTCGAGACGGGCCTCGCGCTTGTCGACGGTGGCGCCGATGATCTGCCAGCGCAGTTCGGCCCATGACTGCACCGGGTTGCCGTTCACCGCGACCACGGTGTCGCCGCCGCGCACGCCGGCCAGCTGGGCCGCCGTGCCCTGCGGCGCCGTGCGCAGGCGCGCCGAAGGCTCTTCGACGCCGTGCATGAACAGCGCCGCCATCAGGGCGATGGCGACCAGGAAGTTGGCGAGCGGGCCGGCCGCCACGATGGCGATGCGCCGCCATACGCTCTGGCGGGTGAATTCGCGCGCCAGTTCGGATTCGTCCTTGGGCGCGGTTTCCGGGTCGCGGCTGTCGAGCATCTTGACGTAGCCGCCCAGCGGCAAGGCCGAGATCGCCCATTCAGTCTGGTCCGGGCCGAAGCGGCGCGACCAGACCACGCGGCCCATGCCGATCGAGAAGCGCAGTACCTTCACGCCGCAGGCGCGCGCCACCAGGTAGTGCCCGAGTTCGTGCAGGACAATCAGGGGACCGAGGGCCAGCGCGAAGGCCAGCACGGTATAGAGCAGGCTCATGGCTTATCCCCGCAGGCGGGCAATCGCAAGCTGCGCCGCTTCGCGCGCACGCGCATCCTGGGCCAGCACCGCCTCGATCGACGGCGCCGGGCCGTGCGGCACTTCGTCCATCACGCGGGCGATCACGCGGTCGATGTCGCGGAAGCCGATCTCGCGGTCGAGGAAGGATTGCACCGCCACCTCATTGGCGGCATTCAGCAGCGCCGGCGCGGTGCCGCCTGCCCTGAGCGCATCAAAAGCGAGCTTGAGGCAAGGGAAGCGCTCGAAGTCGGGCTTGTAGAACTGCAGCGCGGCCATGTCGGTCAGGTCGAGCTGGGGCACGCCCGAGGCGATCCGGTCCGGATAGGCCAGCGCGTGCGCGATCGGGGTGCGCATGTCGGGGTTGCCCAGCTGGGCCAGCACCGAGCCGTCGGTATACGACACCATCGAGTGGATCACGCTCTGCGGGTGGATCACGACCTCGATCAGGTCGGCCGCTGCGCCGAACAGCCAGTGGGCCTCGATCACTTCCAGGCCCTTGTTCATCATGGTGGCCGAGTCGACCGAGATCTTGCGGCCCATGACCCAGTTCGGGTGCTTGCAGGCTTCGTCGGGCGTGACCGCTTCGAGCGTCTCGACGGCACGGTTCAGGAAGGGCCCGCCGGAGGCCGTCAGCAGGATCTTCGCCACGCCGGCGGCCTGCGGGTCGCGCGCGTAGCCGGCGGGCAGCGACTGGAAGATCGCATTGTGCTCGCTGTCGATCGGCAGCAGGGTCGCGCGGTGCTCGCGCACCGCGTCCATGAAGAGCTGGCCGGACATGACCAGGGCTTCCTTGTTGGCCAGCAGGACCTTCTTCCCGGCGCGCGCCGCGGCCAGGGCCGGGGCCAGGCCGGCGGCGCCGACGATGGCGGCCATCACGGTGTCGGTATCGGGGCCGGAGACCACCTCGCACAGGGCCTGCTCGCCGTGGTCGACCTGGATGTCCAGGCCATCCAGCAGTTGCTCCAGGCGCCCTGCTGCGTCGGCCGTGCCGACCACGGCGCGCGCCGGCTTGAAGCGGCGGCAGGCGTCGGCCAGTTCTTCGACGCGGCCGTGGGCCGTCAAGGCATGGACGCGGTAGCGGTCCGGATGGCGCGCGAGAACGTCGAGGGTCGAGGCGCCGATCGAGCCGGTGGCGCCCAGGATGGTGATGCGCTGCATGGTATGTCCTTTGTGAGGCTGCCCATTTAGAGCCAGGCGCCGATCAGGGCTGCCAGTGGCAGGACCGGGACGAGCGCGTCCACGCGGTCCAGTACCCCGCCGTGGCCAGGCAGCAGGTTGCTGCTGTCCTTCATGCCGGCGCGGCGCTTGAGCTGGGATTCGAACAGGTCGCCGACCACGCTGGCCGCGACGATGAGGATGAGGACCGGGTACAGCGCAGTCCAGCCGAGGCTGGCCTGCACGCGCACCGGGAAGGTGTTCTGCATGGCCTCGCCGCCCAGCACGATGCTGAGCGTGGCCAGCACCAGCACGGCGATGCAGCCGCCGATCGCGCCTTCCCACGACTTGTTCGGGGAGATCGAGGGCGCCAGCTTGCGCTTGCCGAAGGCCTTGCCCGAGAAGTAGGCGAAGATGTCGGCGGCCCAGACGATTGCCATCACCGACAGCAGGTACAGGGGCGAATGGCGGTACATCTCGACGATGGCGGCGAAGCAGCCGACCACGGCGATCGCATAGGTCAGGCTGAGGAAGGTGTTGGCGCTGCTGTTCAGCGCCGGCAGCCCGAACCTGAGCGAGGGCAGGAAGCGCAGCACCCAGACCAGCACGCTGATCGCGAACCAGAACACGGGGTTCGGGTTGGGCGAGATGAAGAAGGCGTAGACGAAGGCCGCGGTCCAGAAGGCCGCGATCAGCGCGGCCTTGCCGGTGCCGGGGTTAAACAGGCGGAAGCATTCCCAGACCGCCGCCCCGAAGAAAGCCGAGGCGACCACCGCGAAGGCCGTGTAGTTGTTGAAGTACAGGACCGGCAGCAGGACGGCCAGTAATGCGAGCGCGGTAAGGATCCGGGTTTTCAGCATGTTCAGTCTTGTACGTCGGGTCTCAGGTCGTGGATTTCTGCGCGACCTGGTCGCCGGTCTGGCCGAAGCGGCGCTCGCGCTGCTGGAAGGAATCGATCGCCTCGTCCAGCGACGATTTCGAGAAATCCGGCCAGAAGGTCTTGGTGAAGTACAGCTCGGAATACGCCAGTTGCCAGAGCAGGAAGTTCGAGATGCGTTCCTCGCCGCCGGTACGGATGAACAGGTCGGGCTCGGGCGCATAGGCCATCGCCAGGTGTGGCGCCAGCATCTCTTCGGTGTAGTCGGTCACGCCGGGATTGGCCGCGACCATTTTGCTCGTTGCCTGCATGATATCCCAGCGGCCGCCATAGTTGGCGCACACGCTGACCGTCAGGCGGGTGTTGTTGGCGGTGCGGCGCTCGGCCGCACTGATCATTTCCTGCAGCTTGGCATCGAAACGGCTGAGGTCGCCCACGACCTTCAGGCGGATGTTATTGGCGTGCATTTTCGCCACTTCGCGCTCGAGCGCGGTGACGAACAGGCGCATCAGCAGCGAGACTTCCTCGGCCGGACGGCGCCAATTTTCCGACGAAAAGGCGAACAGCGTCAGGTATTCGACGCCGCGCTCGATGCAGTGCTCGACGACGCCGCGCACCGCCTCCACGCCCTTGACGTGGCCGGCCACGCGCGGCAGCAGGCGCTTGGTCGCCCAGCGGCCATTGCCATCCATGATGATGGCGATATGGCGCGGGACCTTCAGCGCTTCGGGAATGACAGTGGTCGAACTTTTGAACATCATTGTTTCCAGCAGGGCTGAGGCATCGATGGATGCACGACAGCCGGTCTTAAAGGGACTCGGACCGGCCGCGGCAATGCCGGGGCCGGTCCGCCTGGGCAGGGCTTGATGCCCCAGGCCCGGTCTTACACGGTCATGATGTCTTTTTCTTTGTCGGCCAGCAGCTTGTCGATCTCGGCAACGAACTTGTCGGTCAGCTTCTGGATTTCGTCGGACGAGCGGCGCTCGTCGTCTTCCGACGCGGTCTTGTCCTTGACCATCTTCTTGACGGCTTCGTTGGCGTCGCGGCGGATGTTGCGCACGGCGATCTTGGCGTCCTCGCCTTCCGATTTGGTCAGCTTGACCATTTCCTTGCGGCGCTCTTCGGTCAGCGGCGGGGTCGGCACGCGGATGGTGTCGCCCTGCGACGACGGGTTCAGGCCCAGGTCGGAGTCGCGGATGGCCTTCTCGATGGTGCCCGCCATTTTCTTCTCGAACGGTGCCACACCGATGGTGCGGGCGTCGATCAGGGTCAGGTTGGCCACCTGCGACAGCGGGACCGGCGAACCGTAGTACTCGACCATCACGGAATCGAGGATGCCTGCGTGCGCGCGGCCGGTACGGACCTTGGCCAGGTTGGCGCGCAAGGTCTCGATCGACTTGGTCATGCGGTCCTGGGCATTCTTCTTGACGTCAGCTAGGGACATGCTGCTCTCCTATTCTTGTAAATTGTTCAACTAAATTCAAACGTGTACCAGTGTACCTTCGTCTTCACCCATGATCACGGCTTTCATCGCGCCCGGCTTGGTGATGGAGAAGACCTTGATCGGCAGCTTCTGGTCGCGGCACAGTGCAAAGGCGGTGGCGTCCATCACCTGCAGGTTCTTGGCGATCGCCTCGTCGAAGGTGATCGAATTGTAGCGGGTGGCGGACGGGTCTTTCTTGGGGTCGGCGGTGTAGACGCCGTCGACCTTGGTCGCCTTCAGGACGATCTCGGCCGAGATTTCGGCGCCGCGCAGCGCGGCGGCGGTGTCGGTGGTGAAGAAGGGGTTGCCGGTGCCGGCGGCGAACACGACGACCTTGCCCTCTTCGAGGTATTGCAGGGCCTTCGGGCGGACGTAAGGCTCGACCACCTGCTCGATGCTGATCGCCGACATCACGCGCGCGGTGATGCCCACATGGCGCATCGAATCGGCCAGGGCCAGGGCGTTCATGACGGTGGCCAGCATCCCCATGTAGTCCGCGGTGGCGCGGTCCATGCCCTGGGCGCCCGGGGCCACGCCGCGGAAGATGTTGCCGCCGCCGATCACGATCGCCACCTGCACGCCCAGCTTCGCCACTTCCGCCACGTCGGCCACCATGCGGTCGATGGTTGCGCGGTTGATGCCGAACTGGTCGTCACCCATCAGCGCTTCGCCAGACAGTTTGAGAAGGACTCGTTGGTAGGCTGGTTTTGTCATGATGAAGCGGCTCCTAATGTTGTGTTTCGAATTCGGGTCCGACCGCTGGTAGGCGATCTCATCTGCAACGACAGATGGCTGGCGGGTGGTGCGGGCGAAGGCTCGCACACGGCACCACCCTGCAAAAACGGGCCTTTCGGCCCGCTTTGTTGATTACTGCTTGTTGGCAGCCATCTGAGCTGCGACTTCTGCTGCGAAGTCGTCCACCTTCTTCTCGATGCCTTCGCCGACGACGTACATCGTGAATGCCTTCACGCTGGCGCTCGAGGCCTTCAGCATCTGCTCGATCGACTGCTTGTCGTTCTTCACGAATGCCTGGTTCAGCAGCGAGACTTCCTTCAGGTACTTCTGCACCGAACCGTCGATACGCTTTGCGACGATCTCGGCCGACTGCGGCTGCTTGCCTTCGGCAGCCGCCTTGTCGGCGTCTTCCTGGGCTTTCAGCTGGGCAACCGAACGCTCTTTTTCGATCATTTCAGCAGGCACTTGCTCTGCCGACAGGGCGACCGGCTTCATGGCAGCGATGTGCATGGCCACATCCTTGCCGACCTGGTCGTCGCCTTCGAACTCGACCATCACGCCGATGCGGGTGCCGTGCAGGTAAGAGGCCAGCTTGGCGGTGGTCTCGAAGCGCTGGAAGCGGCGGACGGTCATATTCTCGCCGATTTTGCCGATCAGTGCCGTACGCACGTCGTCGAAGGTCTTGCCTTCGTGCGGCAGGGCTGCCAGGGCGGCGACGTCGGCCGGGTTGTTCTCGGCGACCAGGCGGGCTGCCAGGTTGACCATGGCCAGGAATTCGTCGTTCTTGGCGACGAAGTCGGTTTCGCTGTTGACTTCGACCAGGGCGCCGACGTTGCCGGAGATATAAGCGGCGACCACGCCTTCGGCGGTCACGCGGGCAGCGGCCTTCGATGCCTTGCCGCCCAGCTTGACGCGCAGGATCTCTTCGGCGCGACCCAGATCGCCTTCGGCTTCCGTCAGTGCCTTCTTGCATTCCATCATCGGCGCGTCGGTCTTCGCGCGCAGTTCACCAACCATCGCTGCGGTAATTGCTGCCATGTCGTTTCTCCTAAATGTTGATCCAGAGAGTGCCTGTCGCAGGACAGGGCACGATATCTTATTGCTAAATCTTGTGCTTAAAAAAAGGGGGGCTCGTGGTACGGCGCCCCCTCTTCTATTCGGGCAGGCTGGCGCCTGCCGCGAAATTATGCCTGCTCGGAAACTTCGACGAAATCGTCGGCGCCCGCGGCCTTGACCATCTCAACGACGTCGTTGGTGGCGTTGGCGCGGCCTTCCAGGATCGCATCGGCGACGCCGCGTGCGTACAGGGTGATCGCCTTCGACGAGTCGTCGTTACCCGGGATCACGTGGGTGACGCCTTCCGGCGAGTGGTTGGTGTCGACCACGCCGATGACCGGGATGCCCAGCTTGCCGGCTTCGGTGATGGCGCCCTTGTGGTAGCCGACGTCGACGACGAAGATCGCGTCAGGCACGCCGCCCAGGTCCTTGATGCCGCCGATCGACTTCTGCAGCTTGACCATTTCACGCTGGAACATCAGCGCTTCTTTCTTCGACAGCTTCTCGACCGAACCGTCTTCGATCTGGGCTTCCATGTCCTTCAGGCGCTTGATCGAGGTCTTGATGGTCTTGAAGTTGGTCAGCATGCCGCCCAGCCAGCGCTGGTCGACGTAAGGCACGCCTGCGCGCTGGGCTTCAGCGGCGATGATGTCGCGCGCCTGGCGCTTGGTGCCGACCATCAGGATGGTGCCGCGGTTGGCCGAGATCTGCTTGATGGTCTTCATCGCATCCTGGTACATCGCCATGGTCTTTTCCAGGTTGATGATGTGGATCTTGTTGCGATGACCGAAGATGAACGGTGCCATTTTCGGGTTCCAGAAACGGGTCTGGTGGCCAAAGTGGATACCGGCTTCCAGCATTTCACGCATAGTAACGGACATAAAATTCTCCAGGGTTGGGTCTTGAACGTGGCCAGTCACCTCGGTCAGCTTCCTGACAGGCACCCTTTGGCGGCCACGTTCGCGATTTCTATAAAAAAGATGGTTTTTACAACATTGCTCGATGCGAATACGAGCAACCCGAGATTCTAGCGGGATTTCACATTGTTTTCAAGGGGGTCACCATCCCTTATAATGATGCAATATCGCCCGGCACCCGGGCCAACCATTATTCGCAGGATCAGGATTCTATGGCCTCCACCCCCAAGACCCCGGAAGAAATCGAAGGCATGCGCGTCGCCTGCCGGCTCGGCTCGGAAGTGCTCGACTACATCACGCCCTTCGTCAAGCCGGGCGTCACCACCGGCGAACTCGACCGCCTGGCCAAGGACTACATGATCAATGTGCAGGGCACGGTGCCGGCCACGCTGAACTACGCGCCGCCGGGCTACCCGCCGTTCCCCGGCTCGATCTGCGCCTCGGTCAACGACGTGATCTGCCACGGCATCCCGGGCGACCGCGTGCTCAAGAGCGGCGACGCGCTCAACATCGACATCACCCCGATCACCAAGGAAGGCTTCCACGGCGATAACAGCCGCATGTTCCTGGTCGGCGAGCCCACGATCCTGGCCAAGCGCCTGTCGGAAGTCACCTTCGAATGCATGTGGCTGGGCATCGCCAAGGTCAAGCCGGGCAACCGCCTGGGCGACATCGGCCACGCGATCCAGCAGCACGCCGAGAAGCACGGCTACAGCGTGGTGCGCGAGTTCTGCGGCCACGGCGTCGGCCGCGTGTTCCACGAAGAGCCGCAGGTACTCCATTACGGCCGCCCGGGCACCGGCGAAGAGCTGGTGCCCGGCATGATCTTCACCATCGAGCCGATGATCAACGCCGGCCGCCGCGAGATCCGCGAGATGCCGGACGGCTGGACCATCAAGACCAAGGACCGCAGCCTGTCGGCGCAGTGGGAGCACACGGTGCTGGTCACGGAAACCGGCGTCGAAGTGCTGACCATGTCGGCCGGCAGCCCGCCGCCCCCAGCCATCGTGCTGCCGCTGCTGAACCAGGGCGCCGCGGTGCCGGCCTGAGGACGACGACATGGGCCAGCCCGCGCTCCTCGACAGCTCGCGCAGCGAACTGCGCCAACGGCTCAAGGCCGAGCGCCAGGCCCTGATCGACGCCTTCCACCAGGACGGCAAGCCGGAGAAGCTGCTGCGCGGCCTGCGCACCTGCGTCGACGGCATCCTGACCGATGCCTGGAATGCCGCCGGCCTGCCGGCCCACACCGCGCTGGTGGGCGTGGGCGGCTACGGCCGCGGCGAACTCTTCCCCTATTCCGACGTCGACCTGCTGGTCTTGCTCGGCCAGCCGGCCGACGCCCTCACCCAGGCCAAATTGGAATCCCTGGTCCAGCTGTTCTGGGACCTGGGCCTGGAGATCGGCCACAGCATCCGCACCGTCGACGAGTGCCTGGTCGAATCGCGTGCCGACATCACGGTCCAGACCAGCCTGCTGGAAGCGCGCCTGGTCACCGGCGACGGCGCCCTGTTCGACGAGCTGCGCAGGCGTTACCGCGCCGCCCTCGACCCGCAAGCCTTTTTCCAGGCCAAGACCGCCGAGATGCGGCTGCGCCACGCCAAGTACGAATACACGGCCTTCGCCCTCGAACCCAACGTCAAGGAAAGCCCGGGCGCGCTGCGCGACCTGCAGGTGATCATGTGGGTGGCCAAGGCGGCCGGCCTGGCCGAATCCTGGAGCCAGATGGCGCGCGCCAAGCTGATCACCCGCGCCGAGGCGCGCCAGCTGATGGAGAAGGAATACGCCTTCAAGGACATCCGTGTGCGCCTGCACCTGCAGACCAAGCGGCGCGAAGACCGCCTGGTGTTCGACGTCCAGACCGCGATCGCCAAGACCTTCGGCCTGGAGAACGCCGACGGCCGCCGTGCCAGCGAATTCCTGATGCAGCGCTACTACTGGGCGGCCAAGGTGGTTACCCAGATGAACACCATCATGCTGCAGAATATCGAGGCCCAGCTGTTCCCGCGTCCGGCGGCGAAGGTGGCGATCGGCGGCGACTTCAACGCGCATTTCAACGAGGTCAACGGCTTCATCGACATCGCCCACGACGACACCTTCGAGCGCTTCCCCTCGACCGTGCTCGGGATCTTCGTGGCCATGACCGAGCGCCCCGACATCAAGGGCATGACGGCGCGCACCATGCGCGCCCTGTGGCATGCGCGGAACCTGATCGACGAAGCCTACCGCGCCAATCCGGCCAACAAGGCTCTGTTCCTGCGCATCCTGAAGGCGCCCAGCGGCCTGCTGCACGCGCTGCGCCGCATGAACGACATGGGCGTGCTGGGACGCTACCTGCCGGCCTTCCGCGGCATCACCGGCCAGATGCAGCACGACCTGTTCCACGTCTACACGGTGGACCAGCACATCATGATGGTGGTGCGGAACCTGCGCCGCTTCACGATGCCCGAGCACGCCCACGAATACCCCTTCTGCAGCCAGCTGATCGCGAACTTCCGCGACCGCTGGCTGCTGTACGTGGCCGCCCTGTTCCACGACATCGCCAAGGGCCGCGGCGGCGACCATTCCGAACTCGGGATGGCGGACGCGGAAGACTTCTGCCGCGGCCACGGGCTGTCCGACGAAGACACGGGGCTGGTGGTATTCCTGGTCCAGCAGCACCTGACCATGTCGACCGTGGCCCAGAAGCAGGACCTGTCCGATCCGGACGTCATTGCGGCCTTTGCCGCCACGGTCAAGGACGAGCGTCACCTGACCGCGCTGTACCTGCTCACCGTGGCCGACATCCGCGGCACCAGCCCCAAGGTCTGGAATGCCTGGAAAGCCAAGCTACTGGAAGACCTGTACAAGATCACCCTGCGCGTGCTGGGCGGCGAACCGCACAGCGCCGACCGTGAACTGCGCGCGCGCCAGAAGGAAGCGCTGGCCACCCTGCGCCTGTATGGCCTGGGCGCCGACGCCCACGAAGCGCTGTGGAAGCAGCTCGACGTGGTCTACTTCCTGCGCCACGACGCCTCCGACATCGCCTGGCAGACCCGCGCCCTGCACGACAAGGTCGACAGCGTCAAGCCGGTGGTCAGGGCGCGCCTGGCGCCGATCGGCGAAGGCCTGCAGGTGGCGGTCTACCTCCAGGACCAGCCCGACCTGTTCGCGCGCATCTGCAGCTACTTCGACCGCAAGAACTTCAGCATCCTCGACGCCAAGATCCACACCACGCGCCACGGCTACGCGCTCGACTCCTTCCTCGTCACCGACGAAAACTTCGCCGGCAGCTACCGCGACATCATCAGCCTGATCGAGCACGAGCTGTGCGCCCTGCTGCTCGAGCAGGAAGCCCTGCCGCCGCCGACACGCGGCCGCCTGTCGCGCCTGTCGCGCACCTTCCCGGTGACCCCGAGCGTCGACCTGCGGCCGGACGAACGCGGCCAATTCCACGTGCTGTCGGTGGCCGCCAACGACCGCCCCGGCCTGCTGTATGCGATCGCCAGCGTGCTGACGCGCTACCGCATCAACCTGCACACCGCCAAGGTCATGACCCTGGGCGAGCGCGTCGAGGACGTGTTCCTGATCGACGGCGCCGCACTGAACAACCCGCGCAGCCAGGTGCAGCTCGAGACCGACCTGCTGGACGCCCTCAAGATTTAACCACTTTTTTTGTATTCCCGATGACCGAACCTGTCCGCCTCTCCAAACGTATGTCCGAACTCGGCCTGTCCTCGCGCCGCGAAGCCGATGACTGGATCGCCAAGGGCTGGGTGCGGGTGGACGGCAAGGTCGTCTCGGAGCTGGGCAGCAAGGTGCTGCCGCACCAGAAGATCACGGTCGAGCGCCAGGCCGCGGCCGAGCAGTCCAAGCGCGTGACCGTCCTGATCAACAAGCCGGTGGGCTACGTCAGCGGCCAGGCCGAGGACGGCTATAAGCCGGCCGTGGTGCTGGTCAAGCCGGAGAACCGCTGGCCGGACGATCCCTCGCCCGAGCAGTTCCACCCGACCCAGCTGCGCAGCCTGGTGCCGGCCGGCCGCCTCGACATCGACTCGGTGGGCCTGCTGGTGCTGACCCAGGACGGCCGCATCGCCAAGCAGCTGATCGGCGAGAACACGGCGATCGAGAAGGAATACCTGGTGCGGGTGGAGTACACCAAGCCGGGCACGCTGCCGGACACGGAGCTCAGGAAGCTCAACCACGGCCTGTGGATGGACGGCAAACCCCTGCTGCCGGCCAAGGTGCGCTGGCAGAACGAGGACCAGCTCAGCTTCACGCTGAAGGAAGGCCGCAAGCGCCAGATCCGCCGCATGTGCGACATGGTGGGACTGAAGGTGCTCGGCCTGAAGCGGGTGCGGATCGGCAAGGTCAAGCTGGGGGATCTGCCGCCGGGGCAGTGGCGTTACCTGCGGCCCGACGAGCAGTTTTAAGGTCTTGAGGCGAGCCTCCGTCGTAGTGGTGCAGGGTCATCCGAACAGCGCCTCGATGCCCTAGCGATAGCGGCGGCTGCCCTGCACTTCGCTGTCGTCGGCCAGCACGACGACGAAATCGCCGCTGAACTGCGGTTGCAGCTCGCGGATGTGGCGCGCATTGACGATGCAGGAACGCGACACGCGCACGTAGCCATCCGGGTCCAGCCGCGCTTCCAGGCTGGTGAGCGTCTCGCGCAGCAGGTGCATGCGCTCGCGTGTGTGCACCTCGATGTAGTTGCCGGTGGCTTCGAAGCGCATGACCTCGTCGACGTCGACCAGGATCACGCGGCCGGCCTTCTTGATAGGCAGGCGGCGCAGGTAGCGCCGCGCCGGACCGCCGGCGAGCTCTCCGAGCACCGCTGCGACGCGCGCGGCCAGGTCATCCGGCCTGGCGGACAACTGCGCCCTTGCCCGTGCCAGCGCCGTCCGGATGCGCTCCGGCTCGACCGGCTTGAGCAGGTAGTCGAGCGCATGGATCTCGAAGGCGCGCACCGCGAACTGGTCGTAGGCGGTGACGAAGATCGTGGCCGGCATGCTGTCGGGACCGACGGCCGCGACGACCTCGAAACCGTCTGCCTCCGGCATCGCTATGTCGAGGAAGATCAGGTCGGGCTGCAGCGCCGCGATGGCCTCGATCGCCGCCTTGCCGTCGCCGCATTCGCCCACTACCTCGATATCGGGTTCAAGGGCCAGGTACTGGCGGATGCCGCGCCGCGCCAGCACCTCGTCGTCGACGATCAGGACGCGGATGCGCATGCGCCCTCCTGCAGAGGGATCGCCAGTGAAACCTCGGTGCCGCCGCCAGGCTTGTCGCCGATGGCGAAACGATGGCTGGCGCCGAACATCTGCTGCAGGCGCGCACGCGTGTTGGACAGCCCGATGCCCCACTTCAGGTGCTGTCCCACACCCGCGCCGTTGTCGGTGACCGCCAGGCGCAGCATGCCGTCCTCGGCGCGCGCGCTGATGACGATCAGGCCCGGCCGGGCGCGGGGGCCAATGCCATGGCGGATGGCGTTTTCCACCAGCGGCTGCAGTACCAGGCTGGGCACGCGCGCGCCCATCAGCTCCGGGCCGACGTCGACATGGTAGCTCAGGCGCTCGGCGAAACGGATCTTCTCGATCGTCAGGAAGCTGGCGATGACATCGAGCTCCTCGCGCAGCGTGACCTCGCGGCTGTCGTCCTTGTCCAGCACCTTGCGCAGCAAGCCGCACAGCAGCTGCAGCATGTGGCGGGCCGCCGCCGGGTCGTCGCCGATCAGGACGTCGATCGAATTGAGCGTGTTGAACAGGAAGTGCGGCTGCAGCTGCGACTTCAGCGCCAGCAACCGCGCTTCGGCGAGCTGCGCCTCCAGCGCCAGGTGGCGCCGCTCCCGTTCATGGACCGCTTGCTGCAGGTGCAGGAACTGGACCGCGATCGTCAGCACCCAGTACACCGAGAGGCTGGGCAGGAAGGCCGTCGCCAGCAGGCGCGCGTAGGTGGCGCTCCAGCCGGTGCTGAAGCCGGGCGCGCCGACCAGCGGCGCGGCGAAGGCATACACCGCCATGTGCAACAGCGTCGCGGCGACGCTGCCCGCCGCGTGCACGGCCAGCGGGCGCCACCACGCACGCCGTTCGAACGGCACGCGTGCGGCCAGCCGCAGGATCGGCAGTGTCAGCAGCGCCCACGCGCCAGCCCAGACCGACCAGGCGGTGAAGGCGCCGCCCCAGGGAATCGGCTGGCCGCGCACCGCGGAGGCGACGTGCGACTGGGTGGCGAACACGGCGGCGCACAAGGCCCAGCCCACCAGTGTCCAGAGGACGGGGCGGCGGCCGATGGCGAGCTGGCTGAGGGACACGATGGCACCATGAAGGAAAGATCTGAGCAGGCGCATGTTACACCGCGCGCGGCCGCGCGTGCCGTTTTGCGCTCACTCGCCGGCCGCTTGCACGCGCGGAACCGATGTCCGGGGAGGCAGGAGGCCCAGCTGGCGCATGATGCCGATGGTGTCGCCGGTCGCCCACTCCTCGGCGATCTTGCCGTCCACGAAGCGGAAGGTGGCCTGGCCAGTCGCCTTGACCGGCCTGCCGGTGGCCGGTATGCCGTTGCCGCTGCCGGTATTCGTGCCGGTCGCGGTCCAGCGCACGGCGACCAGGTCCTTCTCGGCGAGGATCAGGTCGATGTTCATCTTGAGATCGGGGAAGGCCTGGCGCCAGCCCTTGGCCTCGGCCAGGCTGCCTTCGCGCGTGAACGTGCCGTTGCCGGCATGGCCGATGAAGTCATTCGTGTAGGGCACGGTGAAGATGCCCTGGTTCAGGCCCTCATCGTAGACGCGGCGGGCGAGGGATTTGTTCAGCTCCTCCTGGGGGCCGGCAAGCGCGGCATCGGTGGCGAGGAAGCCGAGGGCGAGCGCGGCGATGCGCAGGGTGGACAGGATCTGGTGGTGCATGGTGGTGGTCTCCGTTGTCAGGGGCGCGACGTGCACCCGTGACGCCATGCTAGGGCCGCGGTGCCGCCAGGCCGGCGGATCTGTGACGAGCGGACAGGGAACGGTGACGAGCGGCGGAGAATCCGGGACGGCAGGCCGTGCCCGGGGCCGCGCGATACCGAAAAGGCAATCATTGGCGCGACATATTTCATCGCTCGCGCGCCGCGACATTACCTATGCTGGCGGAGCAGTATCCAACAACAAACTGGAGACAAGATGATGAAAACACTGCTGGCGTTCTGCTGCCTGGCGCTGGGTATCGCCCTGGGGCCCCAGGCCCGGGCCATCGAACTGGCGGGCGTGAAGAACGCGCACGACCCGGGCACGATCACGAAGGACGGCGACACTTACTTCAACTTCACCACCGGGACCGGGATCTGGTATTCCACCTCGAAGGACCTGCTGACCTGGACCGGCGGTCCGGGCCCGGTCTTCAGCACCTATCCGGCCTGGATCAAGAACAAGATCCCGGACTTCGCCGGCTCGTTCTGGGCACCGGACCTGATCCAGATGAACGGTCAGTACTACCTGTACTACTCGGTATCGACCTTCGGTACCTCGTCCTCGGCGATCGGGGTGGCGCGCTCGCCCTCGCTGAAGAATCCGGTGTGGACCGATCTCGGGATCGTGGTCGAGTCCTTCGGCGGCGCGGGCGAGATCAATGCGATCGACCCGGCGCTGTTCCGCGACCATGACGGCAAGGTGTACATGTCGTGGGGTTCCTTCTTCGGCGGAATCGGGCTGGCGGAGATCAACCAGTCCACCGGCAAGCTGGCCGGCAGCGTCAGCACGATTCTAGGAGGCGGCCACCAGGACATCGAGGCGCCCTACATCACCCGCAACGGCAACGACTACTATTTGTTCGTCAACCGCGGCAGTTGCTGCAAGGGCAGCGACAGCACGTATTACGTCGAGGTACAGCGCGCGACCAACATCCGCGGTCCCTACTCGGGCACCCGCACCGTGCTGCCGGTCACGGACGGCAGGTACCGCGGACCAGGCCACATCGGCCTGCTGAAGCAGGACGGCTGCCAGTTCGTCTCCACCCATTACTACGACCTGCAGGACAACGGCAACGCCAAGCTCGATATCCTGCGCATGAGCTACAGCGGGGGCTGGCCGGTCCTGAGCCGCAATTTCACGAACTTTGCGGGCTGCGGCGGCATCAGCGACGGCGTCTACAGCTTCCGTTCGCGCCACAGCGGCAAGGCGCTGACGGTGGCGAATGCGTCCACGGCGGACGGCGCCCTGGTCCAGCAGTTCACCGATACGAACGCCCGGCACCAGCAGTGGCACCTGATCGGGCAAGGCGACGGCTACTACAGCATTGTCAATGCCCACAGCCTGCGCAGCCTGGACAACTACGGCAACTCGACCACCGCGGGCACGAATATCGCGCAATGGGGTTACTGGGCGGGCAGCGGCCAGCGCTGGCGCTTCGCCAGCCCGGCCGCCGGCTACTACACGGTGGCGAACCAGCTGAGCGGCATGGTGCTCGACGTGAATGCGCGCAGCACGGCGGACGGCGCGCAGATCATTCAGTATCCCGTGAATAATGCCGCCAACCAGCAATGGTCGCTGATCCGCAGGTAAGCGCTTAATCGCGCCGGCGGTCGGACAGGAACTGCCGGGCGCGCGGGTGCTGCGGATTGGTGAAAAAGTCCCCGGGCGTGGCGCGCTCGAGGATCCGTCCTTCGCTCATGAACAGGATGCGGTCCGCGACTTCGCGCGCGAAACCCATCTCGTGGGTCACGCAGACCATGGTCATGCCCTGCCCTGCCAGCGAGCGCATCACACCCAGTACTTCGCCCACCATTTCCGGATCGAGCGCACTGGTCGGCTCGTCGAACAGCATCACCGGCGGACGCATGGCCAGGGCGCGGGCGATCGCCACGCGCTGCTGCTGGCCGCCCGAGAGCGCGTTCGGGTAGGCGTCGCGCTTGTGGGCCAGGCCCACCTGCTCCAGCAGCTGCATGGCATAGTCGCGCGCTTCCTTGGGCGTTGCGCGCTTCAGGTTGACCGGCGCCAGGGTGCAGTTCTCCAGCACCGTCAGGTGCGGGAACAGGTTGAAGTGCTGGAACACGAAGCCGATCCCGGCGCGCAGGGCGTTGACGTCGGCGCCCTTGGCATGGATGTCGCGGCCGTCGATGCCGATGCTGCCGCCGTCGATTTCCTCCAGCCGGTTAAGGGTGCGGATCAGGGTCGACTTGCCGGAGCCCGAGGGACCGCACACGACCACGACCTCGTTCTTTTCCACACGCTCGCTGACGTCGACCAGCGCATGGTAATCGCCGTACCACTTGTTGACTTTATCGAGAACGATCATCGTTCACACTTCCTTTTTTACGGTGCCTGCAAGGCGGCGCTCGAGCAGGAAGGCCAGGCGGGACAGGCCGAAACAGAGGATGAAATAGCTCAGGGCCAGGATCAGGTAGACCTCGACCGCCTGCGTGAACACCAGGGTGTTCACCTGGGTCGCGATGAACGAGACTTCCGACAGGCCGATGATGTAGCCGAGCGAGGTCGCCTTGATGGTCGAGACCAGCTGGCTGACGATCGACGGCAGGCCGTTGCGCAGGGTCTGCGGCAGCACCACCAGGCGCAGGGCCTGCGGATAGGACAGTCCCAGCGAGCGGGCGCTTTCCAGCTGCCCCTTCGGCAGCGCGCGGATGCCGGCCGCCACGATCTCGGCCAGGTAGATGCCGTCGAACAGCACCAGCACCATCAGCATGGTGGTCGCCTGCCCGGTCTTGACGCCGGTGACGGCCGGCAGGAAGAAGTAGACCCAGAACACCACCAGCAGCAGCGGCACCGCGCGCACCAGCTGCACCAGCGCGGCGGTCGGCCAGCGGATCGCGCGCCGGCTGCTGACGCGCGCCACGCCCAGCAACAGGCCGAGCGGCATCGCCAGCAGCAGCGCCCCTAGGGACAGCAGCACGGTGAGCGCCAGGCCGCCGAGCGGGCCTTCGGGATATTGGCCGACCAGGAAGTACAGCCAGTAGGTGTCGATGAGTTCAATCATGCCGGGCGGACCGGATAACGCCGCTGAAAACCATACGCGGCCAGGGAAATCAGGAGCGACACGCTCAGGTAGGCCAGTGTCGCGAAAGTAAACGCCTCGAGGCTGCGGAAGCTGGCCGTCTCTACGCGCGCGGCCTGGTACATCAGTTCGGCGGCGCCGATGACGGTGGCCACACTGGTGTCCTTCCACAGGTTGACGGTCTGCGACAGCAGCGGCGGCGTGGCCGCGCGGAAGGCCTGCGGCAGCAGCACCAGGCGCAGGCTTGCGAAGCGTCCCAGGCCGAGCGAACGCGCCGCTTCGAGCTGGCCCGGAGGCACGGCGCGGATGCCGCTGCGGATGTCTTCCGCCATGTGGACGCCGCTGTACAGCGCCAGCGCGATCACGGCGCACACGGCTTCCGGATTGTGCGCATACAGGAAGTCGCGCGCGCCTTCCGGCAGCAGTTCGGGGAAGGCGAAGTACCAGAACAGCAGGTGGGCCAGCAGCGGCACGTTGCGGATGCCTTCGACGATGGTGGCGCCGAGCCCGCGCAGCGGCGCGATGCTCGAAGTACGCATGACGGCGACCAGCGCGCCGAACGGCAGGGCGAAGACGAAGCTGGCGGCGGTCAGCTGGAGCGAGAGGATGAGTCCCTGCACCAGCCAGTCATGGTACTGGCCGGATTGCAGGATGCCGGGATCGAAGAACTGCAAGGGTGGTGCTCTGTTCTAGGTTCAGATCTTGTCGGTGCTGAGCTTGAACTGGCGCTTGGCGATGTTGGCGCGGGTGCCCGGGCCATACCACTTGTTGAACAGCTTCTCGGCCTCGCCGCTCGCTTCCAGGCCGCGCAGGGTCTCGTCGACCACGGCCTTCAGGTTCTTCTCGCCCTTGCGCAGGCCGAGCGCGATCGACTCGATGCCGATGCTGGTCGGGAGGATGGTGAAGCCCCTGGCGGCCGGGCCCAGCTTGCCGTAGTCGGCCAGCAGCGAGGATTCGTCGTTCACGTAGGCGATACCTTTACCCTGGCGCAGGGCCTGGAAGGCTTGCTGGGTATTTTCGAAGGTGACCACCTCGGCACTCGGCACGGCCTTGCGGATATTGGATTCCTGGGTGCCGCCGCGCACCGTGACCACCTTCTTGCCGGCCAGCTGGGGCAGCGCGCTGACGCCGCTGTTCGCGCGCACCATGACTTTCGAGCCGGTGACGAAGTGGGTCAGCGCGAAGTCGACCTGAGATTCGCGTTCCTTGTTGTGGGTGAGCGTGGCGGCCAGCACGTCGACGTGGCCCTGCTGCAGTTCGGGGATGCGTGCCGATACCGACATCTGCTTGAACCTGGGGGTGACGCCGATCTTCTTCGCCACCGCGGTGGCGATGTCGATCTCGTAGCCCACCAGTTGGCGGGTTTTGGGATCGATGAAGCTGTTCGGCTCGTCGGTGCCCAGCACGCCGAACACGATCTCGCCCTTCTTCTTGATGTCCGCGAGCTGGTCGGCTTGCGCAGCGCCGGCGACGAAGTTGGCGGACAGGGCGAGCGCCCCGATGAGGAGGTGACGGCGGGTGAACATGGCTTACTCCTGACTGCAAAAAAAATTCGATCACAACAGTATAGGGCATGATCTTGCATGGCCGAACGATCAATTAGCCATAAGAAAATGCGCGTTTGACTATAAGCGCCGAGTAATGTTCATTCAATAAGGTTCAGCGATCCGCAGCCTCGTCTGCGCATGCTAAAGTAGCAAGCAAATCATGGAGTCACACGGAGGCAGGATGCTGGTCGTCACCTACAACGTCAATGGAATCGGCGCCCGCCTGGGCGCCCTCCTCGAATACCTCGAAGAACGCAAGCCGGACGTGGTCTGCCTGCAGGAGCTGAAGGCGCCGCAGGAGAAGTTTCCGGAAGCCGCAATCCGCGAGGCCGGCTACCACGCGATCTGGCATGGCCAGAAGAGCTGGAACGGCGTCGCCATCCTGACCCGCGAGGGTCCGGCCCAGGAGCTGCAGCGCGGCCTGCCGGGCGATCCGACGGACGAACAGAGCCGCTACATCGAGGCCGTCTACCAGGGCATCGTCGTGTGCGGCCTCTACCTGCCCAACGGGAATCCGGCGCCGGGGCCGAAGTTCGACTACAAGCTGGCCTGGTTCGAGCGCCTGATCACGCGCGGCGCCGAGCTCCTGGAAGCCAAGGTGCCGGTCGTGATGTGCGGCGACTTCAACGTGATCCCGACCGATCTCGACGTGTACAAGCCCGAGCGCTGGCTGACCGATGCCCTGTTCCGCCCCGAATCGCGCGAAGCCTTCCAGCGCCTGATGTCGCAGGGCTGGACCGATGCGCTGCGCAGCATGTACCCGGACCAGGTGGTCTATACCTTCTGGGACTACTTCCGCAATGCCTTCGGGCGCGACGCCGGGATCCGCATCGACCACCTGCTGCTCAGCCCCGCCCTGGCGCCCGCGCTGCGCGGCGCCGGCGTCGACCGCTTCCAGCGCGCCAAGGAAAAACCGAGCGACCACGCGCCGACCTGGGTCGAGCTGGACATGGATGCGGTGCGCTAAGATACTGGTCTATGCTCACACCCGAACAGTTCTTTGGTTTTCTCACCGCCGCGATCCTGATCACCCTCTCGCCCGGCCCCGACAACATGATGGTGCTGGGCGCCGGCATCGCCAAGGGACGGGCACGCGGCATCGCCTTCGGCCTGGGCTGCGCGCTGGGCTGCCTGAACCACACCCTGCTGGCCGTGATCGGCGTCAGTGCCCTGATCGCGGCCTCGCCGGCGGCTTTCACGGCGCTCAAGATCGCCGGCGGCCTGTACCTGATCTGGATGGGCATCGGCGCCCTGCGCAGCCGCGGCGGCGCCCAGGTGGCGGGTGGCGTGCCGGACGAATCGGCGCGCCGGCTGTTCTTCAAGGGCCTGCTGGCGAATGCGATCAACCCGAAGGTGGTGCTGTTCTTCCTGTCCTTCCTGCCGCAGTTCGTGGTGGCCTCGCGCGGGGATGCGAACTGGCAGATCGCCTGGCTGGGGCTGATCTTCACCGTACAGGCGGCGGTGCTGTTCGGACTGCTGGGGTATTTTTCGGGGTCGATCGGGCAGTGGCTGAACCGGACGCCCAGGGCGGGGATGTGGCTGGATCGGATCGCGGGCGCCATCTTCGTGGGACTGGGCCTGCGGCTGATCGTGGCGCGCTGACCCCGGCAAGGCCGCCAAGGGCCTTGCCGGGATGCGATCCGACTACAGCGTGATCGCCACCTTGCTCGCCGGCTGCTTGCGCGCCGCCACCGGCACCTCCAGCAGCTGGTGCTTGCCGTTCCAGCTGAACTTCGCGGCGCGACCGTCCACCGTCACCGCGCGCGGTTTCGCCCTCAGGTTGTGCACCTTGAGCGAGAAGCCCCGCTCAGCCGGCGCCTGCGCCTTGCCGGTCTCGGTCTGCAGCGCGATCTCGAGCTTCCCTGCGCCGAAGCTGCCGGCGAAGCGCACGATCTCGTACTTGCCCTTTGCATAAGCGTCGGCGGTCTCGCCATCGTCGTCGTACATCTGGCCCTCGCTCTTCGCCACCGTGGCGTCATGGTAGTAGTGCAGGTCGATCTGGCGGGTCGAGTAATCGCGCGTGCTCTGCACCACCTTCGCCATCGGGATGAAGGCGCCGGCGCGCACATAGACCGGGATGTGCGCCTCTTCCGGCTTCACGATCTCGGTGATGCCGCCCAGGTGCTTCGCGCCGGTGTGGAAGTCGAACCAGACGCTGTCCTTGACCGGGAAGTGGACTTCCTTGCGGGTCGCGCCCGGCTCCACGATCGGCGCCACCAGGAAGTCGCGGCCCCACAGGTAGGTCGAGGACATCGCGGTGGCCCCGTCTTCCTCGAACAGCACGGGGCGCATCAGCGGCATGCCGGTCTGGCTGTTCTCGAAACCGAGGGTGTAGTTATACGGCAGCATGGCGTAGCGCAGCCAGACCGCTTCGCGCGCCAGCACCTTGGCGCGCTCGGAACGGAACACCGGCTCCGGCGCCACGTCGGCCTGGGCGTGCGGGCGGAAGATCGGCTGGAACACGCCGTACTGCAGCCAGCGCACGTAGAGTTCGTCGTCCAGCACCGGGCCTGCGAAGCCGCCGAGGTCCGAGTGCATGTAGCCGAGGCCCTGCATGCCCATCTGGAGCGAGATTTCCATCTGCGACTGCAGGCCGCCCCAGCCGCGGCTGACGTCGCCCGACCACGGGATCATGCCGAAGCGCTGCGAGCCCGAATATCCGGCGCGCATCAGGATGAAGGGGCGCTCGTTCGGGTAATCCTTGCGGTAGCCTTCCGCGATCAGGCGCGCCCAGTCGTGACCGTAGACGTTGTGCACCTGGTCCGCCGCGAACTTGCCACCCTCGCCACCGCCATGCCGCACCCAGGACGGATGCACTTCCGGCTCGCCCAGGTCGCCCCACCAGCCTTCGACGCCGCCCGCCTTCAGCTCCTTGTAGATGTTCCAGAACCAGTCGCGCCCCTGCTGGGTGTACAGGTCGACCAGGCCGGTGTTCCCGAAGTAGAAGTCATAAATGGCCGGCTTGCCCGCCTCGTCGGTCGCCAGCACCTTGTGCTGCACCGCTTCCTGCCAGCGCCTGGAAGTAGTCAAAACAAATGGCTCGGTGATGACGACGGTCCGCACCCCCTGCTTCTTGAAGTCCGCCATCATCTTCTCGGCGTTCGGGAAGCTGTCGCGGTCCCAGGCGAGGTTGCCCATCGTGCCCTTGACCTCCTTGCCGAACCAGAACAGGTCGAGCACGACGGCATCCAGCGGGATCTTCTCCTGCGCGAACCTGGCAACCACGGCGCGGGTCTCCGCTTCGCTCTTGTAGCCGAAGCGGCTGGCGAAATTGCCGAAGGCCCAGCGCGGCGGAAGCGGCTGGCGCCCGGTCAGGCCCGTATAGTTGGCCATCACCTCGGCCCAGCTGTCGCCGGCGACCACCTGGTAGGTCTTGCGACCGCCGATCACTTCGTAGCGCAGGCTGCCGTCCTTGCGGCTGTCGAAGTCGAGATAGCCGACCTGCGGGTTGTCGAAGTGGATCGCGTACTTTTTCGAGGACAGCGCGACCGGGATGGTGTAGTTGAGCAGCTGGGAAGTCTTGCCGTAGCCGTAGTCGGCCTTGTTGTACAGCTGGAAGCGGTTGCCGCGCCGGTTCATGCCGGCCGCGCGCGCGCCGGCGCCGTACAGCGCCTCGCCGTCGTCCAGCGCGAATTCGATGGCCTCGAACTTGCCGTCCCTGGCGTAGCCGCCCTTCTCCGCCACCAGCGGCTTGCCCTTGTACAGGTAGCTGATGCGGAAAGGCTGCTTGTCGACGACGACCGTGATGCCCGGGGTGGAGAATACGATCCGGCTGCCCTCGGCCTTGAGGGTGGCGCCGACGTCCACCGGCGCCAGCACCACGGCATGCGAGGACGGCTCGTGCTGCTGGCCGTTCGGGATGAAGGTGGTCTCGACCACGTGGGCCGAATACGGCTTGATCAGGTAACGGCCATCGCTGGTGGCCAGCTCCAGGGTGTTCTGGTTCAGGCTATGGCCTTGCAGCCGGCGTTCCGCGTTCTGGGCAAACGCGACGGGGCTGGCCAGGAGGCACAGGAGAAGCCGGGCGATCGTGGTTTTCGTCATGGGGTCTCGGTTGGTTGTCGTGAAGCGCAAGCGGGAGCATGACAGAAAATGACGCCGCGAAAAAGTGCCAATGTAATTAAATTACAGCCCAAACCATGCTATTCAGGGTCTGGCCTGGGTGGCAATGTAATCCGACTTCAGCGCAAATACGACATTACGTTGTTCGCCACCCGCGCCGTTTCGGCCTCGGTGAGCGGCAGGCTGCGGAAGGCGGCCCAGGCTTCGCGCGGGTGCGCGTCCGCGCCGATCGCCGCATCGGAGCCGTACAGCACCCGCTCCATGCCGACCTGGCGCAGGCGCCGCACCAGCCGGCGCGCGTCGGCCGCCGACAGGCCGGGACGCGCGAAGGCGGCGACGTCGACCCAGACATGGCGCATGCGCGGGTCCCGGCGCGCCGCCGCATCGGCCAGCACTGCCAGCGCGGCCAACTGCGGCGCCCCTTCACCATCGCTGGAATACGTCACCTGCACCGGTACGTCCGGCGCATGCGGCAGCAGTTGCTCGAGCAGCAGGCGGGCTTCGCGGGCGCCGGTCTCGGGCAGCTGCAGCACGATCGCCATGCCGCGCGCATTGGCCGAACGGAACACCCGGCGCATGCGCTCGACCTGGGACGGGTCGTCCAGCTGCACGCCGCCGTCGGCGGGCTGCAGCTTGATGGCGCGCCCGAAGCCGGGGCCGGCGGCGCAGCGCGCCAGTTCGGCCAGCGCATAGTCCTTCAGCGGATCGACGCTGCACAGCGCCACCAGGCGCTCGGGATACTCGGCGGCCTGGCGCGCCGTCCAGTCGTTCTCGGCCCGCACCCGCGCATACTCCTCGCCGTGTGAAGCGGCTGGCTGTCCATACACGTAGGCCACCGACAGCAGGGCCGCGCGCCCGATCCCGGCGGCGTCGAGCCGGGGGATCAGGTCCTGCGCCGAGACCGGACGCATGGCGGCGCTCGCGGACATGAAGGCTGCGGCGGCCGGGCTATAGACATGCTGGTGATGGTCGGCCAGCGGCATCGCCACGGGCGCGGCCGGCGCGGACGCCGCCGGGCCACTCGCGGCCAGCGCCATGGCTGCGCACAGCAGAACGGGAAGACGCCTCATACATATACCTCGCGCGAAAAAGCCGGTGCTTTGAACCGGGCAAAGCGACATGTTATCGCATTGGCAGCAAGGCCTGTCAAGATTGCATCTTCCATGCGCCTGGCGTAGCATCGCGCGATCCGTGCCGCAACTTTTCGGCGGTCGAACAAAAAACAAGGGAGACGAATGAAGAACGAGAATCCGGCGCAGCTGGGCCAGCCGGTGAGCCAGACCCGCTCATTCATGACGGTGGCGCTGATCGAATTGTGGGAACGCTTCGGCTATTACGGCATGCAGGCGCTGATCGTGTATTTCATGGTGCAGCGCCTCGGCTTCGAGGACAGCCGCGCCAACCTGGTGTGGGGCGCGGCGGCCGCGCTGATCTACGTGGCGCCGGCCATCGGCGGCTGGATCGGCGACCAGGTGCTCGGCACCCGCCGCTGCATGATCCTGGGTGGGCTCATCCTCACCCTCGGCTATGCCCTGATGGCGGTGCCGACCACGAATACCTGGATGACCTTCTCGGCCCTTGGCGTGATCGTCGTCGGCAACGGCCTGTTCAAGCCCAACACCGCCAACCTGGTACGCAAGATCTACGAAGGCGACGACTCCAAGATGGACAGCGCCTTCACCATGTATTACATGGCGGTAAACGTCGGCTCGACCTTCTCGATGCTGGCCACGCCCTGGATCAAGGACCACGTCAACGCCGTCTACGGCGGCAACCTGGGCTGGCATGTGGCCTTCGCCGTGTGCAGCGTCGGCCTGACCGTCGGCCTGCTGACCGTCGGCGTGCTGCGCAAGACCATCGGCCATATCGGCTCGCCGCCGGACGCCGAGCCGCTGCGCATGAAGCGCCTGCTGGCGGTGCTGGCCGGCGGCGTGGTGGCGGTGGCGGCATCGGCCGTCATCCTCGAATACCGCGACCTGGCGCGCGCCTTCGTCTACCTGGCCGGCTTCGTGGTGCTGGGCATCTTCTTCCACCTGATCCGCACCAGCCAGCCGAGCGAACGGGCGGGCCTGATCGCCGCGCTGGTGCTGACCCTGCAGACCGTGTTCTTCTTCATCTTCTACCAGCAGATGTCGACCTCGCTGTCGCTGTTCGCGCTGCGTAACGTCGACCTCGAATTCAGCGTGTTCGGCGCCCACCTGTGGACCTGGTCGCCGGCCCAGTTCCAGGCCCTGAACGCGATCTGGATCATGGTCCTGAGTCCGGTACTGGCCTGGATCTACACCCGCGCCGGCAGCAGCGGCAAGGACCTGTCGATCGCGGCCAAGTTCGCGCTCGGCTTCGCGGTGGTGGCGGCCGGCTTCTTCACCTACGGCGTCGCCGGCCAGTTCGCCACGGGCGGCCTGACCTCGTCCTGGATCATGATCGCCGGCTACGGCCTGTATTCGCTGGGCGAACTGCTGGTGAGCGGCCTCGGGCTGGCCATGATCGCCCGCTACGTGCCGGCGCGCATGGGCGGCTTCATGATGGGCGCCTACTACGTCGGCGTCGGCATCTCGCAGTACCTGGGCGGCGTAGTGGCGAACATCGCCGCGGTGCCGGAGGGCATGACGGATCCGCTCCAGACCCTGCCGGTCTATACCAGCCTGTTCAACAAGCTGGGCGTGGCGGCGATCGCGTGCACCTTGATCGCGCTGGCGGCGCTGCCCCTGATGCGCAAGCTGACTGCGACGCACCACGCACACCAGTGATGTTCTAGGTATCATGGCGGATCAGATTCAAGGATCCGCCATGACTCCCTCCTCTTCCCCCGAAAACCAGGCCCTGCGCGCCCTCCAGGTCGCCCGGCGCGTCCACGCCATCGAAGCTTTCCGCGTCATGGAAATGGTCAAGGCCGCCGGCGAAATGAAACGCAGCGGCATCGACGTCATCAGCATGAGCGTCGGCGAGCCCGATTTCACCGCGCCCGACATCGTCGCCCATGCCGCGATGGAGGCCATCAAGGGCGGCGTCACCCAGTACACCGACTCGCTCGGCCTGCGCGAGCTGCGCGAAGCCATCAGCGGCCATTGCGCGGCCGTGCACGGCCTCGACATCGACCCGCGCCGCGTCGTCGTCACCGCCGGCGCCTCGGCCGGCCTGCTGCTGGCCTGCGCCGCCCTGGTCGCGGACGGCGACGAAGTCCTGATGCCCGACCCCTGCTATCCCTGCAACCGCCATTTCGTCTCGGCCTTCGGCGGCAAGCCGGTGCTGGTGCCGGCGTCCAGCGACGACCGCTACCAGCTGAGCAGCACCCATGTGGACGCCAACTGGACCGAACGCACGCGCGGGGTGCTGGTGGCCTCGCCCTCGAACCCGACCGGGACCTCGATGACGCCGGAGCAGCTGCGCGCCATGCTCGGCGCGGTGCGCGCACGCGGCGGCTTCGCCATCATCGACGAGATCTACCAGGGGCTGTCCTACGACCACCAGCCGGTCAGCGCCCTGGCGCTCGACCCGGACGCCATCACCGTCAACAGCTTCTCGAAATACTTCAGCATGACCGGCTGGCGCCTGGGCTGGCTGGTGGTGCCGGAAGCGCTGGTATCGACCTTCGAAAAGCTGGCGCAGAACCTGTTCATCTGCGCGCCGACCGTGGCCCAGCAGGCCGCGCTGGCCTGCTTCACCCCGGAAGCCCTGGCGATCTATGAAGAGCGCCGGCGCGAATTCCAGCGCCGCCGCGACTTCCTGGTGCCGGCCCTGCGCGCGCTCGGCTTCCGGGTGCCGGTGATGCCCGACGGCGCCTTCTACGTGTATGCGGACATCCAGGAGCTTCCGCACGCACACAGCGGCGACAGCAGCGCCTTCGCCTGGTCGGTGCTGCGCGACGCGCAGGTGGCGATCGTGCCGGGGGATGATTTCGGGTTCGCGGCGCCGCAGCGGCATGTCCGCTTCTCGTACGCCACGCGCCTGGACCGGATCGAGGAAGCGGTAACGCGCCTGGAGCGCGTGCTGCGCTCCTGAGGCAGGGCCCGGCTCAGGAGCGCAGCGCGCGTTCCTCGCCGACCAGTTCGAGCAAGGCATCCGGCGCGGCCGGCTTGACCAGGTAGCGGTCGAAGCCGGATTCCAGCGCGCGTTCGCGGTCTTCGCACTGGCCGTAGCCCGACAGCGCGATGGCGAAGGGTGCGCCGGCCCCCTGCGCGCTGCGCACCCGCTCGATCACCTCGTGGCCGTCGAGCCCGGGCAGGCCGATGTCGCAGATCAGGATGTCGTAGCGGTCCGCCTCCGCCGCCGCCAGGCCCGTGTGGCCGTCGTAGGCCACCGCCACCTCATGGCCGGCAAGCTCCAGCAGCGTGCGCAGGGTGTCGCAGGCGTCGACGTTGTCCTCGATGAGGAGGATCCGGCGCGCGCCCTCGGCGGCGCTCGGCCCGGTGGGGGCCGGCGCCACCGGCGTGAGCGCGGCGGACAGCGGCAGGCGCACGGTAAACGTGCTGCCGCGTCCTTCGCCCGCGCTGTCGGCCGACACCGTCCCGCCATGCATGCTGACCAGGTTGCGCACCACGTTCAGTCCGATTCCGAGGCCGCCTTCCGAGCGGGCCAGCGAGCGCGGGCCCTGGATGAAGAGGTCGAAGATCTGCGGCAGCATGTCGGGGGCGATGCCGGAGCCGTTGTCGCTCACCTGCACCACGACTTCCTCGCCGGCGCGCCAGGCGCGCAGCACGATGCGGCCGCCGTCGCCGGTGTACTTGGAGGCGTTGCCGAGCAGGTTGGCGAAGACCTGGGTCAGGCGCACCGGATCGCCGTCGATGGTGAGCGCTTCGTCCGGCAGCTGGAGCTCGAGTTGCTGGCCGCGTTCGCGGATGCGCGGCGCCACCGTCTCGACCGCCTGGTCGAGGGCGCCGGCCAGCACCAGCGGGCGTACCGACAGGGTGATCTTGCCGCTGCTGATGCGGGCGGCGTCGAGCAGGTCGTCGAGCAGGCGCGCCATGTGGTCGACCTGGCGCCGCACCACGCCGGCCACATGGGCCAGCTGGCCGGAGCCGCCGCCCAGGCTGCCCAGCAGGCTGGCCGACATGCTCAGCGGCGCGAGCGGATTGCGCAACTCGTGCGCCAGCATGGCGAGGAATTCGGTCTGGCGCCGGTTGGTGGCTTCGGCCAGGTCGCGCAGCGACTGGGCGCTGACGGTGGCCATGACCAGGTGTTCGTTGGCCTCGCGCAGCTGTTCCACTTGCTCTTCCAGCCGCTCGCGGTCGCGCAACAGGATGCGGGCATGCGACAGTTCGGCTTCGAGGACGGCAACGCGGTTCAGCAGCTGCGGATCGCCCGGCATGGCGCCGCGGGTCGGGTCTTCGCCCATCAGGGAACGCTGTTCCGAGCCGGCACCCGATTCGTCATACATTCCCATGGTCGCCTCATTCGCCGTTGTTGATCCGGTCGGTGCCGCCGAACAGTACCCCGTTGACCGGAGCGGCGATGGCGTCGATCTCGAGCCCCTCGTTCGTGATCCGGTACTCCCGGACATCGCTGCTGTGGCTGCTGCCGCGCACCTTGACCACCGACATGTACCTGCGCACCTCGCCGTCCACCTCGGCGTAGCGCATGCCGACGATGGCGTCGGTGATGTAGGCCATGTCCGGCCGCGCGTAGTTCATGTTGGTGACATGTTCGTCAAGGCCGACGGTGACCAGCACCGACACGCCGCGCTTGGCCAGGCTGCACAGCATGCGGAACACGCCTTCGCGCATGTCGCGGACGCATTCCGGCGCCAGGAACAGCGACAGCTCCGACAACGAATCGATGACGACCCGGCGGGCACCGGTGCGGTCGATGGCGGCAAGGAGTTCGTCTTCCAGCTCCTCGATGGTCACGTCGATCAGGCGCGTTTCGACCACGGTGACCACGCCGGACTGGATCAGCCTGGCCATTTCCGCATTGCGCAGGCGCGCCGTGCCCTTTTCGAAGCACATCAGGACGCCGCGCTCCTGCTGCGCGGCGCCCGCCCGCAGGAAGCAGGTGCCGAGGATGGTCTTGCCGCAGCCGGTCGGCCCGACCGCCAGCATCGAATGCCCCTGGGGCAGGCCGCCATGGAGCATGTCGTCAAGTCCCGGGGTTCCGGTCGCGATCCTGCGCGGATCGGTGTCGATCGGCACCTCATACCGGTGGTCGGCGGCCAGGGGCGGCAGCAGTCGCGGGTAGATGCGCAGGCCATCATCGGTGATCCGGAACGTATGGTAGCCGGTCATGTGGGCTTGTCCGCGCATCTTGACGACGCGGATCTTGCGTACGACGGCGTCGCGTTCCTGCTGCTGGCTGAGGGCCAGCATGCCGTCCGCAACCGTCATGATCGGATTGGCCTCGATATCGCTGTGCTGGTATTCGCCGATCAGGAAGGTGGTGGCCATCCAGCTGGTCATGCGGGTGCCGAGCTCCTGCACGAAATGCTGGAGGTCGCTGATGCCCTCGTTGCCGTTGCGTCCGGTCTGGATCACCGAACGGAAGGAATCCACGAACACCAGGCTCGGCCCGAATTCCTCGACCTCCCGGGTGATGCGTTCGAGGACGCCGTTGAAATCACCGGCGCGCAGGTCGGAGATCAGGTTGACATAACGGATCGAAACGCCGACCTTTTCTGTGTCGAAGAACGCGTATTGCTGCTGGTAGCGCAGCATCTTCAGCGGCGGCTCGCCGAGCACGGTAAAGAACAGGGCGCGGCACTTGGGCGTGGCGAGCGAGAACATGATCTGGTGCGCCAGCGTGGTCTTGCCGCAGCCGGGCGCACCGGTAATCAGGTTGAATGAAAACTCGTTCATCCCACCGCCGAGGAGAACATCGAGCCCCGGCACGCCAGTAGCCAACTTACCCAGGGTTACTTTGTCGGTCATTTATTTCTGCTCCTGTGCATTCGTCTGCTGGCCTGGCGCCATGTCTGCAGTGGCGGTGGCCGACTCCAGCAGGCGCTGTGTCAGCTTTTCCCCGATGAGTGCGGCAAGTAAGTGGGTAAAGGTGCGCAGCAGGGCCTCGTTGGCGACGGCGGCGCGCCCGGCGTCGGCGACGGCCATGCGCTCCCCCAGCGAGACGAACAGCTGTTCCGCCGCGCGGCAAGGCTGCTGCGGCGCGAGCCACGCGTGTTCCGGCCCGATCACGTGGACGGCACGGCCGAACAGGGCGCAAAAGCCGCTTTCCCCGATCAGCGGGCAGAGTTGCTGTGCGATCTGCCGCCATGGTTGCAGCAACTGGCTCCTTCCAGCCGAGAGATCCGGCGCGCCCGTACTATTCGTCATGTCTTCGTCGTTGAGCAATGAATGCCGCTGATGGCGGTGTAAGTCTTGCAGGCTGGCGCTGGCCCGCAGCGGGGGCTGGCAAGCTTCCTCCCCGACGCACCGCGCATTATAACTTGCTGATTCGGCAAACTCGTGAGTTCGCCTTCGACGATCCAGAAACATTTCTTTAGTAGTGTTGTTGCCACAAGCCCGCTAAGATACGGTCGCCGAGCGACGCTGCTCATCACTAGCGGATGAACCATGAGAAAAAAACTGGGTGCCGCCCTGTCGGCTGCCTCCTTTGTAGTGTGCTGCGCGATGACGCCGGCCATGGCCGCCACGGAAGCTGACGCGCGCTTCAGGATAATCTACACGAAAGAGTGGAAGTGGCGCGTCACGGAACGGCTCGCCCGCGCCGAGGACGAGCGTGGCGTCAGCCCGGCACTGGCGCGGGTCGATGCACCTGCGCAAGAAGCACGCCGTGCCTACTGGGAAGGTGTCCTGAAGGAACTCGACACGATCCCCCCGGCCGAGCTGTCACCGGGCGAGCGGATCAACTTCGCCGTCTACCGCGCCCAGATCGCCGCCCTGGCCGAGGCGCAGCGCTTCCACGAATACGAGCAGCCGGTGAATGCCGACAGCGCGTTCTGGACCAATGTCACCTTCAGCGCGCGCCGCCCCTTCAAGACGGCTGAGGACTACCGCAACTACCTGCAGCTGCTGGCCGCCCTGCCCGACTATTTCGCGCAGGAGACCGCGAACATGCGTGCCGGCCTGGCGCGCGGCTTCACTCCGCCGCAAGTCACGCTGGCGGGACGCGACCTGGCCCTGGTCCCGATTGCCGAGGCCAAGACCCCGCAGGAAACCGTGTTTTTCATTCCGTTCAAGAACATGCCGTCCTCGATACCGGCCGCCGAACAGGAAGCCATGAAGGCCCGGGCGGCGGGCATCATCCGCGACCGGGTCCAGCCGGCCTACGCGAAGGTGCTGGCCTTCTTCCGCAAGGACTACCTGCCGAAGGCCCGCACCACCCTGGCCGCCGAGAGCATGCCGGGCGGTAAAGCCTACTACCAGTCGAAGATCGTCGAATACACCACCACCCATCTCAGCGCGGACCAGATCCACCAGATCGGACTGGCCGAGATGGCGAAGATCCGCGCCGAAATGCACGAGACCATGAAAAAGGCGGATTTCAAGGGCGAGCTGCCGGCCTTCCTGGCCTTCCTGCGCACCGACCCGCAGTTCTACGCCAGGACGCCGAAAGAACTGCTGATGCACGCGGCCTGGACCGCCAAGAAGTTCGATGCCAAGGCCGACCAGTACTTCGGCTACCTGCCGCGGCGCCGCTTCGCGATCCTGCCGGTGCCCGACGACCAGGCGCCGTTCTACACGGCGGGGCGCGGCGGCGCCGGTGCGTACTGGGTCAATACCTACAACCTGCCGGCGCGCGCGCTCTACAGCCTGCCCGCGCTGACCCTGCACGAGTCGGCGCCCGGCCATGCCTTCCAGATGCCGGTGGCGCAGGAGCAGAAAGGGGTGCCGCCCTTCCGCCGCGCCTATATCTCGGCCTTCGGCGAAGGCTGGGCCCTGTACTCGGAACGGCTGGGGGTGGAGATGGGCATCTACGAGACGCCCTATGAACACTTCGGCATGTTGAGCTACCAGGCCTGGCGCGCCTCGCGCCTGGTGGTCGACACCGGCATCCACGCCAAGGGCTGGACGCGCGAGCAGGCGCAGGCCTACCTGATGGACAATACCGCGCTGGCGAAGCACGAGGTCGAGACCGAGGTCGACCGCTACATCTCGTGGCCGGGACAGGCGCTGTCGTATTACCTGGGGCAGATGGCGATCCAGGAAGCGCGGGCGCGCGCGGAACAGGCGCTGGGGCCGAAATTCGACATCCGCAACTTCCACGACACCGTGCTGCAACTGGGGTCGGTGCCGCTGCCGGTGCTGCAGCAGCGGATCGATGCGTTCATTGCGGAGGGTGGGCCATCGCCATATCCAAAAGAGAGCTGAGCCTCCCTTATTCGAACAGCTTGAACTTGAGCTGGAACGAAATCCCGCCGTACAAGCGGTCCTTGTACGTCGGGATAATCCCCACATTCAGACCGACCCGCTTGTACTCGTAAGTCAGCGTCGGAATCGCCGCCGGGAACCAGCCGCCGTCGCGCATGTGCGGATAGCCGTCGAAAGCCGCAACGGCCAGCCCCAGCCGTACCGGGCCGAGCGCATACGGCTGCCAGATCACGCCCGCATAGTTCGACCACTGCCGGTCGCTATTGTAGAAGCGCCCGAGCGTCGCCGCCGTCGTGCCGTTGAAGCGGTACTCGGCGCCCAGCCCCTTGTTGGCGCCGTTCAAGTCCTTGTCGCTGTCGAAGTGGGCGGTGGCGAAGCCGCTGTCGAGCCAGAATTCGCTCTTCGGCGCCGAGTCGATCTTTGTGAACCAGTCATCGGCTTGCGCCAGGGGCGCGGCAAGCAGCAGCGGAAGCAGGATGAAGCGCATCAGTCGTCGGCCTTCGGATCGAGATCGGGGAACATCACTTCGGTGAAGCCGAAGCGGGAAAAGTCGCGGATGCGCATCGGGTACAGGATGCCCAGCAGGTGGTCCACCTCGTGCTGGACCACGCGCGCATGGAAGCCTTCGGCGTCGCGCACGATCGGCTTGCCGTACTGGTCGACGCCCTCGTAATGCAGCTTCGTATAACGCGGCACGCTGCCGCGCAGGCCTGGTACCGACAGGCAGCCTTCGAAGCCCTCTTCCATTTCTTCGGACAGGAGCGTAAGCACCGGATTGATCAGCACCGTTTCCGGCACCGGCGGCGCATCCGGGTAACGCGCGTTCTTCGCGAAGCCGAAGATCACCAGCTGCAGGTTGACGCCGATCTGCGGCGCAGCCAGCCCCGCGCCGTTCGCCGCATGCATGGTCTCGAACATGTCGGCGATCAGGGCATGCAGCTCGGGCGTATCGAAGCTCTCCACCTTTTCGGCCACGCGCAGCAGGCGCGGATCGCCCATGCGCAGGATCTCGCGGACGGCCATGCTATTTTCCTTGCTCGAGCAGCGCGGCAAGCGAGGCGCGGAAACCCTCGGCCGTTTCCGGATGCTTCAGGCCGATCGCCGCAGTGGCTTTCAGGTAGCCCAGCTTGGAGCCGCAGTCGTAGCGCTGGCCCTGGTAGCGATAGGCCAGCACGCGCTCGGCCTGCATCAGGGCCGCGATACCGTCGGTCAGCTGGATTTCGCCGCCCGCACCGGTGCCCAGGTGCTCGAGGTAGCCGAAGATCGAGCCCGACAGCACGTAGCGGCCGACCACGGCCAGCGTGGACGGCGCCACTTCCGGGGCCGGCTTCTCGACGATGCCCGAGACCAGCTCCAGGTTCGGACGGTAGGGCGAGGCGCTGACGATGCCGTACTGGCGGGTGTTCTCGCGCGGGACGTCCTGCACGGCGAGGATGCTTGAACGCTCGTAGGCATACAGCTCGGTCATCTGCGCCAGCACCGGGCGGGTAGGCGGGTCGGTGTCCATGAAGTCGTCCGCCAGCAGCACCGCGAAGGGCTCGTCGCCGATCACCGGGCGGGCGCACAGCACCGCATGGCCCAGGCCCAGCGGGGCCGACTGGCGAATGTAGATGCAGTTGACGTTCTTCGGGATCACGCCGCGCACGACGTCGAGCAGGGCCTGCTTGCCATGCGCTTCCAGCTCGGCCTCGAGCTCGTAGGCCTTGTCGAAATGGTCTTCGATGGCGCGCTTGTTGCGGCCGGTGATGAAGACCAGCTCGGTGATGCCGGCCGCCACCGCCTCTTCGACCGCGTACTGGATCAGCGGCTTGTCGACGATCGGCAGCATTTCCTTCGGCTGCGCCTTGGTGGCAGGCAGGAAGCGGCTGCCGAGGCCGGCGACGGGGAATACGGCTTTGCGAATGATGCTCATGTGGTTTCCTTTATTGCCCGAGCAGGGCCAGCAGCCCTGCTTCGTCGAGGACGGTGACGCCGAGTTCTTCCGCCTTGGCGAGCTTGCTGCCCGCCTCGGCTCCGGCGACCACGTAGGAGGTTTTCTTCGAGACCGAACCGGACACCTTGCCGCCCGCCGCTTCGATCAGGGCGCCTGCAGCCTCGCGGCTCATGGTCGGCAGGGTCCCGGTCAGCACGAAGGTATTGCCGGTGAGCGGGCCTTCGGCGACCGGCACTTCCTCCGGCAGCTGGGCCAGCAGCTCGCCGCGCAACTGCGCCAGCGCCGCGACGCGCCCACGGTTGCCCGCTTGCGCCATCCATTCTTCCAGCGCGGCGGTGACCGTGGCCGGCAGGCCGAACACGCCGAACACGTTCAGGTGGGCCAGCGACTCCAGGGTCTGGCCGGCGGCCAGGAGCTGGCGTGCGCGCGGTTCGGTCAGCTTCGGAATGCCGAGCGCCGCCAGCAAGTTCACTTCGTCCAGCTTGTCGCGCAACTGCGCCTTGGGCGGATGTTCGCCTTGCGGCGCCACCCCGGCCGCCAGCAGCGCATCGATCTCGCGCTGATTTTTCTCTTCGGCGAAGAATTCGGCGATGGCCTCGGCCACGGTGCCGCCGATGTCGGGCAACACGCGCAGCAGCGCTTCCGGCGCCTGGCGCACCAACGCGAAGCGCCCGAGCCAGTCGGCCAGGGTCTTGGCGGTCGATTCGCCCACGTGGCGGATGCCGAGCGCGAACAGCAGGCGCTCCAGCGGCGGGTTCTTGCTGGCCTGGATTGCATCCAGCAGCTTATCCGCCCACTTGGTGGCGACCTTGCCCTGTTTTACGGTCTCGGGCGTCGTTCCTTCGCGCTCGTCGGCCAGGCGCTGGTCGGCCAGCCCCTTCATCTTGAGCAGGTCGTCCAGCGTGAGCTTGTACAGGTCGGCCACGCCATTGACCAGGTTGCACTCCACCAGGCTGTCGATGTAGCGGTCGCCCAGGCCCTCGATGTCCATCATGCGGCGGCCGGCGAAGTGGCGGATCGCTTCCTTGCGCTGGGCCGCGCAGGTCAGGCCGCCGGAGCAGCGCGCCACCGCCTCGCCCTCTTCGCGCACCACATGCGAGCCGCACACCGGGCAGCTCTCGGGCAGCTTGTAACGCATCGGTTGCGGCGTCGGGCGGCGCTCCAGCACCACCGACAAGACCTCGGGAATCACGTCGCCGGCACGGCGCACGATCACGGTGTCGCCCACGCGCACGTCCTTGCGCAGCACTTCGTCCTCGTTGTGCAGGGTGGCGTTGGTGACGGTGACGCCGCCGACCGAGACCGGATGCAGGCGCGCCACCGGCGTGATGGCGCCGGTGCGGCCGACCTGGACGTCGATCGCTGCTACCTGCGTCATGGCTTCTTCGGCCGGGAACTTGTGGGCCAGCGCGAAGCGCGGCGCGCGCGACACGAAGCCGAGCTGGGCCTGGTCGGCCACGCTGTCGACCTTGTACACCACGCCGTCGATTTCATACGGCAGCGCGCCGCGTTTTCCTCCAATATCGCGGTAGTAGCCGAGCAGGCCCTCGCAGCCGCGCACCACCGCGCGCTCCTTCGCGACCGGCAGGCCGAGGCGGTCGAACCAGTCGAGCACCGCCGAATGCGATTCCGGCAGCCCGGCGCCTTCCAGGCGGCCGATGCCATAGGCAAAGAAGCGCAGCTTGCGCTGGGCCGTGATGCGCGCGTCCAGCTGGCGCAGGCTGCCCGCGGCCGCATTGCGCGGGTTGGCGAATTCCTTCTGCCCGGCGTCGCGCTGGCGCTGGTTCAGGCGATTGAAGTCGTCCTTGAACATCAGCACCTCGCCGCGCACTTCCAGCACCGCCGGTACCTCGCTGCCGTGCAGGCGCAGCGGGATCACCCTGACGGTGCGGATGTTGGCGGTCACGTCCTCGCCGGTGTAGCCGTCGCCGCGGGTCGCAGCCTGCACGAACACACCGTTCTCGTAGCGCAGGCTGATCGCCAGGCCGTCGAACTTCAGCTCGGCCGAATATGCGACCTGCCTGGTTTCCAGCCCGTCGCGCACGCGGCGGTCGAAGTTGTCGACGTCCTCGTCGCTGAAACCGTTGTTCAGCGATAGCATCGGCACCGAGTGGGTCACCTGCTTGAACTCGGGGATGGGCGCGGCGCCCACGCGCGAAGTCGGCGAATCGTTGCTCACCGCCTGGGGGTGCGCCGCTTCCAGTTCCTGCAGCTCCCTGAACAGGCGGTCGTACTCGGCGTCCGGGATGGTCGGCGCATCGAGCACGTGGTAGTTATAGATGTGGCGGTTCAGTTCCTCGACCAGCCACGCCATGCGGTCCTGGACCTCCCGTGCGACAGTCACGCGAACCTCAGACGAACAGGCGCAGCGCGCGGGTGGACCCGGCCGGGATGTCGGAGGCTTCCATCTCCTGGTAGAAGTCGGCAACCTGTCCCTTGATCTCTTCCAGCGCCGGGTCGAGCAGCGGCTGCTCGAAGTCGTCGACGATGGTCGCATCCAGGCGCTGGGTCAGCTCCTTGGCACACTTGACCATGGCGCCGAAGCCGTCGCGCGCCGGCGCCACGCAGGGCACGTCGAGCAGAAGGGTCAGGCGCGAGGTGGTGTCGGCGCCCAGGGTGACGTTGGTCGACAGCGTGAACAGCACGCCGCCTGCATTTCCTTTTCCTTCGTCCGGCATCGAGAAGCGGCCGTCCGGGCGCACGTCGAAGCCCTGCTTTTCCAGCGCGGCGATCAGCGTGGACATCGCCCACGGCGCGCCGTTGGCGGCCAGGTTCACGCCCAGCTGGGCGTCATGGCCGGCCACGAAGCGATGCAGGGTGCGCGCTTCGCTCATCACCTCGATCATGTCCGGCACTTCCGGCTCGGCGCCGATCTCGTCGGCCACCGCGCGCAGGCGCGTCACCAGTTCGGAGTATTCGATCTCGTTCAGGGCCGTGGTGCGGGTGGCCATCTGCACGCCTGCCTGCAGCTTGGTGTAGACGCCGCCGTGCACGATCGGCTCCCAATCGCCGCTGACGGCGAAGCCGACGTAGTGGATCGGCTTGTTGCCGACGCGGCGCAGCTTGTGCAGCGCCGGCAGGATCTTGTCGCCGCGCAGGGCGCCTTCGAAATTCAGCGGGATGATGCAGTCGATCAGCGGGTCGACCAGGCTCTCGGCCAGTTCGGACGGCGGCGTTTGTGGAGTCGTGCCCGGCAGCGGCGCGGCCGGCTCCAGCGACGCGATCGTGGTGGGCGCGCGCGGCACGGCCGGTGCCGCCGGTACGACGGGCGCAGGCGTGTCGACCGCGGGCACGGCGGCGTCGTGCCTGGACTCGCCCGGTTCGACGTCCAGTGGTGACAGCGGCGTTTCGGCGCCCAGGTCGAGCACCGGCTCCTGGCGCTCCACCGGCGTCTCGCCGCTGCGCATCAGGACATCGTCATGATCCGACGCGAACGCGCGTTCCACGCTCTTGCGGGCCTTGTATTCCTGCCACTTGTTGTAAGAGACGACGCCGACGACGAAGACGCCACCCGCTGCGATCAGGGTCATTTGTAAATCAGTCATGCTGCTTGTGCCTCAGTAGCGAAGTTCGCGGCGGACTCCATGTCCACCGCCACGATGCGCGATACGCCCTGCTCCTGCATCGTCACACCGATCAGTTGGTTGGCCATCTCCATCGCGATCTTGTTGTGCGAGATGAAGAGGAATTGGGTATGGTCCGACATGCGCTTGACCATGCGGCAGAAGCGCTCGGTATTGGCGTCGTCCAAAGGCGCGTCCACCTCGTCCAGCAGGCAGAACGGCGCCGGGTTCAGGCGGAACATCGAGAACACCAGCGCGGTGGCGGTCAATGCCTTCTCGCCGCCCGACAGCAGGTGGATGGTCGCATTCTTCTTGCCGGGCGGCTGCGCCATCACCTGCACGCCGGAATCCAGGATCTCGTCGCCGGTCATCACCAGCTTGGCCTGGCCGCCGCCGAACAGGATCGGGAACAGCTCGGAGAAGTGGGTATTCACGCGGTCGAAGGTGTCCTGCAGCAGCTCGCGGGTCTCGCGGTCGATGCGGTGGATCGCGTCTTCCAGCGTCGCGATGGCCTCCTGCAGGTCCTTGTTCTGCGAATCGAGATAGCGCTTGCGCTCGGTGGCCTGGGCCAGCTCGTCCACCGCCGCCAGGTTGACCGCCCCGAGCGCGCCGATGGCATTGGTCAGGCGCGTCACCTCGCCCTGCAGGTATTGCGGCTTCATGTCCGGCGTGAGCTTTTCTTCCAGCTCGGATTCGACGGCGGAGGTAGCAGCCAGCGCCTCGGCGAACTGCTCCTGGTTCAGGCGCGCGGCCTGTTCCTTGAGCTGCATCTCGGTGATGCGGTCGCGCTGCGGCTGCAGGCTGCGCTCGTTCCCCATCCGCAGCTCCTCGAGCTGGCGCAACTGCTGGGTGATCTGGTCGAGCTCATGGCGGGCGTCGGCCAGGGCGCGCTCCTGGGTGGAGCGGCGGTCCAGCAGTTCCTGCAGGCCTTCGCGGGCAGTGCCGGCTTCCAGTGCTTCCAGTTCGAGCCGGCCGGCGCCCAGGCTGGCGCCGACCTGGTCGGCCTGTTGGGTGGCGGTGGCGATGCTGCGGCGCAGCTCCTCGATCTTGCTGCGCTGCGCACGTTCGGCGAACTGGGCCTCCTGCGCGCTGCGTTCCAGGTCGCGCAGCTTCTGGCGCGCGTCGGCGAGAATCTGCTCCTTTTCCATGAAGGCGGTCTGGCCGTCCTCGTGGCTGCCCTGAAGCTCTGCCAGCTCCATGTCGAGCTGTTCGAATTCCTGTTCCGCCTCGGCAGCGGCCTGGCGCTGCTCGGCTTCCTGGGCCGCGATCTCGGACAGGTCGGCGGCGATCTGGCCGCTGCGCTGGTTGAAGCGCGCCTCGATCTCGCTCTGTTTCAAGACTTCGATCTGCAACGCATGCACTTCGCGCTGCAGCGTGGCGGAGCGCTGGCGCGCATCCTGCAGGCGGCGCGTCAGGTCGCTGACGGCGGCGTCGGCGCGGGTGGCGCGGCTCTTCGCTTCGTCCAGCAGCAGGGCCTGGGCGCGCAGTTGCTTAGCCGTGTTCTCGATCTCGTGCTGGCGCGCCAGCATGCCGTCCTGCTCCGCATCGGGCGCATGGAAGCGCACGCTGGAGGCGCTGACCACATGGCCCTGGCGCGTGACGAAGCTGCCGCCCTGCGGCAGGCTACCGCGCCTGGCGAAGGCTTCGGCCGCATCCTGGGCCACGTAGACGTGGTGCAGCCAGTCGTTCAGCACCCCGCGCAGGCCCGGGTCGTTCAGGCGCAGCAGGCTGGCAAAGGGTTTCAGGCCCGAAGTGTCGGCACCAGCTGCTGCCGCTGGCGCGGGTGAATACAAGGCCAGCCGCGCCGGCGGCGCATCGCTGAAGAAGGCCTTGGCCCAGTCGAGGTTCGACACCTCGAGCGCGCCGGAGCGTTCGCGCAGCACGGCTTCCAGCGCGGTTTCCCAGCCCGCTTCGATGTCGAGCTTCTGCCACAGGCGCGGCAACCCGGCCAGTTCGTGCTTCTCCAGCCAGGGCTGGACCTTGCCCTGGGTCTGTACGCGGTCCTGCACCTGGCGCAGCGCGGCCAGGCGCGCTTCCAGCCGGGCCGCCGCGGCGGACTCCTTCTGCACCTGGGCGTGGGCTTCCTTGCGCTCCTGCTCCACGGCGTCCTGGCGCGACGTCGCTTCGTCGAGCAGCATGGTCTGCTCTTCCAGCGCCAGCTGCTTTTCTTCCGCCTGCAGGCGCAGGTTGTCGAGGGTGGCGCTGTCCGGCAGGTTCAGGCCGTTGCGCTCCTGCTGCAGGCGCTCGCGCCTTGCGGCCAGGCTGGTGAGGATGTTGGCGGCGTTGCGCTGGTGGGCGCTGGCCAGCTCGATGCGCTGCTGGACCTGCATGATGCGGGCGCGCGATTCGTTCGAGCGCTCCTGGGCCTGGCGCCAGGCGGCTTCGAGTTCCGGCACGCGCCCGCCGTGGGCCTCCACCGCGATCTGGGCGCCTTCGGCGCGCGCGCCGAGTTCTTCCAGCGTGATCTCGGCTTCCGCCACCTGTTCCTCGTATTCCTGGCGCTGGGCCAGCCACTGGTCGCGCTGGGCGCCCAGGGTGCCGAGCTGGTTCTGCAGGCGGGTGCGCGACTCGACCACGAACTTGATCTGGGCTTCCAGGCTGCCGATCTCGGAATTGGTCTGGTACAGGGCGCCTTGCGCCGTATGCAGGCGGTCGCCGATGCTGAAGTGGGCCTGGCGCATGTTCTCCAGCTCGAGCTCGACGTTGCGCAGCTTGGCGGTCTGCGCCTCGAGCGCGGTCTGGGCCTCTTCGACTTCGCGGAAGAAGCGGACCTGCTCGGCCTTGGCTTCGTTCTTGCGCAGCAGCCAGAGCAGCTTCTGCTTTTCTTCCTGGTCGGCCTGCAGCTGGTGGAAGCGATTGGCGACGGCCGCCTGGGCTTCGAGCTTTTCCAGGTTGGCGTTCAGCTCGCGCAGGATGTCCTCGACCCGCAGCAGGTTCTCGCGCGTGTCGGACAGCCGGTTCTCGGTTTCGCGGCGGCGTTCCTTGTACTTGGAGACGCCGGCCGCTTCTTCGAGGAAGACGCGCAGCTCTTCCGGACGCGACTCGATGATGCGCGAGATCATGCCCTGGCCGATGATGGCGTAGGCGCGCGGGCCGAGGCCGGTGCCGAGGAAGATGTCCTGGATGTCGCGCCGGCGCACCGGCTGGCCGTTGATGTAATAGGTCGAGGTGCCGTCGCGCGTCAGGGTGCGCTTGACCGCGATCTCGGCGTACTGCCCCCACTGCCCGGCCGCCTTGCCATCGGCGTTGTCGAACACCAGTTCGACCGAGGCGCGCCCGGACGGCTTGCGGTAGGTGGAGCCGTTGAAGATCACGTCCTGCATCGACTCGCCGCGCAGCTCGGAGGCCTTGGATTCGCCCAGCACCCAGCGCACGGCGTCGATGATGTTCGACTTGCCGCAGCCGTTCGGGCCGACCACGCCGACGAGCTGGCCGGGCACCTGGAAATTGGTGGGATCGACGAAAGACTTAAATCCCGACAATTTGATGGAGGAAAGGCGCACGTTGCTTCGGCTGGGCTAGGGAGTCGTTAAAGTCCCCATCATACCATTTGTTGATTGCATTTCGGCCAAGAATGACTCTTTGCGAACCCGACAATCGATGCCGGACCCGGCCGGGGAAACCTAGCCGGCCCTTGCGGCATGCGCGGGATCGTTCATGGCGCCCTGCCCGACCGCCTCGCCCAGCACGCGCCCGACCACGCCGTCGAGCGCGAGCACGCGGATGCTGCCGCTGCGGAAGGCATCAAGCAGGCGCTCGGCCGGCAGCGAGAAGGCTTCCTGGCGGTTGGCGCCGGAGAAGATGAAGAGCGTGCGCAGCGGGCTGACCCAGGCCAGGCGCAGCTTGCGCACGCCGGACGCGCCATTGAACTCGACCCGCATGCCGCGCTCCAGCGTGGCCAGCACGGCATCGGCCGAGCCTGCGGCCGGATCGGCGGGGGCGTCCTCGTCGGCCGCGGCCTGCTCCTGGGCGATGCGGCGCAGCGCGTCCTGCTGCGCCGCCTCCACCGCCAATTCGAGCTGGCGCTCGGGCGACAGCTCGATCGGTGCGCGCACGATGGCGGCGTGGCATTCGGCCAGCCCGGCGAAGAACTGCAGCCGTTCGGCATCCTGCCAGCCGGTGGCATCGAGCCACTTGTTGAGGGTGGCGAGCAGGGCCGGCAGGCGGCTGATCAGCTGCTTGCGCTGTTCCTGCGTGGCCTTGGGCTTGACGCTCCAGATCAGGTCATCCATGGCGCGGGTGGCGTTGTCCACCGCCCCCGGCTTCTTGTCCTCGATGGTGTAGGCCAGCGTGAGCACCGGCGTCCAGCGCTGCTCGAGGAAGCTGCCGACCAGCGCCACCACCTGCTCGCCGGCCAGGCGCAGCGTCACCGCCTTGCGCGCCGAGCGGGTGGCGGCGAGCTGCTGTTCCTGGCGCGTGGCCCGGGCGATCGGGCCGGCGATGGCAGCCGCCTCGACCTGCTCGCGCTCGGCGAGTCCGGCTTCCAGCTCGGCCACCGCGTCGGCAAAGGCCTCGGGCTGCGCCTCCCCGCGCAGCTTGTCGACGCCGCGGCGCATGGCGCGCCAGACCGGGTCGTCCGGATTGGCGGCCTGCCCCCAGCCGGCCTGCGACAGCAGGTCGAGCATGCGCCGCGCCGGATGCGCCTCTTCAAAGAAGAAGCTGCGGTCCTTCAGTGCGGCCTTCAGCACCGGCACCTGGAGGAAGGCGATCAGTTCGCGGGTCTCCTGGGGAATCGCGTCGTCGAGCAGCACGGTCTCGAAAATCCGCGACAGGAGGTCGAGCGTGGTCTCGTCGCCGTGCGACAGGCTGCCCGCGGGCAGGCTCTGTTTCAGGCGCGGGAGGTAGAACACTTCGTGCGGCCCCGCTCCAGCCTGCGGGGCGCTCCTGGCGGCGCCGGCGGCGGGCATGGGGCCGGCCAGCTTTTCCAGCACATCGATCAGGGAGGCCGGGATCGGGGCCGCCGGCGCATGCGCGGATGCGGTCTGTCCTGTCACGGCCTGGCCGTCCGCTACCTGCGCCGCGGCCGGAAAACCGGCGGCCGCGCTGGGACGCCAGCCGCCGCTGCCCTGCGGCAGGTTGGGAATCAGGGGGATGTCGATGTCCGCGCCCGGCGCCGCCTCGGCCGCGCCGAACAGCTGGCGCAGCTGCTGCGACACGGCCGCATCGCGGCGCGCCCGCGCGGCCCTGGCGGCGGCGCTGTCGTCGGTCTTGGCAAAGCGTTCGCCGCCGTCGCGCAGGCGCACCGGCTTGAGCTTGTCGTTGAGGGCGTCGAGGATGGGCCCGAGATCGAACATCACGCCGGGGCGCAGCAGCGGCAGGACCAAGCCGTGCGATGCTTCGTCCGGCTCGAACTCGCGCCAGGCTTCCTGCAGCGCGCGCAGGAAGACTTCGGGACGGAAGGGGTTATGGTTGGCACGCACCAGTTCGCGTCCCAGCAGCACGCCGAGGCGCACACCCAGGCTGGCGAGGCGTTCGGACTGCTGGATGTCGAAGGGACGGCTGACGGCTGCGAACGCCAGCTGGTCGTCCATCTCTTCCAGCGGCACCAGGCTGAGGGTCAGCGGCGCGCTTGCCGGCTTGAGTGCGGGCGCCAGCAGCGCCAGTTCCTTGCGCAGGGCCAGCTCGACGGCGGTCGAGGCCAGGTGCACGAAGGCGTAGGCGTTGTCCTTCAGGAGATTGCCGGAGCGGATGCGGCGCGCCGCCTCGCGCGGGTCGGGTCCGGCCGTCGTCATGTCCAGCAGAACGGCCGTCATGCGCCCGGCCGTGTCGATCAGGGCCTCGGCGGCGCGGCTTGCAGCGATACCGGCGAGTTCCTCCAGCGCCGCCTGCTGCGCGGCGGCGGCCTTGCGGACGGCAGGAGTCTGTGCGGTGTTCGCGGCCATAACGCTTGCAGGCTTGGATGAAGATCGATCCGCCCATTTTGCCACATTATTTCCACATGGCAATAGCAAAGAGGCATATTTGGCGTGATCCAGCCCGCCTACTGAATAATTCCTTGTGAACGTCGGTGCCTGTCCTACACTGGATCACGCCGTGTTCCGATACCGATTCATCTATACGAAACGCATGATGACTCGACCGGAAATGCTGCGGTAACGATCCACAGCTCGGCAAGCAGGACATTCTTCCCACATCGAAAGGAAATGATCATGGCCTCGAAGCAAGGTAAGTCGAAGCAGGGCGGCAGCCCGCAGCAGCAGGGCGGTAACAAGCAGTCGGGTTCGGGCTCGGGCTCCCGCTCGGGTGGGAGCGCCGGCAGCGGCGGCACCCGCGGCGGCACGCCGGAACAGCATGCCGAAGCCGGCCGCCAGAGCCACAAGAACGACAAGAACCGCTGAGCGCACAGCAGGCCTGTCCTGCCCCGACCAGCGCTTGTCGCCCGCCCACCGCTAGTGCGGTGGGCTTTCTTTCGCCCTCAGATATTGCGCAGCATGCCCCCCTTGGGCGGGCGGAAGTCGCGCACGTCGTTGACCAGGCCCGCGGTCTTGGCGTCGCGCGAGTTCAGGTGCAGGTCGGAGTACTGGTGGATGGCCCACTGCTCCGGCGTCAGGTCGACGCACTTGCGCAGGATCGACTCGGTGCGGGCATCGTCGGCACGCAGGCCTTCGACGATGATGTTCAGTGCATCCGGCCGCGAACCGGGCGAGGCCGTCGCATGCGACTTGTGCACCATGAAGCGCGCCGTCTCGCTGCAATAGCGTTCCGACCCCGACAGGTAGAGGATGACCGCGATCGAGGCCACCGCCCCGCCGTTGTACATGATGAACTTGATCGGCGAGTTGGCCAGGAAGTTGTACAGGCAAAGGCCGTCGCTGACGTAGCCGCCATTCGACTGGATCAGCACGTGGGCGGTTTCGATGCCGTCCTCGGTCATCATCGATACCGCATCGAACACACGGTGCACCATGTCGCTGTTGACGTCGCCCGATAGCGTGAACCAGGCTTCTTTCGTTTCCTTGCCATGCTGCTGTGCTTTGTCTTCGCTCATAGTTTTTCCCACTGCAAAGTGTGTAAGACAAGTGTAGCAAAACATGCCCGGAGGCCCGGTCCGACGGTCCGCCAATAGTGCGCGGCAATTCTTTTTGGCAATCGCCAATGCCCCTCGCGGCGGGAGCCGCAGGTTGACACCGAACCAATGCTGGCATATCCTCCACAGTCTTGACCGGGAGAGCGCAGGAACACCTGCCGCCGAAGGGGCACTACCCACAAACTCTCAGGCAAACGGACTGGTCAGGGGGCAGCAGCGCAAGGCGCGGCGGCTCAACTCTGGAGAGCGGCCGCAGCGCGATGCATGCGGCCCACCGAAGGGGCAGGCAGCCACGCTGCTATCTCTCAGGTACCAAGGACAGAGGGGATACAGGCACCCGCGAGGAGTGCGCGCACCCCCTATTCACTGCCCGAGGACCCCATGACGCTCAAAGCGACCCCGCTCAATTCCGCACACCGCTCCCTCGGAGCCAAGATGGTCGACTTCGGCGGCTGGGACATGCCGGTCAACTACGGTTCCCAGATCGAGGAACACAACGCCGTCCGTACCGATGCCGGCATGTTCGACGTCTCGCACATGTGCGTCGTCGACCTGAAGGGCGCCAACGTACGCGCCTTCCTGCGCGGCCTGCTGGCCAACAACGTCGACAAGCTGCAAGTACCGGGCAAGGCGCTTTACTCCGCCATGCTCAACCCGGAAGGCGGCGTGATCGACGACCTGATCGTCTACTACTTCAGCGAAGACTGGTTCCGCCTGGTCGTCAACGCCGGCACCGCCGAGAAGGACGTGGCCTGGATCTCGCAACAGAACGACGCCACCGGTTCCGGCATCAGCATCACCCAGCGCCGTGATGGCAATGATCCGATCGCCCTGGTTGCGGTACAGGGCCCGAACGCCCGCGCCAAGGTCTGGCAGGTGCTGCCGACCACCCAGGCCGCTTCCGAGCCGCTGAAACCCTTCAACGTCGTGATCGTACCAAGCACCCCGTTCGGCGAAGTGATGGTGGCGCGCACCGGCTATACCGGCGAAGACGGCTTCGAGATCGGCGTTTCGGCCAGCCAGGTCGAAGCCCTGTGGAACGCCTTCGTCGCCGCCGGCATCAAGCCGGCCGGCCTGGGCGCGCGCGACACCCTGCGCCTGGAAGCCGGCATGAACCTGTACGGCCAGGACATGGACGATACGGTCAACCCGCTCGACGCCGGCCTGGCCTGGACCGTCGACCTGGTGTCCGAGCGCGACTTCGTCGGCAAGGCCGCCCTGCAGGCCAAGGGCCAGCAGGCGAATTTCGTCGGCCTGATCCTGCGTGAAAAAGGCGGCATCCTGCGCGCCCACCAGAAGGTCATCAGCGCCGCCGGCAACGTGGGCGAGATCACCAGCGGCACCTTCAGCCCGAGCATGCAGCAGGCGATCGCACTGGCGCGCGTGCCGCTGGACGTCGCCATCGGCGACACCGTGCAGGTCGAAATCCGCGACAAGAAACTGGCTGCCAGCGTGGTGAAACTGCCGTTCGTGCGCAACGGCAAAGTTCTCGCTGCCTGATCAAGAAAAACCAACAACACGCTTTATACTACCGCCTCACCCTCTATTGGAGCCTTATATGAACATCCCAACCGACCTGAAATACACCGAGTCCCACGAGTGGGTGCGCCGCGAAGCCGACGGCAGCCTGACCGTCGGCATCACCGAGTACGCACAGGACGCGCTGGGCGACATCGTGTTCGTCGAGCTGCCGCAGGTCGGCAAGGCATTCACCGCAGGCGACGACGCCGCGGTGGTCGAGTCGGTCAAGGCCGCCAGCGACATCTACGCACCGGTCTCGGGCACCGTCACCGCGGTGAACCAGTCGGTCGCCGACGCACCGGACTCGATCAACCAGGATGCCTACGGCGCCTGGCTGTTCAAGCTGGCTCCAAGCGATGCCGGCGCGGTCGACAAGCTGCTGGACGCCGACGCCTACGGCAAAACCACCGGTAACTAACCTGTCGTATGGTGCGCCTTCGGGCGCACCTTTGCTTTATCCGTTCTCCATTCTCCCGGCGCCCCGTCCACGAGACCCCTGCGTCAGCTCTTATTTGGCTTCTACCATGACCCGCTCCAGCCTCACCCAACTCGAAGCGCGCGATTCCTTCATCCCGCGCCACATCGGCCCGTCCGAATCCGAACAGGCAGCCATGCTGTCGACCCTGGGCTACGCCTCGCGCGCCGCCCTGATCGACGCGGTCGTACCTGCGAACATCCGCCGCCAGGACACGATGGACCTGGGACAGTTCGTCGAACCGCGCAGCGAAGAAGAAGCGCTGGCGACCCTGAAGGCGCTCGCTTCCAAGAACAAGGTCATGAAGTCGATGATCGGCCAGGGCTACTACGGCACCCACACCCCGAAGGTCATCCTGCGCAACATCTTCGAGAACCCGGCCTGGTACACCGCCTACACCCCCTACCAGCCAGAGATCTCGCAGGGCCGCCTGGAAGCGATCCTGAACTTCCAGCAGATGATCACCGATCTGACCGGCATGGGCATCGCCAACTCGTCGATGCTGGACGAAGGCACCGCCGCCGCCGAAGCCATGACCCTGCTGCAGCGCGTCGGCAAGTCGTCCTCCAAGGTGTTCTATGTGGCCGACGACGTGCTGCCGCAGACCCTGGAAGTGGTGCAGACCCGCGCCCAGCCGATCGGCGTCGAGGTGCGCGTGATCGCCGCGAGCGAGATCGAGAAACTGGAAGAGAGCTGCTTCGGCGTGCTGCTGCAATACCCGGGCGTGAACGGCGAAGTGCGCGACTACCGCGCCGCCGTCGAGCACCTGCATGCCGCCGGCGCCATGGTAGTGGTCGCCGCCGACCTGCTGGCCCTGACCATGCTGGCCGCGCCGGGCGACTGGGGCGCCGACGTGGTGGTCGGCAACAGCCAGCGCTTCGGCGTGCCGCTCGGTTTCGGCGGCCCGCACGCCGGCTACCTGGCCACCCGCGACGAGTACAAGCGCAGCATGGCCGGCCGCCTGGTCGGCGTCACCGTCGACGCCCAGGGCAACCAGGCCTACCGCCTGGCGCTGCAGACCCGCGAACAGCACATCCGCCGCGAAAAGGCGACCTCGAACATCTGTACCGCCCAGGTGCTGCTGGCCGTGATGGCCGGCATGTACGCGGTCTACCACGGCCCGCAAGGCCTGAAGCAGATCGCCACCCGCGTGCACCGCCAGACCGCGATCCTGGCGCGCGGCCTGCAGCAGCTCGGCGCCGAAGTGCTGAACACGACCTACTTCGACACCCTGACCGTCAAGGGCGACGCGGCCGCGCTGCACGCCGCCGCCGCCAACGCGGGCATCAACCTGCGCCGCATCGACGACGGCCACGTGGGCGTGTCGCTGGACGAAACCACCACCCGCGACGACCTGGCGGCGCTGTTCGCCGTCTTCGGCAACGGCCAGTCGGTCGACAAGGTTGTGGACATTGAGGCGCTGGACGAAGACGTGGCCGACGCCTACCCGGCGGAACTGGCGCGTACCAGTGCCTACCTGACCCACCCGACCTTCAACCGCTACCACGCCGAGCACGAGATGCTGCGCTACCTGCGCGGCCTGGCCGACAAGGACCTGGCGCTGGACCGCACCATGATCCCGCTCGGCTCCTGCACCATGAAGCTGAACGCGACCTCGGAGATGATCCCGGTCACCTGGCCGGAGTTCTCGAACGTCCACCCGTTCGCGCCGGAAGACCAGACCGTCGGCTACCGCGAAATGATCGGCCAGCTGGAAGCCATGCTGTGCGCCGCCACCGGCTATGCCGCGATCTCGCTGCAGCCGAACGCCGGCTCCCAAGGAGAGTACGCGGGCCTGCTCGTTATTCAGAAGTATCATCAAGCGCGCGGCGAAGGCCACCGCAACATCTGCCTGATCCCGTCCTCGGCGCACGGCACCAATCCGGCATCGGCCAGCATGGTCGGCATGAAGGTCGTGGTCACCGCCTGCGACGAGAACGGCAACGTCGACCTGGCCGACCTGAAGGCCAAGGCCGAGCAGTACAGCAAGGACCTGGCCTGCGTCATGGTCACCTACCCGTCGACCCACGGCGTGTTCGAGGAAGGCATCAAGGAACTGTGCGAGATCGTGCACCAGCACGGCGGCCAGGTCTACGTCGACGGCGCCAACATGAACGCCATGGTCGGCGTGGCCGCGCCGGGCGCCTTCGGCGGCGACGTCAGCCACCTGAACCTGCACAAGACCTTCTGCATCCCGCACGGCGGCGGCGGCCCCGGCGTCGGCCCGATCGGCGTGGGCGCCCACCTGGCCCCCTTCCTGCCGAACCAGCTGTCGACCGGCTACGTCCGCAACGAAGCCGGCATCGGCGCGGTCAGCGCGGCGGCCTACGGTTCGGCCTCGATCCTGCCGATCTCGTGGATGTACATCGCGATGATGGGCGCGGAAGGCCTGACCGCGGCGACCGAAGTGGCGATCCTGAACGCCAACTACATCGCACGCCGCCTGGCCCCGCACTACCCGGTGCTGTACACCGGCCACGACGGCCTGGTCGCGCACGAGTGCATCATCGACCTGCGCCCGCTGCAGGACAAGACCGGCATCTCGAACGAAGACGTGGCCAAGCGCCTGATGGACTTCGGCTTCCACGCCCCGACCATGAGCTTCCCGGTGCCGGGCACGCTGATGATCGAGCCGACCGAGTCGGAATCGAAGGCGGAGCTGGACCGTTTCATCGAAGCGATGATCACCATCCACGCCGAGATCGTGAAGGTCGAGCGCGGCGAGTACGACAAGATGGACAACCCGCTCAAGGGCGCCCCGCACACCGCCGAAGTGGTGACCGCCGACGACTGGCAGCACACCTACTCGCGCGAAGTGGCGGCCTTCCCGGTGGCCTCGCTGCGCAAGAAGAAGTACTGGCCGCCGGTCGGACGCGCGGACAACGTCTACGGCGACCGTAACCTGTTCTGCGGTTGCGCGCCGATCAGCGACTACGAGTAATAGCGGATTACTTGCGGCTCGACGCGAGCCGCAAGTGCGAACGCTCGTGACGGCGGCGTTCCCTGGGGAGATCCCGGGGAACGCCGCTTTCTTTTTGTTCCGGCTCGATCTTCACCGGCTGTGCTTCCGGTTCGCCCAGGCGGAAAGCCGCCACCGTGCGCGACAGCGCCAGCGCCTGCATCTGGAGGGTGCGCGCCGCGGCCGCGGCTTCCTCGACCAGGGCGCAGTTCTGCTGGGTGACTTCGTCCATGCGCACCACCGCCTGGTTGACCTCGGCCAGGCTGCCGGCCTGCCCGGCGCTGGCGCTGCCGATGCGGCCGGCCACGTCTTCCATCTCGCGCGCCGCGCCGGCGGCGTCGAGGATGCTGGCGCCGGCCTGGGCCGCCCAGGCCGCGCAGCCTTCGATCTCGGCGACCGAACGCGCCGCCAGTTCGCGCACCTCGCGCGCCGCTCCCGCCGCGCGCTGGGCCAGTGCCCTCACCTCGCCCGCGGCTTCGGCGAAATCCCGTGCATGACCGGCGTCGTGCGCGCCACTGCGGGCGGCGTTCAGCGCCAGCGCCCCGGCTTCGCTGGCGAGGGCGTCGATCGCCGCCGCAACCTCCGCCGCGCGCGCCGCGCCTTCCCGGACCCTGGCCAAGGTCGCCGCCATCCGCTCGACGGTCTGGCCGCCCTCCTGGGCGCTGTGCGAGGCCGACTGCGCCAGCCGGTTCGCGGCCAGCGCGCCGGTGGCCGCCACGGTGACGGTTTCGGCCAGCCGCCGCATGCTCAGCGCCGTGTCTTCCAGCGAGTGGCTGCGGAACACGGCGCGGCTGTGCATGCTGAGGTTGCCGAGGCTGATGTCGCGCGAGGCGCTGCCGATGCTGCGCGCCGATTCCAGCACCGTGCGCAGGGTGCCGTTCAGGTTGCGGATGCCGGCGTCGAGGGCGCGCGAGGTTTCGCCGATCTCGTCGTCGCCGTAGACCCGCTCGCCGACCGTCAGGTCGCCGCTGGCCAGCCCCAGCGCCGCCGCGCCGATGCCGCGGATCTCCAGCAGCAGCGCACGCCGTACCGCCATCGTGATGGCCAGCGACACCGCGACCGCCAGCAGCACCACGAAGGGCATCAGGCCCGAGGTGATGCGGAAGTCGGCGGCGGCGTCGCTCGACGCCTGTTCGGACAGTTCGCGCTCGAGTTTCCCCAGCACGGCCATGCGCTCCACCAGCACCGAGAACGCGGCTTCGGGCTTGACCATGGCGTTCGCGCCGATGCTCTGGTCGGCATGCGCCAGCTCGACCACCTCGCGCGCCGCGCGCACGTACAGCCGGTGCGCCTGGGCAGCCGCCTCGACGTTGCGCCGCTCGGCGCTGCCGGCCGCGGTCTGCTGTACCAGCACCCCGAAGGCGCGCTCGATGCTGCCGTGCTGGCGGTGGATGTCGCCGATCAGGAGCGCGATGCGGGGCCGCGAAAAGCTGCTGCCCAGCCAGCTGAGCAGCTTGTAGGTGTCGGCGTGCACGCGCTGGGCCTGGGCCACCAGTTCGCTGGCGCTGCGCATCTGCACCGCGCGCGCACCGACGATGGCCTGCAGCGACTGGTGCTGGCGCACCATGGCATACCAGGCGCCGCTCGAGAGCAGGATCAGCAGCAGCAGGACGACGCCGGGTGCGAGCAGCAGCTTGGGACCGATCTTCAGTCGCGACAGCATGATGCCTCCCTCGTTGAATACGTGTTATTTCCTAGACGCATTCAACGAATCTACGCGCTTCAATCTCGGGGGATTTTGCGTCCGCTCAGACCGCCAGCCATCTTGGCGGGGAACCAACTTACCAATTTGATATAGTTGGCAGGCAGGCACGCTGTATTCTCTCGCTCGACCTGAATATGCAGTCACGACAAGGAACACGCATGAACGCCAAGGGCATCGTTTTTGCCGCAGCACTCCTTTTCATCGGCAGCGCGCAGGCGTAATCGGCCGATGCGCTATGAGCCCGTCTACGGCGGGAATGAAACGGCCAATCCCAACGACCGCCAGTTCCAGGGCTTCCGCACCGACCCCAGGCTGGTGATCGGCTATGCCTGCAACAAGTACCTGGCGGTGGAGACCGGTGATTCCGACCTGCGCGACGAGAGCCTCCACAAGATCGATCCGGGTCCGGCGGAATCCGCAGGCGCACTGGGGGATACGGCGCCCTCGGCGCCAGATACAAGCTGAACGACCAGGCGACGCTGAGCGGCGAAGTGCGGACGAATGGCAGCGCCGACAAGTTCCGAGCATCGAACGGCAGTGCGGTGCAGGGAAGCGTCGGCTTCGGCTTTTAAAGTGCGCCGGCGGCCGGCCGGCGCATGAGGAGCGTTACGCCAGCTTGGCCGCGTGCTCGCGGGTAGCGTGGAAGGTCAGCTTGGGCCAGCGCTCCTGGGTCAGGCGCAGGTTGACGCCGGAGGTGGCCAGGAAGGCCAGGTTGCCGGCGGCGTCGTAGGCGACCTGGTGACCGAGCTGGTTTTCGAAGTCCGACAGCGACTTCTTGTCTTCGCTCGACACCCAGCGCGCGCTGCTGATGCTGCTGCCCTCGAACACGGCGTCGACGCCGTATTCGTTCAGCAGGCGGCTCGCCACGACCTCGAACTGCAGCACGCCGACCGCGCCCAGGATCAGGTCCGAACCCAGCACCGGCTTGAACACCTGCACCGCGCCTTCTTCGCCGAGCTGCTGCAGGCCCTTGTGGAGCTGCTTCATCTTCAGCGGATTACGGATGCGCACCGTGCGGAACAGGTCGGGAGCGAAGTACGGGATGCCGGTGAAGGTCAGCAGCTCGCCTTCCGAGAAGCTGTCGCCGATCTGCATGTTGCCGTGGTTCGGCAGGCCGATGATGTCGCCGGCGTAGGCTTCTTCGACCTGTTCGCGGCTGGACGCCATGAAGGTGACCACCGAGGACAGCTTGACGTCGCGGCCCAGGCGCAGGTGCTTGACCTTCATGCCCTTCTCGAATCGGCCCGAGCACACGCGCAGGAAAGCGATGCGGTCGCGGTGGGCCGGGTCCATGTTGGCCTGGATCTTGAAGACGAAGCCCGAGAACGGCGCTTCTTCCGGCTTCACGGCGCGCACGGTGGCGTCGCGCTCGCGCGGGGCCGGGGCCCAGTCGACCAGGGCCGACAGGATCTCGCGCACGCCGAAGTTGTTGATCGCCGAGCCGAAGAACACCGGGGTCTGCACGCCCGCCAGGAAGCGCTCCAGGTCGAACACGTGCGAAGCGCCGTGCACCAGCTCCACCTCCATCTTGAGCTGCTCGATCTCGAGCGGGAACATCTCGGCCAGCTTCGGGTTATCGATGCCCTTGACGATCTCGAACGCGCCGTCGGCCTTCTCTTCGCCGGCCTTGAACAGCATGATCTCGTCCTTCAGCAGGTGGTACACGCCGCGGAAGTTCTTGCCCATGCCGATCGGCCAGGTCACCGGCGCGCACTCGATCTTCAGCACCGACTCGACTTCGTCCAGCAGTTCCAGCGGATCGCGGGTTTCGCGGTCCATCTTGTTCATGAAGGTGACGATCGGGGTGGCGCGCATGCGGCAGACGTCGAGCAGCTTGATGGTCTGCTCTTCCACGCCCTTGGCCGCGTCGATCACCATCAGGGCCGAATCGACCGCGGTCAGCACGCGGTAGGTGTCTTCCGAGAAGTCCTGGTGGCCCGGGGTGTCGAGCAGGTTCACCACGTGGTCGCGGAACTCGAACTGCATCACCGAGGACGCGACCGAGATGCCGCGCTGCTTCTCGATGTCCATCCAGTCCGAGGTGGCATGGCGGCCGCTCTTGCGGCCCTTGACGGTGCCGGCAAGCTGGATCGCGCCCGAGAACAGGAGCAGCTTCTCGGTCAGGGTGGTTTTACCGGCGTCGGGGTGGGAAATGATGCCGAAGGTGCGGCGGCGCGCGACTTCACGCGCGATCACGGCGGCCGGCTTGGCCGCTTGTGCTTCCGGGCTTGCTTCTGGGTTTGCTGCGCTATCGGTGGACATGGTCTCGGCCAATTCGGATTCTGCAAAACCCGCGATTTTACCGGGTACGGAGCCCCTTGTGTGGACGGCGCGCATCACACCGGGTCCCGATCGATGCTTTTGTCAGCCTTTTGTCAGCTCCAGTTCAGCAAACTGACAGCTTCATTGTTTATACTGGGCAACATTTTACAGTTCCGTGAGGAAACCATGTTCGCTCACCTGCCCTCTTCACCCCAGCGCCAGCGCGGCTTCACCCTGATCGAACTGATGGTGACGGTTGCCATCATCGGTATCCTGGCGGCGATCGCCCTGCCCTCCTACAGCCAGTACGTCGCGCGCGGCAACCGCGCCGCCGCCCAGGCCTACCTGATGGAGCTGAGCCAGGCCGAGGCCCAGTTCATGGCCGATACGCGCAGCTACAGCAACGACCTGCAGGAGCTGAAGATGCCGACCCCTGCGGCTGTCGCCGCCAAGTACAAAATCGAGATCGTGCTGGTCGAGGGCCCGCCGCAGGGCTACACCATCACCGCCAGCCCGCTGCCCGGTTCCACCCAGCTGAGCGACGGCTCCCTGAGCATCAACCAGGCCGGCACCCGCACGCCGAGCAGCAAATGGTAGATCCACGGCAGCGCGGCGTCACCCTGCCGGAGCTGATGACCGTGCTGGCCATCATGGCCATCCTCGCCGCGCTGGCGGCGCCCGCCTACAGCGGTTTCGTCGCCGCGCTACGCCTGCGCAGCGCCGGCAGCGACCTCCACGTCGCCCTCAACATGGCACGCAGCGAGGCAATCAAGCGCAACGCCGAGGTGAGCCTGCAACGCGCCGGCAGCGCCTGGCAGGCGGGCTGGCGCATTCCGGCGCCCGGCGGCTCCAGCCGCCTGCTGCACGACCACCCGGCCGTCATTGGCGTGAGCATCACCGGCCCCGCCAGCGTCACCTACCTGCCCAACGGCCGCACCAAGGGCACCGATCTGCCTGCATTCGGCCTTGCCCCCGCGACCGGGAGCGAACGGCGCTGCGTGACGGTCGACCTGTCCGGGCGCCCGAACCAGACCAAGTCCACCTGCTGATCCCATGACACCCATGCGCCCCCCACTACCCCCGACGACGCTGCGCGCCCGCGGCGTGAGCCTGATCGAAGTCCTGGTCACGATGGTCGTGCTTGCATTCGGCCTGCTGGGCCTGGCGGCCTTCCAGGCCAAGGCCCACGTCGGCACGATCGAGTCCTACCAGCGCGCCCAGGCCGCGGTCCTGCTGCAGGACATGCAGTCTCGCCTGTCCGGCAACAGCGCCAAGGCCGCCGACTACGTCACCACCACGCCGCTTGGCACCAGCAGCACGATCGGCAGCGACTGCGCGCTGGCGGCGGCCGGCAGTGCCCGCGACCTGTGCGAGTGGAGCGCGGCCCTGAAGGGCGCGGCCGAACAGCGCGACGGCAAGAACACCGGTGCGATGCAGGGTGCGCGCGGCTGCATCGAAGAGGTACGCGCCAGGAACGAAGCGGCCGGCGTCTGCACCCCGGCCGTCTACCTCGTCACCGTAGCCTGGCAGGGCATGCACCCGACCCGCGCGCCGTCCCAGGCCTGCGGCCGCAACCAGTACGGCGCGGACACCCACCGCCGGGTCGTGTCGGCGCGTGTCGCGGTCGGCCTGCCGAGCTGCACCTGATTAGCCGGAGCACAGCATGCGACACCCACCCTCCCTGCCCCGCGCACGCGGCTTTTCGCTGGCCGAACTGATGATCGCCACGGCCATCGGCCTGAGCATCCTGGCGGCCCTGTCCACGATGTTCGTGAAGAATACCCGCGCCCAGCAGGAGATCGAAAAATCCCACCGCCAGGTGGAGAACGGCCGCTACGCGATCGACCTGCTGACCGTGGACTTGCGCAACGCCGGCTACTACGCCGAGTTCGACCCGACCGTACTGGCCAGTCCGGCCGCGCTGCCGGCCCTGTGCGCCGCCAACCTGGATGGCCTGAAGGCCGGCCTGGTGCTGCCGGTGCAGGGCCTGGACGATGGCGCCGCGCTGCCCGCCTGCCTGAGCGACCTGCGCCAGGGCACCGACGTGCTGCTGGTGCGCCGCACCGCCACCTGCGTGGCCGGGGTCGGCAACTGCGCCCCGGTCTCCAGCGGCGGCCCCTTCTTCCAGGCCTCGCTGTGCAACAACGCCACCGAACTCGATTCCCCGAACGTGGCCGACTTCTATGCGCTCAGCCTGTCGAACGTCAACCTGAACCGGCACCAGCGCGACTGCAGCCCGGTGGCCAACAGCGGCACCCTGGCCGCGGTGCGCCGCTACCACACCCATGTCTATTACATCGCCAACAACAACCGTGCCGGCGACGGCATCCCGACCCTGAAGCGCCTCGAGCTGGGCAGCACCGGCGAAGCGCCGACCTGGACGCCCGTGGCGCTGGCCGAAGGCATCGAGAACCTGCAGGTCGAGTACGGCCTGGACCTGGCCAAGGACGGCGTGGCCGACCGCAGCGCGGCAGATCCTGCCAGCCTCGACGGCTGCACGGCGGCCGCCTGCGCCGTTGCGAACTGGCGCAGCGCGGTCGCGGTGCGGGTTCACATCCTGGCGCGCAATACCGAGGCGACCCTGGGCCATAAAGACCTCAAGACCTTTACCCTGGGCCTGGACGCGGACGGCGCGGCCCACACCATCGCCGCCGCCAACGACGGCTACAAGCGCCACGTGTTCCAGACCCTGGTGGCGCTGCCCAACCCGGCCGGCCGGAGACTGCCATGACCCATTCCATGAAATATGCCCGCCGGCAGCGCGGCGTGACCCTGATCACCGCCCTGGTGCTGCTGGTGCTGCTGACTCTGGTCGCACTGACCACCTTCAACCTCGGCAAGTCGAACCTGCAAATCGTCAGCAACATGCAGCAACGCGACGAAGCCGCCGCGGCGGCCCGCGAAGTCATCGAGGAAGCGATCAGCAACACCCGCTTCACCACGACGCCGGACCATGTGATCGCCAATCCCTGCGGCGCCGCCAACCAGCGCTGCGTCGACACCAATGGCGACGGCAAGGACGACGTGCGGGTGAAGATCACCCCGCGCCCGAAATGCGTGAAGGCGCCCGTGATCAAGAACACGGCGCTCGACCTGGCCAAGGTCGAAGACCAGGTGTGCAGCATGGGCAGCGCGCAGAGCTTCGGCGTGGCCGGCGCCGTCGACGGCAACTCGGCCTGCGCCGACAGTATCTGGGAAATCCACGCCGAGGCCACCGACATCGAGACCGAGGCCCAGGTGCAAGTCACCCAGGGCGTGGGCGTGCGCGTGGCGCGCGATGACGTCACCAATAATTGTCCGACCACCTGACCGGAGGATCCAACCCATGTTACGCACCACGCGCTTCCCCCTCCGCCTGTCTCTCCTCGCCCTGTCCGGCGCGCTCGCCACACTGGCCCTGCCGGCCGGGGCCGACGACATCGACATCTTCACCGGCGCCTCGGCCGGCGCCAACATCAACCCGCGCATCCTGATCGTGCTCGACAACACCTCGAACTGGGCGCGCCAGAACCAGAAATGGCCGGGCGGTGCAAGCCAGGGCCAGGCGGAAGCGAACGCGATCAAGCGCGTCCTGGCCGAACTCGACAGCTCAGTGAGCCTCGGCCTGATGGAGTTCGTCACCGGCGGCAACGCCAACCAGGACGGCGGCTTCGTCCGCTATGCGATCCGTCCGATGAACACGGACAACAAGGCCGCCTTCAGCACCCAGCTGACCACGATCTACAACAACATCAACAGCCCGGACGAGAAGCGCAATTCGAACACCCCGTACGGCAACCTGATGTACGACGTGTACAACTACTTCGCGGGCGAAAGCGCCTATTCGCCGTCCGCAGTGGTCGCGAGCAAGGCCGACAGCGGCGGCTACACCACCACCTACAGCCGCTTCAAGTCGCCCCTGACGGCGGACAACCTGTGCGGCAAGACCTTCGTCATCTTCATCGGCAATCCGAATTCCAGCGGCCCGTCCTCGGACACCTCGGCCAACACGACGCTGCTCAACACCCTCAACGGCGCGCCCGTGACCCAGCTCGGCCTGCCGAATTTCAGCAGCCAGAGCGTCAGCACCCCGACCACGATCGGCACCACGGCCGCATGCTATGCCAGTCCCACCGCGGCCGCGGCGGCCCTGCCGAACTTCAGCGCCACCTGCACCGGCTATACCGACGGCTGCAAGATCGGCAACGCCGTGCCCAGCGACGCCGGCGTCTGCACCGCCGGCAACAGCCAGTACAGCGTGGTCGCGACCGACACCATCATCACCAATGTGCCGACCGGCAGCTTCAGCAGCGACACCGGCCCGCGCAACGCCGACGAATGGGCGCGCCTGCTGTACGGCCGCGGCGTGTCCATGCCGAACAGCACGATCCGCCCGAACGTGACGACCTATACCATCGACGTCTACAACGCCCAGCAGAACGGCGAGCACACCTCGCTGATGCTGAGCATGGCGCGCGCCGGCGGGGGCAAGTACTTCGCCGCCAAGAACGAAGAAGCCATCGTCGACGCCCTGAAGGAAATCCTGGTCGAGATCCAGGCGGTGAACACCACCTTCGCTTCCACCAGCCTGCCGGTCAACGCGACCAACCGTTCGCAGAACGAGAACCAGGTCTTCATCGGCATGTTCCGCCCCGACCCGGACGCCAAGCCGCGCTGGTTCGGCAACCTCAAGCGCTACCAGCTGATCGACAACAAGGGGAGCATCGACCTCGGCGACGCCGCCGGCAAGGTGGCGGTGAACCCGGTGACCGGCTTCGTGACCCCGTGCGCGACCAGCTACTGGAGCAGCAACAGCGGCACCTACTGGAGCGGCCTGGGCCTGTCGCCCGATCCGGCCGGCACCTGCAGCACCAGCGCCTTCGACAAATATTCGGATGCGCCCGACGGCCCCTTCGTGGAAAAGGGCGCGGCCGCGCAGATCCTGCGCCAGGGCAATGCCCCGTCTGGCACCACCACCTCGCACACCGTCAACCGTACCGTGCTGACCCACGTGAGCGGCACCGGCCTGACCGCGCTGACCTCGGCCAACAGCGGCATGGACACCAACCTGGTCAAGTTCATCCGCGGCGAGGACACCAACAATGAAAAAGGCGGCGGCCCGGCGAACACCACGCGGCCCTCGATCCACGGCGATGTCATCCACTCGCGCCCCCTGCCGGTCAACTACGGCGCCGACAAGGGCGGCGTCACCGTGTTCTACGGCGCCAACGACGGCACCCTGCGCGCGCTGAACGCCGCCACCGGCGTCGAACGCTGGGCCTTCGTGGCGCCCGAATTCTTCCCGCGCCTGTCGCGCCTGAAGACGAACACGCCGCTGGTAGCCTATCCGAACATGCCTGCCCTGGACATTGCCCCTACCCGCAAGGACTATTTCTTCGACGGCTCGACCGGCATCTACCAGGACGCCACCAGTTCCAAGGTCTGGATCTACCCGACCATGCGCCGCGGCGGCCGCATGATCTATGCGCTCGACGTCAGCGATGCCGGCGACCCGAAGTTCAAATGGAAGACGGGCTGCCCGAACCTGAGCAACGACACCGGCTGCACGACCGGCATGGCGGGCATCGGCCAGACCTGGTCGACGCCGAGCGTGGCCTTCATCAAGGGCTACCAGGACGGCAAGAAGCCGGTGGTGGTGGTCGGCGGAGGCTACGACGGCTGCGAGGATGCCGACAGCAAGACGCCCAGCTGCACCGGCACCAAGGGCGGCGTGATCTACATCCTGGACGCCGACACCGGCGCCATCGTGCAAAGCTTCCCGACCACGCGCTCGGTGGCGGCCGACGTCGCCATGGTCGACGTCGACAATGACGCCATGCCCGACTACGCCTATGCGGCCGACACCGGCGGCGGCCTGTACCGGGTCGACTTCATGAACGCGAGCCGCGTCGCCCTGCTGAGCGATGCCTGGATCAGCCGCAAGGTGGCCGAGACCACCGGCGGCGGCCGCAAGTTCCTGTTCGCCCCGGCCCTGCTGCCGGCCCAGGACCACGTCTACGTGGCGATCGGCAGCGGCGACCGCGAGCATCCGCTGGCCAGCCACTATGCGTTCGGCGAGGTCACCAACCGCTTCTACGTCTACAAGGACAGCCTGGCGGCCGGCGCGGGCACGGCGGCGGTCAACCTGGACGGGCTGGAGAACTACAGCGCCACCTCCACCAACACCTGCTCGAACGCCCCGGTCCTGCCTTCCGGCACCCTGCGCGGCTGGTTCATGGACCTGAACGCGAACGGCCAGGGCGAGCAGGTCGTGACCTCGGCCCTGATCGCCGGCGGCATGGTGACCTTCAGCACCAACCGCCCGATTCCGCCCCTGGCCGGCACCTGCTCCACCACGCTCGGCGAAGCACGCGGCTACTGGGTCAACCTGCTAAACGCGGCGGGCGCGATCGGCGTGAACGGTACCTGCGGCGGCCAGCGCTCCTCGGCTTTCGTGGGCGGCGGCCTGCCGCCTTCACCGGTGCTGGCGAACGGCGTGCCGATCGACGGCAAGGCCACCACAGTGGTCATCGGTGCGGTGCAGAAGGGTTCGGACGGCGCGGTCGGCGCCAGCGTGCCGATTTCGCCGCAGCGCATCCGCCCGGCCATCAGCTCCAAGCGCAAGCGTTCCTACAGCTATACCTCCGGCGCCGACTGAGCGGCCGCCGGCCCATCGGGGGGAAAGCGGACCGCGACCCGCAGTCCGCTTGCCCCCGGTCCTTCCCCGAGCTCGACCCCGGCGCCATGCGCGGCGGCGATCTCGCGCACGATCGCCAGGCCCAGGCCGGAGCCCTGGCTGTGCTGGTCCAGGCGCACGAAACGCTGGAACACCTGGGCCCGCTTCTCAAGCGGGATGCCGGGCCCCGAATCCTCGACCGCGAACAGGACGCCGTCCGGCGTGGCGCGGCAATGCACCGTGACCCTGCCCTGCGCCGGGGTATAGCGCAGCGCGTTGTCCACCAGGTTGTCGACCAGGTCGCGCAGCATGTGGCGCTCGCCGCGGATGGGCGCCGGGGCCAGCTCGAAACCGAGATCGATGTCCTTGCGCACCGCCTGTTCGACGAAGGCCTGGACCGACTCGCCCACGACGGCGGACAGGTCGAGCGGCACCAGCCTGGTCTGCTCGAAGCGGTCGGGACCGGCGCGCTCGAGCGAGAGCAGCTGGTTGGCCTGGCGGATCATGCGTTCGTTGGCGTGCAACAACAGCTCGACGGTGCGGACGGTTTCGGGGTCGCCGCGGTGGCGCTGCGCCAGCCATTCCAGCTGCAGGCGCAGCCCGGCAAGCGGCGTGCGCAGCTGGTGGGCGACGTTGGCGCGGAAATCGTCCTGGGCCCTGGCACCGGCCGCGATGCGCCCGAGCAGGGCATTGAAGGCGGCCACCAGCGGGGCCAGTTCGCGCGGCATGCCGCTGTCGTCGAGCGGCGCCAGGTCATGGCTGCCGCGCGCGTCGAGACGGGCGCGCAGGCGTGCCAGCGGGGCCAGCCCGTTGCCGACCGAGAACCACACCAGGCCGACCAGCGCCAGGCTGAACAGTACTTCGAGCAGCACCAGGGCGCGTACGATGGCCGAACGGACCTGGTGGCGCTGGCTCAGGGTGCGCGCCACTCCGACCTCGACCGGGCCGTCACGCCCCGGCACCAGCAGGCTGGCGATGCGCACCGCCTCGCCGTGCATGCGGTCGTCGCGCACCGCTTCCCGAGCTTGACGGGGCGGAAAGGCGGGATCGCCGGCCAGCACCTGTCCCTTCCCGTCGCGCACCACGAACCAGCTGGGGTCCGGCGCGCCGGCCTGCAGCACCTGGGCGGCCGGCAGGTCCAGCCCCATGGCCGGGCTGCCGGGGCGCAGGCGCGCCGCCAGGCCGCCGGCGGCGTCGAGCAGGCCCTGGTCGAAGGCCAGCTGGGCCGGCGTCCAGGCCAGCAGATAGGTCAGGCTGGCGGCCAGCAGGTTGAATACGAGGATGGGCGCGACCAGCCACTTCAGCAGGCGCAGGCGGATGCTGCCCATTCTCCTAAGCGCCCGCTTCGAGCAGGTAGCCGAAGCCGCGGATGGTGCGGATGGCCACGCCGGCGCCCTCGAGTTTCAGGCGCAGGCGCGAGACGTAGACCTCGACCGCGTTGAGGGTCAGGTCATCGCCCCAGGGTGCGATGGCGTCGATGATCTGCTGCTTCGACACCACCCGGCCGGCATGCTGCAGCAGGTATTCGAGCACGCCCCATTCGCGCGCCGACAGCTCGATGGGGCGCTCGCCCACGCGGGCGCGCCGGGTACTGCTGTCGAGGCTGAGGCTGCCCAGGCCGAGCTGGCCCGGCGGCGGCGCCACGCGGCGCGCCAGCGCACGGATGCGCGCCACCAGTTCGGCGCTGGCGAAGGGTTTCACGAGGTAGTCGTCGGCGCCGGCTTCCAGGCCGCGGACCCGGTCTTCGACGGCGTCGCGGGCGGTCAGCAGCAGCACCGGGGTGGTGGCGCCGCGCGCGCGCAGGCGGCGCAGCACTTCGAAGCCGTCGATGCCCGGCAGGCCGATGTCCAGCACCACGACGGTAGGCTGGTTTCCCTGCAGGCGGGCATCGGCTTGGAGGCCGTCGCGCAGCAGTTCGACCTGCATGTCCCGGGCCTGCAAAGTACGCACCAGGCCGTCGGCCAGCACGGCGTCGTCTTCGACCAGCAGCAGGGGTAGGGGCATCGTCGTGTCGGGGGAAGAAGAAAATCACATTATGCGCGAATCGGCCGCATACCAGCCAAATAAGCGTTTCCCCGGCAGAAGAAAAAGCGATGACAGAAGCGCATCTCTCTAGTAGGACTGGGCTGACAAAACAGCCTGCGCCAAGCCTACACAGGTGCGACTGCTAATCTTATGTTCGGCAGCGGACTATAGCTTTAATGTACACACATCGCGATGAGGAAACAAAAACGAGACCTCGGACAATCGCCCCCGACGCACGTTAGAGATAAGAGGACAGAAAATGAACAACACTCAACTTGGTGGTTCGCAGAAGGCCCAGCACAAGCTCCCAGCCACGAGTGAGACTGTGAAAGCCGCGTCCCGCCCCGTTGTCAGCTACAGCGGCACCCAGCAGAATGAATTGCTTGGCGCCCTGCCCCGCCAAGACCTGGAAAGCCTGTTCGAGCACCTGGAACTCGTCCCTCTGCCCTTCGGCAAGGAGTTGTTCGAGTATGGCAGCAAATTGGAATACGTGTATTTCCCGACCACGGCAATCGTGTCGCTGCTGTATGTGATGGAAGATGGCGCCACCACCGAAATCGCGGTGGTCGGTCACGAAGGCGCAGTCGGCGTGTCGCTGTTCATGGGTGAACGCGCCACCTGCAGCGCCGTGGTCCAGAGCGCCGGCTACGGCTACCGCCTGAAAACCCAGTTCCTGCGTGACGCCTTCAACAAGGGCGGCGCCCTGCCCCAGCTGCTGATGCGCTACACCAACGCCCTGTTCGCCCAGATGGCCCAGAACGCCGTCGGCGGCCGCCACAGCTCGATCGAACAGAAACTCTGCCGCTGGCTGCTCGACCGCCTGGACCGTTCGGCCAGCAACGAGCTGAAAGTGACCCAGGAACTCATCTCGATCATGCTGGGTGTGCGCCGCGAAAGCATCACCGCCGCCGCCGGCAAGCTGCAGGACGAAGGCCTGATCCAATATCGCCGAGGCAACATCACGGTGCTCGACCGCGCCGGCCTGGAAGAGTATGCCGGCGAATGCTACAAGGTCGCCAAATCGGAATACGACCGCCTGCTCATGGATGTGGCGCGTTAATTCCTGCAGAAGCACCCACCGGCCTTGCGCCGGTGTCTGATCCACCACCCGACGCCGTCTCCTTCAACAGAGGCGGCGTTGTTGTTTCCAGGGTTTCGCGCAGCGGCGCCGCCGGCATGTTGCCCTCTCCGCCAGGCGCCGCGGCCGGGATCCAGGCGCGCACGCAGGTGCCGATGCCGTTCACGCCGCGTCCCACGTCCAGGCTGCCGCCCAGCAGCAAGGCGCGCTCGCGCATGCCGAGCAGGCCGTGCGACTTCGACTTGGCCATGGCATCCGGCGGAATGCCGATGCCGTCATCGGTGATTTCCAGTTCCCAGCCGTCCGGCTCGCGGGTCAGGTTGACGATCACGGTGCGCGCCTTGGCATACTTGGCGATGTTGTTCAGGGCTTCCTGGGTGATGCGGAACAGCGCGATCGCCTGCATCGGCCCGGCACGGTCGGCCTCGGCATCGACCAGGGTGTCGCAGTCGAGCGCGGTCACGCGGGCATAATCGGCGCAATAACTCTGCAGCGCGGCCGACAGGCCCATGTTGTCCAGCAGGCTGGGACGCAGGTTTTCGATGATGCGGCGCTTGAGCTGGACGGTATCGACCAGGGTCTTGCGCGCCCTGGCCAGCATCGCCACCAGCTCGGGATGCGAGCCCTTGAGTTTCTCGCTGACCGAGCTCATGTCCATGCCGATCGCGGTCAGGTTGGCGCCCATTTCGTCGTGCAGCTCGCGCGCCAGGCGCGACTTTTCTTCTTCCTGTACCCGGATCAGGTGGCGCGACAGCACCGACAACTGCTCGGTGCGCTCGGCCACCACGGCTTCCAGGCTGTCGTTGGTGTTCTGCAGCGCGCGCTCGGCCTCCAGGCGCAGGCCGAAGCTGCGCTGCACCAGGTTATGGAACAGCAGGATCACCAGGATGGCGGCGGCGTTGATGCCGACGCCGAGCAGCACCGTGCGGCGCGTCTGCTCGTAGAAGGCGGCGGTGCGGGTGGCCAGCAGCTCGTTCTGCTCGCGCGTCATGATCACGACCTGCAGGCGGATCTCGTCCATCTGGCCGCGCTCGTCGGTCGCCGCCGAGATGGCGACGATGTCGACCAGCCCACCCTGGCGGTAGACCTCGAGCGACTGGTGCATCAGGCCGAGCTTGCGCTGGACCAGGCTGCGCAGCTGGGCCAGGTTCCTGGATTGCGAAGGATTGTCGGCCAACAGCACGCTGAGCGCGCGCAGCTGGCTGTCGATCTGCTGCGGCGCCGCGTGCAGCGCGCCGAGATTGATTTCAGAACCGGACAGGAAGTAGCCGCGCAAGCCGCTTTCGGCATCGGTCACGAGCAGGTTCAGGTACTGGAGCTCGTCGGTAACGCGGGCGGTCTGGGCCTGCAGCGCGTTCGCCGAGCGCAGGTCGTCGAGGTTGCGTACCAGGAAAACCGCGTTGATGACCAGGATGACCACGCAGGCCACGCACAACAGGGTCTTGGAGAGCGGCAGGCCGCGCAAACGCTTGCCGTCGAAGGCGGTGGAAAAATACATGGGCTTCCTTTCGCGCAACTTATGCCGTCCGCGCGATTATAGTCGCGTTAGCGCGGCAGTGCAGCGCGGGACAAATCCGGACGAAGTTCGTGCTGGACGGTCGGCACGTGCAAGTGTGCGCGTATACGGGGCTGTACGCAACCAGAAATGTTGCGCCGCAATCGGAATATTTTGTAACGTTTGGAAATTTTTAATGCCCCGCAGGATGAGGATCCTGCGGCGCATCGAGGTAAGAACAGAGACAGTCAGTCGAGCAGATTGTTCTTCATGGCGTAATAGGTCAGGTCGCTGTTCGACTGCAGGCCCATTTTCTCCATGATGCGGGTACGGTAGGTGGACACGGTCTTGATCGACAGCGACAGCGCATTGCCGATGTCGGACACGGTGGCGCCCTTGGCCAGGCGCAGGAAGACCTGGAACTCGCGGTCGGACAGCTCGGTGTGCAGCGCCGTGTTCGGGTCGCGGTCGAAACTCTGGGCCAGCAGTTCGCCCACGGTCGAGCTCACGTAGCGGCGGCCCTGGAACACGGTACGCACGGCGGTCTTGAGCTCGTCGGCCTCGCACTCCTTGTTCAGGTAGCCGTTGGCGCCCATCTTGAACAGGTTGAGCGCGTACTGCTGCGCCGGGTAACCGGACAGGATGAGGACCGGCAGGTTCGGCTGGCCCTGGCGGATGGTGCGCAAGATATCGATGCCGCTCTGGTCCGGCATGGCGATATCGAGCAGGAGCACGTCGCAAATCTCGCGGCGTGCGATATCCAGGGCTTCCCGCCCGGTGGCGCCTTCGGCAACGACTTCGAACTCGCCCGACGACGAGAAAATCTGTTTGAATCCTGCTCGAACTATTTGGTGATCGTCACAAATGGCAACGCGTATCATTGTCTTCCCTTATATTTTCCCTTTTCAGGAAAGTGCCAGGTCCGTGCACACGCCCCGGCTTTGCATGCGTTGATGTCAGCATGACCGCAGGTGACATTCTATCACTACGGCGCACGGCATCAACAGCGCACACTTGCTGAGTTAAGAACCTCTTAAAGAAGCGCGGGACGCGGCGCCGGAGCCGGCGCGCGCGATGCAGCCGGCCTTGGCGTCAGGCGACGCTCGTACCTTGCCTGAGCAGTGCGAGGATGTTCATCAGCTCGGCACGTACGTGCTCGATGTCGATGACAGGCACGCTCGGGATCGGCTCGGCTTCCGGTACCGCGGCCAGCTCGTGGCCGCGGCCGTCGAGGCGGTTGCGCGCACCGCTGATGGTGAAGCCCTGCTCGTAGAGCAGTTCGCGGATACGCCGGATCAGCAGCACTTCGTGGTGCTGGTAATAGCGGCGGTTACCTCGGCGTTTGACCGGCTTTAGTTGGGTAAATTCCTGTTCCCAGTAACGCAGCACGTGCGGTTTGACCCCGCATAAATCGCTCACTTCACCGATGGTGAAATAGCGCTTCGCCGGGATCGGCGGCAGCACAATGGGTTCAGGCTTGTTCGGTCGTTCGCTCATCTAGCACTCAGGCAGCACGGGCCAGCGTGTTGCTCGGCGGGCTGGTCTCCTCGACCATTCCCTTGAGCTTCTGGCTGGCGTGGAAAGTCACGACGCGGCGCGCCGTGATGGGGATCTCTTCCCCGGTTTTCGGGTTGCGGCCCGGCCGCTGCGGCTTGTCGCGCAACTGGAAGTTGCCGAAACCGGACAGCTTGACCGCTTCGCCGCGCTCGAGCGCGTTGCGGATCTCGTCGAAGAAGGTCTCGACCATGTCCTTGGCTTCGCGCTTGTTCAGGCCGACCTGCTCGAACAGCAGCTCGGCCAGCTCGGCCTTGGTCAGGGTGGGCAGTTCCATCTCTGCTTCCTTCCGCATCCGCGCGACTTGTGTTGCGCGATGCAGATCAGCCGCCAGTGCTTCCTGGAACACGGCCGAGTCAACGTCGTTGTTATTAATTTTGAAGCCCTACCTTCAAGAAACGATGTTTTGGAACGATGTGAGGCACCCCATGGGGTGCCTTCGCCACATCATGCACGCAGCTTTGCGCCGACTTTTTCTTGTGCCGCACGGGCCACGGCCGCCATGATGGCGTCCACCGCGTCGTCCTGCAGCGTCGATTGAGTATCTTGCAAGCCAAAGCGGAAAGCAAGGCTTTTTTCATCCGTCTCCAGGCCCTTGCCGCGGTATTCATCAAACAAAACAACGGCTTGCACGATCTTTCCACCAGGATTGGCTGCGATCTCGGCCTGGAAAGTATCGATCACTTCCTGCGCCGACACCCCCTGCTTCACCACCAGCGCGAGGTCGCGGGTCGCGCCCGGGAACTTCGAAATCTCGGCGTAGACCGGCACGGCGCGCTGGCGCAGCGCCTCGGCATCGACCTCGAACAGGACCGGCGCCAGCGGCAGGTCGTACTTCTGCAGCCAGCGCGGGTGCAGTTCGCCGATGAAGCCGATTTGCTTGCCGTCGAGCTCGACGAAGGCGCTGCGGCCCGGATGCAGCGCCGGGTGCTCGCCCTTCACGAAGCGCAGCACGCGCGGGGCGAACAGCGCCTCGAGGTCGGCCTTGACGTCGAAGAAGTCGACCGCGCGGGTCTTCTCGCCCCACTGCTCGTCGACCGAGGGGCCATAGGCGATGGCGGCGACGTGCTTGGGCTGCTCGAAACCGGCCACCGACAGCGGGCCGTCCTGCACTTCGCTGTTGCGCTTGAAGACGGCGCCGACTTCGAACACGCGCACGCGGCCGGCCTTGCGGTTGACGTTGTAGCGCACGTTGGCCAGCAGGCTGCCCACCAGGTTCGAGCGCATCACGCTCATCTGGCTGGCGATCGGGTTCTGCAGGCGGATCGGATCGCTGTTGGCGGCGAAGTCCTGCTCCCACTGCGACTCCACGAAGCTCATGTTGACCACTTCCTGGTAACCCAGGTCGGCCAGCTGGTGGCGGATGGCGAACAGCGAACGGGTGTTTTCCGGCTCGATCAGCATGGCGCTCGGCGCCACCGGCGGATTCGCCGGAATGTTCTCGAAACCGTAGACGCGCGCCACTTCCTCGATCAGGTCTTCCTCGATCTCGATGTCGAAGCGGTAGGACGGCGAAGTCACGTGGAACACGCCGTCAGCGAAGCTGAACGGCAGCTGCAGGCGGGTGAAGATGTCGGCCACCAGCTCGTCGGTGAGCGGCACGCCGATCACCTTGGCGGCGCGCGCGGTGCGCATGGCGACCGCCTTCGGCTGCGGCAGGTTCACGACCTGGTCGTCGACCGGGCCCACTTTGGTATCGGGCGTGCCGCAGATCTCGACGATCAGCGCGGTGATGCGCTCGATGTGCTCGACGGTGGTCGCGTAGTCGACGCCGCGCTCGAAGCGGTGCGCCGCGTCGGTCGAGAAGTTGTACTTGCGCGCGCGGCCCTGGATCGCGTTCGGCCACCAGAAGGCGGCTTCCAGGTAGATGTCGGTGGTGTCGAGGGTCACGGCGGTGGAATCGCCGCCCATGATGCCGGCCAGCGATTCGATTTCCTTGTCGTCGGCGATCACGCCGACCCACTCGTCGACTTCGATGGTGTTGCCGTTGAGAAGCTTGAGGGTCTCGCCCTTCTTACCCCAACGCACGTCCAGGCCGCCGTGGATCTTGTTCATGTCGAAGACGTGCGAAGGACGGCCGACTTCCAGCATCACGTAGTTCGAGATGTCGACCAGGCTTGAGACCGAACGCTGGCCGCTGCGCTCGAGGCGCTGCTTCATCCAGTCCGGGGTCGCGGCGCGCGCGTTCAGGCCGCGAATGACGCGGCCCGAGAAGCGGCCGCACAGGTCTGGCGCCGAGATCGTCACCGGCAGGGTTTCATCGAGGTTGACGGCGACCTGCTTGGTGGTCGGCACGTGCAGCGGGGTGCCGGTCAGGGCCGACACTTCGCGCGCCACGCCCAGCACCGACAGGCAGTCGGCCTTGTTCGGGGTCAGCTTGATGGTGAACTTCAGGTCGTCCAGGCCCAGGTAGTCGCGGATGCTCGTACCGATCGGCGCATCGGCCGGCAGCTCCATCAGGCCGCTGCTTTCCTCGCTGATCTTGAGTTCCTTGGCCGAGCACATCATGCCCTGCGACTCGACGCCGCGCAGCTTGCCGACCTTGATTTCGAAGGGCTTGCCGTCGGCGCCCGGCGGCAGCACGGCGCCGGCCTTGGCGCAGATCGCCTTCATGCCGGCGCGCACGTTCGGCGCGCCGCAGACGATGTTCAGCAGGGTGCCGGTGCCGACATCGACCTGGCAGACATTCAGGCGGTCGGCGTCCGGGTGCTTGGCCACTTCCTTGACTTCGGCCACGACCACGTTCGAGAACGGCGGCGCGACCGCTTCGACTTCCTCGACTTCCAGGCCGGACATGGTCAGCAGATGGGACAGTTCATCCGAAGACATCTTCGGATCGACCAGGGAACGGAGCCAGTTTTCTGAGAATTGCATATTCTTTAGCCTTCTTCTAAGGTCGACGGTTCAATTGAACTGCTTCAGGAAACGCAGATCGCCTTCATAGAACAGGCGCAGGTCGTTGATCCCATAACGCAGCATGGTCAGGCGCTCGAGGCCGGAGCCGAACGCGAAACCGATGAACTTTTCCGGGTCCAGGCCGAAGTTGCGCACCACGGTCGGGTGGACCTGGCCGGCGCCCGACACCTCGAGCCAGCGGCCCTTGAGCGGACCGGAGCCGAAGGCGATGTCGATTTCGGCCGATGGTTCGGTGAACGGGAAGTAGGACGGACGGAAGCGCACCTGCAGGTCGTCGGTCTCGAAGAAGGCCTTGACGAAGTTCAGGTAGACGCCCTTGAGGTCGGCGAAGGAAATGTCTTCGCCGATCCACAGGCCTTCGACCTGGTGGAACATCGGCGAGTGGGTGGCGTCGCTGTCGACGCGGTAGGTGCGGCCCGGCGCGATCACCTTGATCGGCGGCGTGTGGGTGCGCGCGTAGCGCACCTGCATCGGGCTGGTATGGGTGCGCAGCAGCAGCGGCTTCCCTAGGCTGTCATTGCCTTCGATGTAGAAGGTGTCCTGCATCGAACGGGCCGGGTGGTTTTCCGGGCTGTTCAGTGCAGTGAAATTGGTCCAGTCGGTTTCGATCTCGGGACCGTCTGCCACGTCGAAGCCGATCGAGCGGAAGATCTGCTCGACCCGCTCCCAGGTACGCATCACCGGGTGGATGCCGCCTTTGGCGCGGCCGCGGCCCGGCAGGGTCACGTCGATCGCTTCCAGGTTCAGGCGGGCTTCGAGCTGGGCATTGGCCAGGGCATCGCGGCGGGCGGTCAAGGCGCTTTCGATTTTTTCTTTTGCGGCATTGATCAGGGCGCCCTGCGCCTTGCGCTGGTCGGGATCGAGCTTGCCGAGGCCCTTCATCAGGTCGGTGATTTGCCCGGTCTTGCCCAGGTATTTTGCTTTTGCATTTTCGAGCGCGGCGGCGTCCGCAGCGGCGGTGAAGTCAGCCTGGGCCGAGGAGACGAGATCTTCCAGCGATTGCATCTTGTTTTTTTCCTGTCTGGGGGTGGCAGGAGCCACAATCAAAAACGGGGCACAGGTGTAACACCGTGCCCCGCTCTTTTTGCGTCCCTGTTACCAGGGACGCTGGTCTTGCTAGCAGACTTGCCTGATCAGGCAGCCAGCTTGGCCTTGGCGGCGGTGACAATCGCGGCGAATGCCGGCTTGTCGTGCACAGCCATGTCGGCCAGGACTTTACGGTCCAGTTCAATCCCGGACTTCTTCAGGCCGTTCATGAAGGCGCTGTAGGTCATGCCGTGCGAACGCGATGCCGCGTTGATACGGGTGATCCACAGTGCGCGGAAAACGCGCTTCTTGTTGCGGCGGTCGCGGTATGCGTACTGGCCAGCGCGCATGACTGCTTGCTTGGCAATACGGAATACTTTACTGCGGCGGCCACGATAGCCTTTAGCAAGTTCAAGGACCTTCTTGTGACGGGCACGTGCAGTAACCCCACGTTTTACTCGAGGCATATAAGCTCCCTTTGTAGATGATTAGTGAGATTAAGCGGAAGGCATCATGCGGTAGACGCTTTGGACGTCGGACGCATTGATGTTACGGGTGCCGCGCAGTTGACGCTTGTTCTTGGTGGTCTTCTTGGTCAGGATGTGACGCTTGAACGCCATACCCGACTTGACGGTACCACCCGGACGCACGCGAAAACGCTTCTTCGCGGAGCTTTTGGTTTTCATTTTTGGCATAGTATTCTGCCCTTTTACGGACAGCCTCTATACGACAGGATTGCAGGTGGCGGCAACGCTGCTCTTGGATGCCTGCTTTCACTTGTCTTGCAGCCGACGCCACACCCTGTCGACTACAACCTGCTTTTAAAAAACAGGAACCGCAGATGATAGCACAGGTTTGGCGGGAACGGTTGGGGCGGGAAGCGGTTTTGGCCGTCCCGGCCGATTCGCCCGCACAAACGAACACAGGCCGGACCCGGGCCCAGCCTGCGCTGGAACCCGGGTCCGGCCCATTCATCTGACGGCGGAAAAATTACTTCTTCTTCTTCGGCGCAACGATCATGATCATCTGGCGACCCTCGAGCTTCGGGAACTGCTCGACCTGGCCGACTTCTTCCAGGTCGCCGCGCAGGCGCTCGAGCATGCGCATACCGATGTCCTGGTGCGCCATTTCGCGGCCGCGGAAGCGCAGCGTGATCTTGGTCTTGTCGCCCTCTTCCAGGAACTTGATGAGGTTGCGCAGCTTGATGCTGTAGTCGCCTTCATCGGTACCCGGACGGAACTTGACTTCCTTGACCTGGATGATCTTCTGCTTCAGCTTGGCTTCGTGCGCCTTCTTCTGCTCGGAGTACTTGAACTTGCCGTAGTCCATCAGGCGGCAGACCGGCGGCACCGCGTTCGGCGCGATTTCGACCAGGTCGACGTTCTTTTCCTCGGCCATGCGGAACGCTTCCGCCAGGCTCACGATGCCCAGCGGTTCGTTTTCCACACCATTGAGGCGCATTTCGGGATGGGTGATTTCGCCGTTGATGCGATGCTGTTTGTCAGTAGCTATGTTGTTTCCTTTGAAAGTATGAAAGTAGACCGGCGTCAGTGTAGCGTAGTTTGACGCTTACTTCGCCTTGGCGGCGATTTCGCCCACCAGGCGCTCCACGAGCGCATCGACCGGCATCACGCCGAGATCGACATTGCCGCGGGCACGCACGGCCACGGTATTTGCTTCACGTTCTTTATCGCCAACAACCAGAATGTACGGCAGTTTTTGGACAGAATGCTCGCGAATTTTATAAGTAATCTTCTCGTTCCGCAAATCAGCGTGAACACGGATGCCTGCCGCGCGCAGCTTGGCTTCGACCTGCTTCACATAATCTGCTTGCGCATCCGAAATATTCAAGACCGCCACCTGCACCGGGGCCAGCCACAACGGCAGCGCGCCGGCGTAGTTTTCGATCAGGATGCCGATGAAACGTTCCATCGAACCGACGATCGCACGGTGCAGCATCACCGGCACCTTGCGGGTGTTGTCTTCGGCAACATACTCGGCGCCGAGGCGGCCCGGCATCGAGAAGTCGACCTGCATGGTGCCGACCTGCCATGGACGGCCGAGACTATCCTTCAGGTGGTACTCGATCTTCGGGCCGTAGAAGGCGCCCTCGCCCGGCAGCTCGGTCCATTCCACGCCGCAGGCGCGCAGTGCCGAACGCAGCGCTTCTTCGGCCTCGTCCCACACTTCGTCGGTGCCGATGCGGCTGCTTGGCCTCAGGGCCAGCTTGACGTCGATGTTGTTGAAGCCGAAGTCGTCGTAGACCTGCATCGCCTGGGCGTGGAAGGCGGTCACTTCGGCCTCGATCTGCTCTTCGGTGCAGAAGATGTGGCCGTCGTCCTGGGTGAAGCCGCGCACGCGCATGATGCCGTGCAGCGCGCCCGAGGACTCGTTGCGGTGGCACTGGCCGAATTCGCCGTAGCGCAGCGGCAGGTCGCGGTAGCTCTTCATGCCCGAGTTATAAATCTGCACATGGCCCGGGCAGTTCATCGGCTTGAGGGCGTAGGAACGGTTCTCGGAGTCAGTGGTGAACATGTTTTCACGATAGTTGTCCCAGTGTCCGGTCTTCTGCCACAGGGTCACGTCCAGGATCTGCGGCGCCTTGACTTCGTCGTAGCCGTTGACCTGGTACTTCTTGCGCATGTACTGCTCGACCTGCTGCCAGACGGTCCAGCCCTTCGGGTGCCAGAAGATCAGGCCCGGGGCTTCATCTTGAAAGTGGAACAGGTCTAATTGCTTTCCGATCTTCCTGTGGTCGCGCTTTTCCGCTTCTTCCAGCATGTGCAGGTACTGCTCCTGGTCTTCCTTCTTGGCCCAGGCGGTACCGTAGACGCGCTGCAGCATCTCGTTCTTCGAATCGCCGCGCCAGTAGGCGCCGGCCAGCTTCATCAGCTTGAAGACCTTCAGCTTGCCGGTCGATGGCACGTGCGGGCCGCGGCACAGGTCGGTGAAGCCACCCTGGGCGTACAGCGACACGTCTTCATTCGCGGGGATCGAGGCGATGATCTCGGCCTTGTACGCTTCGCCGATCGACTTGAAGTAGGCGACGGCTTCGTCGCGCGGCAGCACCTTGCGGGTGACCGCCTCGTCCTTCTTGGCCAGTTCGGCCATTTTCTTTTCGATCGCGGCCAGGTCGTCCGGGGTGAACGGGCGCTTGTACGAGAAATCGTAGTAGAAGCCGTTCTCGATGACCGGGCCGATGGTCACTTGCGCTTCCGGGAACAGTTCCTTGACGGCGTGCGCAAGCAGGTGGGCGGTCGAGTGGCGGATGACTTCCAGGCCGTCCGCATCACGGTCGGTGACGATCGCCAGGTCGGCATCTTCCTCGATCAGGAAAGAAGTATCGACGACCTTGCCGTTGACCTTGCCGGCGAGCGCGGCCTTGGCCAGGCTCGGCGCGATGTTCTGGGCCACCTGCGCGACGGTGACGGGACCGTCGAACTGACGGCTGGAGCCATCTGGAAGTCGAACGTTGAGCATGCTGTTCTCCAATGTGGCGCCACGCGCCGCTAAAAGTTGAAAATCTTGAAAGCTGAATTCTCGAGACGAAAAAAAACGCGCTCTAGGCGCGTTGTTTTCAGTGTGTTGAGCAAAAGAACACCATACCGCGTCTAGCGATTCCCCCACAACAAAGTCGTAGTTCGCGGTGTCATAACCGTCAGTGCCTTTCTCGCTCTTACTCTGTACTGCTGTGTGTTCTGGTGGGCGGTGCAGAATTCGAATCTGCGACCCCTTGGATGTCGACCAAGTATTCTAACCAGCTGAACTAACCGCCCAATGCCGCCATTATAGGGAGTGCATCGGCCTTAGGCAAGGCTTGTCACGGAAAAAGTTTCCTGGCACGCCTTTGGCTTACACTAGCGCCTTGTTCCAATCATCACGCCCCCATGTCCGCCCAGCCCTCTTACGAGCACCTGCACGCCCACCTCGACGGCGACGCCCGCCACGCCCACGTGATCGAGGGCCGCAGCCAGGCCGCGCTGTCTGTGGCGCTCGGCCTGACCCTGCTGTTCGCCCTCATCGAAGTCATCACCGGCTTCATCTCCAACTCGCTGGCGCTGATCTCCGACGCCGGCCACATGGTGACCGACGCCGCCGCGCTCGGCCTGGCCCTGCTGGCCCAGGCGATCGCCAAGCGCCCGCCCTCGCCCCGCCATTCCTTCGGCTTCGTTCGCGCCGAAGCCCTGGCCGCCTTCGTGAACAGCCTGGCCATGCTGGCCCTGGTCGCCTGGATCGCCTGGGAAGCGGTGCAGCGCCTGCTGCATCCGGAGCCGGTGCAGGGCGGCGTGGTGCTGGTGGTGGCGGCCATCGGCGCCGGCATCAACCTGCTGGTGGCCTGGGTGCTGTCGCGCGACAATCACAGCATCAATACCCGGGCGGCGCTGGTGAACGTGCTGGGCGACCTGCTCGGCTCGCTGGCGGCGATCGCGGCCGGCGCCATCATCTATGTCTTTCCGACCTGGGTGCGGGTCGACCCGATCCTGTCGATCTTCGTGGCACTGCTGATCCTGCGCTCCACGAGCGGCATCCTGCGCGAGTCCTACCACTTCCTGATGGAAGGCGTGCCGAGTGACATCGACTACCTGGAAGTCGGCGCCAACCTGAAGGGCGTGGACGGCGTGCTCGACGTGCACGACCTGCACGTATGGGACATGTCGCCCGGCCACCCTGCCCTCATCGGCCACCTGGAAATCGCCAGCCTCGAACAGTGGCCGGCGGTGCTGGCGGCGGTACGCGCCATGCTGCGCGAAAAGCACGGCATCGACCACGTGACCCTGCAGCCGGAAGCGGCCGGCGGAAAATCGCTGTAAGCCGGGTCTTACCCGGCGCAGGCCCGCACGCCGATACCCGTCCTGCTGCCGTGCTGCGCATAATCGCCCCATGGATTGCGAACGCACGGTTTTCGACACCCTCATCATCGGCGGCGGCCCGGCCGGGCTGACCGCCGGCATCTACCTGCGCCGCTTCACCCGGCACATCGCCCTGGTCGACAAGGGCAACAGCCGCCTGTCCTGGATTCCCGTCTCCCACAACTACCCCGGCTTCCCGGACGGGATCAACGGCGTCGAGCTGCTCGGGAACCTGCGCGCCCAGCTCGCCAACTACGGCGGCAGCGTGATGGCGGGCGAGATCCTCGACCTGCGCCTGGAAGATGGGCTGTTCGTCGGCGACTATGCCGCACTCGACGGTGGCGTGGCCTGCCAGGTGCGGGCGCACACGGTCTTGCTGGCCACCGGCGTGGCCGACGCCGGCATGCCGGTCGAGCGCTGGGACGAGGCGGTGCGCTGCGGCGCCGTACGCCTGTGCCCGGTCTGCGACGGCTGGGACGTGATCGACAAGCGCATCGGCGTGGTCACCTCCGAGGTCAACCCGGTCGGCCATGCCCTGTTCATGCGCACCTTCAGCGCCGACGTGCTGCTGTTCGAACGCGGCCCGGTGTCCACCCTGAACGACGAGGACCGCCAGCGCCTGGCGGCCGCGAACGTGCGCTACATCGACTCGCCGCTGGCCGGCGTGACGATGAGCGAGGACATGAAGCCCATCCTGCACACGAAGGATGGCGCGGACCATCCCTGCGACGTGTTCTACCCGATGCTGGGCGAGAACGCGCGCTCCGACCTGGCCAGCGCCCTCGGCGCCGAGACCGTGGAGTGCCGCAAGCTGCTGGTGGACGACCATTGCCGCACATCGGTCCCGGGCCTGTTCGCGATCGGCGACGTCACCCGCGGGCTGAACCAGATCGCGGTGGCCACCGGCCAGGCGGCGCTGGCGGCGACCACCATCCACAACACGCTTCCCTGGGCGCTGCGCCAGGCTCCGGCAAGCCAGGGCGATTGAACGCCGCCCTCAGGCTTCGACGTCGCAGATCCGGTCGCGCCCCGCCGACTTGGCCTGGTACAGGCGGCGATCGATCCGGTCCAGGAAGACCTCGGGATCGTCGCCGGCGCCCGGAACGATGGTCCCGACCCCGATGCTGGCCGTGACCAGGCGCCCGACGCCCGAGCGCGCATGCGGAAGCTCTTTCTGCGCCAGCAGCTTGCGGCAGCGTTCCGCGATGTTGCGGGCGGCCTCCTCGTCCGTCGCCGGCAGCAGCAGCACGAATTCCTCGCCGCCGAAACGGGCACACAGGTCGCGCGTGCGGGCGGCGCCCGCATCCAGCACGGCGGCGACCCGGCGCAGGCACTCGTCGCCCTGCACATGGCCGTAGTGGTCGTTGTATTGCTTGAAGTAGTCGATGTCGATCACCAGCAGCGACAGGGGCTCGCCGCCGGCGCGCGCCTTGGCCCATTCGACCGGATACAGGGTGTCGAACATGCGGCGGTTGGCCACGCCGGTGAGGCTGTCGCGATAGGACAGCACTTCGAGTTCGCGCTGCAGTTGCAGGATCTTGTCCTCCGCCTGCTTGCGCGCCGTGATGTCGAACATGAAGCCGACCAGGGAGTCGACGCTGCCGTCGGCGCGCCGCACCACGTGCACCACGTCGCGGATCCAGACCTGCTCGCCGTCGCGCGTCAGCGCCCGGTAATCGGCTTCGTGGTCCACGCCCTGCTGCGACTGGGCGACGCAGAAGTCGACCGTCTTCTGGCGGTCTTCTTCATGGATACGCTCGGCCCAGTCGCTGACCGAGGTCCAGCTGGACGGGCTCCAGCCGAGCAGTTCTTCGATTTGCGGGCCGATGTAGGTGAAGCGCATCGTGGCCCAGTCGATTCGCCAGGGAATCGCTTTGGTCGATTCCAGCAGGGTGCGATACACGCCGGGATCGTCGCAGGCGAGCGGCTGGGAGGCGGAAATGGGGGCGCTCATGGGAATCCGTGTCGGGGCTGGAGCATGCATTGTGCATCGGAAACTGCAGCGGCACCCGATGTTTACACCCGAAAGCGCACTGCGCACTGTCGCGCATTGGATACAAAAATCAGGACGAAGTTGGCAGCTGCGCCGCTGGTCCTGAACTCAGCCCTGTCCTGAGGCCAGCGCGATCCGGCGCCGGATGCGCTGGACTTCCTGCGCATCGCCGGCCGCCTCGGCGCGCTGCGCCTGCACGCCCAGCCAGGCCAGCAGGGGGCGGCGCCAGCCCTGGTTCGACGCCGTGTCGATCGCCTGCGCCATGCTTTCCGGCGTGATGCGGCCGGCCTTGAACGCGGCTCCGGCCGCCACCAGGCGCGCCAGCGGATCGGCCACGCCGGCGACCTGGCCGGTGGCGAGCACGGGACGGTGCTGCTCGGGCAGCAGCGCCCCGTTCAAACCTTCCCATCGGCCATACAGATAATCGGCATAGGCGCGCTGTTCGGGCGTCGCCTCCTGTGCCAGGGCCGCGTAGCCCGGACAATCGTCGAAATCGAGACTGGCCACGCGGGCCGCGCAGCGCACCAGTTCGACCTGGGCCACGTAGTCGGGCCGGCCGGTGCTGGTGGTGGCCGTGCGCGCGCTGCGGAAGCCGGCGGCTGCGGCGGCCGTGTGCCCCTGCAGGTAGTCGTCGACGGAGCCGTCGAGGGCGCCCTTGGCGTCGGCCTGCCAGTCGGGCGGCAGCGGTTTGCCGGCGCAAGCGGCGAGCATTGCCACGGCAAGGAAAGCGCAGATTCTCATGGAAGCTTGATCTCCTGGTTGCTGCGGGCGAAGGGCCATTTGCGGTTGATCTCGTCGACCAGGCGGTTCACCTTGCGCAGGCTGGCGTCGACTTCGCCGCGCAGCGCGCCCAGGTCTTGCGTGGCCACGCGTGCGTTGGCGCCGACGGCCTGGGCCTCGACCAGCACCGCGTCCACCTTCTTGAGCGTGGTGCTGGCATCCTGCAGCACCACGTGCAGCTGCCGGATCGCGACCTGGGCGTCATCCATGACCCCGTCCTTGCCGTAGACCCGCTGCTCGGTCTTGCCCAGCAGGGAATTGATGCGATCCAGCGCCTCGCGCAGCTTGCGCGCCTCGGCATCGCCGCCCATCACCCCGCCCAGCACCCCGGCCGGGCCCGACATGCGGCCGGTGACGGAATTGATGTTGGCCAGGCTGGCATTGATGTCCGAGCCGGTCGCCGTCATCGTCTCGAGGTTTTCCAGCAGCGCCCTGGCGGTGGCGACGATGCGCGGGATCTCGGCGGTGGCGTCGCCGCGCAGCACCTGGCGGGTGGCGCCCGGCGGCAGCGGCGGGTCGTTCAGCAGGCCGGTGAAGGCGCGCAGCCGGGTCTCGCCGACGATGCTCGACTCCAGCGTGAACACGCTCGAGGTGCGCAGCCACTTGGCGTCCTTGCTCTGCACGTCGACCAGGATCCGCACCTTGCCCTCGGGTGAGAGCTCGACCTGGCTGACGCGCCCGATCGGGAAGCCGGCAAACGTCATGTCCATGCCGGGAATGACGCCGGACGAATCGTCGGTCTCCAGTACCAGGCGCTGGGTCGGCTCGAACACGCCGCGCGCGTGCATCACGTAGCCGATGAAGGCGGCGACCAGGATGCCGATCGCCACCAGCAGGATCATTGCCTTGAGTTCGACGTGTTTCGGTTCGTCCGGCAAGGGTTCGGTCATGTCGTCCTATTCTTCTTTTAAATGTATTTGAGTGCGAGCGAGGCGGCTTCGATCACCAGCAGCACGAACAGCAGGCGCAGCGCGCCCGGCTGCACGGTGACGTTGACGCGGCGCGGATAGCGCTGCAGCTCGAGGATGGCCGCTAGCGGGATCAGGGCCACGGCCAGTCCGAACAACACCGTCTTGAGCACGAAGCCGATGGTCACCGCCGGCGAAAACACGCGGCCGACGGTGCGGGTGTAGTCGGACATGCCCCAGGGCGACAGCCCATACACGTTCAGGTAGGCCAGCGCCAGCACGATGACGCTGGTGACCATCGCCAGGCTGAGCACCCCGAAGGCATTCGCCAGCAGCTGCGGCACCATGTCGCGCCGCATGCGGCGCAGCGCCTCGTCGTTGGCGGCCTGCGCCGACATGCCGGCGCGCGCCAGGCCGAGGGCCGAGGCGTCGAAGGCCATGCTGGCGCGCAGGGCCACGAACATCGCGGCGCTCAGGGGAATCAGCTCCAGCACCAGCACCCGCACCACCATCTCGAGCGCGAAGTGCGACAGGCCGTAGCTCTTGGCCGTTACCAGCACGATGCGGATGATGACGAGGCTGATCAGGCTCGATGCCAGCCCAAACCAGGGCAGCACCTGCCAGGCGCTGGCGTAGATGTGGCGGGCGGCGGCCAGGCGGTTCTCGCGGTTGTAGGTCGAGGGCGAGAGGGCCATCACGATGGCGATTGCGCCCAGGTGCACCATGTACCACCAGCTGCGCAGGTAGCGTGCGAAGGCGAGGCCCCACAGGCTGGGTCTGGCGTAGAGGTTCAGGGTTCGGCGCATGGTGTCAATATGATACAAATTTTGATGAGTTTGCTCGGTTTTTGTATCGAATTGATACGAAGCGGCGCTTCCTTACTGCCGCCGCGCCTCCATCACCCCCTTCACTTCCGCGATCGCCCCCAGCGCCTTCTGCAGCTGCCCGGTCGATCCGATCTCCGCCGTGAACACCATCCGCGCCTGTCCCTTGGCGCTCTGGGTGTTCACCCCGATCACATTGATCTTCTCGCGCATGAACACGTCCGAGATATCGCGCAGCAGCCCTTGCCGGTCCATCGCCAGGATGAACAGGTCGACCGGATACACCGTTTCCAGCCCGGCCGAACCCCATTCGGTCTGGATCACCCGTTCCGGCGCCTTGGCGCGCATCTCGGCGAAGTTCTTGCAGCTGAGGCGGTGGATCGAGACGCCCTTGCCGCGCGTGACGAAGCCGCAGATCGGGTCCGGCGGCGCCGGCTTGCAGCACTTGGCCAGCATCGTCATCAGGCCCTCGGTGCCGACCACCAGCACGCCCGACTTGGCGCCCTGCTCCACGCTCGAGGCGCGGCTCTTGTTGACCACCGCCTCGTCGACGGGCGGCGGCGCTTCCGGCGTGTCGTGCAGGGCAGCTTCCACGTGGCGCAGGCTGAACTTCTCCTTGCCGACCTGGATGAACAGTTCATCGACCTTGGCAAACCCCAGCTTGTGCGCCAGCGCTTCCAGGTTGACCGCGGTCTTGCCCTCGCGCTGCAGCGATTTCTCGACCAGGGTCCGGCCCTGGGCCAGGGTCTCGGCCTGCTCCATCGCGTGGAACCACGCGCGAATCTTCGACCTGGTGCGGCTGCTGACCGTATAGCCGGGGCTGAGCCAGTCGCGCGACGGCCCCTGGCTGCCGGCCGGGCCCTTGGCCGTGATGATCTCGCAGGTCTGGCCGTTCTTCAGCGGCGTGTTCAGCGGCACCATCACGCCGTCGATCTTGGCGCCGCGGCAGCGGTGCCCCACCTCGCTGTGCAGGTGGTAGGCGAAGTCGATCGGGGTCGCGCCCTGCGGCAGCTCGAGCACCCGCGCCTGCGGCGTCAGCACGAAGATGCGGTCGTCCAGCGTGGTGGCCTTGAGCTTCTCGACCCATTCCTTCTGCAGGTCTTCCTGGCCCGTGACCACGTCGGCGACGTCGCTCTTCCAGGCCAGCAGCTGGCGCAGCCAGGCGATCTTCTCGTCGTACTTCTGGCTCTTGAAGTTCGACCCGCCCTCTTCCTTGTAGCGCCAGTGCGCGGCGATGCCGTACTCGGCGAAGTTGTGCATTTCCTGGGTGCGGATCTGCACTTCCAGCGGCCGCCCGTCCTCGGCGGTGACGACCGTGTGCAAAGACTGGTAGCCGTTCGGCTTGGGGCGCGAGATGTAGTCGTCGAATTCCTTCGGGATCGGGGTCCAGATGTTGTGGACGATGCCGAGCACCGTGTAGCAGGTCTTGACGTCCGGGACGATCACGCGGAAGGCGCGCACGTCGTACAGGGACGAGAAGTCAAGCTCCTTGCCGCGCATCTTGTTCCAGATGCTGTAGATGTGTTTCGGCCGGCCCGAGACCTCGGCCTTGATGCCGGCATCATGCAGCTCGGTCTGCAGGCGGCTGATCGAGGCCTCGACGAAGCCTTCGCGCTGCATGCGCTTCTCTTCGAGCATCTTGGCGATGCGCTTGTAGGTATCCGGCTCGATGAAGCGGAAGGAGAGGTCTTCCAGCTCCCACTTCAGCTGCCAGATGCCGAGCCGGTTGGCCAGCGGCGCATAGAAGTCGAGCACCTCGCGGCCGTAGGCGCGGGTGACCTCGTCGAAGCGCTTCTGCTCGGAGAACCAGCGCAGGCTGGCGGCGCAGGAGGCCAGGCGCATCAGCACCACGCGCATGTCCGAGGCCATCGCCAGCAGCATCTTGCGCAGGGTTTCCACCTGGGCGGCGGCCTGCTGGGCGGCGTTTTTGCCCGCATTTTTCACACCTGCGACCTGCTCCTTGCCGGCCGTGAGGTCGCGCAGCTTGACCAGCTGGTAGACGCCCTGCACCAGGTCCGACACTTCCTTGCCGAAGCGATCCTCGAGCGAGCCGGCCACCGCCGGTTCCATCATCGCCAGCTCGAACAGCAGGCCGGCGATGCGGGTCTCGGCGTCGGTGCGCAGGTAGGAGAGCGTGCCGGCCACGCCGAGCGAGAACTCGAAGGCGTTCTGGCCGGTGGCGGCGCAGCGCTCGCCGTACATGCCGGCGGCGTAGTCGAGCGCGCCCTGGACCCGCGCGCAATCCTCCACGCTGAGTCCCTGGACCAGCTGGGTGGTGGCGTCACCCAGTAGAGCGGTTGATACCATCTAGGTGCTTAGCGCAGTGCGGCGGTGATGCAGACCTCGACCAGGCATGCAGGGTTGGCCAGCTTGGCTTCCACGGTGGCACGCGGCGGGGTGTGCCCCTGTGCGACCCACTCGTCCCAGACCGTGTTCATGCCGGCGAACAGGCCCATGTCGGCGATGAAGATCTGGCACATCAGGACGCAGGACTTGTCGCTGCCGGCTTCGCCCAGCAGGCGGTCGACGTGGGCCAGCACCTCGCGCATCTGGCCTTCGATGCCCTGGGTGGTGTCTTCGGCGATCTGGCCGGCCAGGTAGACGGTGCCGTTGTGGATGGCGATTTCGGAGAGGCGCTTGCCCACGTGGAGTCGTTTGATTTCCATGACTGCTTTCTCAGGTAAGGTGGCGGAAATCTTCATTCTCCGCCGATTAAAAATTCTCGTGCGATCGCGATCTGCTCGGGCCGGACGAAGGTGGGCGCGTGGCCGACGCCCGGGATCTCGACCAGCCGCGGCTTCGGCCCGCGCGTGCACATCTCCTGGGCCGTCTCGCGCGACAGCAGGTCGGACTGCTCGCCGCGCACCAGCAGGGTCGGGCAGCGGATCGCGTCCCAGGCCGACCACAGGGCCGCCTGGTCGCCGGCCGCGCGCTCCGGCGTGATGGCGCGGAAGGGCTGGGCCAGGCCGAGGTCGTAGTGGCGCACCCACTGGCCGTCCGGGTCCTGGCGCAGCACGTCGTTCGCCAGCTTGAACCATTCTTCCTCGGTGTGCGGCCCGAAGGAGGTCGACACCGCGCGCACATAGGCGGCGCCGGTATCGAAATCGGGGAAGCGGATGTCCTGGCCGATGTACTCGCCGATGCGGGCGATCGCCCCCTGGTCGAGCACCGGTCCGATATCGTTGAGCACCAGCTTGCGCACCGGGCTGTCCTCGAGCGAGGCCAGCATCATGCCGATCAGGCCGCCCATCGAGGTGCCGAACCAGTGCACCCCCAGTGCGTCGTCCTGGGTGACGCGGGCGACCAGGGTAACCATGTCGGCCACATACTGCGGCACCGTGTAGTACTCGGGATCGCGCAGGCGGCCCGAGCGGCCGCGACCGACCACGTCCGGGCAGACCACGCGGTAGTCGTCGCACAGGACGCGCGCCAGCCCATCGAAGTCGTCCGCCACGCGGGTGACGCCGTGCACGCAGACCAGCACCTTCGGGTTGAGCGGGTCGCCCCACTCCTTGTAGGCCATCCGGTGCAAGCCGGCGGGAGAGCTGCACTGCACGCTTTTTAATCTGGCTTCGCTCATCCCCTGCTCCGTCATGGCAATATTGTCCGTTCTACTATCCCAACGCGCCATTTTACCGGGCGTTGCGATTAGAATTCTACCAATTCTGAGGAAGCAACCCCATTCCCCCCCCAAACTAGAGGACGCAATGAAATCGAATATGCTCAGTGGTAAAACAGCACTCGTCACCGGTTCGACCTCGGGCATCGGCCTCGGCATCGCCCGTTCGCTGGCGGAACAGGGCGCGAATATCGTCTTCAACGGCTTCGGCGACGCCCAGCAGATCGAGAAGCTCTACACGGACGTCGGCAGCGAGTTCGGTGTCCAGACCGCCTACCATAACGCCGACATGAGCAAGCCGGCCGAGATCGAGGCGATGATGCGTTTTGCTGCCGACAAGTTCGGCGGCGTCGACATCCTGGTCAACAACGCGGGCATCCAGCACGTGGCGACCGTGGACGAGTTCCCGCCCGAGAAATGGGACGCGATCATCGCGATCAACCTGACCTCGGCCTTCCACACCACCCGCCTGGCCCTGCCCGGCATGAAGCAGAAGAACTGGGGACGCATCATCAATCTGGCCTCGGTGCACGGCCTGGTGGGCTCGGCCGGCAAGTCGGCCTATGTCGCGGCCAAGCACGGCCTGGTCGGCTTCACCAAGGTCACCGCGCTGGAGCTGGCAACCACCGGCGTCACCTGCAACGCGATCTGCCCGGGCTGGGTCTTGACGCCGCTGGTGCAGAAGCAGGTGGACGACCGCGCCGCGCGCGACGGCCTGAGCAACGATGCGGCGCGCAAGGCCCTGCTGGCCGAGAAGCAGCCCTCGGGCGAATTCGTGACCCCGGCGGAACTGGGTGCGCTGGCCGTGTTCTTCTGCAGCCCGGCCGGCGACCAGGTGCGCGGCGTGGCCTGGAACATGGACGGCGGCTGGGCCGCGCAATAAGGCCACGATGACACAGCGCCTCGACGAAGCCGCCTTGCAGGACGCCTGCCTCGACCTGGCGCGGGTGGTGCTCGCGGCCGGCCAGCCCCAGGTCTCGAACGACATCCTCGAGACCCTGGCCGACCGCTTGGGGATCGAGCAGTCGCTGGGGGACCTGGAAAGATAGCGTTCACCTACCTACAATAACGGGACACTGCATGCAACGCACCACCAGGGCACTCGCCCTGGCCATCCTCGCCCTGTCCTCCTCACCGCCGACCGCGTCTGGACCGGCGAGGGATCGCCGAAGAACGGCTGGGCGGTGCTGGTCTCGAAAGGCCGCATCGAGGCCGTCGGTCCCGTTGAAACACTAACGGTCCCCGCGGACGCCGAGCGCATCGACCTCCCCGGCAAGACCCTCACCCCCGGCATGATCGACCTGCACCCAGGTCGCGGTGCATGCCAGCAGCGACGACGCCATCCGCATGGCGATGCGGGCGGCGACCGTGGTGGCGGTCGATGGAGATCCGACCGAGGACATCGGGGCAGCGGCCAAGGTGGGCTTCGTGATGAAGGGCGGCGAGGTGTTCCGGAAATAGCACGCTATACAGAATTGGCATAAGGCATAACAAGATATAAGGCCTGCGGATATCCACAATAGATAAGGCGGTCCGCTTCCGACAAGATGGCAACACCACAAACTTCTCCAAGAAGCGTTGCCATGAAAAAGCCTTTTTACAAGATCCTGTATGTCCAGGTGCTGATCGCCATCGTGCTCGGCGTGTTGCTCGGGGTGTTCTATCCTGAACTGGGCGCCAAGATGAAGCCATTGGGAGACGGCTTCATCAAACTGATCAAGATGATCATCGCCCCGGTGATCTTCTGTACCGTCGTCGCCGGCATCGCCGGCATGCAGGACATGAAGAAGATCGGCCGGGTCGGCGGCAAGGCCCTGCTCTACTTCGAGGTCGTGTCGACCTTCGCGCTGGCCATCGGCCTGGTGGTCGCCAACGTCCTCAAGCCGGGCGCCGGCTTCAACGTCGACGTCGCACACCTCGACGCCTCCTCGATCGCCAAGTACACCGAGAAGGCGCAAAGCCAGACCACGACCGACTTCATCATGAACATCATCCCGAACACCTTCGTGGATGCCTTCGCCAAGGGCGACATCCTGCAGGTGCTGCTGATCGCGCTGCTGTTCGGCTTCTCGCTGTCGATGATGGGCGAGCGCGGCCGCCCGGTGACCAAGATGATCGACGACTTCTCGCACGCCATCTTCGGCGTCGTAAACATCGTCATGAAGGCCGCCCCGATCGGCGCCTTTGGCGCGATGGCCTTCACCATCGGTAAGTACGGCGTCGATTCGCTGCTGCCGCTGGCCAAGCTGATGGGTTCCTTCTACCTGACCTGCTTCCTGTTCGTGGTCGTGGTGCTGGGCGCCATCGCGAAGTACACCGGCTTCTCGATCTTCCGCTTCATCAAGTACATCAAGGAAGAACTGCTGATCGTGCTCGGCACCAGCTCGTCGGAAAGCGCCCTGCCGGCCCTGATGCGCAAGCTGGAACGCCTCGGCTGCTCCAAGCCGGTGGTCGGCCTGGTGGTCCCGACCGGCTACTCGTTCAACCTGGACGGCACCAACATCTACATGACGATGGCTGCCCTGTTCGTGGCCCAGGCCACCAACACCGAGCTGACCCTGATGCAGGAACTGACCATCCTGGCGGTGGCGATGCTGACCTCGAAGGGCGCATCGGGCATCACCGGCGCCGGCTTCATCACCCTGGCGGCGACGCTGGCGGTGGTTCCGACCATCCCGGTGGCCGGCATGGCCCTGATCCTCGGCATCGACCGCTTCATGAGCGAAGCCCGCGCCCTGACCAACTTCATCGGCAACGGCGTGGCCACCGTGGTGGTGTCGAAGTGGGAAAAGGAACTCGACACCGAGCGCATGGATGCCGTGCTGAACGGCCGCGTGCCGGTCGATGGCGAGAAGGACCTGGAGCCGGTGCGCGCCGCCGCGTAAGTACTTCCTGCTCACGGCAAACCGCATCTACGGATGCGGTTTTTTTTCGTCTCTACGGGGCGCAGTATGCAATCTGAAATGACCTCAGCCTAGCAAATAATTTGCGCACGCCTAGCAGAAAACTGTAGACACCACTGTCTAGACAGACTATTCTAGAACTGCCAATACTTATGAGGACGCTCATGCCACGCAAGCCCGATACCCCAAAGCCGACCCCGGCCGAACTCGAACTGCTGCAGGTGCTCTGGCCGATGGCCTCCGGCACCGCCAGGCAGGTGCACCAGAAAATGCAGAAGACCAAGCCCGAGGTCACCTATGCCACCGTGCTGCGCCTCATGCAGATCATGCACGGCAAGGGCCTGCTGGTGCGCGACGAGAGCGAACGTTCGCACGTCTACACCCCGGCCCATCCCCAGGATTCGGTCGAGACCAATCTGCTCAAAGACCTGATGCAGCGTGCCTTCGCCGGTTCGGCCAAGGCGCTGGTGCTGGCCGCGCTCAAGAGTGGCATCTCGAAGAAGGAACGCGACGAGATCGAGCAGTTGCTCCGTGAAGACAAGCCGGGGGACAAGCAATGAGCGCCGCCGACCTCGTCGCCAGCGTCGGCTGGACCCTGGTCCACTTCCTGTGGCAGGGCGCGCTGATCGGCTGCGCCACCGCCGTACTCCTGACCCTGGTGCGCAATGCGCGGCCGGAATCGCGCTACCTGGCCGCCTGCAGCGGCCTGTTCCTCTGCCTGGCCTGGCCCGCCACCGAACTCGCGCTGCGCCTGCTCGGCGGCAGCGGGTCGGGCGGCGATGCGATGGTGCTCTTCGCCGCCGGGCTGGTGGCCGCTTCACCGGTCGACGATGGCTGGGCCGCCCTGCTCGCCGACCAGCTGACCTGGATCGTCGGCACCTGGGCCGTATGCGCCCTCGCGATGAGCCTGCGGATGGTGGCCGGCCTGCTCTGGATCGGCCGCGCCGCGGCCCAGGAGCGCATCGACCCGGCCTGGCAGGCGCGTGTCGAGCGCATGGCGGCGCAGTTCGGCATCGACCGCGCGGTGCGCCTGCGCATCGTGGAAAGCCTCGGCAGCCCGGTCACGGCCGGCTGGTGGCGTCCCGTCGTGCTGGTCCCCGCCACGCTGGTGTCCGGCATGCCTGCGCCCCTGCTGGAAGCGCTGCTGGCGCACGAGCTGGCCCACATCAAGCGCCACGACTACCTGGTCAACCTCGGCCAGAGCCTGGTCGAGACCCTGTTCTTCTACCACCCGGCGGTCTGGTGGATCTCGGGACGTATCCGCGTCGAACGGGAACAGATCGCCGACGATTTCGCGGCAAGGCAACTGGGCGAACCGCGGCGCCTGGCCCTGGCCCTTTCCGAGCTGGAGAAACTCCAGTTTTCCACCCACCACCTGGCCCAGGCGGCCAACGGAGGAGATCTTATGTCACGCATCAAACGATTGGTTCGTCCCGATACGCAAGCGCTGAACTGGAAGGCGGCCATTCCCGTATTGGGCCTGGCGGCAATGAGCGCCGCGGTGTTCGCGCATGCGGCGCCGGCGAGCAAGCTGGCGGAGCCGGAAAAGCAGGCCATCGCCAACTTCGAGTCTTGCAAGCGTCCCGAATACCCGGCCGAATCGGTCAAGCAGCAGCATACCGGTACCGTCACCCTGGGCTTCCTGGTGGCGAAGAACGGCTCGGTGAAAGACTCGAAAGTCACGAAATCCTCCGGTCATGTGGCGCTCGACGAGGCGGCGCACACCGCGCTGACAAAGTGCAGCTTCAAGCCGGCCACCACCACGGGCAAGCCGGTCGAGGCCTGGGCTGCGGTGCAGTACGTCTGGACCCTGGAGTAAGCTGAAAGAAACAGCCCGGCAAGGACGCTCGCCGGGCTGTTGGATCGACCCATGGGCGGCGCAAGCCGCCTTGTTCGTTTACACCGCCGACACGTCCAGCTCGCAGCCGGTCGCGCTCAGCACCTCGTCCTTGCCGACGCCGGGCGCCAGCTCCACCAGCTTGAGGCCGGTGTCGGTAACATCCAGGACGCCCAGGTCGGTGATGATGCGGTCCACCACGCCCACGCCGGTCAGCGGCAGGTCGCATTTCTTGAGGATCTTGTGCGAGGTCGAGCCGTCCTTGGCGGTGGCGACGTGTTCCATCACGACGACCACGCGCTTGACGCCGGCCACCAGGTCCATCGCCCCGCCCATGCCCTTGACCATCTTGCCCGGGATCATCCAGTTGGCCAGGTCGCCACGCTCGGACACCTGCATCGCGCCCAGGATCGCCAGGTTGATCTTGCCGCCGCGGATCATGCCGAAGGAATCGGCCGAGCTGAAGTAGGCAGCGCCCGGCAGTGCGGTCACGGTCTGCTTGCCGGCGTTGATCAGGTCGGCGTCGACTTCCGCTTCCGTCGGGAAGGGGCCGATGCCCAGCAAGCCGTTTTCCGACTGCAGGAAGACCTCGATATCGTTGGGGACGTAGTTCGCCACCAGGGTCGGCAGGCCGATGCCCAGGTTCACATAGAAACCATCCTGCAGTTCCTTCGCCGCGCGCGCGGCCATTTCATCACGAGTCCAAGCCATGTTCTGTCTCCAGTGTTCGCAAAAAGCGCGTTAGTTCGCGCGCACGGTGCGCTGTTCGATGCGCTTTTCCGGCGCCGGGTTGTGGACGATGCGGTGCACGAAGATGCTCGGGGTGTGCACCTGGTCCGGATCGATCTCGCCGATCTCGACCAGTTCCTCGACTTCCACGATGCAGACCTTGCCGGCAGTGGCCACGTTCGGGTTGAAGTTGCGCGCCGTCTTGCGGTACAGGAGATTGCCGGCCTTGTCGGCCTTCCATGCCTTGACCAGGGAGACGTCCGGCAGCAGCGCACGTTCCATCACGTAGTGCTCGCCGTCGAATTCGCGGGTTTCCTTGCCGTCGGCGACGATGGTGCCAAAGCCGGTCTTGGTGTAGAAGGCCGGGATGCCGGCGCCGCCGGCGCGCAGCTTCTCGGCCAGCGTGCCCTGCGGGGTGAATTCGAGTTCGAGTTCGCCGGCCAGGAACTGGCGTGCGAATTCCTTGTTTTCGCCGACGTAGGACGAGATCATCTTCTTGATCTGGCGGGTTTCCAGCAGCTGGCCCAGGCCGAAGCCGTCCACGCCGGCATTGTTCGAAATCGCCGTCAGGTTCTTGACGCCGGAATCGCGCAGCGCCGCGATCAGCGCCTCCGGAATGCCGCACAGGCCGAAGCCGCCCACGGCGATGGTCTGGCCGTCTGCAACGATGCCGGCCAGCGCCGACTTCGCATCAGGATACACTTTGTTCATACTCGTCCCTTGAATAGGTTAAGCGAAAGCTCTTCTGTACTACAGAGTAGAGTCTCAGCATAAAATACGCTGTACTGAATAACAATACCGTAGAACTACGGCCCGCCCCGTCCATGAACCGAGCAGTCGATCCAGATCAGATGACAACAGCCTCCAACATCGATTACGAGGTGATCTTCCAGTACGCGCCGGTCGGGATGTGCGTGTCCGTGGACCGGGTGATCCAGTCGTCCAACCTGGCCCTGGCGGCAATGTTCGGCCATTCACCGAGCGAGCTGCAAGGGCAGTCGTTCAGCGTGCTCTACCCAACGATGGACGAGTTCTTGCGCACTGGCGACCGCATCGTGCCAATCATGAACGCAAAGGCGCGCTATTCGGACGAGCGCATCATGCGCCGTGCTAACGGCGAACTGTTCTGGTGCCACGTTACGGGGCGCGCGCTCGATCCGGCACAGCCGCTGGGTGCAGGCGTGTGGACCTTCGAAGACTTGAGCGAGAAGCGCCCGGTATCGGCCCAGCTGACGCCGCGCGAGCGCGAGATCGCTGCGCTGCTGGTCGAGGGTAAAACCAGCAAGGTCATCGCGCGCCTCATCGACCTTAGTCCGCGGACGGTGGAGATGCATCGGGCCAGCCTGATGCGTAAGTTTGCAGCATCGACCTCCTCGGAACTCGTCAACAAGCTTGTCGGCGCATATTGAGATCGTTTCTGCCAAGGGCCGGGACGATCGCCATGCATCATGGAGGCGGATGAGAGCCAATGCGTCGCAACGCTCATTGCTTTTCCTCTACTCCAAACCCCAGTTAATCTGGAATGGCTCCCATACCTTAGGGCATTAACTCAATTCTGAAATTATTCCTACAGGTAATTGTCCATGGCTCATTGATGAATATCAAAGCTGATATTGAGATAGGGTGAAAAATCACTTCACGGACCTGTTTTGGCCCGTAAGCAGCAGACTACACACATCCGCCAAGCCTGCCTTCACCCGAGAGGCGGATCCGCCGTATCAATCAACATATCTCTCGATATCGCGACTGCAAGTCGTGATCTGTGCCGGCTCTACAATAACGCGCTGATCGATGTACGGCGCTTAATTCCATTTGGCGAACAATCTTTACTAGAGACTGTATCGATGTTCTGGTTCCTGCTAGGAGCACGCTTCGAATACAGCCTAGTCAACCGCCACATTTGGCTCAACGATCCGAGCAATTGCTGCGCCTTCACAGCTTCTCGTTGATTCTCGTGGTAGTAGCGCATTTAATGCTAGAGCGAATTTGGCGTTCCACTGCACCTATCATGAAGAGCAGACAGCAAATCGATGTGGAACTCGTCAGATCGGCGCAGGCTGGTAACGTCGGGGCGTTTGAGTCCCTGATGAAACGTTATAGAAGTCGACTCATCCGCTACCTATCAACATACATGAAGGATGCGCGAGATACTGAGGATGTGGTACAAGAAACTTTTATAAAAGTCTACATGGCAATCGATAGCTTCCGCGGAGACTCGTCCTTTTCAACTTGGTTATTTCGAATCGGTATCAATACGGCAAAACGGAGCTTGGCACGCAACGGCCGTCGCTTGGCGCAGACAATCGAACCGCCGAGCGAAGGGCGCGGTAACCAGCAAGCCTTCGAAACCGAGGCAGACTACGAGACGCCAGAAGCGAAACTGGAAAACAAGCAGATTCTGGACCTCCTTGATGCAGCCCTTGCCGACCTGCCTACAGGGCAGAGGACTTCGCTCATCCTGCGGGAAATCGAAGGTTTGAGCTACGAGGAGATTGCCGAGCAAATGCATTGTCCGGTAGGGACGGTGCGCAGTCGGATTCACCGTGCACGCGATACCATTGCAGCAGTGCTCAGGTCTCGTTGATGATCTTCCCGATTACACCAGGCAAAGGCTTCTTCGCGAAGATGCGGGAGCCAGATACTTCGCACCCGCTGCCGGCGTGATCGCCTGCCCATATATCGGGAACACCCAAGGAAGCTCGAAGAGGCACCGTTACGAACCAAAAAGTTGTATGGAAAGAAGTCCGATTCCAAACAATATCAAACATACTGCCTTTGTCCTCCTGGTACCGGTTTCCATCAAGTCTTCCGAACCATCTACCGTCGGAGGGGGAAGGCCCCCCCTCATGCGAATATTTTGCATGGCACGCGCGTCCGGCGCCATTTCCGCGCGCACTGCGCCCAAGATTTGAGGCATCTCCGCGGTTTGCCGAGGAATTTCCGACCCGGCATCCTGAACCTCAGCATTTATCGATTCCATTTGCTTCTCCATGAATCTACCCAGCGCTTTGCTATTCTCTTTTTCCCTTGGACCAATGTACTTATGCATATTGGCAGGTTGACGAGCGCCCCCTGAAATGATCGATAAATGATGATTCGTTCGTAGCCCTGCTCCTCTCCTAAGAACCGGAATTTATATTCATTCCTGCCGGACATGAAGTGGTACTGCTTCACGCTCCGGCGAATTCCTTCGCAGATGCCCATATAGCAGCAAAGCATACCAAGTCTCATTTCATCGAATACAGGGTCGTGTGTTACTACGTGCATATAAAATTGAGAGCCAATCTGTGTAGCAATGATGCCGCCACACACACGTTCTCCGGACTGCGCGACTAATGTGATGCCGTAACTGTCGACCATACGGATGAGCTCAGCCACCGAGCGCTCACTATGACATGATCGCTTTCCCTTCCCGGCGATCCTTAATCGACTCAACTCGATCAGCCTCGCAATCCGTTCATGCCCGACCTGACTTTTCTCAAATATCTTAAAATCAATAGCGGGCTGCTGCACTGTCAATAGACGTTGCGCGCGCCGAATGGCGCCACGCAGACTTCGCCCCAGCGAGGCAAAGTAGATTTCCTGCGTTGCAGGCAAGGCAATGACAATGTCTTCCGTAGCGTTATATCGTTGAATCGGGAAAGGCAGCGAAATACGGCCAACCGCTACCGCGGAAAAGCGGATGAGATTTACTTCGGGGTACGCTGCGAAAAGAAAGCGTGCCATACGCTCCAGGACACATGCGGGCATGGTGAAATAATCGTTCAACACTGTAATTCTGTCGGCGTCACGGCGGAACAGAACGATGTGCTTTACAGCGCCGTCTTCAAGTGAAAGGTAGGCCGCAATCCCGTCGCGTGTTTGCTCATCGGAGAGACGCGCCAGCGTGCAAAATACGTTTCCGTAAATTTTCTCAAGCCCCTCCCGCACATGGTCTGGGAACGGCTGCGCCACGATCAGCTCCATAGTATCTATAGCACGCCCGGCAATATTCTCTACGTTTGCGCAAAGATTCATATACGCCCCCTTCGTCCGCCCGGCCCGACATGGATCTGCCTTGTATTCCGCTAACGCGCCAGGCAAGAAGAATTTTGATCTCGGAAAAACCGTAACTTGATGACGATAAGCATACCTGTGCGGCGCCTGCGTCTATCGCCTGATAAGCAGGAAATCTTTGCGACGAACAATTTCTATAATATAAAATTTATTCTATGGCGAGAGGATTTCGCGCATTTGCGAAAAATCAAACGACGAAGATTCAAGCGTCGAAATGCAGTTTGGAAATTCGAGGCGCAATTTCCATTCGAGAAAGAAGGTCCAGGGCGGATCGTAGCGAATACTTCGGAATTCTTGCGGACGAGCTAGGATTTATTTCCGCATTGGCAAGGATGCATACATTGAAGATTGACAGCAGAAATCATTCACGAGATTAATGGAGAGGCTGGCGTAGCGCACATACAACTAAAAGGCAGCCAAGACGGGACATAGTTAGTAAGATTCCAAGATGGCGAGCTTAACAAGAGCGGCAACTCGACGTTAAAGCAATGGGCGAGCTCAACTATTGAACGGGGGTGGCTATGATTAGGATCATGATTTGCGATGCAGATCTTTTTGCGCGAGAGGGAATCAAGCAGATGCTTGCAAAATATGATGATTTGCAGGTGGCATGCGAAGCTGACAGCGTGACGGAAACATTTCAAATGCTACGCGAATACCCTATCGACGTTTGCGTCTTGGAAATTGCTATGGCTTTCGATAGTGGGTTGCGCTTTGTCCGCGAGACAAAAAAACATGCATGCATGAAGCCGATCTTGGTAATGAGCGACCGTCTCGAACGCGATTTTGCGCTGCGCGCAATCCGTGCAGGCGCGGCAGGCTATCTCCCCAAAAATTGTTCAGAGCAGCAACTTGTCTACGCGATACGAACAGCGGCAGATCGCCGCCCTTACGTCAGCGAGACCGTATGTGAATTGATCGTTGAAAGCATTACGGAAAAGTGCGTAAAACTTCAGCATGAAAACCTGTCCGACGCCGATTTCGAAATTTTCTGTCTCATGGCCAAAGGCGCGACCGTCGCAAAGATAGCGGACATTTGTCACATTAGCATCGACGTTGTGCGGAATCGCAAGAGCAGGATCATGGCGAAGACTGGTTTGCGCACCCACGCGGAACTGGTGGAATATGCGATCAAGAACAATATGGTCGACCTTTCCGAACTGAGGTGTTGATCCAGCTTCAGAGCAATACAGGCAGCCCTGCTCGCCCGGCGGCATGCTCGCTTGCATGGGAGCCATACCTGACTAGCGCAGTGCCGGAACCGGTCCTCGTCAAGTCAGATTGTGTGTGGCTTTATAAGAGGTGGTGGACAATGGCATACTGGATAAGTTGAGTGGTCGAAGCGATATCCATTTTTTCCATCATCCTTGTCTTGTGCGTGCTTACCGTCTTGACGCTTATTCCGAGTTCGCACGCGATCTCGGACACTTTCATTCCAGCTGCCAGTTTTCTGAAGATTTCGAGTTCACGCTGTGTCAGCGATTTATGCGTATAATCCTTGGCGACTTTTCCGAGGTCGGCTGCAATAAGCCTTGACAGCTCTTCATGCAGATAGATCTTCCCTGAACAAACAGTGCGGATCGCAGCCGGCAGATGACTAACAGCACAGCTTGCACTTATAAGACCGCGTGCTCCCACTCTAAGCACAAACAAAATTTGCTGCAATGTGGGAAACCGCGAGACGACGATCACGCGGAGACTCGGACAAGACTGCTGCAAATATGAGAGATGATCGTTGATGATCGCCGTCGAAGAATATGCAACGACGATCACATCGGCGTTTCCTGATTTTCCGTCAAAGGAAACCTCCCGTACATGCTCAAACTCCCCAACGATCTCGATGTCGTCCACCGGCGCAAGTATCCGCTTCATCCCTTCACGAACAACCGTGAGATTGCTTGTCAAAACAACGCCAATCATGATTAACCACCTGCTTTTCTTAGCAATTAATTCACTCTTTACGTGCATTACGGATTACTCAACGGGCAGCATCTGCGATGCGCTGTCCACGGGCAGATGACTCAGCGCCAGGAGTGCATATAAATAATGGATCGCACTATTACGCTAATAAAAGAATTCCTTGCCTTCAAGCGCGCTCACTTAAGCAACAACTAGTGCATCAACATTTCTTGAGAAATCGCAACGCACCCATTTTTGAATTCCACGCCGAAACCTTTGGCTAATGAAACAGATCAAGGTATCTTGATTATTTGGGAACTTTTCTGATCTATGCAATATACATGAATAAGGTCGCCTCGACATCTCTCCCTAATTTGGGATTAGGAATAAGCGGCCGGGAATATTTTGCCTGACGAGCAAGATGCGGGTGCGTCAAACTGGCGCCAGCACCCTGCCACGCTGACACGACGCATGACTTCCAACTCACCGCTTAGACGGCTGATAGGGGATAGGCAGTAGGCAGTGACGATCGCCGGCCTGGCACCGTCCGGCCGGATCCGACACCGCCGTGGTCAGGGACGATGACGTTGATGGGGGCCATCCCATCGCCCCAGCGGATGACGATCCTCATAGAATGTATAGACTGCCTGGGGGTCCGCTACACCTGTCTAATGAACTTTACTGCGCCGTCATGCCGTCGTCGGCCGTGATGATGGCGCCATTGATGAAGTGGGCTTCGTCCGCTGCCAGCAGCAGCAGGAGCCCGTCGAGGTCTTCCGGTTTGCCGGCGCGCTTGCGCGGCAGCATGTCGATCAGCTTGCGCCCCTGCTCGGTGTCGAAATAATCCTCGTTCATTTCGGTGCTGATGTAGCCGGGGCAGATGGCATTCACGTTGATGCCGTACCTGCCCCACTCCACCGCCATGGCCTTGGTCATCTGCACCACGCCGGCCTTGCTCATGCAGTAGACGCCGATCTGCGGCAGCACGCGCAGGCCGGCCACCGAGGCGATGTTGACGATGCGGTGCTGCTTGCGCGGGTCGCCCTTGGCGCGCTGGATCATGCGCTTGGCGGTCTGCTGCGCGACGAAGAAGGCCCCGCGCAGGTTGGTGTCCATGATGTAGTTGTAATCGTCTTCGGTCACGTCCAGCAGGCGCTGGGTGCTCGACACGCCCGAATTGTTGACCAGGATGTCGATCGGCCCGGCCTCGGTCTCGGCGTGGGCGATGGCCGACTTGATTGACCCCAGGTCGGTGACGTCCAGGCGCACCACGTGGGCGGCGCCGCCGTCGGCTTCGATCTCGGCGCGCAGCTCCTTGAGCCGCTCGACCCGGCGCGAGGCCAGTACCACCTGCGCTCCGGCCCCGGCCAGCGCCTTCGCGAAGCGGGCGCCGAGTCCGCTCGAGGCGCCGGTGACCATGGCGATTTTTCCTTCGTAATTGACTTCGATGCCCACGTTGGCTCCCCCTTAGCGAAGTCACCATATTACACAAATCATCAGTATTAGATTGCTGCATCTAATAATCTCCGTAAAATGGCGGCCAACGTTGCAAAGGGCAGCAAAAAAGTGCACACTCGTGCTTAAATTTTTCACCTCATATTAAAATAATCATGACTGAGCCAACCAACATCCTCGAACAATACGGACCGCGTGAAGCAATGGAGTACGACGTGGTCGTCGTCGGCGGCGGCCCTGCTGGCCTGTCGGCCGCGATCCGCCTGAAGCAGCTGGCGGCCGAACAGGGTCGCGAGGTGTCGGTCTGCGTGCTCGAAAAAGGCGGCGAGCTGGGCGCCCACATCCTGTCCGGCGCGGTCATGGACCCGATCGCCCTGAACGAGCTGATCCCGGACTGGAAGGAAAAAGGCGCGCCGCTGAATACCGCGGTCACCGAAGACCAGGTGCTGTTCCTCACCGAGTCCAAGGCGATCCGCACGCCCAACTTCATGGTCCCGAAGATGCTGACCAACCACGGCAACTACGTGATCTCGCTGGCCAACGTCACGCGCTGGCTGGGCCAGCAGGCCGAGGCCCTGGGCGTCGAGATCTTCCCGGGCTTCCCGGCGGCCGAGGTGCTGTACAACGAGGACGGCTCGGTCAAGGGTGTCGCCACCGGCAACATGGGCGTCAAGCGCGACGGCGAGCCGGGTTCGGATTTCCAGCTCGGCATGGAGCTGCACGCCAAGTACACCCTGTTCGCGGAAGGCTCGCGCGGCCACCTCGGCAAGCAGCTGATGGCCAAGTATGACCTGAACAAGGGCAAGGACCCGCAGACCTACGGCATCGGCATCAAGGAACTGTGGGAGATCGATCCAGCCAAGCACAAGCCCGGCCTGGTGATCCACACCGCCGGCTGGCCGCTGGATAACAGCACCTACGGCGGTTCCTTCCTGTACCACCTGGAGAACAACCAGGTGGCGGTCGGCTTCGTGGTGGGCCTGGCTTACCAGAACCCCTACCTGTCGCCCTACGAGGAATTCCAGCGCTACAAGACGCACCCGGCGATCCGCCACTTCTTCGAAGGCGGCAAGCGCATCTCCTACGGCGCGCGCGCCATCACCGCGGGCGGCCTCCAGTCCCTGCCGAAGACCGTGTTCCCGGGCGGCGCCCTGATCGGCTGCGATGCCGGCTTCCTGAACACCAGCCGCATCAAGGGCAGCCACGCCGCGATCAAGACCGGCATGCTGGCCGCGGAAAGCGCCTTCGCGGCGCTGGGCGAAGGCCGCCAGCACGACGAACTGGCCTCCTACCCGGCCGCCTTCGAGAAGTCCTGGCTGCACGAAGAGCTGCACGTGGCCCGCAACTTCAAGCCCTGGATGTCGAAGGGCCTGTACCTCGGCACCATCATGACCGGCATCGACCAGATGGTCTTCCGCGGCAAGGCGCCGTGGACCCTGCACCACAAGCACGCCGACCACGAGTGCCTCAAACCCGCCTCGCAGTTCCAGCCGATCGCCTACCCGAAGCCGGACGGCAAGCTGACCTTCGACCGCCTGTCCTCGGTGTTCATCTCGAACACCAACCACACCGAAGACCAGCCGGTGCACCTGACCTTGAAGAACCCCGGCATCCCGGTGGACGTCAACCTGGCCAAGTACGCGGGTCCGGAACAGCGCTACTGCCCGGCCGGCGTCTATGAGTTCGTGAAGACCGACGAGGGCAAGGACCGCCTCCAGATCAACGCGCAGAACTGCGTGCACTGCAAGACCTGCGACATCAAGGATCCGACCCAGAACATCGTCTGGGTGACGCCGGAAGGCGGCGGCGGCCCGAACTACCCGAACATGTAAGGGCGGCCATGCGGACCAACTTCGCACGGCTGGGCGCCGCGCTCTTCGCCTGCGCGCTCGCCATCCCGGCGGCACAGGCCGGCGACGGCGGCGTGCGCAGCGCCGCCCTGCTCGACCACGGCTGGTGGATCGACCCGAACGTCACTTACCTGACGGCCAGCGGCCAGGAGCTCAAGCTCGACGTCTACCTGCCGACGAAAAAGAGCGACAAGCCGCTGCCCGTGGTGATGCACTTCCACGGCGGCGGCTGGGTCGCGGGCCGGCGCGAGGGTGCGGCGCTGTCCGCCATGCCCTTCATGGAAATGGGCTTCGCTTTCGTGAACGTCAGCTACCGGCTGGCCAAGGTGGCGCCTGCGCCGGCGGCGCTCGAGGACACGCTGTGCGCCCTGCAGTGGGTCGGCCGCAATGCGAAGAAATACAACTTCGACCTGTCGAAAGTCGTCACCACCGGCGATTCGGCCGGCGGCCACCTGGCGCTGGCGACCGCCATGATCCCGTCGGATTCGCCGCTCACCCACCAGTGCGCGGCCAACGAGCCCAGCTGGAGCGGGCCGTACCAGAACGTGGCGCCGAAGGTGGCCGCGGTGATCAACTGGTACGGCATCACCGACGTGGCCGACATGCTGCAGGGCCCGAACGTCCGCTCGTATGCGGTGGCCTGGTTCGGCAGCATGCGCGACCCGGACCGGCTGGCGCTCGCGCAGGCGGTCTCGCCGCTGAGTCACGTGCGCGCCGGCGGGCCGGCCGTGTTCACGATCCACGGCGACGCCGATCCGCTGGTCCCCTATGCGCACGGCCTGCGGCTCAAGGCGGCGCTCGACAAGGCCGGCGTGAAGAACGTGCTGCATACCATCAAGGGCGGCGGCCACGGCGGATTCACGGCCGAGCAGCACGTCGGCGCCTACGAGGCGGCCCACGCCTTCCTGCGTGGCCTCGGCGTCGCGCCGGCACAGCCCTGAATGCGCTTGCGGCGCGCCGTGCGCTGCCGCAAGTGACAAGCAGCCCCCTCCTTTTACTGCTGACTTTGTACGGTCCGTCCTACGGCGGCGCCTCCCCGATTCCGATTGCCCCTCCTGCTCAGAAGACTATCATGGACTTCTACACACTCACATAGGAGACTGGCATGGGTGAAAACAAAGGACATGGTGTCAAAGGACCGCGTCACGACAACGACATGGATGATCTGAACGTGAGTTCGGGCAACCTGCAATCGGGACGCCAGGGTGGCCAGCAGTCAGGCCAGCAGCAAGGCAGCCAACAGTCCGGCCAGCAACAAGGCAGCCAGCAGTCGGGTCAACGCCAGCAAGGCAGTCAGCAATCCGGCCAGCAACAGCAAGGCAGCCAGCAGTCGGGCCAGCAGCAGGGCAGCCAGCAGTCCGGCGGCCAGCACGCATCCGGCGGCACGCCTGCACTGGATGACCTGGGCAGCCGCCAGGGCGAATCGGCCAAGGACGCATCGCAGGCCTGGAGCCAGGACAACAGCAGCGACAAGCAACGCGGTAAGCGCTGAATTCCTGTCGGATCATTCTTCCTGAAGCACTACCGCACCGTGACGGGCCCTTGCCTGTCACGGTGCTTTCGCATGGGCATCTCCCGCTATTCTTGCCGGCTGCCTGCGTCCATTCCTACGCAGGGACTGCACCTCCTCCGATTGTTCCCTCTCCCTGTAGGATCAAGATGGAGACATCAGAGGGCAGGACCAGCGCAAGGGCGGCAACGCCGATACCCAGCGCGCGAACCGCTGAAGCATCCGGTTCGACATCGACGCGCACCGCCTGTCCGGTGCGCGTCGCCATTGATGACTCAGCGGGTGGCGTGGGCCCGGTTCAGGCGCCGCTCGGCGCGGCGCTGGAGCGCTTCGAAGAACAGGCTCAGGCACCAGTAGATGCCAGCCGCCGCGATGTACAGCGGCAGCGGCTGGAAGCTCACGGCGATCACTTCCTTGGTCGCAAGCATCAGCTCGGTCACGGTGATCACGGAGACCAGCGAGGTGTCCTTGATCAGGCTGATGAGCGTATTGCTCATCGAGGGCACCGCGATGCGCAGCGCCTGCGGCATGATGATGTGGTGCAGGGTTTGCCAGTAGCCGAGGCCGAGGCTGAAACTGGCGCGCCACTGCCCTTCGCTGACGGCACGGATCGCGCCGCGCAGGCTTTCCGACAGATAGGCGCCGGCATTCAGCGACAACGCTAGGATGCCCGCCGTCACCGGCGTGAATTCGATCCCGATGCTGGGCAGGCCATAGTAGATGACGAAGATCTGCACCAGCAGCGGCGTGCCGCGCATCAGGCTGACGTACAGGCTGGCCGGCAGGCGCAGCACGGCCCAGGGCGAAATGCGCATCAGCGCCACCGGCACGCCGATCGCCAGCCCGCCGATCATCGAGGCGACCGCGAACAGCAGGGTGTAGCCGGCCCCGGTCAGGAGGGTCGGCGCCGCTTCGCGCAGCAGCGCGATCAACTCCACGCGGCCGCCCTTATTGCGCCGGACGGCTGGCGTCGGTGCCGAACCACTTGAGCGACATCGACTTCAGCGTGCCGTCGGCCGTGGCGTCGGCGAGGATCTTGTCGACCGCGGCCTTGAACTGCGGGTTGCCCTTGCGGAAAGGGATGCCGGTGCGCTCGATCGCGCCGACGCGCGCGCCGGCCTTGATCGGCAATTGCGAATGCTTCAGCAGGTAGGACACCATCAGGCTGTCGTTGAGGGCCGCGTCGATGCGGCCGAAGGCCAGGTCCTGCAGGTTCTCGGGCGCCGCCGGATAGCTCTTGACCTCGATCCCCGGTACCGCCTTGACCTGCTGTTCGAACACACTGCCCTGCCCCACGCCGACCTTCCTGCCCTTCAGGTCGGCCAGGCTGGTGTAGAGCGCGCGGTCGTTCTTGCGCACGATGAGCTGCGGACTCGAATAGGTATAGGGACGCGAGAAATCGAAGGCCTGCTCGCGCCGGGCCGTGATGCCGACCTGACTGACGATCACGTCGTACTTGCCGGCGGCCAGGCCGGCCAGGATGGCGGCCCATTCGGTGGTGACGAATTCGGGCTTCACTCCCAGCTTGCCCGCGACCAGGCGCGCGACCTCGACGTCGTAGCCTGCCAGCTGGCCGGTCTTCGGGTCCTTGAAGTTGAAGGGCGGGTAGGTGCCTTCCATCGCGATGCGCAGGGTGCCGCGCGCTTTCGCTTCGGTGAGCAGGTCGGCGGCCCGCGCCGGGGTGGACACTGCCAGCGATGCGGCGGCTGCCAAGCTCAGGCCAAGAATGCTGCGGCGCACCGCGGTGTTCGACTGCTTGCCCATCAATTCGTCTCCATCCCAGGTAGAGCTGACGTTATAACCGAAAGCGGCAGCGGCGGGAAGGCCGGGGCCCCCGCAAGCTCAATAACGGCGTGCGCGCGATCCGAACGGGTGGCCTGTGACCAGGGTCGTGCTCAGGACCAGGGTCGACAGGCCGAGGATCAGCTGCACCAGCCGGTCGTCGGGCAGCACCCAGACCTGGCCGCGCGGCGGCTCGGCGCCGGTGGCGGCCATGATCAGCGGGGCGATCCAGTCGGCTTCGGGCTCGACGTCGAGGATCACGGCATCGCCGGTGGTCTGCATGGTGACGTTGCCGCCCTCGGCCAGCGTGAAGCAGATGCCGACGCCGGTTTCGGTCGGCTTGACCAGTTCCTGCAGCGCGCGGTTATGCTCGTCGATCCAGAGTTCGACGTCCTGCGGGGTTTCCAGCACGGTCCAGGGACGGGGACGGAAGCGCGGCGGTGGCGATTCGGGTGGGAGGTTCATGTGGTGCGGTGAGAGCGGAACGAGCCCGCATCTTACGGTAATGTTTGAGTGTTGCGTAAGGCAACTTGTCCGGCCAGGATCAGCGAGACCGGCTTGCCCGTGCGCGGGTGCAGTGGCTCGCGCATCTCCAGCACGCGCAGGCCGTGGTCCTCGAACAGGGCCAGCCAGCTCGAGACCGTGCGGAAGTACCAGGGCGCCGGATCGGAAAACGCGCTGCTGAAGCCGGCCCAGCTGCCGTCGCGCCAGCCGTCGACGTAGGGCGCGTCGCCGCAGGCCATGAGCGGATGGACGGTCTGCACGATCAACTGCCCGCCCGGGCGCAGGTAGCCCGGCGCGGCGCGGAACAGGCCGCGTACCGCTTCGTCGCCGATCAGCGAGAAGTTGCAGATGGCGACGTCGGCCGCCAGTTGCAGCCGTCCGGCAGCGATCTCTTCGTAACTCAGCTGGCGGAACTCGCCGCCGCCGGCCGCCTTCGCCTGCTCCACCAGGCCTGCGCTCGCATCGACGCCCAGCATCCGCACCTCGGGCAGGGCCCGCACCAGCCAGCCTTCGCCGCAGCCGAGATCGACGCCGGAACGCGGCTTGCGCGCCCGCACCGCCTCCACGATGGCGGCGTTGGTGACCAGGGTCCGCGACTCGATCTCCCCGCCCCGCACCGCGGCGGTCCAGGGGTCGGTGTTGCGCGACCATGCATCGATGATGGATGCGTCGGAATGGGTAGTCATGCTGGCTCCTCGGTTTATCGCATTATCGCCCAAGCCGCCGCCCAAGGATGTTTTGCGATAAATCATAACCCGCGCACGATTCAATTTGACGTCAATACAATTGAATTTTCCGCAATTTCCGGAAACGTTCCGCCCAGGCCGCAGCGAGTGCTACCGACCACGTCAATGGCTCGATCAGAACTTCATCTTGATATTTGCCGCGAGCCTGACAAAGCCGGTATCAAAGCTGGTCTCACGCGGGTTGAACTTGTAGAGCGCGTAAGCGTCCAGCTCGCGCCGGGTCTGCTGGTACTGGGAGAATGAGTGAGGTCGTAGAAGATGTGCGGAACATGAGGGCTGCTGACACTTACAAATCAGCCCGTCACGTTATCAGTTGCATGCGGTATAACCTGCGCAAATTGTCACTGGTCACGCGATCTTATTGCGCCTCGAGCGTCGCCAGGCGCACCCGCAGCTGTCCGCCGTCCACCAGCAGCTCGCCTACCGAGATCGGCAGGCTGAAGCGCCGCCGTCCGGCACTGCCGGGATTCACGTAGAGCACGCCATCACGTTCCTGGGACGAGGGCTTGTGCGAATGCCCAGATACGACCACGCGCATGCCTTCGCGCGCCGGATCGATCGGCAAATCCTTCAGGTCGTGGATGACGTAGATGGCGACCGGCCCCAGCCGCAGCACGGCGGTCTCGGGCAGTTCGCGGGCCCACGCGTCGCGGTCATTGTTGCCACGCACGACGGTCAGCGGCGCGATCGCTGCGAGCGGCGGCAGGATCTCGGGACCGGTGATGTCGCCCGCGTGAATGATGTGGTCGCTGCCCCGCAGGAAGTCCAGCGCCTGCGGGCGCAGCAAGCCGTGGGTATCGGAAATCAGCCCGACCCGCATCGCGCTCAGGCCGGGCGCTTGCTGCCGGCCATCTTGGCCGTGGTGTAGATCGAGTACAGCGCCGCCAGGCCCACCACCACGTAGACGATGCGGGTTGCCGGGCTGCCCGGACCGAAGGTGGTAGCGACCATGTCGACGTCGAACAGGCCGACCATCGCCCAATTCAGGCCGCCAACAATCAAGAGGGCCATCGCCAGGTAGTCGAGCGCCGACATGGCGGAACGTTGATGGGGGTGTGCGGAAGTGCGCCGTTCGCCCGTCGTCCTGCGGTCCATCGTGGGAGTGTTCATCGTTGCCATCACTGCCTCCTTTTCAAAAAGCATGGGATCGGCCAGAGCGGCCTGCCCTGGCCTTGACAACTCATATTAGCGGAAGTTTGACGGCCTGCACGCACGCCTACCGCTGCGGAATCAGCCCTTCCAGGTACGGTTCAGTCCCGTGTCCGCGTGGATCCAGCCGCCTTTCGGGCCGGAACGGTAGTAATAGCCGACACCGCCCTGGCGGAAGCTGCGGATCAATCCGCCGAGCACTTCCTCGTTCAGGCTGGCGATGCGGATGTCCGCCGCCTTGCCGACCATGTGCAGCGACTTGCGTGCGGCCGGCACGCCTTCTTCGACCAGGCGCTTGTTCGAGGCTTCGGTGCGGTAGCCGGACAGGATCTCGAGCGGCTGGATCATGCCGTAGCGGGCGATGAAGGCCTGGGTGCCCCACAGCACTTCGAACAGCTTGGGGTCGATCGGCGCCGATTCGCGGCCGTTGACGTCGCGCAGGATATGGCACAGTTCCTGGTAGGCGGAATCGATGACTTCGCCATCCTTCCAGTACAGGACCTTGGCCCGTTCGCCGCTCTGCGGGCGCACCAGCGAGAGCGTGCGCGGCTTGACCCAGAAGTCGAGGTCGAGCAACTGGGCGTCGAACAGGTCGGGCGGGGGTTGCAGGTCGGTGCTCTGGGGCGCCGCGTGCGCCGGGGTGATCAGGGGAATACCGGCGACGCCCAGGGCGCACAGCCGGGTACTTTGCTGCAGGAAGTCTCTACGTGAAACCATAACAAGCGAACTCAGCCAATCGGGGCGCTTACTATATCGCAAGCTTCTCTCGGACAAAAGAAGAGTTCACCAAGACTGTTGCTTGGGAGACGCTCAGCCGTTACAGTTGCAGAAGCGCTTGCGGGCTGCCGCGCCCGGACCGGCGTCGCCGGCGGCGTCGAGCGGCTTCCACAGCAGGTCGCACTCGAGGCCCCAGCATGACTTGTCCTTGCCGGCGTTGACAAAGCCCTGGCGCTCGAAGAAGGCGCTCGCGCTTGGCGGACTGTGCAAATGCAGCTTGGTGATGTTCCAGGCGCGCGCCTGCGCCTCGGCTGCCGCGATCAGTGCGCCGCCGACACCGCTGCGCAGGGCGTCCGGCGCCACATAGCACAGCGCGAGCTTGCCGGCCTGGGTCAGCAGGCACAGTCCCAGCAGCTCGCCGCCGCGTTCGGCGACCAGGACATGGTTGCTGGGCGAGGAAAACCAGGTGGCGACATTGGCGGTGGTTTTGTTGCCGAGCCAGGCGTCCAGCACGGCGGGCTGGTCCTGGTGGTCGGCCTGGCAGCCGATTTCGATCGAGCGGCGCAGCAGCGCGCAGGCGGCGGGAGCATCACCGGATACCGCCTTGCGAATGTCAAAACGCGTGGACATCAAACATCACTCAAACATCACTATGCAAAAAAGGTCGGGCCGCGCCGGGTGGCGCAATGGCTGGGCACGACTATACACCGAAAGCCCCCGACCTTGCTGCCGGCATCGGACTCGTGCGACGCCGCGCAAGGCCTCTGCTCTGCAGTACTAAGCATATGACAAAACTATTGTTCCGTATTTCGAGGAACTTGCGGATGATGCATCCTGTCACCACAAGATTCCGAAAAGAGAGCCCTCCATGAGCCTGACCTCCCCCCTGCGCCGCCTGATCCTGGCCCTGTCGCTGGGCGCCGCCCTGCCGCTGTCGGCCGGCGCCGCCACGACCGAGCTGCTGAACGTTTCCTACGACGTTGCACGCGAGCTGTACAAGGACATCAACCCGGCCTTCATCGCAGCCTACAAACAACAGACCGGCCAGACCGTCAGCATCAAGCAATCGCACGGCGGGTCGAGCAAGCAGGCGCGCGCCGTCGCCGACGGCCTGGAAGCCTCGGTCGTGACCATGAACCAGGCCAACGACATCGACATGCTGGCCGACCGTGGCTTGGTGGCAAAGGATTGGGCCACGAAATTCCCGAACAATGCCGCGCCTTACTACTCGACCATGGTCTACCTGGTGCGCAAGGGTAACCCGAAGAAGATCCGCGACTGGGACGACCTGGCGCGCCCGGGCGTGCAGGTGATCATCCCGAACCCGAAGACCGCCGGCAACGGCCGCTACACCTACCTGGCGGCCTGGGGAGCGGCGCTGAAGAAGCAAGGCGGCAATGAAGCGCAGGCGCGCGAGCTGGTCGGCCGCATCTTCAAGAACGTGCCGATCCTGGACGCCGGCGGCCGTGCCGCCACCACCACCTTCACCCAGCGCCAGATCGGCGACGTGCTGGTGACCTTCGAGAACGAAGTCAGCATGGTGCGCGCCGAGTTCGGCGACAACTTCGAAGTGGTCTACCCGAGCGTGTCGATCCTGGCCGAATCGCCGGTGGCCGTGGTCGACAAGGTGGTCGACAAGCGCAAGCAGCGCAAGGAAGCCACCGCCTACCTGAACTTCCTGTACACCCCTGCCGGCCAGGAAATCGGCGCCAAGCACTACCTGCGCGTGCGCTCGGATGCGGTGATGAAGAAGTATGCGGCCAACTACAAGCCGATCCAGCTGTTCACCGTGGATGAGCTGTTCGGTGGCTGGCGCAAGGCCCAGCTGGTCCACTTCAACGATGGCGGCGAGTTCGACAAGATTTACCAGTCAAAATAAGCGTCCCCGACAAGCCCTGCCTCGCGCAGGGCTTGTTCGTTCTACCAAGGGAGTCGTTATTCTGCACAAAAATTCCGGTCCACAAGCCTGTTTTTGCCTGTGCGCCATAGACATGCATCAGGCTTGATGCTATCTTCCACCCCATGTAGTTGCCCTACAGCTAGATCGTTGACTGCGCGCCCCGCGCTTTCCGCTCAACGCCACACTTGATCCTGAACCCGACAATGCTAAAAAAATTGTTCGCTGCCGCATTGATGTCGTTTTCGGTTGCCGCATTCGCGGTCCCGTTCGGCTCACAATCGGTGCTCGTGGTAGAAGATGACACCGGCAAGATTTTGCTGGAAAAGAACGCCGACCGTGTCGCGCCGATCGCATCGCTCACCAAGCTGATGACCGCGATGGTCGTGCTCGACGCCAGGCTGGATCTGGACGAATTGATCGAAATCGACCGCAGCGACGTCGATACCGTCAAGCACAGCAGCTCGCGGGTGCCTGTCGGCGCCCTGATCTCGCGCCGCGACGTGCTGCAACTGGCCCTGATGTCTTCGGACAACCGCGCCGCCCATGCGCTGGCGCGCACCTACCCGGGCGGCATGACCGGCTTCAAGGCCGCGGTGCGCCAGAAGATCGCCGCGCTGGGCATGAGCCAGACCGTGATCGAGGAGCCGACCGGCCTGTCGCCGCGCAATCGCTCGACCGCGGGCGACCTGGTCAAGATGGCGGCCGCCTCGAGCAAGTATCCCGAGATCACGCGCATGTCGACCGAGTCGAAGGACCTGATCAACATCAACGGCCGCGAAGTCGAATACCGCAATACCAACCGCCTGGTCGGCGCCAAGGGCTGGGACATCGGCCTGTCGAAGACCGGTTATATCCAGGAAGCGGGCCGCTGCCTGATCATGAACATCAAGGCCGGCGGCAAGAACGCGACCATGATCCTGTTGAACGCCAATGCTTCCTCGGCGCGCATCCTGGACGCCCTGAACATCCGCCGCTTCATCAGCGGCGACGAACCGGTCAGCCTGGCGAAGGCATCGCAGCGCGTCCCGCGCTACAAGGCTTCGTCCAGCCGCGCCCGCATCAAGGCGAGCGCCGCCAAGGGCAAGCTCAAGGTGGTCAAGAAGCGCACCAAGGTGAAAGTGCTGCCGAAGCGCCGCAAGAAGTAAGAAGTAAGCCACCAAGGGGCCGCAAGGCCCCTTTTTACTGCCCCTGCCGCGCGGGCGCCGGCGCGACCGAGTCCCACAGCGCGCCGCTCAGCTCTTCCACCAGGTCGTCGGTATAGGCCGCGGGCGGGGATTGCATCGCCACCACCCGCCAGGCCTTGCCGTCCACCTCGACGATGCGCAGCTGTACCCGCTCCGGCCCCTTCTTGTGCAAGCCCCTGCCGACCCAGGAAGGGCGTCCGCGGAACTCGGCGAAGTAGCTGTCCGCCAGTTCGAAGCGGTCGGACAGCCGGTCCGCCAGCACCTGCGCATCCCGGCGCAGGGCCCGCCCGCCCGTCCGTTCATGCGCGAACAGCACCGCCGCATGGCCGCTGTGCTGGGTGAACAGGTGCTGCGGCGTGCCATCCGGCCCGGTCCTGGCCTCGACCCGCCATTGCGGCGCGACCCGCACCGTGCGGCCGGTCGCCGGATTGGTCCAGGCATAAGGCGGGGCTTCCAGCATGGCGCTGGCCTCGCGGCTGTCCTGGCGGTCCACCGCGTCGAGCGCCAGGATCGCGCCGAACAGGCCGGCGAAGGCGATGCCGAACACGCCCCTGGCCAGGCGGCTGCTGCCGCCGGCGCAGACCAGGAAGTCGTTGGCATCGTAGCTGGCCTGCAGTCCCTTGCGCAGGCGCAAGCCCTGGCGCGCCATGGTGGCCAGGCTGAGCAGGGGCAGGCCGAGGGCCAGGCCGGATCGCCACAGCGCCATGTTGCGCCCGGCAAGCTCGCCGAAGCGGGGCGCGCGCCCATCCGCCATGAGGACCCGCAGGCCCAGCAGCGCCTTGCCCGGCGTGTTGCCGGCCAGGGCCTGCAGCGCCGCGTCCAGCAGGAGGCCGCCTGGCATGCATGCCAGGCCGAACAGTTTCCAGCCGAACGGGGTCTCGAGCCAGCGCAGGAACAAGGGCGAGGCAAGACCGAGCAGCTGGCCGAGCACGAAGGCCACCAGGGCGGTCTGCCACCAGAGGTCGAAGCTGCGGGCGAACCAGCGCGGCCAGGCGCCGGCCGGCGGGAAGGCCGGCAGGACCTCGCACGCGGCCGGCGCGCGCGCCACCGCCCTGCCCATGGTGGGACCGAACAAGTCCGTCTGCTGGTCGATTGGCTGCATGCTCGCGCCAGGCGTGTCACGCCGGGATGTCAGGAATAATGATTACACACGAATAAGACCCGACATGTACGGCAGAGTTCGATCACGGTGGCGGGACTCGGCGCCATCCTTGGCCTCGATCAAGGCCGGGCGTCGCAGCGGCGCGACTGAAGGACCGCCGGCTCAGCGCGAGGTGGGTGCGATCATGCCGCGCAGGCCGCTGGTGCGGTGGGTGCGCTGGGCGATGGCTTCGGCCAGCACGGCGCCGGGCGGCGATACCAGGGTGAACAGTTCGCTGGTGCGGGTGATGCCGGTGTAGACCAGCTCGCGGGTGAGCACGGCGTTGCGCTCGCGCGGCAGCGCCAGCACGGTATGGCGGAACTCCGAGCCCTGCGATTTGTGGACCGTCATCGCGAATGCCGTCTCGACGTTGCGCAGGCGGGTCGCCAGCACGCTGCGCACCGTGTCGCCTTCCAGGAAGTAGACGCGCAAGGCACCCGGCCGCGCCGGATCCGGCAGGGTGACGCCGATGTCGCCGTTGTAGACGCCGGTGCCGTAATCGTTGCGGGTGACCATCACCGGGCGGCCGACATACCATTCGCCGTTCGGATGCAGCAGCCCGGCCTGGGCCAGGCGCGCGGCCACCGCCTCGTTCAGGCCGGCCACGCCCCACTCGCCGTCGCGCACCGCGCACAGGATGCGAAAGGACTCGAAGCGCTGCAAGACCTGGCGCACCCATTCTTCATGGTTCGTGTTCAATGCGGCCTTCAGGCCGGTATTCAACACGTCCAGGTAAGAACCATAGCCGGACTGCGCCAGCTGCAGCACCTGCTGCTGCTGGGCATTCTCGATCCAGCGCACGCCCGCCTCGCCGGCACGCAGCACCGCTTCGGCGCGCAGGGCATCGCCCGCATTCACCGCCAGCGCCAGCTGGCCGATCGGGCCGCCGAAGCGCCGGCTGTGGCGCAGCATCACGGTTTGCTGGGCCAGCGCGCCGGCGTCGCCGAGGAATTCGTCGGGCAACAACTCGCCGCTGGCCGCGAGCACGTAGTCGCAGGTGGCGTCGGTGTAGCCGCCGGCCCCGGCGTTGTGGCACAGGTCGCCCAGCACGGCCCCGGCCTCCACCGAGGCCAGCTGGTCCTTGTCGCCCAGCAGGATCAGGGTCGCGCCGGGCGGCAGCGCGTCCAGCAGCGAGGCCATCATCTCCAGGTGCACCATCGAGGCTTCGTCGACGATCAGCACGTCGACGTCGAGCGGGTTGCCGCGGTGGTGGGCGAAGGCGCGGGTATCGGGACGCGCGCCGAGCAGGCTGTGCAGGGTGCGCGCGGGCCCCATGCGCAGGTTCAGCTCGCGCAGCGGGAGCGTGGCGCCGACCTTGTCGGCCAGCTCGGTCAGGGCCTTGTCGATCGACTGCTTGAGGCGCGCCGCCGCCTTGCCGGTCGGCGCGGCCAGGGCGATGCGCTGGCTGCCGGCTTCCGGGGCGGTGGCGAACAGCAGCGCCAGCAGGCGCGCCACGGTATAGGTCTTGCCGGTGCCGGGACCGCCGGTGATGATCGCCACCGCGCCGCGCACGGCGATGGCGCAGGCCAGCTTCTGCCAGTCCGGTCCCGCCAGCGTGCGGTCCGAGGAGAACAGGATGTCGAGCCAGCCGCGCACGTCCTCCTGGTCGACCTCGCGCCGCCTGGTGGCCCGTTCGCGCACGGCCTGGGCCACCAGCATCTCGTCGCGCCAGTAACGGCGCAGGTAGAGCCGGTCGCCGTCCAGCACCAGGGGCTGGTCGTAGTCGAAGGCGCTGACGTCCCATACCTGCCGGCAGCCGGCCAGCTGCTGGGCCCAGCCCTGGGCGGTCTTCGGCAAGGGGCCGGCGGCGCGCGCCAGCTGCTTCCACTGCTCGTCTTCCCAGCCGAGCAGCGCGGCCGGGCCGGCGGCCAGGTCGGACAACAGCAGGCAGCTGTGGCCCTTCCCTTCCAGCTCGGACAGCACGCTCGAGGCAAGCACCAAGGCGGGCGAGGCTGCGCCGAGCGAGGCGATGAAGCGCGCGAAGGCGCAGGACAGGCGGCGCAATTCTCCGGCTTCAGCCAGGCGCGCCAGCTCGCTCCACAGCAAGGCGATATTCGCTTCGTGCCTGGCCATGCTCATTCCTCCCCGTCCTTGTCGAGCAGCGCTTCCAGCCCGCCCAGCAGTTCCAGGTCCGGCCCCAGCACGCAGCAGCCGCGCGTGTCGGCATTCGCGATCCCGCGCAGGAACAGGAACACGGCGCCGCCCAGCTGGCGCCGCGGTTCATAGCGATCGCCCAGGCGGCTGCGCAGCAGGCGGTGCAGCGCCAGCATGTAGATCGTGGCCTGGATGTCGTAGCGGTGGCCGGCCATGCCCAGCTCCATCGCCGCCTGGGTATAGGCGGCATCGCCCGGCCCCAGCGCATTGCTCTTGTAGTCGAGCACCCAGTAGCGGCCATCGTGTTCGAACACCAGGTCGGCGAAGCCCTTCAACATGCCGTGCAGGGTCCGTTCCGGCAGGGTCGGACGCTCGAGGCCCTTCATGACGTGGGCGCGGCACAGGCGGTCGAGCTTGCCCACGTCGAGGCGCTCGCTGGGGAACCAGAATTCCAGCTCCGGTACCGGGTCGCGTATATCGGCGAGGGCCGCGCCGAGGGGTGGCAGCTTTGTCGTTACCACCGCATGCAGCCAGGCCAGCGCATCGTCCTGGCGATGGCCCCAGCCGGCGCGTTCGATGCGCTGGCCCAGACGGAGAAGGAAATCCGGCTCGTCGGCGCGCTCGAAACCTTCCGCCGCCATCCATTCGAGCTGCTCGTGCATGAAGTTGCCGGGCACCGAGCCGCGCGGGAAGCGGTGCCAGGGCGCGTCTTCGATGCGCGGCGGGGTCGCCAGCTGCGGGTCTTCCTCGAGCAGGGTCTGTTCCTGGGCCCGCATCGGCGCCGGCGGCGGCGCGGGTTGAACAGCCACCGCATGGCGCACGAGCGAGGTGAAGGAGCCGATCGACCAGTCGCGTTCGAAGCGCGCTTCATAGCGCGGGGCGGCCAGCAGGTCCGGGCGGATGTCTTCGCGCGCCAGCAGGGTGCGTTCCTGTGCTTCGCTCAGGTCGTGCAGCACGATGCCCTCCGCGCCGCCGCGCAGGCGCTCGAGCCGTTCGCGCATCAGTTCCGCCTCGATTTTCTCGCCGCCGCCCAGCAGGTAGCCCAGCGCCGACTCGTGCAGCCGATTCTCGTGCTTGCTGCGGCCGCTGATCGGCGCCGCGCCCAGCCACAGGAAATGGCGGGCACGGGTCAGCGCCACGTAGAGCAGGCGCAGGTCCTCCTCGAGGCGTGCGCGGTCGACCGCTTCCAGCGCCTCGTCGCCCATCGCCAGGTCGAGACGGCGCGCACCATCGAGGCCGACGAATTCGAAGAAGGCGCGATTGCGGCGGTCGGTGCGGCGCGCGGTGACGGCGAACGGTAAATAGACCAGTGGGTATTCCAGGCCCTTGGACTTGTGGACCGTGACCACCTTCACCAGTTCGGCATCGCTCTCCAGGCGCAGCACGCGCTCGCTATCCTCACCCTTGCCTTCGCCGACACCCTCGAGCTGCTCGGCCAGCCAGCGGATCAGGGCCTGCTCGCCTTCCAGCTGGCCGCTGGCTTCCTGCAGCAGCTCGGCCAGGTGCAGCAGGTTGGTCAGGCGCCGTTCGCCGCCCGGCTGGCGCAGCAGGCGCGCCGGCAAGCCGAGTTCGTGGACGAAGCGGCGCAGCATGGCCAGCACGCCCTGGCGCTGCCAGGCGCCGTGCAAGGCCTTCAGTTGTTCCACGCGCCCCTCCCAGGCCACCTCGTCGGACGACAGCCTGGCCAGCTCGCCCAGCGGCAGGCCGGCGGTGCGGGTGGCGAAGGCGGCGCGCGCCAGGGTGCCGTCGAGCGGATTGGCGACCGCGTACAGCCAGCGCAGCACGTCGGCGGCTTCCTCGCTTTCGACCACCGAATCCTTGTCGGACAGGTAGACACTAGCCACCTTGCGTTCGACCAGCGCCCGGCGCACGGCCGCGGCCTCGCGGCGGTCGCGCACCAGGATCGCGATATCGGCCGGCATCAGGCGGCGGAAGCGCTCGCCGTCCGAGAAGCCGACCCGCTCGTCGCCCAGCAGGCCGACGATGTGCTCGGCGCAGTGGTGAGCGAAGTACTCGCGGTAGGCTTCCTGGTTCATCGGCCCGGCGCAGCATACCGACATCGCATGCTGGGGCCCGGCGGCGCCGACCAGGCGCTCGCGGTGGTCCTTGGCCCGCACCGCTTCGAAGGGAAGCGGATTGTCCTCGCCGCGGCGGAAGCGGAAGGCGCCGGCTGGGTAGCCGGCGCGCTCGCCATCGCCTTCCGCGTGGCGGAACATCTGGTTCACCGCTTCCACCAGCTGGGCGGTGGAACGGTAGTTGACGCCGAGCTGGTAATGCCGTCCCGCGGTGGCGCGCCGCGCCGCCAGGTAGCTGTGGATGTCGGCGCCGCGGAAGCCGTAGATCGACTGCTTGGGGTCGCCGATCAGGAACAGGCCCTGGTCCGGATCGTTGTCCGCCACCCGGTACAGCAGGTCGAAGATGCGGTACTGGTCGGGCGAGGTATCCTGGAATTCGTCGACCATCGCCACCGGGAACTGCAGCACGATGCGGCGGCGCAGGGCCTCGCCGTTCGGCCCCTCGAGGGCGTCCTTCAGGCGTTCCAGCATGTCGGCGAAGCCGAACTGGCGGTTGCGCGCCTTCAGTTCGCGCATACGGGCGGCGATGTGGCTGGCGGCATGGCGCAACAGCGAATGCGACAGCGGCTCCAGCGCCTCCAGGGCTTCCTGCAACGGCGCGGTGAATCCGAAGCAGGCCGGCACCTCGGCCACGAAGTCCTTGCTGAAGGCATCGACGATGCCGTCCGGGCACAGGCGCTTCCATGCCGTCCCGTTCAGCTCCGGCAGGACCTGGGCCGGATCATTGGCCCAGGCGCGCAGCGCCTCGAACCACTTGACCAGCGAATCGGCGCGCATCTTGTTCCCGTTGAAGCATTTCGGGTTGCGCTCACGCTGGGCTGCGATCCAGCTTTCCATCTCGTCGGCGCGCGCGGCCCAGCCTTCCTTCAGGCCGGCCAGCTCGGCACGCAGGCTGCGCTCGATGCGCGCGACCAGCACCCCGAGCGGTTCCGGCACGCTTTCGCCCAGCAGGTGGGTACGTGTCACCAGCTCGCGCACGCCGGTCTTCAGGGCCTCGACATCCTTCCAGCATTCGCGCACCGAGGCCAGGGCGTTCACGCCCAGGGGATAAATGTGCTGGCGCCAGTAGTCGTGGGCCGCGTCCTCGAACAGCGCGCGTTCGTCGCTGACCAGCTCCTCGTCGAACAGGCTGCCGGAGTCGAAGGCGTGTTCGCGCAGCATGCGCTGGCACCAGGCATCGATGGTGAAGATCGCCGCCTCGTCCATGGTTTCCGCCGCCAGCACCAGGCGGTGGGCGGCGACGCTGCGTTCGGCCTCGCCCGGATAGGCATCGGCCAGTTCGCGCAGATAGGGGTCGCCCAGTGCGGCATCGCCCTCGTCCAGCTGGCCGCGGAAATAGGCCGCCGCCTCGACCAGGCGCTCGCGCACCCGGTTGGCCAGCTCGCGCGTGGCGGCACGGGTGAAGGTCATCACCAGGATCTCGCTCGGCAGCAGCGGGCGCGCGAAGGCGGCTTCGCCGCCATGGCCGAGCACCAGGCGCAGGTAGAGCGCGGCAATGGTCCAGGTCTTGCCCGTGCCGGCCGAGGCCTCGATCAGGCGCGTGCCGTGCAGCGGGAAGACCAGCGGTTCGAGGTGCTGGCTCATGCCGCCTCCCCTGCCGCATCCGCCTGCAATGGCGCGACCCGCAGGCCGGATTCGAGCCACTCGGCCAGTGGGCCGTACAGGTCGCGCGCCAGGTGCGGCCAGTCGCCGGCCGCCACCAGGCTCGCGAAATCCGGCCACAGGCGCGCCAGGCACAATTCCTCGACTTCGCCCGAGAGCTCATAGCTGCCCTCGTAGACCAGGCGTGCATCGCTGTCGTGCGCGCCTTCCTGCAGCAGCGCCAGCGCGGTCTTGCAGGCCACGCCCAGCGGCCGGTCCAGGTTGGTGCGCCACAGCGTGACCAGGTCGTGCAGGATGGCCGCTGCCTCGGTCGGGTTGAGCGCATGCATGGTCAGGATGGCGTCGCGCGCCACCAGGTGGCCGGCCACCGGGGCGCCCGCGGCGGCGGCGGCCAGCTGGCGCAGCCAGGGGCCGATCAGCTTGTCGCCGCGCGGACGGCCTTCCCGGTCCAGCACCTTCGAGGACACCTGCATCAGCCATGCGGTTTCACTGCCGTCGGTGCGCAGGCGGTCGATCCAGTCGTCCAGCACGATGGCGTCGCCCAGCCCGAGGCTGACGGCGCGCTTCGGAGCGGCATGCGGGAAACGCGCGCCCAGTGCCAGCCAGGCGCTGCGCACCGGCACCAGGCCGTCGACCAGCTCGCGCTGCCACTGCCGGCCCATCAGCCCGATCGGCAGTACGCCTTCGCGCACCAGGCGTTCGGCGCGCGCCTCGAGCGTGGCGCGCACCTCGTGCGGCGCCTCGAGCGGCCCGCTGTCGTCGAGCAGGTGGTCTTCGATGAAATAGCGTTCGAGCGCGTCGAGGGCGAAGGGTTCCTCGTCCTCGCCGACCACGGCGGCGTCGGCGAACACCACGCCCAGGCGGCGCCGGAAGAAGTAGCGCGCCGGCTGGCGAAGGAAGGCCGCCAGCTCGCCCAGCTTGAGCACGAATCCCGGCTCCAGCTCGTAGGGCGGCAAACCGTCGACGGCAGTCTCGCCTTCTTCCATGCCGTGGGCCGAACGCCATTCGCCCGCATAGGTGAGCAGGCCGCCGCGCTCGAAGTAGCGGCGGCTGAAGGGTTGCAGCGCGTGTTCCGTGGTGCGCTCGTCCAGCTTGAGATTCCAGCCGTTCTGCAGGTAGTCGCGCAGCTGGGCCACCAGCACCGAGGCCGGCTGCTCGCTGTTGTCGCGCACGTTGCGCCCGACCCAGCTGAGGTACAGCTTGTCGCGCGCCGACAGCAGCGCTTCCAGCATCAGGTAGCGGTCGTCGTCGCGGCGCGAGCGGTCGCCCGGGCGCGCCATGCCGGGCAGCGCCAGCAGGTCGAAGTCGGCCTGCTGGGTGCGGCGCGGGAAGTCGCCGTCGTTCATGCCGAGCAGGCAGACCACGCGGAAGGGCACGGCGCGCATCGGCATCAGGGTGCAGAAGGTGACGCCGCCCGAGACGAACTGGTGGTTCAGGGTCGGCTGGTCGAGCTCGCCAAGCCAGGATTCGCGCATCACCGCCAGCGGCACCGGCTCGCTGAACTCGGCACTGTCGCAGGTCTCGAGCCAGCATTGCAGGGCCTCGTTCAGCTGCGCCAGGGTCAGGCGGTCTTTCTCGTCGCCCGGGTGGAAGAAGGCGGCCAGCAGCGCGCGCGCCGCCTCGCCCCATGCGGCCGGGGTGCGCGACTGCGCCAGCGCGGCGCGGTAATGCAGCAGGCTGTCGATGAACTCGGCCAGCGAACCGGCCAGCGCGGCGTCCAGGCCGCCCACTTCGGCATACGGTTCGATGTCGCCGAAGCTGGCGCCGGCGCCGCTGGCATAGCCCAGCAGCATGCGGCGCACGCCGAAGATCCAGGCATTCTGCTCGCCCACCGAGGCCAGTCCCAGGCCGGCGCGGTGCTCGCGGTCCAGGCCCCAGCGCACGCCCGAGCCTTCGATCCAGCGGCCCAGGATCGGCAGGTCCTCGGCATCCAGGCCGAAGCGCCCGGCCACGGCCGGGACGTCGAGCAGGTCGCGCACCTCGCTCTGGCGGCAGCGCTGCTGCGGCAGGCGCAGCAGCCACTCGAGCGCCACCAGCAGCGGGTTCACGCTGCGGTCGCGCACGTCGCCGATCTCGAAGGGAATGTGGCGCGGGTCGCTGCGGCGGTGCTGGTCGAACACCGCGTGGACGGCGGCCGAGAACACGTCGATGTCCGGCACCATCACCACCACGTCGCGCGGGCGCAGGCTCGGGTCCTGGACGAACCAGGACAGCAGCTGGTCGTGCAGCACCTCGACCTCGCGCTGGACGCTGTGGGTGATGTGGAATTCGATCGAGCGGTCCGTGCGCGGCGGCGGCGTGTGCGGATGCTCGCCGGGGGGCAGCAGGTCGCGCACCGCGGCCTGCACCTGCTGCAGCAGGGTCCCGCCTTCGGCCTCGTCGAACAGGTCGACGCGCAGGTTCTCGAAGCGCGCCCCTTCGCCCTGGTCGAACTCGTCGAGCATGCGCACGAAGTCGCGCCCCTGCCGGCCCCAGCTCGCCAGCAGCGGGTGGCTGTGCATGTGCAGTTCCTCGACCGGCACGCTGGCCAGTTCGCGGCCGTCGCGCGGCTGCTGGCGGCGGCGCGCGGCCTTGAGCAGCTCGCGGCCCTCGATGATGTCGCCCCAGTAGAAGCGGCAGGGATTCGGCACCGCGAACAGCACCTGGGTGTGGCGCGACAGCGCGGCGATGGCCTGCAGGGTCTGGTAAGGCAGGGTCGACATGCCGAACAGGATCACGCGGCGCGGCAAGCGCGAGACCGGTTCACGGCCCGATTCCACCGCGGCCAGGAACTGGGCGTGGATGCTGGCGCGTCCGGTCACGCGCTGTTCCGGCGGCAGGCTGGCGTGGATTTCGCGCCACAGGCAGGCCTGCCATTTCAGGTCCGGGCCCAGCGGCACCGGGTCGCCGACCGCGCGCCGCAGCTGGTCGCGCCCGGCTTCCCAGTCGGCCAGCCAGTCGGCCCGGTAGACCTGGTACTGGTCGTACAGGTCGGCCAGGCGCTCGGCCAGCTGCAGGCGGCGCTCGGGGCAGCCGTCTCCGAGGAACTGCCTGAGCGGGGCATAGCTGGCGTCCTCCAGCAGCGCCGGCAGCAGGCGCATCAGGCGCCAGGTCAGCGGATCCTTGTCGAAGGGCGCACGGGTCGGCACGCGCTCGCGTCCCAGCATGCCGCGGTAGGCTTCCCACAGGAAGCGCGCCGGCAGCGCCACGCGGGTGGCGGCGCACACGCCCATTTCCTCGGCCAGCGAGATCTTCAGCCACTCGGCCACCCCGTTCGACTGCACCAGGATGGTCTCCTGCTCGAGCGGACCCAGCGGGTGCATGCGCAGCCAGTCGAACATGGCGCTGCGCAGCAATTCCATCTGGTTGCCGTGCAAAATTAACAAGCCTGGGGTGATCGGGGAAGACATCGGAACAGTCGGGTTGCTCAAGGGGCAAAGGATACCCGGTTTGGCCCCCGGGCGGAAGGCTTGGCGCCGCGCATTAGCTCATCGACAAGCGCGGTCGTCGCTGCGCACGCCGAGCCGTGCGACGAGCTCGCGTTCGACCCGCGCCAGCTGGGCGCGCAGGCGTGCCGCCAGGGCCCGCGCCTGGGCCGGGCGCCCGTCCTGCCCCTCGAGTTCCTCGCACAGGGCCGCGAAGCCGCCGGCGCCGACCATGCGCGCCGAGGACTTGATGCGGTGCGCCAGCGCCGCCACCGCCGCCAGGTCGCCGGCGCCGAGCGCGGCGTCGATCCCGGCCAGGGCTTCGCGCGCCGTGGACACGAACAGGAAGGCGTATTTACGCATCCGCTCGCGGTCGCCGCCGACGCTGGATTCCAGCTGCGCCAGGTCGACCAGGCCACCGGCCGCGCCGGCGCCGGGCCCGGGGGCCGCGACCGGCACCACGTCGGGCGCCGCGGCCGCGCTGCGTCCCAGGCAGCGCGCGATGGTTGCCGCCAGCAGTTCGGGCACCACCGGCTTGCTCAGGAATTCGTCCATGCCGGCCTGCAGGCAGCGTGCGCGGTCTTCCACCCCGGCGTTGGCCGTCATCGCGATCACCAGGGTGCCGGCCAGGCGCGGGTCCTGGCGGATCCGGCGGGTTGCTTCCAGGCCGTCCATGACCGGCATCTGGACGTCCATCAGCACACAGTCGAAGCGCTGCCGCGCCATCGCCTCCAGCGCTTCCTCGCCGTTGCCGGCGACGCTCACCGCGGCGCCGGCCTGGAGCAGCAGCTCGCGTGCGACCTGCTGGTTGAACGGGTTGTCCTCGACCAGCAGCACGGCGCAGCTGTCGAGGCGCGTGGCCTGCCCCTGCGCCTGCGCCGGCGAAGGCGGCGCCGCACCGAGACCGGGACTGCCGGCGCCGTCTTCCAGCCCGAGGCGCGCCGTGAACCAGAAAGTGCTGCCCTGGCCCGGCGTGCTGTCGACCCCGACCTCGCCGCGCATCAGTTCCGCCAGCTGCTTGCTGATCACCAGGCCCAGGCCGGTGCCGCCATGGCGCCGCGTGGCCGAGGGGTCGGCCTGGTGGAAGGGCGTGAACAGGCCGGCCAGCTTGTCGGGCGCGATGCCGATGCCGCTGTCCCGCACCTCGAAGCGCACCAGCAGTTCCGGTCCGAAGGCGTGCTCGAGCCGGGCCCGCAGCAGGATGCGGCCGTGTTCGGAGAACTTGACGGCATTGCCGGCGAAGTTCAGCAGCACCTGTTCGAGGCGCAGCGGGTCGCCGCGCAGGGGGCGCATCAGCTCGGGAGCGATCTCGAGGTCGAAGCCGAGCCCCTTGGCGGCGGCGGCCTGCCCCAGCTGCTGCTCGACGTTGCGCATCACCGCCTCCAGCATGAAGCCGACCGTATCGAGTTCCAGCTTGCCGGCCTCGATCTTGGAAAAATCGAGGATGTCGTTGATGATGCCCAGCAGGTGCTGGCCCGAGTGGTAGATCTTGTCCAGGTAGGCGCGCAGCTGCGGAGCCGGATGGGAGTGCAGGGCCAGGTGGGTCATGCCGATGATGCTGTTCATCGGCGTGCGGATCTCGTGGCTCATGTTCGACAGGAAGTCGCTCTTGGCCCGGTTGGCGGCGTCGGCGCGCGCCTTGAGCTCGTGCAGCGCGGTGACGTCGGTCGAGATGCACAGCACCGCCGGCACCTCGCCTTCCGGGCGCAGGGGCATGCGCACGCTCCACATCTGATGCACCGTGCCGTCGGCAAGCGGCAGTTCGGCCTGGCAGGCATGCCGCTCGCCGCTCTCCAGCGCCATGCGGTCGCGTTCCCAGCTGGCCTCGGCGGTGCCCCCCGGCAAGACCTCGAGGTCGCGCCGGCCGACGATCTGCGCCGCCGGGAGGCCGATCAGCGCGGCGCTCTTCGCATTCACGTAACGGAAGCGCCGGCCGCTGTCCTTCAGGTAGACGTAGGCATCGAGGTTGTCGAGCACCGAATCGAGCAGCAGGCGCTGGTCGAGCGCGGCGCGGCGCGAACGCACCAGGTTGAAGAACAGGGCGAAGCCCAGCAGGCTGACCCCGAAGCCGGAGCCAAAGGCCAGCAGCGGCAGGTAGCGGTCGGCCCCTACCGCCATGGCGGCGCGCTCGGCCGAGAAGTGCGCCTTCCAGCGCGTACCCGCGTAGTCGATCGGCAGCAGGATGGTGAAGCGGCCGTCCTGGGCCGGCCCTTCACGCCCCGCCTTGCGCAGCTCCGGGCCGACCAGCAGGCGGTCGCGCGCATCCAGCGCCAGGGGCGCCGCGCCGCTGCCGTGCGGCGGCGTTTCGCTGTACAGGCTGAGCGTCATCGGCTGGCGTGCCCCGGATCCGAGCGCGCGCTGCACCAGCGCGTCGACCGAGAACGCGATGCCGATGCTGCCGAAGTAGCGCGCGCGGCGTTCTTCCAGGCTGGCCGGCAGCCGGCCGCCCAGGTACAGCGGTTCGCGCATGCCGAGTGCGGTGTGCGGGGTCGGCAGCGCGAGCCGGATCGGCGTGCCGGAGGCGGAGATGGTCCCGCGGTCGCGCGCCCGCGCCATGGCCGCCGCCGCGAACGGCTGGGCGGCGAGGTCGAAGCCGAGCCGGTCGTTCGGCAAGTTGGCCGGCGCCACCCAGGTGATCACCTCGTAGTAGGGGCGGCGTCCCGGGGGGAAGATATCGAAGCGCGGGTAACCGGCCGGGTTGACGCTGCGGTCCTGGCGCACGCCGGCGATGAAGGCTTCACGCCGGGCGTCGGGCACGTGGGCGACGAAGGAGACCGCCTCGATCGCCGGGAACTGCGCCGGCAGGTCGAGCGCTTCCACGTAACGGTGGAAACGCTGCCGGTCGAGCGGCCCGCTGCCGGCCGCGTGCAGCGCGGCCAGCCCGCGCACCACCCGGGCGTAGGAGACCACGGCGTTCGCCACCCGCTCCTGCGCCAGCCGGGCCATCGTCTCGAAGCGGCGCCGCGCATCGTCCTCGACCGCGCCGGCGGCGACCCGGTAGCAGAGCGCACCCACCGCCAGCGACAGCGCGAGCCCGGCCACCCAGGGTGCGGCGCTTGCGCCCTGCTGGTCGGCGGTGGCTGCGCTGTTGGCTGCGATGTTCGCTGTCGAATCCATGAGGCTCCATGTGTGCGGTTCTGCCTGCTCCAACTTGCTAGTATAGGCAATCGGACGGCCCACTTACTCAACTATATTCACACCATGACCGCCCCCCCCTCCCCAGCCACCGACGACCCCTACCTCTGGCTCGAGGAAGTCGACGGCGCGCGCGCCCTCGACTGGGTCGCCGGGCGCAACCGGGCCGCCGAGCGCGAACTGGAGGCGCAGGCGGCCCACGCCGGCCTGCGCGGGCGCCTGCGCGCCATCCTCGACTCGACCGGGAAGATCCCCTACGCCGGCTGCCACGCCGGCCTGCTGTACAACTTCTGGCGCGACGCCGGCCATGCGCGCGGCATCTGGCGCCGCACCACGCTGGATGAGTACCGCAAGGATTCGCCCGGCTGGGACATCCTGATCGACCTCGACCGGCTGGCGCGCGAAGAAGGCGAGAACTGGGTCTGGGGCGGCGTGACCTGGCTCGAGCCGGAAGGCGACCGCTGCCTGGTCTCGCTGTCGCGCGGCGGCGGGGACGCCCACGTGGTGCGCGAGTTCGACGCCGCAAGCGGCTGCTTCGTGGCCGACGGGTTCACGCTGCCGGAAGCCAAGTGCGATTGTGCCTGGATCGACCGCGACACCCTGTTCGTCGGCACCGACTTCGGCCCCGGCTCGCTGACCGAATCGGGCTATCCGCGCATCGTCAAGCAGTGGCGGCGCGGCACGCCGCTCGCCGCCGCCGTAACCGTCTACGAGGCCGGGCCCGAGGACCTGTCGGCCTCGGCCTGGCGCGACGCGACGCCCGGCTTCGAGCGCGAGTTCGTGCAGCGCCAGATCGGTTTCTACAGCAGCGAGCTGTTCGTGCGCCGCGACGGCGCCCTGGTCAAGCTGCCCAAACCAGAGGACGCGAATGCCTTTGCGGTGCGCGACCAGGTCGTGATCGAACTGCGTTCCGACTGGGAGCATGGTGGCCGCAGCTACCCGCAAGGCGCGCTGCTGGCCGCGGATTTCGACGCCTTTCTCGACGGCAGCGCTGTGTTCGAGACGCTGTTCCTGCCTTCGCCCACCACCTCGCTCGACGGCCTGACGGTGACCCGCGACGCCCTCCTGCTCACGGTGCTCGACAAGGTGAAAAACCGCATCGTCGAGCTGCGCCGCAAGGACGCCGGCTGGCAGGCGCGCGACGTCGACCTCCCGGCCATGGGGGCGCTGGACACCTGGGCCTTCGATGCCGTGGCCTCGAACCGCTACTTCCTCACCGTGACCGGCTTCACCGAGCCCGCTACCCTGTACCTGATGGGAGCGGGTCGCGACGAGCGCGAACAGCTCAAGGCGACGCCCGCCTTCTTCGACGCGCAGGGCCTTCAGGTTCACCAGTTCGAGGCCCTCTCCAAGGACGGCACCCGCGTTCCCTACTTCGCCGTGATGCACCGCGACACCCGGCTCGACGGCGACAATCCCGCGGTCCTGTACGGCTACGGCGGCTTCGAGGTCTCGCTCAAGCCCTCCTACGGCGCCATCAGCGGCGCCGCCTGGCTGGAGAGCGGCGGCGTCTACGTGGTCGCCAACATCCGCGGCGGCGGCGAATTCGGACCGGGCTGGCACCAGGCGGCGCTCAAGCAGCACCGCCAGCGCGCCTTCGACGACTTCATCGCCGTGGCCGAGGACCTCATGGCGCGCAAGATCAGCAGCCCGCGCCGCCTCGGCATCATGGGCGGCAGCAACGGCGGCCTGCTGGTCGGCGCCGTGCTCACCCAGCGCCCCGAGCTGTTCAATGCCGTGGTCTGCCAGGTGCCGCTGCTGGACATGCGGCGCTACCACCTGCTGCTGGCCGGCGCCTCCTGGATGGGCGAATACGGCGACCCCGACGATCCCGCCGCGTGGGCCTGGATCGGCCGCTACTCGCCCTACCACCAGCTGCAGGCGGGCAGGCGCTATCCGCGCGTGCTGTTCACCACCTCGACCCGCGACGACCGGGTCCACCCGGGCCATGCGCGCAAGATGGCTGCGCGCATGCTCGAACAGGGCCACGACCTGCTGTACTGGGAAAATACCGAAGGCGGCCATGCCGGCGCGGCCGACAATGCGCAGACCGCGCGCATGTGGGCGCTGACCTGGACCTTCCTGCGGCGCCAGCTGCGCGGCGGCCTGTAGCCGGGCCAGACTAGGCCGCCTGGGAAGCCAGACGCCGGGCGTACAGCGCTTCCCAGGTGGCGCGTACGTCGACGTAGAAGGCCACCGCGTTCTCGATGCCGATGCGCTGCGGCTCGCCGAGGCGGCTGGTGACCACGCCGGCGCGCCGCGTCAGGCGCTCCATCGCGGTCGTGGTCACCGTCACGAAGTGGGTCAGGCCGTTCTCGATGCCGTAGCGGACCACGGCCTCGAAGCATTGCATCGTCATGTCCGAGAAGCCGTAGCGGTTCTCCTTGTCGGTCTCGAGGGCGAAGCGCGACAGTTCCCAGATGCGGGCGTCGCTCGGCGCATCACGGCCTTCGAGCAGCTGCGGGAAGGAATCCTTCAGCATGTACGGGCCCTCGGTCGGCAGCAGGCGCCAGCAGCCGAGCAGCGGGCCGCCGGGCTCGCGCATCACCATGTAGGCCGGGTCGAGGGCGTCGTAGCCGTCGATTTCCATGCCGGACATCACCGGCACCTCCCAGCCCAGCCGTCCGCTGAACACCTTGGCGCGCAGGGTATGCATTTCCCACAGGTCTTTCGATTTGAACTCACGGCGTGCTGCGATTTTGATTTGCATCGTCATTTTTAGGCCCCTGGTTGTGGTGGTTCAAAGCTATGCACTTCGCATACAAGATTCATGCATGGAGGGCAAAACCGGAACTATCAGCTCTGCTAGGTGGCTATGCGGCCGGCTGGTGGAATACTTGCAGTTTGCATAGTCAACGACGGGAAGGAGCAGAGATGGGAAACGAGATGATGTGCGATGCACTGGCGGCGGAACTGGAAGCGCAATACGCGGCGCAGGCCGGGGGCGCGCTGCGCTCCACGCCGCACGAGCTGCGGCGCCTGCGCATCGCCAAGCGCGAAAGCCAGGAAAAATTCTGGAGCCGTTTCGGGGTGACCCAATCGAGCGGGAGCCGCTTCGAGACCGGACTCGCGGTCCCTGCCCCGGTGGCCATCCTGTTGCGCCTCTACGTCAACGGACGGGTCAGCGATGGTGATCTTCAGGCGTGATCAGGCCAAGGGAGATTGCCTTGACCACCGCCTGCTGGCGCGTGTTGACGCCGAATTTCTGTCGCACATTGGCCAGGTGGAAGTTGACGGTCGCCTCGGAGCAATTGGTGATCCGGGCGATCTCCCATGAGGACTTGCCGACCATGACCCATTGCAGCACCTCGAGCTCGCGCCGGGTCAGGCGCGGCAGTTCCGGTTCATTCCTGGCCTGGCGGAAGCGCGCAGAGGAGGCGAAGGCGTAGTCGCGCACCAGCGACAGCGCCGGCAGTGCCTGGAACAGCGAGCGCTCGAAAGGCGCATCGGGACGCAGGTCGGAGGCGAAACTGATCATGCCCAGCTCGCCCTGGGGTCCGTGGATCGGCAGGGTGACGCCGCTGCGCAGGCCGTGGGCGCTGGCTTCTTCATAGATGGCGCCGGGCACCCCGTTGCCGAAGGTGGAAGGCGCCCAGATCAGCGGCAGCGTATTCGAGACGCAATGAACGACGGTCGGATCGAGATAGGCAAAACCATTGGCGTCGTAGCGGTCGCGCCATTCCGGAGAATAATTACTGCGCGTAAATGCGTTTTCGAAGCGCACATGCCGCGAGGGCACGACACCGTAGAGCATCTGGTCGAAACCGAGGCTGCGCGCCAACGCGCACAGGCGCTCGGTCCAGATGCGATCGTCTCCGGCTTCCAGCAGTGCTAGCAGTGATGCGGTGTCAATCATAGACAGTGCGGGTCAATGTCTGTTCATCGTAAATGAGTTTCCTAAAGGAATACTCACCAAAAGCCACATCCTTCCTGAATTGCGAGTCAGCACCTTAATTAGGTGTAGTGTTTACGCAACACCACTTTCCAATCGTGCGCTTAGTAAATCCCCCGTGCGTTACCCTCCGCCGGATACCCATCTGAAGTTTTCTAAATTGCAATATTTCTTGTAGTAGGCACGACTTGGCATTCCATGCTTGACTTGATTTCACACAAGAGTATCTTCTCTGCATTTCACAGTTCACAGTCGCAGGCTTTGCCTCCGGCGCACCACTCTCACCGAACAAGGATTTAGTCGATGAACAACATGACCGACATGGGCGAACAGTTGGACGTCAAGCTATTGCTGACCACACTGATGGCGCTGAAGAAAGGCGACTTCTCGGTCCGCATGCCCTCGGACTGGACCGGCGTGTCCGGCAAGATTGCCGACACCCTGAACGACATCATCGAAACCAAGCAGAAAATGGTGGAGACGGTCACCGACGTGTCGCGTGTCGTCGGCCGCGAAGGCCACCTGACCCAGCGCGCGGACTTGCCGGGCGTGGTGGGCGGCTGGGCGACGATCATCAGCTCGGTCAACACCCTGATCGACGACCTGGTGCGCCCGACCACCGAGATGGCGCGCGTCATCGGCGCGGTGGCGAAGGGCGACCTGTCGCAGACCATGGCGCTGGAAGTGGACGGCCACCCGCTGAAGGGGCAATACCTGCGCGCGGCGATGACCGCGAACACCATGGTGGAACAGCTCTCCTCCTTCTCTTCCGAAGTGACGCGCGTGGCGCGCGAAGTGGGTACCGAGGGCAAGCTGGGCGGCCAGGCGCAGGTGAAGGGCGTGGCGGGTACCTGGAAGGACTTGACCGACTCGGTGAACTCGATGGCGGGTAACCTGACCTCCCAGGTGCGTAACATCGCGGAGGTGACGACCGCGGTGGCGAACGGCGACTTGTCGAAAAAGATTACCGTGGACGTGCGCGGCGAGATCCTGCAGCTGAAGGACACCATCAACGTCATGGTGGACCAGCTGCGCTCCTTCGCATCGGAAGTGACCCGTGTGGCGCGTGAGGTGGGGACGGAAGGTAAACTCGGTGGACAGGCTTACGTGCCGGGCGTCGGCGGTACCTGGAAGGACTTGACCGACAACGTGAACTTCATGGCGTCGAACCTGACGGGCCAGGTGCGTAACATCGCGGCGGTGACGACCGCGGTGGCGAACGGCGACTTGTCGAAGAAGATTACCGTGGACGTGAAGGGCGAGATTCTCGAACTGAAGAACACGATTAACGTCATGGTGGACCAGCTGTCCTCCTTCGCATCCGAAGTGACGCGCGTGGCGCGCGAAGTCGGTACCGAGGGCAAGCTGGGCGGCCAGGCGCAGGTGAAGGGCGTCGGCGGTACCTGGAAGGACTTGACGGACTCGGTGAACTCGATGGCGGGTAACCTGACCGGCCAGGTGCGTAACATCGCGGACGTGACCACCGCGGTGGCGAACGGCGACTTGTCGAAGAAGATTACCGTGGACGTGAAGGGCGAGATTCTCGAGCTGAAGAACACCATCAACGTGATGGTCGACCAGCTGAACTCCTTCGCATCGGAAGTGACCCGCGTGGCGCGTGAAGTGGGTACCGAGGGCCGCCTGGGCGGCCAGGCAAACGTGCCGGGTGTTGCGGGTACGTGGAAAGACTTGACCGACAACGTGAACTTCATGGCAGGTAACCTGACCGGCCAGGTGCGTAACATCGCGGAGGTGACGACCGCGGTGGCGAACGGCGACCTGTCCAAGAAGATTACCGTGGACGTGAAAGGCGAGATTCTCGAACTGAAGAACACCATTAACGTCATGGTGGACCAGCTGTCCTCGTTCGCATCCGAGGTGACCCGCGTCGCCCGTGAGGTGGGGACGGAAGGTAAACTCGGTGGACAGGCTTACGTGCCGGGCGTCGGCGGTACCTGGAAGGACTTGACCGACAACGTGAACTTCATGGCGTCGAACCTGACGGGCCAGGTGCGTAACATCGCGGCGGTGACGACCGCGGTGGCGCGTGGCGACTTGTCCAAGAAAATCACCGTGGACGTGAAGGGCGAGATCCTGGAACTGAAGGATACGATCAACGTCATGGTGGACCAGCTGTCCTCCTTCGCATCCGAGGTGACCCGGGTCGCCCGTGAGGTGGGGACTGAAGGTAAACTCGGTGGCCAGGCGAACGTGTCCGGTGTGGCGGGTACCTGGAAGGACTTGACCGAGAACGTCAACCAGCTGGCGGCGAACCTGACCAACCAGATGCGCGCGATCGGTGAGGTGGCGACCGCGGTGACCCGTGGTGACCTCTCGCGTAGCATCCAGGTGGAAGCGCGCGGCGAGGTGTCCTACCTGAAGGACAACATCAACGAGATGATCCGTAACCTGAAGGAGACCACGCAGAAGAACGCGCAGCAGGACTGGCTGAAGACCAACCTGGCGCGCTTCACCCGACTGCTGCAGGGCCAGCGCGACCTGCAGGCCGTGACCAAGCTGATTCTTTCGGAACTGGCCCCGCTGGTCTCGGCCCACCACGGCGTGTTCTACATGATGGACTCGCAGGAGACCGACGCGCGCCTGCGCATGATCGCCTCCTACGGCTACCGTTCCAGCCGCAAGCTGCCGACTTCCTTCCTGCCGGGCGAAGGCCTGGTGGGCCAGTGCGCGCTGGAGAAAAACCGTATCTGGCTGACCGACGTCCCGCGCGACTACATCGTGGTCTCGTCCGGCCTGGGTTCGGCGCCGCCGAACAACATCGTGGTGCTGCCGATCCTGTTCGAACAGCAGGTCAAGGCGGTCATCGAGATCGCCTCGCTCGACCGTTTCACCGAGACCCACCTGTCCTTCCTCGACCAGCTGATGGAATCGATCGGCGTGGTCCTGAACACCATCGAGGCGAACAGCCGTACCGAGTCGCTGCTGACCCAGTCGCAGTCGCTGGCGCAGGAACTGCAGCAGACCAACCAGGAACTGGCGGAAAAGGCGCGCCTGCTGTCCGAGCAGAACATCGAGGTGGAACGCAAGAACCGCGAGGTGGAGCAGGCCAAGCTGGCGCTGGAAGAAAAGGCGACCCAGCTGGCCCTGTCCTCGAAGTACAAGTCCGAGTTCCTGGCGAATATGTCGCACGAACTGCGTACACCATTGAACTCGCTCCTGATCCTGGCGCAGCAGCTCTCGGATAATCCCGAGGGCAACCTGTCGGGCAAGCAGGTGGAGTTCGCGAAGACCATCCACGGCTCCGGCTCCGACCTGCTGACCCTGATTAACGACATTCTCGACCTGTCGAAGATCGAATCCGGTACCGTCACGCTGGACGTGTCGGAATACCGCTTCTCGAACCTGCGTAACTACGTGGACCGCACCTTCCGCCACATGGCCGAAGCCAAGCACCTCGGCTTCGAGGTGGGGCTGGCGGACAACCTGCCGACCGCGGTGATGACCGACACCACGCGCCTGCAGCAGGTCCTGAAGAACCTGCTGTCGAACGCATTCAAGTTCACCAGCCACGGCCAGGTCGAACTGACCATCAGCCTGGTCAACAGCGGCTGGACCCACGACCACCCGAACCTGGTGCACGCCGATGCGGTGCTGGCCTTCTCGGTGCGCGACACCGGCGTCGGTATCCCGTCCGACAAGCTGCAGCTGATCTTCGAGGCATTCCAGCAGGCCGACGGCTCGACCGCCCGCAAATACGGCGGCACCGGCCTGGGCCTGTCGATCTCGCGCGAACTGGCGCGCCTGCTGGGCGGCGAGATCCGCGTCGAATCGACCGTCAACGTCGGCTCGACCTTCACCCTCTACCTGCCGTACAACCGCGCCGGCTTCATCAACTACGAGCAGACGCGCCAGCCCCAGCCGGCTCGCCTGGCCCCGCCGCCGTCGGCCGCGACCACCGTGTCCTACCAGCCGGTGCCGCAGGCCGCCGCCGACGTGGCGGCCGTCGACACGGCGGCCGATACCGGCACGCTGGTCGAGTATTCGTCGGTGCTGGACGACCGCGGCCTGGTGACCCCGGGCGACCCGTCGGTGCTGATCGTGGAAGACGACGAGCGCTTCGCCAAGGTGCTGCTCGACTTCGCCCGCGAAAAGAACTTCAAGGGCATCGTCACCCAGCGCGGCGACTCGGCGCTGTCGCTGGCGCGCGACTACCTGCCGTCGGCGATCCTGCTCGACATCGACCTGCCGGACATCGACGGCTTCACGGTGCTCGACCGCCTCAAGCGTGACCCGAGCACCCGCCACATCCCGGTGCACGTGATGTCCTCGCTGCGCGAGCGCGAGCGCGCGCTGCGCCAGGGCGCCATCTCGTACATCAACAAGCCGGTGAGCCGCGAGGCGCTGCAGGAAGAATTCAAGCGCATCCAGAAGTTCCTGTTGGGCGGCAAGCGTTCGCTGCTGGTGGTGGAAGACGACATGGCCCAGCGCGAGTCGATCGTGGGCCTGATCGGCAACACCGACATCCACATTGTGACGGTGGACACCGGCGCCGCGGCGATGGAGGCGCTGGAGAGCTCGCGCTTCGACTGCATGGTGCTGGACCTGACCCTGCCGGACATCTCGGGCTTCGACCTGCTGGACCGCATCGGCGCCAACGAACGCCTGCGCGACCTGCCGGTCGTGATCTACACGGCCAAGGAGCTGTCGCGCAAGGAAGTCACGAAGCTCAAGCGCTATGCCAAGACCATCGTCATGAAGGACGCCCGCTCGCCGGAACGCCTGCTGGACGAGACCGCGCTGTTCCTGCACCGCTCGCAGGCCAGCCTGCCGGAGCAGCAGCGCCGCATCCTGGAAGAGATCCACGCGGCCGACGGCGGCTTGGCCGGACGCAAGGTGCTGATCGTCGACGACGACCTGCGTAACATCTTCGCGCTGTCCACCCTGCTCGAGCGCCAGCAGATGCAGGTGCTGTTCGCCGAGAACGGCCGCGACGGCATCGAAGTGCTGGAAAAGGACCCGACCATCGAGATCGTCCTGATGGACATCATGATGCCGGAGATGGACGGCTACGACACGATGCGGGCAATCCGCCGCATTCCGAAGTTCCGTTCGCTGCCGATCATCACCCTGACCGCGAAGGCGATGAAGGGTGACCGCGACAAGTGCATCGCCGCCGGCGCCTCGGACTACATCACCAAGCCGGTCGATGTGGCCCAGCTGCTGTCGATGATGCGGGTTTGGCTGCACTGATGGGCGAGCTGAGCGCCTGGAGCGGATTTGCCGCCGCCCAGGCTACCGAGGACCTCGAGATCGAACTGCTGCTGGAAGCCGTCTACCAGCGCTTCGGTTTCGATTTCCGTGGCTATGCCCGTTCCGGGCTGCGCGACCGGCTGCTTGCCCTGCTCCGCGCGCGCGGGCTGGCGACCATCTCGAGCCTGCAGGAGCGGGTGCTGCACGAAGGCGGCGTCGCCCAGGACGTGGTGCGGGCGCTGGCGGTCGCGCCGGCGCTGCTGTTCGACCTGCCCGAGGATACGCGCCGCCTGCGCACCGCGCTCGGCGACACCCTGCGCCCGACCGCCCTGCCCAAGGTATGGCTGGCCGAGCCGGCCGGCGTGGCCGAGGCCTGGACGCTGGCGATCCTGTTGGCCGAGGAAAAGCTGTATGGCCGCACCGAGGTGTTCGCCACGCTGGCCAGCGACGAACTGCTGCTCGAGGCGCGCAATGCCTCGCTGCCGGTGGCCCAGCTGGCCCAGTCGCAGGCGCAGTACGAGGCCAGCGGCGGCAGCGGCAGGCTGGCCGACTACTTCGAGGTCGCGAACGGCGAAGCGCGCCTGCTGCCGCGCCTGCGCGAGCGCATCACCTGGGCCCAGTACAGCCTGGTGACGGACGCGTCCTTCCAGGAATTCCACAGCATTATCTGCCGCCGCGCCCTGCCCGACTTCGGTCCGGTGCTGCGCCAGCGCGTGCTGCGCCTGTTCCGCGACAGCCTGTCGCTGTTCGGGGTGCTGGGGCTGGACCGCGAGCTCGGTCCCACCGACGCGGCGGTCGGCGATTACCAGCCGCTGTTCGATGGCGGCGGGTGGTACAAGCGGGTACGCTGATCAGGGGCAGGCTGCATGCCGGCCTTTTTTACGCCTGCCCTATCCCTGGAATTCGGCCGCGATGCGGTCGCGCCAAGCCTGCAGGTGGGGCATCCCCTCCTGCCCCGGCCTGAATTTCAGCAGTCCCCGTGCAAACTCCAGCGTGCAGAAGGCCGTGATGTCGGCAATCGTGAACCGTTCCCCCGCCACGTAGGGCCGCCTTGCCAGCTCGCCGTCCAGCCAGTGCGCCGTCGCGCGCATCTTGTCCCCTTGCGCCGCGCCAAAGTCCGGGAACTGCGGCTGTTCCAGCACCGCCAGCCCCGGATGGGTGTGGCGCACACACAAGGCGGTTTCCAGCATCAGGTGCAGCTCCATGCGGCGGTCGGCCATCTCGATGAAGGCGCGCTCGGTGGCGTCGCGCCCCATCAGGTTCGGCTCTGGATACAAGCCCTCGAGGTAGGTGCAGATCGCCCGCGTCTCGCTCAGCGCGCGGCCGTCGTCGAGCACCAGCACCGGCACCCGCGCCAGAGGATTCAGGGCGGTGAACTCCGCCGCGCGGTGGGCGCCCGCGTTCAGGTCGATGTCGACCAGCTCGATGCCGGCGATGCCTTTCGCCGCCATGAACATGGTGACGCGCCGCGGATTCGGCGCACGGGGGCTGGTGTACAGGCGCATGAAAGCTTTCGTCAGTGGGCAGGACGCCCATGATAGCGCGCTCAGGCTGGTTCGTTCATGGCAGCCGCGGGCGCCATCCAGGTATCCACCACATCGGCGCAGCCCGGCGGCAGGTGCAGCCCGAGCTTGGTGCGGCGCCACAATACGTCGTCGGCGCAGCTGGCCCATTCGTGCCGCATCAGGTAGCGCAGTTCGGCGGCGTAGAGGCCGGGCGCCACTTCCTCGCCCAGGCCGGCCATGCAGGCGGCGCCCGCCAGCAGGGTCTCGACCCGGGTGCCGTAGGTGCGTGCCCAGCGCTGCGCCAGGGCCTGCGGCAGCCAGGGGTGGCGGCGTTCGAGCGCGGCCACCCAGCGCTCGAATTCGAGCACGCCGCGGCTGTCCGGCGTGCCGCCGAACAGGTCGCCGCCCGGCAGCACGGCGCTCGCGGTCCATGCCGCATGCGGGCGGCCGAGTGCGCCGCCGATCCAGTCCGCCGCTTCTTCGGCCAGCCGCCGGTAGGTGGTGATCTTGCCGCCGAAGACCGACAGCAGCGGCGCGCCGGCCAGGTCGTGGCCGAGCAGGTAGTCACGCGTGGCGGCGCTGGCGCTGGCCGCCTCGTCCTCGATCAGGGGACGCACGCCCGAATAGCTCCACACCACGTCCGCGGGCGCGAGCTGGCGCCGGAAGTAGCGGTTGGCCAGTTCGCACAGGTAGGCGGTTTCGTTGGCCGCGATCGCGACCTGGTCCGGGTCGCCCCGGAAGTCGACGTCGGTGGTGCCGATCAGGGTGAAAGCGCCTTCGTAGGGCATCGCGAACACGATGCGGCCGTCCGGGTGCTGGAACAGGTAGGCGTAGTCGTGATCGAACAGGCGCGGCACCACGATGTGGCTGCCCTTCACCAGGCGCAGGCGGCGCGCGGGGGCCTTGCCGGTGGCGGCCTGGGCCACCTGCGCCGCCCACGGACCGGCGGCATTCACCAGGCAGCGCGCTTTCACGCGCTGCCGCTGATCGCCCCTTGCCAGCGTCGCCATCCAGTGGCCGGGGTGGCGCTCGAAGGCGCTGCAGCGCGTGTGGGTGAGCACCAGCGCGCCGCGCTCGTGGGCGTCGAGGGCATTGAGCAGCACCAGCCGGGCATCGTCGACCCAGCCGTCGGAGTACTCGAAAGCGCGCGTGAAGGCCGGCTGGAGCGGGCCGCCGGCACGGTGTCCGGCCAGCGCCACCGCTCTCGACGGGGGCAGGAAGGCGCGCGGCGCCAGGCGGTCGTAAAGGAACAGGCCGGCGCGGATCAGCCAGGCGGGCCGCTGCGTGGCGTCGTGCGGCATCACGAAACGCAGCGCATGCATGATGTGCGGCGCGCTGCACAGCAGCCGCTCGCGCTCGGCCAGCGCCTTGCGCACCAGGCCGAATTCGCGGTGCTCGAGGTAGCGCAGGCCGCCGTGAATCAGCTTGCTGGACGCGGACGAGGTGTGGCTCCCGAGATCGTCCTTGTCGCACAGGACCACGCGCAGGCCGCGCCCGGCCGCGTCGCGCGCGATGCCGGCGCCGTTGATGCCGCCGCCGACCACCAGCACATCACATTCCAGCTGCGTGTCATCTTTCATGTCGCCTCCTGTCCGCGGGCCCGGTCCGCCCAACCGGTCCAGTGTAAGGACTCGGCGGCGCCGCATCTTTGCATGCATCAATTATGCGGAGAATGCTCCTGCCCGTGTGTAAAATCGGCACATGCACAACTCTTCCAGCGCCGACGTGCGCGCCTGGGTCCGCATGCCTTCGGGAAAACGGCTGGACCTGCTCAACCCGACCCCCTTCGACTGGGACGACGCCGACCTGGCGCTCGGCCTGGCCCGCACCTACCGCTGGGGCGGTCATTCGGCCTGGCCGCTGCCGCTGTCGGTGGCCCAGCACTCGATCGCCGTGATGCTGCTGCGGCGTGCGCTGGCACCTCGGCCGAGCGCGCTGCAGGAACTGCGCGAGTTGCTGCACGATGCCGAGGAAGGCCTGCTCGGCTTCGACGCGGTCTCGGTCATCAAACCCTTCCTGGGCGAAGGCTTCCGCGCCCTGACCCAGCGCCTGGAACAGGTGGTGTTCCTGCGCTATGGCCTGCCCGCCTGGACCGAGCGCGAGCACAAGCTACACAAGCAGGCCGACCGGCTGGCCGCCGCTACCGAGGCAGTGCATGTCACCGGCTGGACCCGCGACGAAGTGAGGCGCACGCTCAAGATCCGGGCAGATGTCCTGGAGCACGACCCGCTGGCGGCCCACTACGGCTGCGCGCCCTGGGAGCCTTGGCCGCCAGCCGTGGCGGCCGAGCGCTTCCTGGCCGAACTCGACCGCCTGAAGGCGGCTACCGGCACGGCGCGTCGCTAGAACTTCACCCGTCAGCGCCGCCAGCGCGTTGCTGGTGGCGAATGCCTCCTGAGCTTCCTCTTTTGAAGTCTCAAATGAATCGTATGGTATATCGCTCAGCCTAACCGGCAATTCGATGGAGTGAATACGTTCCTGAGAGAATCTTTTACTAAGAATCCATTTTCGATCAAAATAGTTATAACTGATCTAGATCAAATCGACCCGACTTTATTCAAACGAACATAAGCTTAGGAACTTATTTAAGAACCTTCGGTCCACAGGGACACTCCTCCATATTAGTACTATCAAGATCTCTGCGAACTATATTTAAAATGCAGGGACACAAGATTGATTATTATCAACTTCCGGAACGTTCTCGATAAACTTAGATGGCCAATGGATTACGCCGACGCGACAGCAAGGTTTCTCAGCGGCACACCGGGACCGGCCCTAAATAAGCTTAGGGGTCCAATACAGGAGACAGAGACCCTGAACCGCCTTCGGCACAATGCGCCGGATGCCCGCGTCCCGCCAGCAGGACACAAAGATTCACGGAGTAAACATGAACAGTCTCCAAGCTCGAATTTTCGTTGCCGGCCACCGGGGACTGGTCGGCTCGGCCATCCTCCGTGCCCTCCGGGCTGACGGGCACGAAAACGTCGTCACGCGCGACCATGCTGAACTTGAACTGACCAATCAGGCCGACGTTCGCGATTTCTTCGCCTCGGAAGAAATCGATGAAGTCTATCTCGCGGCTGCGCGGGTCGGCGGAATTCATGCCAATAACAGCTATCCTGCGGATTTTATATACGACAATCTGATGGTCCAATCAAATGTCGTGCATGAGGCATGGCGTTGCGGGGTCAAGAAACTATTGTTTCTCGGCTCTTCCTGCATTTATCCAAGGATGGCCGAGCAACCGATTCGAGAGGATTATTTAATGAATGGGACTCTCGAGCCGACCAACGAGCCCTACGCAATGGCGAAAATCGCAGGGATCAAACTTTGCGAAAGTTATAACCGTCAATATGGAACCGATTATCGAAGCGTCATGCCGACGAACTTATATGGACCTGGGGACAATTTTCACCCTCAAAACAGCCATGTGATACCGGGACTGATACGGCGCTTCCATGAGGCAAAGCTTGCGCGCGCGGAAGAGGTCACTATCTGGGGCAGCGGCAAGCCCATGCGTGAATTCCTCTATGTCGACGACATGGCCAGTGCGAGCATGCATATCATGCGGCTCGACAAGCATACCTACTCCGCACATACCGCTCCGATGCAATCACACATTAACGTCGGCACCGGGGAAGACATCACGATCGGCTGCCTGGCCAAACTAGTCAGCAAAACTGTAGGGTATGAAGGAGGCATCGCTTTCGACACCTCAAAGCCCGACGGCACACCACGAAAACTCCTCGACGTGTCGAAGCTCCGATCGCTGGGCTGGTCGGCCCGGATGCCTCTGGAAAACGGCCTGCAGCTCGCCTATCTCTCGTTTCTGAATACGCAATAGTACGTGGCAGCGCGAGCCGCGGACACCGAACCGATACCGCAATCCCGCAAGACCCTACCGGATTACCATCATGATGAGCAAACAGAGCAAAGATATCAATCAGCGGATGGTGCAAGAAGAAAATTCCGAGGAGCTGAAAACCTACTTCGGGGTCCTGTTGGATCACTGTTGGTTGATCGTGGCATTAGGCGCTTTGATCGGCGCGGCCGGTGTGCTGTATGCGTCCAGTATCAAATCCATGTATGAAGCAAATTTAATGATTCATATCGAGGAGCCGAGTTCTACAGCGGCAAAAAATGCTTTGAGCGAAGCAACTTCGATGTACGAGACGAAAAAAACGATGATGGCCGAGATTGAATTACTGAAGTCACGCAAGGTCATTTCCCCAGTGGTCGACAAACTGCGTCTCGATATCGTGGCCGAGCCGAAACGTTTTCCGTTTATTCATCTCGCGAACGCAGGTGCGGCGCGCGATGGCCTGTCCCAGCCAGGAATATTTGGCCGGGGAGGTTATGTCTGGGGTTCGGAAAAAATCGACGTGCCTGTTTTTAACGTTCCGGAACAGCTCCTGGGACATGGATTCGTCATCACGGCATTGGGCCACAACCGTTATCGCATCGAGGACGAGTTCCGGAATGCCTGGACCGGACGCGTTGGACAGACCTTGGTCGCACGCACGCAAGCCGGTGACATCGAGTTGCGCGTCGAGAGTCTCACTAGCAGGCCGGGAGGGCAGTTCCTGTTGAGTCGCTCGTCCAAACAATCGGTTACTGCCGAACTGCAAAAAGCCTTGGCAGTTGCAGAGATCGGAAAACAATCGGGGATCATGCAGGTAACGCTCACAGGAGACCATCCCGAGCGCGTGCGCAACATACTCGCTGAAATTGGACAGGAATACTTGCGCCAGAACGTCGCCCACAATATTGAAAACACCGGAAAGTCCCTCGCATTCCTGGACAAGCAACTGCCTCTGTTAAAACGCAAGCTGGAACGCTCGGAGGCAGAGTACAACCAGTTTCGCCATCGCCACGGTGCAGTCAGCCTCGACGAGGAGGCGAAAATCAGCCTGCAGCAGGCGGCCACCGCAAAAGCCGAGCGATTCGACCTGCTGCAAAAAAGGAACGAGCTGCTGACACGCCTGGGTGAACAACACCCGAGCGTTGTTGGCCTCAACAGGCAATTGGCAGATATCAATCTCGAGCTGAGCAGCGTGGCGCAGGACGTGGGCAAGCTTCCTCTGCTCGAACAAGATGAGCTGCGGCTGGCACGCGAAGTGAAGGTCGATACCGATCTTTACACGGCCTTGCTGAATACGACCCAACAATTGCGGTTGGCTACCGTCAACCCTGTGAGCAATGTCCGGCTCGTCGACAGTCCAACGATTCCAGAGCAGCCGGTCGGGCCAAACCGCCCTGTCATTATTTCTGGGGCGGTCATGGCCGGCTTGCTTCTCGGGACGGCTTCTGCTTTCGTTCGTCGAGCCATGTCGGGTGGGATCGAAAATGCCAAGAGAATCGAGCACTCGCTGGGTGCCAAGGTCGTGCTTGCCAACATCCCGCACAGTCGCCAGCAAAAGCGGCTGGCCAAGCGATCATACGAAGGCTGGAACAGCATACCTCTGCTGGCAAAGCTCGCACCTGCCGATCCGGCCATCGAAGCCCTGCGCAGCTTTCGAACATCGCTGCAGTTCGCAATGCCGAACTTTCGAAACAATATCGTCATGATTACGGGAGCAACCTCACACCTGGGCAAGTCCTTCATCGCGGCTAACACAGCTGCGGTCGTTGCCGCTGGTGGCAAGAGAGTACTCCTGATCGACATGGACGTACGCAACGGACATCTGCACCGCTACTTCAATACTGAACAGGAAAATGGGCTATACGAAACGGTCACAGGTGCGATCGATACCGATAGAAGCATACGTTATCGCGTACTGGAAAATCTCGATTTCGTCCCGACCGGCACGTGGACGGCAGACCGGAACGAATTTCTCATGCACCGCGATTTCGACCGCTGGTTGCAGACCATCAGTGAGGGCTATGAACTGGTGCTGATCGATGCCCCGCCGATCCTGGCCGCTGCCGACGCAGCCATCATTGGCGCCCATTGCGGCGCTGTCTACCTCGTGGCGAGGGCCGGAATGACAACCGAGGAAGAGCTCAGTGAATCGGTCAGATGCCTGAACCAGGCGGGAATTTCGCCGGAAGGAATCCTGCTCAACGATGCCAAGCTTCGACACCAGGCGTTCGATTATCAGGACAAATATATTGCCCCGAGGCGCCTCGCATGGCATCCCTGAGTGAGGAGGCGAATTCCATAGCAAGACAGGACGGGATGTCCTTGTGCACACCGACTTGGTACGCGAACGTGGGCCAGCAATGAACAACGATACAGCCGAAGAGGGACCAGTGAAAGGCCTCATGTCCGGCTTGAGCGCCCTGAAATGGAACTATCTCGGTAACCTGACACGAGGATTATCGCAGTTCATGATCGGCGTCCTTCTGGCCCGCCTGCTTGGTCCGGAACCCTTCGGTGTCGTGGCGTTGGCATGGATGATCATGGGGCTGGGCAGGCTGTTTGCCGATCTCGGATTCGGAGCAGCACTGGTACAGCGAAGCACCTTGTCGACGCAGGAACTGCGGTTCATCTGCACTTGCCAAATGAGCTTCGCAGTCCTGCTGACGGGCGCAGGGGTATTCTCTGCACACGCTATTAGCTCCTACTTCCACAAGCCACTGGCTGCGCCGGTGCTCCAGGTTCTGTTCCTTCTATTTCTGGTCGACTGTCCGGGGCAGATCTCGGCTGCCTTGTTGCGAAGAACCCTGAATTTCAAGACCGTGCAACAGATCGGCATTGCCTCCTATCTGATGGGTTACCTGGTCGTCGGCGTGCCAGCCGCCTTCCTCGGCCATGGCGAATGGAGTCTGGTTGCGGCTCAACTGACACAGTCGCTGCTGAATACCGTGCTGCTGCTGCGGAGCGCACCGATACCGCTGACGCCATCATTCCGCTGCAAAACGCCCGACATTGTCAAATTCGGTGGCAAGGTCGTGGTGGCCAATCTGAGCAGTTGGGCAATCAGCAACCTCGATACCGTCTTTGTCGGCCGCGCCTTCGGCGTATCGAACCTTGGTTTGTACAACCGCGCTCTGAACCTTCTGAATACACCGATGAGCATCATTGCCACTGGATTCCAGGGAGTCCTCTTCGCGGCCTGTTCGCGCGAGCAGCACGACTTCGGGCGCTTACGAGGCATCTATCTTGAGACCAGCGCGGTCGTGGCACTGGTATGCGTGCCGCTCTTCGCCACAGCCGCGGTCATTCCAAGAACGCTCATTCTTGGGATCTATGGTTCGGAGTGGGAAGCGTCGGTACCCCTTGTCACACCGCTGGCGTTAGCCGTTTTGGTGAATGTCCTTCTCGCGATCAAGGGACCGATATTGATGGCCGGCGACAGGGTCGGTGTCGAGATACGCAACCAGATGTACACCATTCTCGTGTTCATTCCACTGCTGCTCGTGGCAATCCAGTATTCGATGACCGCTACAGCCTGGGCTGTCCTTGCAACCTACCTGGTGCGATGGGTGCTGCTTTCCCTTGCTACCTTGCGCTTCACCGGAGCATCCATCGCCGATTACGGACGTAGTCTCGGCTTTCCCACATGCTTCGGCGTGCTGATCGCAGCCTTTGGCTCGCTTGCGGAGCAATGCTTCCTGTTTCTCCCCCCGACCCCCAGGTTAGTGACGGTGGCGCTGACTTGCGCTTCTGTCTCACTCGTACTGGCCAAGCGCTTCGGTGCGGTCTTCGTGAGAAGGAACCTGCCCAACCTGGTCAAGATCGAGAACCTGTCCTTGCCTTTACGGAAGTTCATTCACGTATGAGGTCGCCATCTTGAACAACATTCTACTCATTGTCAGCCTGCTGGATGGCAAGGGGCCAACGGGCGTGGAAGCACACCTAAATCAGGTGATTGAACAGGCCGGCGCCCATGGCATCGAAGCGCGCCTGATTTCGCCGTTTCCATCGAATCGCACCTGGACCAAATTTGCCTACGTGGCAAGACGGCTTCTCGCCGGGGTGAGCCGGGAACAGGCGCAAATCTTTTCGACCTACGTTGCTGGGCTAGTTATCGAAAGAAAGTTGATGGAGACGCTGTCGAGCAGCGCCGGCCGGGGTTTCGCCGTGACTCTCTACGCGCAGGATCCGTTGAGCGCAAAGATTGCGCTGAAAATGAAAACGCGGCATCACTGTCGAGTAGTAACCGTCATTCATTTCAACGTCTCGGTAGCGGACGAGCTGTTGGTAAAAGGTGAGACGACCATGCACGGGCCGCTTTGGCGCCTCGCTGCACGCACCGAAGAGTCCACACTGCCCTATGTCGACCAGGTCATCTTTGTCTCGGACTACATGCGCCGCGTGGTGTTACAACGTATTCCAAGGGTAGCAGAGGTCCCGCATACCGTGATCCCGAATTTCATTGGCGAGCAGCCCCGTACCGAGCTTGATCCGGCCATTGCCGGGGACCTGATCGCAATCGGTACACTCGAGCCCCGCAAGAACCATGCTTTCCTCCTCAAGGTGCTCGCGCGCGCCGGGCAACTTGGTTTTTGCTACTCCCTCACGATCGTCGGAAACGGGCCGGAACAGGCACGCCTGGTCGATCTGGCCGAAGAGCTGGATATAGTGGCACAGGTCAACTTTGCAGGTTTTCAAAAAAACGCCGCCAGGATGATCCCGCACCATCGCGTTCTGGTGCACTCGGCTCTGATGGAAAACTTGCCTATTTCGCTGATCGAGGCGTTGGCGGCGGGGCGCCCCATCCTCGCGCCCGCAGTCGGGGGCATCACTGAAGTATTCGACAATGCAGTGGAAGGCTACTACTGGCCGCTCGACAATGTCGACGCTGCCGCGGCATTGTTGATCGAGGTACTCAGTGACGCCGACATCTACAGGAAATTCTCCAGCGCCGCACTGTCCCGTTACCGGAGCAAATTCTGCAGCAACATGCTTGCGAGGCGCTGGCTCGCCGCGCTCATGGATTCACGAGCTCCACAAGCTGCCCGCTTTCCAACACCCTTGGAGCAACAGGCTTTTTAAAAGAACCGGAGCGTCGCTGATCGTGCCGGATGCGGAGCGGCTGGCGAACTGACGAAAGAACGCAGATGAAGAATATTGAAATTCTCAGCTCGTCCGACACGGTTGGTGGAGCAAGCCGCGCGGCATATCGCTTGTACCGAGCGCTGCGTTCCTCGGTTACCGGAGCCCGTATGACGGTCATGGAGAAAAGGACCGACGACTGGGGAATTCGTGGACCGGCGAACGTTTTCGAGAAAGCGAGCGGCTACCTCCGGCCCAAGATTGGAGGAAGACTCGTAACGCTGCAAAGAAGTGCAGACGAGTGTATTCATTCGATGAATTTTCTGCCGTCGAACATGGCAGCCAGGATCAATAAAAGCGCTGTAGAGCTGGTCAACCTCCATTGGGTGGGTGGGGAGGCGCTGTCAATTGAGGACCTGGGGAAAATTCGGAAGCCCCTGGTCTGGACCTTTCACGACATGTGGGCATTGTGTGGGGCGGAACATTTTACCGATTGCGGACCAAATGCGCGATGGCGGATGGGATATTTTTCACATAACCGCCCCCCTGGTTCTTCGGGATTAGACCTGGATCGCTATACATGGAATCGAAAACGGCGAGCCTGGAGAACTCCCATCCACGTCATTGCCCCCAGCCGCTGGCTCGCTGATTGCGTTAGAACTAGTTCGCTCATGAACAACTGGCCAGTGACGGTTATACCCAATGTCTTGCAAACAGACGTGTTCAAGCCACTTGATCGCGAGCACAGCCGTTATGCGCTGAACTTGCCGCTCGAGAAACAAATTGTATTGTTTGGAGCGCTTGGTGGAACACGGGACGCGAACAAAGGCTACGACCTCTTGCTGGAAGCGCTGAAATGCCTGAAAGCTGACGCGACTCAACTCCTGTGCGTTGTGTTCGGGCAGGGTGAGCCAAAACAGGCATCACCTGTTCCGTTTCCGGTGCGATGGATGGGGCACGTGCATGATGATACTACCCTCGCCCTGCTCTACAGCGCGGCTGACGTCATGGTCAGCCCATCGAGACTGGAAAATCTGCCGCAGTCAGGTACCGAAGCGCACGCCTGCGGCTGCCCGGTCGTTGCGTTCGACTGTACCGGCCTTCCGGATGTTGTCGAGCATGGGGTGACCGGCTATCTCGCGCGCCCTTTCGATCCAGCAGATCTTGCGCATGGCGTTCGGTGGATTCTAAGCGACAGGTCCTTGCGCCAACGAATGGGCAAGGCGGCCCGAGACCGGGCGCTGCGCCTCTGGTCCGCCGAGGCAGTCGTGCCAGCTTACCTCGACGTTTACGCGTCAGTTATAGAAGCATACAAAGCCGGCCCATAAGCGCCCCCGTATTGGATCAGTTTTGCCCTTTCCATGTCGGGTTGGGTTACCAGGAATGAGGATGCCCCGTGCCATATGACCTTCTTTTCGCCGGAGTGCTGACAGTCACCGCATTCATCGTGCTCGTCTGCCTGTCGGGATGGCTCGCGTCCAGGCCCGTCCACGCTGCAATGCTCATGTTCTTCCTCGTTCTTCTAGACGCATCGAGGATCCCCCTCTCCTTCGAGCTCGGCATAACGCTCTATCCTAAAGATATCTTTTTCATATTATTAGGGAGTGCTTGCATCATCCGGTTCCTGTTGTTTTCCCGTACCACGCTCGTCCCGGCTTCATGGTGGGTCTTGGGCGCGGTACAGCTTGGGCTCGCAGTGTGGGGAATTTCTTCTTTTGGCCCCGGCGCCGGTGTCGATGCGCGAGAACATTTTTACCTCTGGATTACCGTTGTGTACTTCTGCTCAACGACATGTACGGAGGGAATGATCACCCGAGTAATCAACATGTGGATCGTATGCGCGGTATGCCTGTCCTTACTCGCGTACTACCATTGGATTCGCTCCGGGCTCGATCCTTCCTATGAACAGCAAATCATGAGTTTAGACACAACTGGGGTGCGTTTCCGGGTGCTAGGCGCCGGCGCTACGATGGTAATCGCTATCGGGGCGCTGGGGCTTCTGTTCCGCATATTGCAGGGGCGCTTACCGCTGCCTGTGCGTTTGCTCTTGCCAGTACTGCTGCTGACAATAGCAGTTCTGCAACATCGCTCGGTTTGGGTCGGCACATTCGTCGGCCTGTGCTGCTTGCTGTGGGTAAGGCCCGCGCGAACAAGCCCGGCGCGCACAATGGCAGCCACCGTCCTGTTGGCGATTCCCTTGCTGGTCATGCTGGGCCTCCCAACACAAGAGAACAGCGTCCTAGCTTCGATCAAGGGATCCGCAGATCGTGCAATGAGCCTGTCCGAGGGAACCATGGCGGGAAGGCTGACGAATTGGCAGGATCTGTTGAATAAGTGGGTAGACTCGAAAGATCCGGTCACCTATTCGATCGGAAAACCTTATGGCAGCGGCTTCAACCCCTTCGAGAACCCGGATGGAACGATGAATGACATGGTCCCCCATAATCACTTCATTCACGTTTTGTATAGAGGTGGAGTGATCGGCTTATTGGCGACGCTGGCAATTTTCTGGACCGTGTGGAAGACCGCATTGATGCATGCGAAGGGAAACGCGAAGCCTAGCGCGCTTTTCATTCTTTCTTTCATGTCCGCCCTACTTGCCTATTGCATCCCATATTGGGCAGCTTATGAAAGCGGCATTCTGCTTGGGATTGCACTAAGTTATTTTCGGTACGAAAGAAGCAGGAATTTATCGATCTCATTGCGGCCGGCAGTTGCACAGTTTGCGCCCTGGAGACTGCCTGCGCCATATGCCTCAAGATCACTGGATCAGTAAACCTGCAGTTGACACTATCGGTCGCAAGTTCTCCCTCGCAGCACCGAAACACGAAAGGAATCGCGGAGATGAACACGCAAACAACTGGCGAGACGAGTATTCCTTGCACATGCAGCATTGCGGTAATCATTTCATGTTTCAATCGTAAACAGAAAACGCTCCAATCCATCGCGTGTATCCTGGCACAGTCGGGTCTTGAAACCGTCACCCTCGACTTCTTCATTACCGATGATGCAAGCGAAGACGGCACGAGCGAAGCCATTTTACGCAATTATCCGGAAGTGCGGATATTGAGAGGCGATGGCTCCCTGTACTGGAACGGCGGGATGCGGCTGGCTTGGGCTGAAGCCTTCAAAGGATCTTACGACTTCTTTTTATGGCTGAACGACGACACATTTTTATATCCCGATACATTGCAGAGAATGCTCGATACCCATTCCTCCTGTATGAATCGGTGTGGGAGACCGGGCATCGTGATAGGTTCGACGCACGACCAACATGGGCGGACCAGTTATGGTGGCGAACTGCAGAGAAGCCGTTTGCGGCCATTGCGGCTGACGACGGTCGAACCAAATGACGAGATCCAGTCCTGTGATACGTTCAATGGCAACTGCGTCCTGATTTCGCGACAGGCGGCGACTCAACTCGGTAATCTGGACGTCGATTTCGTCCATGCGATTGGCGATACCGATTATGGCTTCCGTGCAAAACGCGCCGGTGTACCAATGTGGGTAATGCCGCGCTTCGCCGGTCGCTGCGAGAATGATAGCGTGGGAGCCGAAGGTTTCTCCGACCGCATGTTGCCCCTGAGCTCACGCCTGAAAAAAATCATGGGTCCGAAGGGGCTGCCGTGGCGACCGTGGCTCGTGCTCTGTCGGCGCCATACCGGCCTTCTCTGGCCGATATTCTGGATCTGGCCATATGCCAAAGTCGTTATGACATCACGCTGGCTCGGGACTTACAGGAACTGAGCCACGAAGTGAAATCCTCGATCCTGGCAGGCGCAGAACCATAAGGTGGTGACCATGAAGGTCGTTCTAGTCACAAACGGTCCGGCTCCGTATCGAATACCTGCCCTCAACGAGTTGGCAGCACAGGCGGGAATCAGCCTGCACGTTGTTTTCTGCTGTAAGCGTGAGCCTAATCGCGGGTGGAACCTGCCGTCCATCGAATTCTGCTATACCTTCCTGCGCGAGCGCATGCTGAAGATAAACGACCGGTATATTCATAATAATATTGATGTGGTCAAGACATTACGAAAACTGCGACCAGAAATGATCATTACCACCGGCTTCAACCCTACCCATCTCTACGCGTTTGCCTATACGAAGCTCATGAAAATACCGCATATCGCCATGACCGATGGCACCTACGATTCCGAAAAAATCCTCAATTTCCTGCACCGCGCGGTGAGGCGCGTCGTCTTTTCCGGCTCGTCAGCATTTGTTTGCTCAAGTCTCGGAGGACAGAAGCTGTTTGCCAGCTATGGCATCGAGGGTGGCCGCTGTTACCGGGCCGGACTATGTGTGGAAAACATGAAGTTCGCAGGGACGGAGACGGGCGCGCATGGCAATTTCGATTTCATCTTTTGTGGAAGAGTCGAGCCGGTGAAAAACCCGCATTTTGCTTTGGATGTTGCCAGAGCCGTAGCCGCGAAGCTTGGTAGAAAGACGAAAATAGTGTTTGTCGGCACGGGTAGCAAGGAAGCTGAGGTGCAGAAGAGCGCAGCACTGTCTCGCAATTCTGTCGAAGCCGATTTCTACGGGGCGGCGACTCAGGACGAACTGCCGGCGCTATATCGATCGGCTCGCGTTTTCCTGTTTCCGACAGCCTGGGACCCCTGGGGCGTGGTAGCGAACGAGGCCTGCGCGGCCGGGCTGCCAGTCCTGATATCGCCGTATGCTGGCGCTGCCGGAGAATTGGTACTGGATGGACAGAACGGCTATGTCTGCGAACTCAACGTCGACCTGTGGGCCGACCGTGCAGTCGAGCTGCTGACGGAGCCTGCAATTTATCAATCCTACTCAAGTCGAAGCCGCGCTCTGGCAAATGACTTTACGTCGGAGAAGGCGGCTGAGGGCATCCTGGCAGCGTGTCGCCATGCTGCGGCGCTAGCAAAACGGCGTAAGGTCGGACCGGCAGTAAAGAAAGGGTAAATTAAACACGTGATGTAGTTGCGAGGCTGAATATGAAAACTGTATTTACATGCTCCATCGATGATGGCCATCCGTCAGACATGAAAATGGCAGAACTGTTGAGCAAACATGATCTGAACGCTACCTTTTTTATACCGATTCGTAATCGTGAAGGTCCACCGGTAGCAAGCCCCAGTGCGATGCGGGAAATAGGACAGCGATTCGAGATCGGCTCGCACACCTACGATCATTGCTATCTCAGCAGGCTTACAGATGCCGAAGCTGCTCATCAGGTAACTTCCGGAAAAATTGCACTGGAAAACCTTATTGGACGATCCGTAGAAGGCTTTTGCTATCCTGGCGGCAAGCTCAGACCTGCTCATACCGCATTGGTGGAGGCGGCCGGGTTCGCATACGCGAGGACAACCGTCAATTTCTGCTTTGATCCCGGCCACTGCCGATTCCAGCTCCCCACTACTATCCAGTTTTATCCGCATTCAAAGGCAGTCTATTTAAGAAACTTTCTTAAGAGCGGACGTTGGGGTGAACGTTACCAAGGGCTCCTGTTGGCTTTGCAGGCGAACAGTTGGATCGAGCGAATTTTCAGGCTGTTTGATTATTCTTGCCAGAACGCAAGCACCTTTCATCTATGGGGACACTCGGCTGAAATCGATCAACAGGATGGCTGGCGAGAGCTTGATCTCTTCTTGGCCTATGTCGCAAGTAGGATCCCGCTTGAAGACCGCCTAAGCAACTTCCAACTGGTAACACGAATGACGAAGGGCCAGTATCCTGTCAGGCAACCACCGCTCGGCTCGCAGCGTCCAGTAAAATCTTCAACGTTCTGAAACTGCTGCTCGAAGGGATCGAGGCGAGACAGGTTCGCAAGCGCTACAGAATACCTGTCGCCGGCACCCAAAGTGAGCCTGTTCGCCCTGGGAAATTTTATAATATTGGCATGCATTCCGACCCACATCCCGTTTCCGACATCGCCAGTCCGGCAGTGGGATTGACCGCGCCGGAGATGAGCGCTTTGCTCGACGCTAAGGAGCGTGAAATCATGCTCGAGCGCTTCTTCACCTGGATTCACGAGCAGTTCGACAAGCAGGGATTCTTGCCGAGCAGCCCATTTCTTGCTGCGCTGGCGTATATCCGCGAACGCCGGGTCGGCCTGTCGGTGTACCTGGATGACCCGGAGGTATCGATCGACACGAACCGCCTCGAGCGCGCTCTACAGGTCATCCCGATGCGCAGAAAGAACTGGCTGTTCAGGTGGACCGAACTGGGCGCCAAGCATGCCGGCATTATGCGAAGCCTGCTGGCTACCTGCCGGCTGCAAGACATCAATCCGTACGACTATTTCGTCGATGTGCTGCGACGTGCCGGCCAGCACCCGGCGTCACTGGTGTATCAGCTTACGCCGCGGATCTGGAAGAAGATGTTTGCTGACAATCCGCTACGCTCGGACCTGCATGAGATTGGTGGACGACGTACTTACGCCGCCGCGTGATCGCACACTTTCACGCGAAGCGTTAGACAAACAAATCTCCAAAAATGAGAGCATTACAGTTCAAGCCAATACTGCTGTTGTTGCTGTTCATCGCAGCGGCCTTTACCGTAATCGGCATCGGGCCCAGCTTTGTTCCGATGGCGCACAGGTTCGATCGCGTGGAACCAGCGATCTGCAAGGTTCTAGGCGCCTCGCTAATGTTCCTCCTGACTTGGTTGTTTATCCGTCGCGACGGTGAAGCGCGAGGCATGCTCGATCTAGCTATCAACGCGAGAAACATGGGTATGTTATGCGGCTGGGCCTTAGTGGCTGCTGTCATTATCTTGCTCTGGTGCCTATTGCTGCGCGGCTTGATGCCTTTCCACATTGAAGCCGGAACCTTGACAGTGACCGGGCTGGCCTTGTCACTTATCGTCTACCTGTTCGGATCGATCACAGAGGAGCTCGCATTTCGGGGTTACCCCTTGCTGCGCCTGCGCTGTGCCTACGGGCGAGTGGCTGGGGTGGTAATCGTTTCGCTTGCTTTCGGCCTGTTTCACTTCCCGGGTATGCACGGTCTTGCCTTGCTCAAGACCGTAGCGATCACGAGTCTGTGCTCAGTGATCTTTTGCCTCGGTTTCCTACGGACCGGGACACTGTGGTCGGCGATTGGCCTGCACGCAGGTATGAACATCACATTGCACAGCGTGCTGGGAGCGGGTGACCCCAATCGTGCATCCTTGCTGCGAATTGTTGCCGACGGACCCGTGCTCACGTGGGGCGCCTGGTTCTGGTCCTTCATGGTGGTCGGGACAGCGGCCGCCGCCTGCATCGGCCTCGAGGGGCATGCTTACCTGCATCGTCGAGCTCGCTGTCCCGAACGGCGGGCTGACACCTCAGACAATGGGTAGGCGGTAGCTCCGCACGTTTGCGAGGATGGCGGGTAGGGGTTTGATTAACGTACTTGTCGTGCACAAGATCAGGTAGAAGCCATGGGCACTCGATCATACCCACGGCCGTTGCGTCGGATGCCAGGTTCGCTAAGCGATGAAATATCAGTTCTCTCGCTTATGGACGTGCTTATGTCCGGCCTCATGTTATTGGACTCGAAGGGGCGTGCCAATTTGAGAAAATGAAAGATGCAACGCCGTCCAGGAACCGGTTACGCATGGAAGGCCTGTCAGGCCCCGACCGAAGCCGACGGTCTTCACGTTAGCCCGCTACAGGATCACGCGGGTACCGGTCCACCGCCTCCCTGCGCTCCCTTGCTCGGACCAGCCCATGCGGAAAAACTGAGGCGTGCTCAAGCACATTTTCACCTCAGACTCGAGCTTGTCGGCCTATACCGCGCACGCAATTGTCAGCCATTCAATCTCAGTCCGCATGTTCAATGAACTATAGATTCTAAGTGCATAACGCATTTAGCAACTGCTACCTATAGCACCACTGCATCTCATCGTCGCGATTATCCGCCAGGAAATCAGGTCCTATTGCGCCCGCAGCTACGAGCCCCGCAATATCGACGATCGATCAAGCAGCCGGGGTAAGCATACCAAGACGGAAATATTTCTCCTGAGGACATATATCTATAAAGGTCTGTGATTGTCATTATTCATTGAAATGAGGAATATTGCCAAGAATTGTGTTGCCATGAATGGCATACCATTGATATTCATTTAAGGCCATTGCCACGTCGAATTTTTTTTCCTTTACGGCCGGAACTAATTGAACTTGGGCATGCTCAAACGCTGCACATTTCCATGAAAACGGGAGGAAACATTTAATGTATCTTTTAAGCAATTTGACATAGAGACCACAGCACGGCCAATTCCCCCCATCCACTAGGTGACAGGGAGAAATCAAGGTAAGGACCGTGCCTGACAACAGCTGCGCTCAGCTGGACTTCCCTCAACTTCATTAGTCCACCTTCGGTCAAGAACGCCGACAGGTTTCGCTTTGTACGCGGCATTTCTTGACTATAGGAAACTTTTTGCAGTTTCTGATAGCGCTTTGCAATAGTTATCATGTTTTAGGATTTTAAATGCAACAAATTAAAGCTTTACAGATTGGTATCCAACTGCCCCGCCTCTTCGTTGGGGCGGCACTGATGTCCGGCCTCTTCGCTGGTGGTAGCGCCCCGGCAGTTGCGCAAACCACGACCTACACCCAGTGTGCCTATGAGAGCCAAACCTGCTCGTTTACCGGCAGCAAGCAAGTGCGTTATGGCGCACCTACGAAGTATGTTTACAAAACGGTCACTGGCCCTGTAGCTTGCTCGAACGCCGTGTTCGGCGATCCTGCCCCGGGCATCGGCAAGACCTGTGCAATCGCGAATACGACGACCACGGCACCGGCGCCGGCCCCGGCGCCGGCACCGGCCCCGACCCCGACGGAATCGACCCTGACCCACTGTGCAAACGAATGGCAAACCTGTTCGTTCAGCGGGAGCAAGCAAGTGCGCTATGGCGCGCCTACAAAATACGTGTTCAAAACCGTCACCGGTCCAGTACTTTGCGCGAACTCCGTCTTCGGTGATCCAGCCCCTGGTGTCCAGAAGTCCTGCGCAGTTTCTGCTGGAACGCCTCCTACCACGACTGCGCCGAGCACGCCGACCACATCGGTCCCGTCGAGCGGCCTGCTGGCACTGCCGGGCACGATCGCCAACGGTGCGACGGTGGCGCTCGAGTGCGGCAAGACCTACCAGGGTCCGCTGCAACTGAATGGCAAGTCCAACGTAACCGTCACAACCGCCGGCACTTGTGGCAAGGCCACCATCACGGCCGGCAAGCCGATCACTGGCTGGACCAAGTCCTCGGGCAATATCTACTCCGCCCCGATCAGTTTCACCCCTGAGCAGGTCTCGATCTCGGGTGCACCGGTGGCCATGGCACACTGGCCTAACCAACCGTGGGCAACCAGCACCGGTTCGATTCCGAACAGCGACCTGGCCGGCGCGAACCTGGTGTGGCTGGAAAATCAGTCGGTCGTCAAGAAGCAGGTGCTGTCGACTAACAGTGTCAGCACCAGCAAGCCATTCTATGTCGAAGGCAAGCTCTGGATGCTCGACAGCGCAGGCGAATGGGCAGTGCAGAACGGCCGCCTGTATGTCTGGGCCGCCGATGGCCTCAGCCCGGAAGGCAAGGTCTGGGCTTCCCCCAAGGCCAACGGTATCAATGCCGATAATTCGACTGGCGTGACGATCAACGGTGTCAAGGTCTTCTCGTCCTACGACGGCATCAGCGCCCGCGATTCGTCAAACCTGAAAGTACTGAACACCGACGTCGTCAACAGCGAGCACGACGGCATCTGGGCCAGCGGCGCCAAGTACCTGACGGTAGACAGCAGCACCGTGACGAATTCACGTAACAGCGGTATCGATGGCTGGTACTGGATCACCAACGCAGTCGTGACCAATTCGACCATCAGCAACACCGGCATGGTGAACCTGCCATCGCCATCGGATGCAGGCATCTTCTTCGGTGACGGCCAGGATAACCGTATCGAGAACGTGCGTGTGACGAACTCGTCCTATCACGGGATCAGCGTGCTGCACAATCGTCGTACTTCGGTGCTGAACAGCGTGGTTGACTCGGCATGCATCCGCCTGACCGACTGCGGCGGCATTTATACCGGTGCGCGTGACCAGCTTCCGTTGAGCTTGAAGATTGAAGGCAACACCGTGAGCAACGTCAAAGGCACCGAAGGTATGGGCATCTACCTGGACGACTTTGCCAATGGTGTGACGGTCAACCGCAACACTGTCACCAATAATACCCGTGGCATGTTCCTGCACGATGCGTTCGACAACGTCATCACCAACAACACCTTCAATGGCAGCGGGATCACTCATCTGGTCTTCGCCCAGCACAGTGGCACGATCCGCAACAACACCGTGACCAACAACATCTTCAAGACGGTCGGTACCGAGCAGACGTATAACCTCGAAGCCGGCACCAACCTGAAGACCTTTGCCAGGTTCGACGCCAATGTCTACACCAGCTACAGCGTCAACACCTTTGCCCGTAGCTGGGATGGCCGTTCGGCCGGTGTCACCCACAGCTATTCGGCATGGAAACTGTGGTCGGGCCAGGACAGTACCTCGACCATGAACGGCAGGCAGTAAGGGATACGCGCAATTCCGTCGGCATCACGCCGACGGAATTGCGCGTCGCATGAAGATGTAAATGACTGCGGCGCTTGCCTGTTCCGCGCTGTCTAGTCTTACAGTCCCTGAGTGCTCTGATGAATTGGTTCAACCCAGGAGATCAATCATGATCTCCTTTTTTTATCTTACGCCATCGTTCGTGCCGCGCAAAAGCATGGCAGACGCTTAGAATACGACGTAGAACGGCTTGAGCGGTAACACATGAGGCCCTCGCGTGAACCGGATTGCCCATTTTTCCTCTGAAAGGCCTAGCGCTCCGTTGGCACCGCTTTCCCGACACCGCGGCAAGGCACGGGTGTACGCGTTATGCACAAAGATGGCTGTGGCCACTGCCGCAACCGCAGCGCAGGAACCAGCGCCGGGCCTGCTGGCACTGCCGGGCACGATCGCCAACGGTGCGACGGTGGCGCTCGAGTGCGGCAAGACCTACCAGGGTCCGCTGCAACTGAATGGCAAGTCCAACGTAACCGTCACAACCGCCGGCACTTGTGGCAAGGCCACCATCACGGCCGGCAAGCCGATCACTGGCTGGACCAAGTCCTCGGGCAATATCTACTCCGCCCCGATCAGTTTCACCCCTGAGCAGGTCTCGATCTCGGGTGCACCGGTGGCCATGGCACACTGGCCTAACCAACCGTGGGCAACCAGCACCGGTTCGATTCCGAACAGCGACCTGGCCGGCGCGAACCTGGTGTGGCTGGAAAATCAGTCGGTCGTCAAGAAGCAGGTGCTGTCGACTAACAGTGTCAGCACCAGCAAGCCATTCTATGTCGAAGGCAAGCTCTGGATGCTCGACAGCGCAGGCGAATGGGCAGTGCAGAACGGCCGCCTGTATGTCTGGGCCGCCGATGGCCTCAGCCCGGAAGGCAAGGTCTGGGCTTCCCCCAAGGCCAACGGTATCAATGCCGATAATTCGACTGGCGTGACGATCAACGGTGTCAAGGTCTTCTCGTCCTACGACGGCATCAGCGCCCGCGATTCGTCAAACCTGAAAGTACTGAACACCGACGTCGTCAACAGCGAGCACGACGGCATCTGGGCCAGCGGCGCCAAGTACCTGACGGTAGACAGCAGCACCGTGACGAATTCACGTAACAGCGGTATCGATGGCTGGTACTGGATCACCAACGCAGTCGTGACCAATTCGACCATCAGCAACACCGGCATGGTGAACCTGCCATCGCCATCGGATGCAGGCATCTTCTTCGGTGACGGCCAGGATAACCGTATCGAGAACGTGCGTGTGACGAACTCGTCCTATCACGGGATCAGCGTGCTGCACAATCGTCGTACTTCGGTGCTGAACAGCGTGGTTGACTCGGCATGCATCCGCCTGACCGACTGCGGCGGCATTTATACCGGTGCGCGTGACCAGCTTCCGTTGAGCTTGAAGATTGAAGGCAACACCGTGAGCAACGTCAAAGGCACCGAAGGTATGGGCATCTACCTGGACGACTTTGCCAATGGTGTGACGGTCAACCGCAACACTGTCACCAATAATACCCGTGGCATGTTCCTGCACGATGCGTTCGACAACGTCATCACCAACAACACCTTCAATGGCAGCGGGATCACTCATCTGGTCTTCGCCCAGCACCGTGGCACGATCCGCAACAACACCGTGACCAACAACATCTTCAAGACGGTCGGTACCGAGCAGACGTATAACCTCGAAGCGGGCACCAACCTGAAGACCTTTGCCAGGTTCGACGCCAATGCCTACACCAGCTACAGCGTCGACACCTTTGCCCGTACCTGGGATGGCCGTTCGGCCGGTATCACCCACAGCTATTCGGCATGGAAACTGTGGTCGGGCCAGGACGCACGATCCCTGACGATCTCTGGGCCACGCGGAGACTAAAGGCCAGGCAGCGACGCGCCGCAAGCGCAGGACCCCGCCGACCTTTTCTTATCGATTCGACAATCTTCTCTCTTTGATCAACTTGGTGTGAAGAAGTTGCCGCGCGATTCCGAGAACAAACAGGCTGTTTGTGACGAGGTAGCGCCGCATGAGCCTTCGCGGTTCGCAGCCAAGACGGTAGAGCCACTCCAGACCGTGATGCTGGAGCCATAGCGGAGCACGCGCCAGTGTTCCGGAATGGTAGTCGAATGCCGCTCCGACGCCAATCATGAGCGCATTCACGCGCCCCCGGTGCTCGGCCATCCATTTTTCCTGCTTTGGACATCCAAGGCTGACAAACACCACATTCGGTTCGGCAAGGTTAATCGCTGCCACCTCTGCCGCGTCCTCAGTCGGCGACGACGGTTCGAACGGTGGAGAGTGCATTCCTGTCAGAACGATTCCAGGGAACTCACGCATCAGCCAGGTCTGCAATTTCGACAGCGTGGCCTCAGTGCTCCCATATAAATACACCCGTTGGCCCAGCGGCTCGGCCCGCCGTAGATATCGTGCCATCAGGTCTGGACCTGCAATCCGCTCCTGCCCAGGAAATCCCAGATGCCGCAGTGCCCATGCCACCGGCTCGCCATCGCAGGTTGCCATGTCAGCCCCACTTAAGGCACGCTTGAACACGGGATCGCGTTTGGTCGTCACCACGGAATGTACATTGCAGACACAGATATACCGTGAGTTACAGGTAGAGCCCCAACGAATGACTGTCTCTATTGCTTCGTCCCACGCCAGGGCATCAATCCAGGTACCGAGAACCATTCCGCCTTTTCGTAAAACATCTTTTTCCGCACGTAGCTGAAGTCGCATCGTCATACCGGCCCCCTTTGTCTGCAACATGGCTATTCTTAATGCACAGCTGCAATTGCGTCTTTGTAGATATCCATCAGGATCTGGTAGTTCTTCCCTCCGGTGTACTTAGCCTCGTAGTCGCAGCGGGCTGCACGCCCCATTGCTTCCATGCTCGCAGGATGGCTTTCTGCCCAACGGATTTTTTCGGCCAGGTCGAAGGCATCTCCCGGCACGGTCAGCATGCCGGTAACGCCATCCTCGACAATTTCCGCAAGCGCTCCACGACGGCTTGCAATAACCGGCAAGCCGCACGCAAATGCCTCAAGCACTGTCATCGGCATCTGTTCGTGACCGATACTCGGCAATACAAGAAACGCCGATGCATGCATCTCTTTCCTGACTTGATCTGCCGGCAGGAAGCCTAAATATTGCTTGCCCAGGCACGATGCAAGATCACGCTCATAGGGGCCGTCACCGATAACACGTATTCCCCTGTTATTGGCGATGCGAATAGCCTCGAGCAAGGTCTCGATACCTTTCTCTTTCGAGAGTCTTCCGACAAATAGTCCGCCGTTCCGGTTTTTCCATTGCGGATGGGGCTCACTGTCGACAAAATTCGGCTTGATGCGAAATTTTGCCGCTGGCAGCCCTCCCGCGACAAACCGGGCCCGCGAGAACGCGCTCAACACAATGTAACGCGTCACTTTGTTCTGGTAGGTGCCAAGACATGCATGCACGGTCAGCAGGCCGGCCAGCATCGACGACTGCAATGCACTGCCCCGGTAGCATTTTCTGATCACTGGGCGCCACAGCTTCTTGTTCAGGCAGTCCTCACATACCGTATCATTCCTCAGGAATGTCCCTTGCGGACATAACAGCCTAAAATTGTGCAGTGTCTGCACCAGTGCGATTTGCCTTTTCGCCGCTACCCAATAAATTGACGGCGATATAACGAGAAATGTATTGTGGACGTGTAGTACATCAGGCTTGAATTCCTCGCATATCTCGTCGATATCGGCGGCCGCACGTCTCGACCACACTGCCGACATACCCGCCGTCACCGCCCGCAGATGATGAAGTTCGCTATTGCTCCGGCTGTACAAATGCACCACGTTCCCGTTGAGACGCAATAGCGCGATTTCAGCCTGGACGACCGCGTCCTCGCCTCCGAAACGCTGATATGAATTGTGGATAAACAAGATTCTCATGAGTCCACACGAGGCAGCCATACTGGAGGAACTTCGACGACACACGCAGTGACATCCACGGAACAAACATGGCTGGCATGGTCGATAAATGCGCCATCGTGATCGAGCAAGAAACACCCATTCTTCTGAGCACAGATAGATGTTCGGCGTGGAGCGATGCTGACACACTCGCTATGCCGAACTCTATTTACAACCGAGCAAATTACTGGAGGAGAAGCTCTTGCTTGAGCTTTATCACGATTTGAAATGAGATGGGTCAATCGTAGAAGAAAGCGAGCCGAACAGCTTGATATAGATCAAAAAGCTACTACCGCACGAATGCTTCCCACAGGAAACTCAAATTTGGATGAAATTAAGTTCACTCATAGCACAACTGATAAAAGTCAGATAGATACGCTATAGGAATCCGACCTTTGATACAGATCAAAGATAACTCATGCATTCTAGGCATTTGACCGCAATCGGAAGCGAGGGAAAGCCGATCACGTGGAAGAATGAACGAGAGAACGCAAGAGATTTGATCCGGATCAAACTCGCGGAAAATTTTATGCACAGTTTATACAAACAGTTAAGCTCATATTGGCGCCCCCCTCAGATCGGATCGCAGGTCCAGGGATGAGGATGCTATTGATACCGACGCTTTGATTGCAATATGGCCTTTAGGGAGGATTGGATGCAGAACACTGATAGTTCGCTTATCGCTGACGCGTCTGTCGATCGTCCAAACCACCCGCCGTGCGCACCTGGACCCGGCTCCGACATCACCATTTCATATTTTGAATCCTTACCACAGTTTGTGGAAGCGGAGCTCGACCATTTGTATCAACATCTGATTTCCTCCATGAGTCACTTTGAATTCCGACGACGAGCGAAGGATGCGAGTGTGTACGTTGCGCGGCGGGGAGCCCAAGCAGTGGCGATCCTACTGCTTAAGCGTGACAAAAACAGGATCAGCGTTCTCAATGAATTGATCGAGATCGACCGCGAAGAGATTGAGCGCTTTACGAGATATATGTTTGAACGCTGCCCGTCGGTATCGTTGATTAGCTTTTCACTCATCGGAAAACAAATCGGGCCTCTTTCGCTTCCTCACCAGCAACACGGACATTCCGAAGATATTGTCGTTAATTTGCCGCGAACAGAGGATGCGTATCTGTCCAGCCTCAGCCCGAGTACGCGTTACTCCTTAAAACGCCACTTCAAGGCAATTTCGCGGGATCACCCCGACTTGCAGTTCAAGACCTATGAAGACCATGACATCACGCAGCAGGATATATATGAACTGGTCGAACTGAAAAAAGCGAATTTTGAAGAGAGGCGACTGAAGTTCGGCATGACACAAGCAGAGACAGAATGGCTGGTAGAGCGGGTGAAGGCGGGAGGCTTGCTGACAGTAGCGATTCTCGAGAATAGGATGTGTGGAGGCACCTTGAGCCTGCGTCTTTGCGACAACTACTTCGTGCACGTGTTGGCATACGATGCCAGGTTCGCGAGATACGGACTGGGAACCCTCTGCTGTTACCTGACCGTTAAGGAAATCATTCTGCGCGGAGCACGGAAAGCGCATTTCTGCTGGGGCCGTAATCTGTATAAGTATAAACTGTCCGGTGTTCAACATGACATGGCGAACCTCGACATTTATCGAACACGCGGCCATTATGTCCGGAATTTTTTTGTAGTGACCAGAAATGCCGCACAATCCGGCATTCAACAGTTCAAGATATACCTGTTGAATTGCGAGCACCGACGCGGGGCGCTACCGTGGGCTGCACGCGGATTCATAAAAACCTTGCGGAGAATTAAACGCTCTACCTATGTCAGAGCGTCGGTAGGCTGATATGGGATTGCATGGACAGGAACCGGCATCCTGACGTCTTTCAAGTCAGACAAAATGGGACTGTCGAGTTTGGCGATGCTGAATGGATAGCAATGGTATGGCAAGAAGAGGACGCCGCCGGAATGGCACTCCACCGATGAAATTGCATTAAATGCAAGTTCTTCAGCGGCGTCACCAGACTGCACTGGACAAGTGTCTGCAAGTTACTGATTTTTCAAAGCCTTTTAACTATCCACAAGAAAAGTGGATAACTTTGTGGATAAGCACTACTTGACAAGCTGCAAGTGTAGTAAGAATGCGGCTTTCAACAAATTGCCCATTAAGAAGGCAATAGAAAACTTCCATATAAATCAATGACTTAAATATGGACTACGTTAGAGCATGTAAAAATATGCGGCGAAATCCTACAAAACCTTCTTGCCGGGGAGAAGTCCTCTAGATGTCGGCATCTCCTGCTATTTCCACGCGTTTTTCGACCGCTCGCGTACCAGCATCCGGACGGTCTCTGGAACCGGTCTGCGAACCTCTCGGATATCGGCATTGAGCCAGGCTACTTCCTCGAAAAGCTTGAGCATGGCCGGCGTGATGAAGCGGGTGCGCGCCGCATAAACGTGGCGGTCGCCCATCTGTGCCTGCTGCTTGATGAAGAAGCGGTTCGGCAGCACCAGGTGCAGGTGCTCGCGGGCGCGCGTCATCGCCACGTAGAGCAGGCGCCGCTCTTCCTCGATGTCGTCCTGGCTCCCGGTACTCATGTCCGAGGGAATGCAGCCGTCCACCACGTTCAGCACGTGCACCGACTTCCACTCCTGTCCCTTGCTCGAATGGATGGTCGACAGGATCACATAGTCCTCGTCCAGCAGCGGCGGGCCGGCGCGGTCGCTGGTCGCTTCCGGCGGGTCGAGCGTGATCTCGGCCAGGAAGCTTTCACGCGTCGCGTGGCCGCCCGCCAGTGCAGTCAACTGTTCGACGTCGGCCACGCGCACCGTGGCGTCGTCGACCATGCGCTCCAGGTGCGGCAGATACCATTGCTTGACCAGCTCGATGTCGGCCGGCCAGCGCAGCCCCGGCGTCCGCAGGCGCCGGTACAGGGCGCTGAAGGCGGCCCAGTCGGCGCTGCTCCTGGCCGGCGGAGCGAAGGCTTCCACCGCGGCCGCCGGGTCGGTTGCCTCGCCCACCGCGTCCAGCAGGCGGGTGGCGGTGGCCGGACCGATGCCCGGAATCAGCTGGGCCACGCGGAAGCCCGCCATGCGGCCGTTCGGGTTCTGGGCGAAGCGCAGAACTGCCAGCACATCCTTGATGTGGGCGGCCTCGAGGAACTTGAGGCCGCCGAACTTCACGAAGGGGATGTTGCGGCGCATCAGCTCCAGTTCCAGCGCGGCGCTGTGGCTGGCCGCGCGGAACAGCACCGCCTGCGACTTCAGCGTGATGCCCGCTTCGCGGTGTTCGAGAATGCGATTGCAGACCCAGCGCGCCTGTTCGGCTTCGTCCGGGATCAGGACCAGTTGCGGCTTGAGGCTGGACACCTTGTCGGTCCACAGCGTCTTCGCATGACGCTCGCGCGCACCGGCAATCATCGCATTCGAAGCGTCGAGGATGGGCTGGGTCGAGCGGTAATTGCGCTCCAGCGTGATGAGCGCGGCGGGCTGCGAGAACTGCTTCGGGAAATCGAGGATGTTGCGCACCGTCGCGCCGCGGAAGGCATAGATCGACTGGGCATCGTCGCCCACCACCATCACGCCGGCGCCGTCCGGCTTCATGCCGGTGATGATGGCCGCCTGCAGGCGGTTGGTGTCCTGGTATTCGTCGACCAGCACGTGGTCGAAGCGGGCGCCAATCTCCGGCCCCAGCTCCGGGTCGGCCGCCATCTCGGCCCAGAACAGCAGCAGGTCGTCGTAGTCGAGCACGTTCTGCTCCTGCTTGGCGTCGACGTAGGCGCCGAACAGGGTCTTCAACTGTCCTTCCCACTCGCTGCACCAGGGGAAGGTAGACTGCAGCACTTCCTCGAGCGGTGCGCGGCTGTTCACCACCCGCGAATAGATCGACAGGCAGGTACCCTTCAGGGGAAAGCGCTTCTCCGTATTCGACAGGCCGATCTCGTGGCGCACCAGTCCCATCAGGTCTTCGGAATCGCCGCGGTCATGGATGGTGAAGGACTCGTCCAGGCCGATGCGGCCCGCGTATTCACGCAGCAGGCGTGCGCCGATCGCGTGGAAGGTGCCGGCCCAGGGCAAGGTCACCGTTCCCTGCGAACCGGATTTTCCCAGCAGGCGCTGCAGCACGCCGCTGGCGCGCTGGCTCATTTCCCCGGCTGCACGCCGCGAAAAGGTCAGCAGCAGGATACGCTGCGGATCGGCCCCGGTCCCGATCAGGCGGGCGACCCGGTGCGCCAAGGTGTTGGTCTTGCCCGAACCCGCACCGGCCACGACCAGCAGCGGCCGCACGCCGGCGGCGCCGATGTCGTGCTCGACCGCGGCACGCTGTTCGGCATTCAGGCCGGCGAAGGGATCGTCGGTAGCGGGCTGGTCGAGGGAGGCTGACATGGCTTAGATCTTTGGAAATGCCGTACTGTACATTTATCCAGTTCTAATGCGCAAGTCGAAAGAATTCCACAGTCAAGTGCGCACGCGATTCACAGCCGCCTATTGCTGGGCATCAGGTCATGGAATACATGCGAAATGCGTGCTAAGTAGTTAATATTTAAAAAGTTTTCCGGATATCCACAAACTCTGTGAATAACTATGTGGAAAAGCGGGGGCTTGACACGCCGAATGCGGCCTTCCGTGCGGCTTTCAACAATTTGCCTATTGGGAAGGCAGGGCCGATAGCCCCGCAAATCAAGGGCTTAGGCGCACTTGTCGCGCAGTCGGCACGTAAAAGCACAAAATTATTTTAGGGAAATCTTTGTGCATAAGCCAGTGTACGCTGACCCGACGCTGTCCCTGCCGCGGAAGGGCAAACTCAGGCCGCTGCCAGTCCGGCGCTGCCGCGCCGTCTGCCGGGCTCCAGCAGCACGCGTGCGATGACCCGTCCGTCGACGGCATGGGATTTGAGGTATTCAAGTGCGGATAGGGTGCCCGCGACACGCATCAGGGCGAGGCCGTCGTCCACGATGTCGCGCTGGCGCTGGTCGTGCCGTGCATCAATAACGGCGGCGTCTGGACTGGCTTGGGAGTTGCGGAGAGGATTCATCATGCGCCTGGCCTTTCGGATAAAGGGTGGTCGGCTGCACCGGAGTATGGGCGAAGCGCGAGCAATGTCAATACCAGAGTCGAATCGAAGCGCGCCTGGTTTTCGCGCTCCCGTATGCACAGGAAGCAGCGCTGCGCCATCCCGCGCGGACGCCGCCTACAATGGCCGCGCACACCAACCACGCGAGGACGCCATGAGCATGCAACCCGACCCCGACTTGAATCCCGGCGATGAAGCGCAGCCCGGCACGCCCGGCGCCGGCGAAGACGTCTGCGACGACTGCGCCGGCACCGGCAAGGTCGACGGCAAGCCCTGCCCCAACTGCGGCGGCAGCGGCAAGGTCATGCGGGGCATCGGAGGCGGCTGAAGGTCCGGGCATGCATGGACAGGACGGGACCGGGGCGGCGATAATCCCCGGATGAGTTCTCCGCCTTCCGCTCCCGACCGCCCCCGTCCCGCCTCGCTCTTCGACCTGTTCGTCTCCTTCACCGTCCTGGCCCTGCAGGGTTTCGGCGGCGTGCTGGCGGTCGTGCAGCGCGAGGTCGTCGAGCGCAAGCGCTGGCTGACCCAAGAAGAGTTCATCGAGGACTGGGCGGTGGCGCAGATCATGCCGGGGCCGAATGTGGTCAACCTGTCGATCATGCTCGGCGCCCGCTGGTTCGGACCGGTCGGGGCGCTGACCGCGATGGCCGGCCTGCTGGTGCTGCCGCTGGCGCTGGTGCTGCTGCTGGCCGCTATCCACGCACGCTTTGCCGGCCACTCTGCGATGGCCGGCGCGCTGCGCGGCATGGCGGCCGTCTCGGCCGGCCTGATCGCCGCCACCGGTTTCAAGCTGTCCACCGCACTGGCCAGGAACCCGATCCCGCTGCCCTGGTCCATCGGCCTCGCCGCTGCCGCCTTCGTGCTGCTGGCCTGGCTGCGGGTGCCGCTGGTCTGGGTGCTGCCGGCCCTGGGCGGGCTCGGGTGCGTGCTGGCCTGGCGCAGGCTGCGCCCATGATGCCGGCGCTCCCACCCGGCCTGGTCCTGGGCCCGGACGACTGGACCGGCCTGCTCGTCCATTTCCTGATGCTGTCGCTGATGCAGTTCGGCGGCGCGATTTCGGTCACCGCCGACATGCAGCGCTACCTGGTCGAGGACAAGGGCTGGCTGAGCCAGTCGCAGTTCAGCGACTCGATTGCGCTGGCGCAAGCAGCGCCGGGGCCGAACGTGCTGTTCGTCGCCCTGATGGGCTGGAACCTGGGCATGAACACGGGCAGCCTGGGCGCCGCCTTCGCCGGCATGGCCCTGACCATGCTCGGCATCCTGCTGCCCTCTTCCCTGCTCAACTACCAGGTCGCGCAATGGGGCCACCGCAACCGCGAGCTGCGCGCGGTGCGCGCCTTCCGCCTCGGCATGGCACCGGTCGTGATCGGCATGCTGCTGGCGACCAGCTGGCTGCTTGCCGGTGCGGGATCGGAACGGAGCAGCTGGCCGCTCTGGCTGCTGGCGGCGCTCAGCTGCCTGGTGGTCTGGCGCACCCGCCTGCACCTGCTGTGGGTGCTCGGCGCCGGCGCCCTGCTGGGCGCGTTCGGCTTCGTGTGACTGGCAGACCCGGTCCCGGCAAGGCATACTTGCGGAATCGACCACTCATCCAGTGACCCCATGCCTGAACTCCTCAGCGAGCACGCCTGTTTCGGCGGCGTCCAGCGCTTCTACCGCTTCGACTCGCAGGCGACCGGCCTGCCGATGCGCTTTTCCGTCTACCTGCCGCCCGGCGCCGAAGGCAAGCGCCTGCCCGTGCTGTTCTTCCTCGCCGGCCTGACCTGCGCCGAAGAGACCTTCATGATCAAGGCCGGCGCCCAGCGCGTGGCGGCCCAGGAGGGCCTGATCCTGGTCACGCCCGATACCAGCCCACGCGGCGCCGGCGTGGCCGGCGAGACCGACAGCTGGGATTTCGGCGCCGGCGCCGGCTTCTACGTCGACGCGACCGAGCCCCAGTGGTCACGCCATTACCGCATGTACAGCCACATCCTCGAGCTGCGCGAACTGGTGCCGACGAGCCTGCCGGCCGACCCGGCGCGGGTCGGCATCTTCGGCCACTCGATGGGTGGGCATGGCGCCCTCATGATGGCGCTGAGGAACCCTGAGCTGTTCCGGTCGGTGTCGGCCTTCGCGCCGATCGCCGCGCCGATGCGCTGCCCCTGGGGCCAGAAAGCCTTCGGCGGCTACCTCGGCGCGGACCAGGCTGCATGGCACCAGTACGATGCGACGGAATTGATGGCCGCGATGACGTCGGCGCCCTTCCCCGGCGGGATCCTGATCGACCAGGGCCTGGCGGACAAGTTCCTGGAAGAGCAGCTATATCCGGAAGCCTTCGAGCAAGCCTGCGCGCGCGTCGGCCAGCCGCTCACGCTGCGCCGCCATGCGGGCTATGACCACGGCTATTACTTCATCTCAAGCTTCGTCGAGGATCACCTGCGCTTCCATCGCCGGCTGCTTGGGTGAGCCAAACGCATGAACGGCGCACGCACACGGGCGACAGCAAAAACTGAATCGCGAGCTTTTGTAGGTCTGCTTCAGGTCAGATCCTGCCGGTCGTGCCAGTCTGCATGTAAGCGCCTGTATCGGGCCATGTATTTACTGTTGAGTTTTTCTTCAGTCGGCGCATAATCGGCACCAACCCCGACAGTTTCTCACCAGGACGACCATGGCCTCTCATGCTCCTGCGCGACGGCCGCGCCACGCCGGTCCACTACCCTGGCTGGCCAGCGTTCTGCTCGCAGCCACCCTGGCCGCGTGCGGCGGCGGCGGTGGCGGCAGTGCCCCGGCCCCGGCGCCGGTCCAGACGCCGCCGCCGCCGCCGGTCGCGGCACTACCTGGCAGCTATGCCGATCCCGTCCTCTACTCGGGTGCCGCCGCGGCCTCGCTGGCAAGCGCCGAGGAGCGCTCCTCCAAGGTCGACAAGAACATCACCCTGGACGGCAAAGCGCTCGCCTACACCGCCAGCGCCGGCCACCTGACCGCCACCGACCTGCAGACCGGCCAGCCGGCGGCGTCCTTCTTCTACGTCGCCTACACCGCCGGCACCCAGCCCGCGGCGCAGCGGCCGCTCACCTTCTTCTACAACGGCGGGCCGGGTTCGGCGTCGATCTGGCTGCACCTGGGTGCATTCGGGCCGCGCCGGATGGCCACCACCTTTCCATCCACTGAACCGCCAACCAGTCCGCCGCAGCTGGTCGACAACCAGGAAACCCTGCTCGACCATTCCGACCTGGTCTTCGTCGACGCCATCGGCACCGGCTATTCGCAGGCGATCGCGCCGCGCACCAATGCCCAGTTCTGGGGCGTCGACCAGGACGCGGCGGCCTTCCGCGACTTCGTGCGCCGCTATCTCGCCGCCAACAACCGGCAGGCCTCGCCGGTCTACCTGTTCGGCGAATCCTATGGCGGGCCGCGCACGGCCGTGCTGGCCAACCTGCTCGAGAGCGCCGGCGTGCGCGTGGCCGGCGTCATGCTGCAGTCGCCCGCCATGAACTACAACGCGAATTGCGGCGTGTTCAATCCCGGCCAGGTCAGCTGCGAAGGCTATATCCCGAGCTATGCGGCGGTGTCGGCCTACCACCAGAACGGCAGCAGCCTGCCGGCCGACTTCTCGTCGGTGCTGCAGAAAGCGCGCGAGTTCGCCGCCGGCCCCTACCGCAGCGAGGTCGGCGCCTTCCTCTCCGGCGGCACGCCGCCGAGCGATGCCACCGTGACCCAACTGGCCGCCTATACCGGCGTGGCGGCGCTGACCTGGCGCCAGGACCTGTCGATGGTCCCGGGGGCCTACCGCGCCCGCTTTCAGCCGGGACAAGTGATCGGGCGTTACGATGCTCGGGTGAAAGCGCCGGTCGGCAGTGCGCTGGCGGCCGGCGGCGATCCGTCGATGAACCTGGTCGGCAGCGCCTTCGTCAACACCATCCGCACCTATCTCGAGACCGAGTTGCGCTATACCGCGATGACGCCCTACCTGAGTTCCAACAACGTTCTCGAGCAATGGAACTTCAGCCACGACGGCAAGGCGGTGCCGGACACGATACCGGACCTTGCCGCGGCCCTGACGCTCAATCCGTCCATGAAGGTGCTGGCCATGGGCGGCTACCACGACCTGGCGACGCCCTTCTACCAGACCGAACTGGACCTGGCGCGGCTCGGCCCCGCCCCCGGCATCCAGATCCGCAACTACGACAGCGGGCACATGAGCTACCTCGACGACCGCGTGCGCCGCCTCCAGAAGGCCGACCTGCGCGCCTTCTACAACAGCGTATCGGTGGCACAATGAAGACCATGCATCTCTTATCATTCCTCCTCCTGGGCGCGGCGCATCTGGCAGCCCCGGCTTCCGCACAGGGGCAGATCGGCGCCGACGCCCAGCTGCCGCCCGCGCTGCGCAACCGCCCGGCCGACACGCCGCCGGCGTCGGGCGCGGCACTGCGCGCACAGGCGCTGGCCAAGCTCGAGGCGCAGTTCCGGGCAGCCGATACCGACGGTAACCGCAGCTTGTCGCGCGAGGAGGCGAAGGGCTTCGGCTTCGTCGCCCGGCATTTCGACGCCATCGACACCAGGGGCCGCGGCGCCGTCACCTTCGACGAGCTGCGCAGTTACCTGACGCAAGCGAAAACCGAGCGGCGCTAGGGCGCCGCCCGTTGCGGCTCCGCCCGCTTGAAAACAGCCGGTCTCCATCCTATAAATAAATTGCTGGTATCTACCAGCGATCACTGTTCATCCATGGAGGCCATCATGAATCTCATCAAGAGGGGTGCTTCCCCACTGCCGGCCTACCGTCCGGGTTCCGTCGAGGACCAGTTCGGACGCATGGTCGAGAGCATGTTCCAGGATTTCTTCAGCCCGCTCTCCCAGGGCGGCCAATGGGCCGGTGAAGGCGCCGTATCGCCGCGCCTGGACGTCAAGGAAACCGAAAAGTCCTACGAAATCCAGGCCGAACTGCCGGGCGTAAACAAGGAGGACGTCAAGGTCTCGGTCGATGGCCAGCGGGTCACGATCGAAGCTGAATGCCGTGAGGCAAACGAACGCCGTGAGGGCGAAACCGTGGTGTATGCTGAACGTACCGCACGCAGGTTCATGCGCAGCTTCGCCCTGCCCACCGAGGTCGACGACGGTACGGCACAAGCGCGGCTCGAGAACGGCGTTCTGCAGCTGAGCCTGCCCAAAAAGCAGGGCACTGAAGCACGCCGTCTGACCATCCAGTAAGCGTTCGCGCTGTCCATGGTCCGCCTACCGCGTTGCGGCGCCCTGCCGCGGCGCGGCGCGGCCGCTTTTCGTTTCATGTCCGCAGCTTTTTGGTCGTTGCACCATGTCCGATACAGAAGGCTACAAGGATCGCACCCACGCCGGCCGCCAGCTGGCGCGCGTGCTGCGCCACCTCGCCGGCCAGGCCGACCCGATCGTGCTGGGCCTGCCGCGCGGCGGCGTGCCGGTGGCCTTCGAAGTGGCCCAGGCATTGGGGGCGGAACTCGACGTGCTGCTGGTACGCAAGCTGGGCATGCCCGGCAATAAGGAATACGCGATGGGCGCGATCGGCAGCGGTGGCGTGCGCGTGCTGCAGCCGGGCGTGCCCGGGCTGATGGGCGTGACGCAGGAGCAGGTCGAGGCTGTGGCCGCGCGCGAGCTGGCCGAGCTCGAACGGCGCGACCGCCTCTACCGCGGTGGCCGCCCGCCGCCGCGGCTCGAAGGACGCTGCGTGATCCTGGTCGACGACGGCATCGCGACCGGCGCCAGCATGCTGGCCGCGGTCCGGGTGGTGCGCAAGCAGCGCGTGGCGCGGCTGGTCGTGGCGGCGCCGGTGGGCGCGCCCGACACGATCGGCCTGCTCGAGCGCGAAGCCGACGAAGTCGTCTGCCCGCTCGCACCCTTCCGCTTCCACGCGGTCGGCCAGTACTACCGCCGCTTCGGGCAGACGGAGGACGAAGAAGTGCAGGATCTGCTGGCGCAGGCATGGGCAAGGCCCGCCGCGCGGCATGGCAACCAGGACAACCGAAAGGAGCGGACATGAAACCGATACCAACCGAGACGGCAACCGATGTGGGCAGCGTGGGCAAATGGCTGGGGGCAGCGGCGGCCGGAGCGCTGCTGATGTACCTGCTCGACCCCGAACGCGGCTCCGCGCGCCGCTCGCGGGCCTTGTCCGCACTGCGCACCGCCGGCGCCCGCACCGGCGCGACGGTCGACCATGCCCTGCACAACGCCGGCGACCGCCTGGTGGGCCTGAAGGACAGCGCCGCCAGCGCACTGTCGCGCGGTGCCGACCGCCTGCATGCGCAGGCAGCGCCCATGATCGAACGCGCGCGCCACGGCGCGCAGGAAGCGACCCAGCGTCTCGAGGACAACGCGGACCGCGCCCGGGCGCGGGCCAGGGCCTGGGAAGAAAGCGCCGATGCGCACAGCCGCTACGAAGCAGCGTCCAGTCGCTCGCCGGCGCCCCACAAGCGCTACGAACCGAGCCGCGACTATGGCGCGGCGCATCCGGCCCTGCTGGGCGGCGGCATGCTCGGCCTGCTCAGCCTGATGCGGCGCTCGCCGGGCGGCCTGCTGATCGGCCTCGCCGCGCTGGGCGTGTTGATGCAGGCCACGCGCAACAAGACCTACCGCGTCAGCGACAACATGTCCGGCAGCATGCGTGACATTGGGCGCGACGGCGACGAGCATGGCCAGGCGCCACTCGGCGCGACGGGCGAACAGGCCGGCAGCCGCTACCTGCATTGATTTTCCCGCAGCCCGGTCGATCTGTTCATGGCTACCGTTACCGACTATGAAACCGCCGCCCTGCGGGCGGCGGCCACCCCACTCACCGGCGGCGCGTCCGACTACGACGCATTGCTCGATCTCGTCGGCGATGCGCGCTTCGTGCTGCTCGGCGAGGCCACCCACGGCACGGCCGAGTTCTATGACGAGCGCGCGCGCATCAGCCAGCGCCTGATCGAAGAAAAAGGCTTCACGGCAGTTGCCGTCGAAGCCGACTGGCCGGACGCCTGGCGCGTCAACCGCTACGTGCGCGGCGAGGGGAGCGATCCCGATGGGCGCACGGCCCTGTCCGGCTTCGAGCGTTTCCCCGCGTGGATGTGGCGCAACACGCCGGTGCTGGCATTCGTCGAATGGCTCCGCAAGCGCAACGACGCGACGGCTGCGAGGCAAGACGCGGCCAAGGCCGGCTTCTACGGACTCGACCTGTACAGCCTGTTCACCTCGATCCAGGAAGTGCTGCGCTACCTGGACCAGGTCGATCCGGTGGCGGCCGACGAGACGCGCCGCCGCTATGCCTGTTTCGACCACTACGGCGAGGACAGCCAGCACTATGGCTACGCTACCGGCGTCGGCATGTCGGAATCCTGCCAGCAAGGCGTGCAGGCGGCGCTGCAGGAACTGCAGCAGCGTGCCTTCGACTACATGCAGGCGGACGGCGTGGCCGGCGCCGAAGGGGGGGCAAATGCGAGTCCCGAAGACGCCTTCTTCTACGCTCAGCAGAATGCGCGGCTGGTGAAGAATGCCGAGGAGTACTACCGCACCATGTTCCGCGGCCGCATCTCATCCTGGAACCTGCGCGACAGCCACATGGCTGATACGCTGGATGCGCTCGCACGGCACCTGTCGCGCGACGGCCAGCCGGCCAAGATCGTCGTCTGGGAACACAATTCGCACATCGGCGACGCGCGCGCCACCGAGATCGGGCGCCAGGGTGAATGGAACGTGGGCCAGCTGGCGCGCACGGCCCATGGCGCGGACGCCTGCCTGATCGGTTTCACCACCTACGACGGCCGGGTGACGGCGGCATCGGAATGGGATGGCCCGGCCCTGCACAAGCACGTGCGGCCCGGCATGCCCGGCAGTTACGAGCACCTGCTGCACAGTGTCGGCATGGAGCGCTTCTTCCTGCCGCTGCGTGCGCCCGGCGCGGCGCGCGACGTGCTGATGGAAGAACGGCTGGAGCGCGCCATCGGCGTGCTCTATCTGCCGCGCACCGAGCGCCACAGCCATTACTTCATGGCCCAGCTCCCGCGCCAGTTCGACGCCGTGATCCACATCGACCGCACCAGCGCCGTGACCCCGCTGGATGCCACCAGCGGCTGGCATTCGGGCGAACCGCCCGAGACCTATCCGCAGGGCTTGTGACGGGCCAGGCGGGGGCGGCGCCCCGCCTCCGGTCAGCCCTCATGGAAGGCATACCCGTTCCTGCCCTGCCCCTTGGCCGCGTACAACGCACTGTCCGCTGCCGCCAGCAGTTGCTCCTGCGGCTGGCGCGCCTGCGACAGCGCCAGTCCGACGCTGGTGCTGGCCTGGACCAGCCCGGCGCTGGTGCGGAACGGCACCCGCATACTCTCGACAATCTTGACGGCGATGCGCTCGGCTTCCGCCCTGCCCCCGATCTCTTCGAGGATGACCACAAACTCGTCGCCCGACAGGCGCGCCGGCGTGTCGGTGGCGCGCACCCCCACCGTCAGGCGCCGCGCAAACTCCTTCAGCACCTCGTCGCCCACGCCGTGCCCATGGGTGTCGTTGATCTTCTTGAAGTGATCGATATCGAGGTAGGCCAGCGCCAGCGGCCGGCCGCTGCGGCGGGCACGGTCCAGCGCATGGTGCAGCGTCTCGCCGAACATGCGGCGGTTGGCGATGCCGGTCAGGGTGTCGATCCGCGCCAGCTGCTGCAGCTGTTCCTCGACTTCCTTCACGTGCGTCATGTCGTGCACCAGCGAATACACGCCCGCCACCTTGCCGTCGGACTGGTAGTCGGGTATGTAGGTGGCCTGCAGGATGCGCGGGTCCCCGCGCACCGGAATCCGCACCTCGTGCGTCACCGCCTGCCCGCCGAATGCCTGCTCGAGGTGCGGACCGATGTCGGCGGCCGTTTCCGCGCCCAGCACCTCGGCCACCGGCATGCCCACCAGCCGGTCGGGCGTGACGCCGAACCATTTTTCGTAGGTGGCGTTTCCGAAACGGAAGCGCTGCTCGCGGTCGATGTAGGAGATCAGCACCGGCAGGTTGTCGGTGATTAGCTGCAGGCGCTTCTCGCTGGCGGCGCGGTCGCGTTCGGCCCGCTCGCGTTCGGCCATCAGGGCATGAAAGGCGCGCCCGAGTTCGCCGATTTCATCCCTGCGCCCGTCGCGCAGCACCGCGATGTCGGCGCCCTCGTCGCGGATCGCGGCGACGTTGTCACGCAGGTCCTGCAGCGGCGCCAGCAGACGGAATACCAGCACCCAGGCCAGCAGGCCGGCCGCCAGCGCCAGCCCGCCGGCGCTGAAGAAGGCGTTCTGGCGCATCGCCTCCATCGGCGCGAAGGCTTCCGCGCTCGGATAGCGCGCCGCCAGGATCCAGCCGGTCGTGCGCAAGCGCTTGTACGCATAGATCGAATCGCTGCCGTCCTTGCTGCGGGCCTCCAGCCAGCCTTCGAAGCCGGCCAGGGCGCGGTCGGTGCCCCGGTTCACGCCAGGGACGCTGCCGACATGCTGGAGCAGGCGTGATGCGTCGGGATGGTCGATGACCACGCCGTCGGCCGTCATCATGAACAGATAACCGGTCTTGCCCGGCTTGAGGGTGCTGATCTGGCGCAGGAAGCCGGAGCGCCGCAAGTCCACGCTGCCGGTCAGGACCGCGGCGAGCTGGCCGGTTTCGTCCGTCACCGGCGCGCTGAATACCACGATGTGGTTGCCGGTAAGGCGGCTGCGGAGCGGCCGCGAGATCACGCCCTTGCGCGTCTCGAGCGTGCGCTCGAAATAGTCGGTGCCGCGCGCATTCAGCGATGCCGGCCCGGGCAGCTCGCGCAGCGACATCCGCATCTCGCCGCCGGCGTCGAAAACCACCAGGTTCAGGTACTCGTCGGCGGCCCACAGCCGGACCTGGGCGGCCAGGAAGGGCCGCAGCCCGGTCCAGTCGGTGCGCAGCCGCGGCGGGATGGCGGCCGCGAGCGCCTCGACCTGGCCCAGCCGCGCGGCAAGGCGGTCATCCATGAAGGACGCGGCGCCCGACAGCAGGGTGTATTGCTGGTCGCCGATCACCCCTTTCATGCCGCGCTCGGCGACCGACAGCGTCGACAGCGTCACCAACAGGGTGGCCGCGAACACGAGCACGGCCGCCACCGAAGCCAGCCGCAACTTGAGGTTCGCCGATGTCAGACGAGGACCGGGTGTGGTCATGGATGGTGACGAGACTGATCAGCAGGATGACAAAGTATTACATATTCCGGCTGCCCGCTACGTTTCGTTCCGCAAAGAAATCGTCCATATTGTTGAGACCCGCCGATTCGTTTAGCATGGCGGATTAGCCTTTATTTCCCCCTGCGAAGGACGAGGTCCGCATGAGTACATACACGCTGCACATCAACGGCAAGGCACAGGCCGTGGACGTGGAACCCGACACGCCGCTGCTGTGGACCCTGCGCGACACGCTTGGCCTGGTCGGCACCAAGTACGGCTGCGGCCTCGGCCAGTGCGGCGCCTGCACCGTGCACATCGACGGCGTTCCGGCGCGCGCCTGCCTGACGCCGGTGTCCAGCCTGGGCAAGCGGAAGATCACCACCATCGAGGGCCTCGACCCGAAGGCCCGGCACCCGCTGCAGCTGGCCTGGCAGGAGCTCGACGTGCCGCAGTGCGGCTACTGCCAGTCGGGCCAGATCATGACGGCCTGCCACCTGCTCAAGCAGCATCCGAAGCCGACCGACGCCCAGATCGACGAAGCGATGGCGGGCAACCTGTGCCGCTGCGCCGCCTATACCCGCATCCGCGCCGGCATCCACCGCGCGGCCGAGATCAATTCCAATGGGAAGGGCAAGAAATGAGCGCACCGCTTTCTTCGTCGCGCCGCAGCTTCCTGCGCAGCACTGCCGTTGGCGGCGCCTTCATGCTCGGCATGTCGGCCGACGGCGAGCTGGCGGCTGCCGCACAGGCGGCGGCCGGAACACCGGCGGACTTCAGGCCGAACGCCTTCATCCGCATCGGCCGCGACGGCCGGGTGACCCTGATCTCGAAGCAGCCCGAGATCGGCCAGGGCATCAAGACCTCGCTGCCGATGGTGATCGCGGAGCAGCTCGAGGTGGACTGGAAGGACGTGCGCATCGTCCAGGGCGACCTCGACACCGCGCTGTACGGACCGCAGGGCGCCGGCGGCTCGACCTCGACCCCGACCAACTACGAGAACTTCCACCGCCTCGGCGCCGCCGCGCGCATGATGCTGGTGCAGGCCGCGGCCGACAGCTGGAAAGTGCCGGTTTCCGAATGCGCGGCCGCGAACGGCGCCGTGGTGCACGGCGCCAGCAAGCGCCGGCTCGGCTACGGCGCCCTGGTGGACGCCGCGTCGAAGCTGGCCGTGCCCGATGTGAAGAGCGTGGTGCTGAAAGACCCCGCCGCCTACAAGCTGCTGGGCACCCGGATCGGCGGCGTCGACAATGCCGCCATCGTCAGTGGCAAGCCGCTGTTCGGCATCGACGTGCGCCTGCCCGGCATGCTGTACGCCGTGTATGCCAAGTGCCCGGTGTTCGGCGGCAAGCCGCTCAGCGCCAACCTGGACGCGGTCAAGGCCATGCCGGGCGTGAAGGACGCCTTCCTCGTCGAGGGCACGGCCAACCTGAACGGCCTGCGTCCGGGCGTGGCGATCGTCGCCACCTCGACCTGGGCCGCCATGCGCGCGCGCCGCGAGCTGCAGGTGGTGTGGGACGAAGGCGAAGGCGCGAACCACAGCTGGGCCGACTTTACGGCCCAGGCCCAGGCGGCATCCAGGAAGGCCGGCGAAGGTGGCAGCACAAGCACCGTGCGCAAGGACGGCGACGTCCCGGCGGCACTGGCGGGCGCGGCCAAGGTGGTGGAGGCCGCCTACAGCTACCCCTTCATCTCGCACGCGAGCATGGAGCCGCAGAACTGCACCGCCTGGCTCAAGGAAGACGGCGCACTCGAACTGTGGGCGCCGACCCAGAATCCGGGCGCCGGCCAGGCACTGGTCAGCACCACCTTCGGCATCCCGAAAGAAAACATCACCCTGCACATCATCCGCAGCGGCGGCGGCTTCGGCCGGCGCCTGAGCTCGGACTTCATCGTCGAGGCCACCGCGATCGCCCGCAAGGCCGGCGCCCCGGTCAAGCTGACCTGGACCCGCGAGGACGACCTGCAGCACGACCACTTCCGCCCGGGCGGCTTCCACTTCCTGCGCGGCGGCGTCGATGCGTCCGGCAAGGCGGTGGCCTGGCACAACCATTTCGTGACTTTCGCCAACCGGGTCGAGCGCGAGGGCAAGAGCGTGCTGCAGCCGGGCAGCGGCGGCAACCTGTCTGCCGATGAATTCCCGGGCCGCTGGATCGATCACTGCCTGTTCGAGCAGACCATGCTGGAAACCCGCGTTCCAATGGGTCCATGGCGCGCACCGGGCAGCTGCGTGTTCTCCTGGGTGCTGCACAGCTTCATCGACGAGCTGGCGCACGCCGGCGGACGCGATCCACTGGCGTTCCGCCTGGAGCTGCTGGGTAACAAGGATCTCGTGCCGGCCAGCAGCGAACGCGGCCTGCCCTACGACGTCAAGCGCATGCGCAATGTGCTGGTCGAAGTCGCGCAGCGCGCCGGTTGGGGCAAGAAAAAATTCCCGCGCGGCCAGGGCCAGGGCATCGCCTTCCACTTCAGCCACCGCGGCTATGTGGCGCAAGTGGCCGAGGTGACGGTGTCGCGTGAAGGCAAGCTGAAGGTGGATCGGGTGGTGGTGGCGGCCGACGTCGGCGCGCAGATCGTCAACCTGTCGGGCGCCGAGAACCAGGTGCAAGGCTCGGTCATCGACGGCCTGTCGACCATGATGTTCCCGGAGCTGAACATCGAGAAGGGCCGCATCGTGCAGAGCAACTTCCACGATTACCAGCTGCTGCGCATGCCGGACGCGCCGGCCAGGATCGAGACGCACTTCATCAAGACCGACAATCCGGTGACCGGCCTGGGCGAGCCCGCCCTGCCGCCGCTGGCGCCGGCCGTGTGCAATGCGATCTTCGCCGCCACGGGCAAGCGGGTGCGTCAGCTGCCGCTGAGCAAAACCGACCTCAGCTGGAGCTGAGGTCGGGCTTCAATGGCGGTGCGCGGGATCGTTGTCCTTGGCCCCGTGGTAGTCGAGGATCGTCGCCGCCCTTTCCAGCAGCGCTTCGTCGGCGGTGATGGTGACGACGCACTTGCCGATCTCCAGCCCCGGCGTGTACACGTCCTTGTAGTCGGTGCCGCCCTTCACCGAGGGCGAATCGCCCACCGTGAAATTGGCTTCGGAAGGACCGGCTTCGTCACCGGTATGGGTGATGTCGATCCCGTTCCGGTCGAAGCCCGCGTCCAGCAGCGCCTGGCGCGCGCGCTCGGCATCCGCGAAGTTGTCGATCACCCTGACGATCTGCTTGTTCATGGCGCCTCCTTCGGTTCCTGTTGGAGGTTACCGTACCAGAAATGGGACGGGGCTGGCGCTCGGGCGGGCCGCCATTGCCGGAAGCTCATCAATGAACAGCGGTTCTTTGCCTGACGGCACCACACCATGGGAATCGCGAATCCTGGCCAGCACATAGGCGTACAGGCCGCGGACGCCTTTTCGCTGTAGAAGCACATGCACGGGAATGCCGATGAGAAGCGCCGCAATATAGCCCGGCAAGCCGAGTATGTAAGGCAGTACAACGTCGTCTGTACCATGCCTGTCAAGTCTGCTAGCGGCGCCGCTTACTCGCGAGGCCGGCCTACGGTGGTGCCAGGCTCGCGGTCCGGTATCACCGCCGTGACCTCGATCTCCACCCGCGCCCGCTCTTCCATGAGGGCCGCCACCTGCACCGCACTCATGGCCGGATAATGCCGCCCGATCACGTCGCGATAGGCCGCCCCCAGTGCCGCGCCGGCGCCAAGGTATTCCTGCCGGTCGAGCACGTACCAGGTCATGCGGACGATGTGCTCCGGCCCCGCCCCCGCTTCGCGCAGCACCGCGACCACGTTCTCCAGTGCCTGGCGCGCCTGGCCCACGAAGTCGTCGGTCTGGAAGCGGCATTCGGCATCCCAGCCGATCATGCCGCTCACGTAGACCTGGCGGCCGCGGGCGGCGATGCCGTTGGCGTAGCCTTTCGGGCGTACCCAGCCCGGCGGTTGCAGGATCTCGATCATGCGGCCTCCCCTGCCAGCAGTTCGCGCGCGATGATCAGCAGCTGCACCTCGCTCGCCCCTTCGTAGATGCGCAACGCGCGGATTTCGCGGTACAGCGTCTCGACCGTCTCGCCGCTGACCACGCCCTGGCCGCCGAACATCTGCACGGCCGCGTCGATGACCTGCTGGGCCGTCTCGGTCGCCGTCAGCTTGGCCATGGCCGCTTCCTTGGTCACACGCTTGCCCTGGTCGCGCATCCAGGCCGCGCGGTAGGTCAGCAGCGCGGCGGCGTCGATGCCGGTCGCCATCTGGGCCAGCTTGGCCTGGGTGAGCTGGAAGTCGGCCAGGGTCTTGCCGAACATGGCACGTTCGCGGGCGCGTTTCAGGGCTTCGTCCAGCGCGCGGCGCGCGAAGCCGAGGCTGGCCGCCGCCACCGAGGTGCGGAACACGTCGAGCGTGGCCATTGCCACCTTGAAGCCCTGCCCTTCCTCGCCGATGCGGTTGGCGGCCGGCACCCGGCAGCCATCGAAACGCAAACGCGCCAGCGGGTGGGGGGCGATCACGTCGATGCGCTCGGCGATCTCGAAGCCGGGCATGCCCGCTTCGACGATGAAGGCGGAAATGCCGCGCGCGCCGCGTCCCCCTTCGCCGCCGCCGTCGCCGGTGCGCGCGAACACCACGTAGAAGTCGGCGATGCCGCCGTTCGAGATCCAGGTCTTTTCGCCATCGAGCACATAGCTGTCGCCCTCGCGCCGGGCAGCGCACTGCATCGCCGCCACGTCGGAACCGGCTTGCGGCTCGGAGAGCGCAAAAGCGGCGATCGCCGCGCCGCTCGCCACGCGCGGCAGCCAGGCTTCCTGCTGCGCCGCCGTGCCGAACAGCGAGATTGCCCCGCTACCCAGGCCCTGCATGGCGAAGGCGAAGTCCGCCAGGCCGGCATGGCGTGCCAGGGTCTCGCGGATCAGGCAGATGGCGCGGGTATCGATCGCTTGATCCGCGCCGCCGATCGCATGGCGCAGCCAGCCGCCGCTGCCGAGCGCCGCGACCAGCGCGCGGCAGGCGGCATCGACATCCCTGCCGTGCGCGTGCCGCAGGTGGTCGCCGGCCCAGGCGTCGAGTTCCAGCGCCAGTGCGCGGTGGCGCGGCTCCAGGAAAGGCCAGTCGAGGAAATCGCGGTCAGCCATCTCAATCCCCTTCGAAATGTGGCGTGTCCTTGGCCACGAAGGCGTGGTAGGCGCGGTGGAAGTCATTGGTGGCCATGCAGATCGCCTGGGCCTGGGCTTCGGCTTCGATGGCTTCGTCGACGCCCATGTTCCACTCCTGCTGCAGCATTTTCTTGGTCATGCCGTGGGCAAAGGTCGGGCCATTCGCGAGCGTCGCCGCGAAAGCCTGCGCCTCGCCCAGCAGCGCATCCGGCTCGCACAGGCGGTTGAAGAAACCCCAGCGCTCGGCCTCCTCGCCCTTCATGGCGCGGCCGGTGTAGAGCAGTTCGGCCGCCCTGCCCTGGCCGATCACGCGCGGCAGCAGCGCGCAGGCGCCCATGTCGCAGCCGGCCAGGCCGACCCGGGTGAACAGGAAGGCGGTCTTGCTGCGCGTGGTGCCGTAGCGGATGTCGGAAGACAGCGCCAGGATCGCGCCGGCGCCGGCGCAGACGCCGTCCACGGCCGCGACGATCGGCTGCGGGCAGGCGCGCATCGCCTTGACGAGGTCGCCGGTCATGCGGGTGAATGCCAGCAGGCCGGGCATGTCGAGTTTGGTCAGCGGCCCGATGATCTCGTGCACGTCGCCGCCCGAGCAGAAGTTCTCGCCGGCGCCCGTGATGACGATCGCCTTGATGTCGTCGGCATAAGCCAGCGCGCGGAACAGGTCGCGCAGTTCGGCATAGGACTCGAAGGTCAGCGGATTCTTGCGCTCCGGCCGGTTCAGTGTGATGGTGGCGACCCGCTCCTGCACGGCGAAATGGAAATGGGTGGCCTGGTAGGCGGCAAGGCTGGCGCGGCTGCCCGGCAGCCGGTGCGCTTCGCCCGGTAAGTAATGCATGCGGTAGCTCCTGATAAGGGTGATTCAGCCTTCGAGCAGGCGCGCGGCCAGTTGCTGCGGCGTCAAGCCATTGCCGGCTGCCTGCATCTGGCGCTCGCGTTCGAGATTGCGTTCGAGCTGGGTCTTGCCGGCGCGGTACTGGCGCGGCCAGGCCGCGCCCGTGTAGCCGATGCGGGCGGCCTCGTTCAGCGTCCAGGCCGGGTTGGCCAGGTGCGGGCGGGCGACGGCGCACAGGTCGGCGCGGCCGGCCGAGACGATGCCGTTGACGTGGTCGGCTTCGTAGATCGAGCCGACCGCGATGGTCGGGATGCCGGCCTCGTTGCGGATACGGTCGGCGAACGGGGTCTGGAACATGCGTCCGTACACCGGCTTTTCTTCCTTGCTGACCTGGCCCGAGGAACAGTCGATCATGTCCGCACCGGCCGCCTTGAACAGGCGCGCGATCGCCACGGCGTCATCCGGCGTGATGCCGCCTTCGACCCAATCGTGGGCCGACAAGCGTACACTGATCGGCAGATCGACCGGCCAGACGGCGCGGATCGCGGCGAATACCTCGAGCGGATAGCGGCAGCGGTTTTCCAGGCTGCCGCCGTAGGCGTCCTGGCGGTGGTTGGTCAGCGGCGAGATGAAGCTCGACAGCAGGTAGCCATGGGCACAATGCAGTTCCAGCCAGTCGAAGCCCGCTTCGGCGGCGGCCCGGGTGGCGCGCACGAAGTCCAGCTTGATGCGCTCCAGGTCGTCCGGTCCGGCTTCGCGCGCCACCTGCGACACGCCCTGCAGGTACTGCTGCCTCGATGCCGACACCAGCGGCCAGTTGCCTTCATCGAGCGGCAGGTCGATCCCGTCCCACATCGGCCGGGTCGAGCCCTTGGCGCCGGCATGGCCCAGCTGGATGCCGATCTTCGCGTCCGCATTCGCATGCACGAAGCCGACGATGCGGGCCCAGGCGGCCGTGTGTTCCTGCGAGTACAGGCCGGGGCAGCCGGGCGTGATGCGCGCGTCGGCGGAGACGCAGGTCATCTCGGCCATCACCAGGGCCGCGCCGCCGAGGGCGCGGGCGCCGAGGTGGGCCAGGTGGAAGTCGCCCACCGTGCCGTCCACGGCCGAGTACTGGGCCATCGGCGAGACGATCACGCGGTTCTTCAGCAGCAGGCCGCGTACTTTATAGGGGGTGAACATGGGCGGGGTCGGCCCGCCCGGCGCCGCCACGCCGGCCTGGGCCGCGGCCCGTCCGGCGAACCAGGCTTCGAAGCCGGCGACATAGTCCGGGTCGCGCAGGCGCAGGTTCTCGTGCGACAGGCGCTGGCTGCGCGTGAGCAGCGAATAGGCGAACTGCTCGGCCTCCAGCGCCGTGTAGCGCCGCACGTTCTCGAACCATTCCATCGAGTTGCGCGCCGCGCTCTGCAGCTTGAGCACCTCGACCCGGCGCGCTTCCTCGTAGGCGGCCAGCGCCTCTTCGATCGGCGCGGCCGGATCGTCGAGGCAGCGCGCCAGCTCGATCGCGTCTTCCAGCGCCAGCTTGGTGCCCGAGCCGATCGAGAAGTGGGCAGTGTGGGCCGCATCGCCCATCAGCACCGTCGGCACCCTGCGCCCGTCGATCTCGTTCCAATGGACCCAGCGGCGGCAGGCGATACGTGGGAAACGGATCCACATCGCCGAGCCGCGCAGGTGGGCGGCGTTGGCCATCAGGGGCTGGCCGTCGAGGTAGCGCGCGAACAGGCGCTCGCAGAAGGCCAGCGCCTCCCGCTGGTCCATCGCTTCCAGCCCGGCGGCACGCCAGGTTTCCTCCGGCGTCTCGACGATGAAGGTCGAGGTGTCGCCGTCGTACTGGTAGGCGTGGGCCTGGAACCAGCCGTGTTCGGTCTCTTCGAACGCGAACGTGAAGGCATCGAATTTCTTGCGCGTGCCGAGCCAGACGAAGCGGCAGTGGCGCTGCTCCACCTCGGGCTGGAATACCTCGGCGTGGCGGCTGCGTACGGCGCTGTTGACGCCGTCGCAGGCGATCACCAGGTCCGCGTTGTAGTGACCAATTTCGGCCCGTGCCAATTCGGCATCGTCGCGCACCTCATGCTCGAATTCCAGGCGCACGCCGAGGGCGGCGCCGCGCTCCTGCAGGATGTTCAGCAGGCGTTTGCGGCCGATGCCGCAGAAGCCGTGTCCGCCGGACGTGAGGGTGCGCCCCTTGAAGTGGACGTCGATGTCGTCCCAGTGGTTGAAGGATTGCAGGATGGCGCGCGCGCTCTCTTCGTCGGCGCCGGCCAGGTGGCCGAGGGTCTGGTCGGAAAACACCACGCCCCAGCCGAAGGTGTCGCTGGCGCGGTTGCGCTCGACGACGGTCACGGCGTAGTCCGGATGGCGCTTCTTCATGAGCAGTCCGAAGTACAGGCCCGCCGGGCCACCGCCCACGCACACGATGTTCATTCCCACTCCCTGTCTGGTGTTGCCGACATCTTACATGGGCGAATGCTTTAGGTGTCAAGTAATCGTGGCCGGGCATTCGATCCCCATATATCTGGCGACGCTGTTTTAGTACAATACGGAAACGGTCGCACCACTTCGGTGCACCGCAACCGCGAGTCTCGCCGATGTCGATGAATCCCCTGCTCCAGCGCCTACGCCTGAACAGCCTGCGCAGCCGCCTGATGCTGCTGGTTGCGCTGGCGATCACGCCGATTGCCGTGATGACGGTGCTCGGTGGCGTCCGCGAGCGCGAAACGGCGATCCGGGCCTCCGAGGAAAACCTCCAGCGCCTGACCAACCTCGCCGCCGCCAACGAGGCGCAGTCGCTCGACCGCGCGCGCCAGATCCTGGTCGACCTGGTGAGCGTTCCCGACCTGATGGGTCCGAGCGAGCGCTGCAACGCCCTGCTGTCCGACGTCCTCGACCGCAACGAAGGCTACGTCAACTTCGGCCTGATCCGCATGGACGGCGAAGTGACCTGCAGCGCGGTGCCGATGCTGCACCCGGTAAACCTGGGCGACCGCCGCCACTTCCGGCGCGCCATCGCCGAGCGCCGCTTCATCGCCGGCGATTACGTGTTCGGCCGCGTCATCCGCCGCCATACCATCAACCTCACCTATCCGGTCACCGACCGCAGCGGCAAGGTGGTGGCGGTGGTGTTCTCGGCGATGGACCTGGCCGGGCTCGACACCTTCGTGAACGACATCAACCTGCCGGCCGGCTCGATCCTGGAGACGGCCGATTCGAACGGCCTGCTGATCTCGCGCCGGCCCGACCCCGAGCGCTGGTTCGGCAAGAAGATCAGCCAGCCGCTGCTGGCTGCCATGCGCGATCCGCAACAGCGCCCGCTGCTGCTGCGCGGCGAAGACGGCATCGAGCGCCTGCATGCCTTCGCGCGCGTGGGCGGTCCGTCCCTGTCGGAATACACGGTGACGATCGGCGTGCCCGTCGAGACCATCACGGCGGCGGCGCGCGAGGCCCAGCTGATGTCGCTGCTGGGACTGGGCGTGACCACCATGCTGGCCATGCTGGCGGCCTGGCTCGCGGGCGACATCCTGATCGTCCAGCGGGTGCGCAAGCTGATGGACACCGCGCGCCGCATCGCCGCCGGCGAGCTGCAGGCGCGTTCCGGCATCAGCTACGGCAACGAGGAAATCGGACGCCTGGCCGCGGCCCTCGACGAAATGGCGGCCGCGCTGCAGGCCAAGGAAGCGGCGCGCAGCCAGGCCGAGCGCGAGCTGCGCGCGGCCGACCAGCGCAAGGACGAATTCCTGGCAATGCTGGCCCACGAGCTGCGCAACCCGCTGGCGCCGATCAGCACCGGCGCCCACCTGCTCAAGCTCCTGCATTCGGACAATACTCAAATCACCCAGACCTGCGCCATCATCGCGCGCCAGGTCGAGCACATGACCAGCCTGGTCGACGACCTGCTGGACGTCTCGCGCGTGACCCGCGGCCTGGTGTCGATCTCGACCCAGGTGCTGGACCTGCGCAAGGTGGTGGACGATGCCGCCGAACAGATCCGCCCCCTGATCACCGCGCGCCGCCACAAGGTGGTGCTCGACCTGCCGCCCGGCCCGGCCCGGGCCAAGGGCGACCACAAGCGCCTGGTGCAGGTGGTCGCGAACCTGCTGGGTAACGCCACCAAGTACACGCCCGAGGGCGGCCACATCGAGCTGCGCCTGGCCGAGGATGGCGACAACTACGTGCTGACGGTAGCCGACGACGGCATCGGCATGGACGCCGCGCTGGTGGACCGCGTGTTCGACCTGTTCACCCAGGCCGAACGCAGCCCGGACCGCTCGCAGGGCGGCCTGGGCCTGGGCCTGGCGCTGGCCAGGAGCCTGGTCGAACTGCACGGCGGCGGCGTCAGCGCCGCCAGCCCGGGGCCGGGCAAAGGCAGCACCTTCACCGTGCGCCTGCCGCGCTTCAGCCAGGAAATCGAGTCGCCGGTGGCGGAGGCGGTGCGCCACGCCGCCACCGCCCAGGCGCCGCTGCGGGTGCTGGTGGTGGACGACAACCTGGACGCCGCCCACACCCTCAACCTGTTCCTGGCCGCCGCCGGACACCGGGTCGAGATCGCCTACAACGCGCTCGACGCCATCGAGGTGGCCAAGGTGTTCACGCCCCAGGTCTGCCTGCTCGACATCGGCCTGCCCGACATGGACGGCAACGAACTGGCGCGCCGGCTGCGCCAACTGCCGCAAACCAGCGGCGCCACCCTGATCGCCGCCACCGGCTACGGCCGCCAGCAGGACCGCAATGCCGCGCATGAGGCCGGCTTCGACCACTACATGGTCAAGCCGGTGAATACGGTGCAGCTGAGCGAGCTGCTGGCGCAGGCCAGCGCGACGCCAGTGGCGCGATAGGCGTGGCGCGGTGTCATTGGGCAGGACAGCGCTTTGACCGGCGCGGGCGGGCGCCAAAGTTGCCTGCCAGGCAAATGCGATCTTGCCTGCACTACGGCAATCGAATTTGAGGTGGGCAAACAGCATTTCCACCTTCTTTCGCTCCCGGCCTGACACCCGGTAGGCCTCGAACTAGCGATACCGCGGCGGCGTCACGGTGTCGATGTAGAGCACGCCGTCGTAGCTGTCTGCGGGCACCAGTTGGACGGGTCTGGTCCCCCATGTCCGTGCGTCAAGGCCAGTGTGCAGCCACGCAGCATCCGGAGTGCCCTGCGGGCGGGAGAAATTAAGCAGGCTCATCTTGTAGCCGCCGTTGGCAAGGATCGACTCGAACGATTCCGCTGCGGGAGGCAAGATCGTGTAGATGCGACGGTCGTTCATGGCCCCAGCGCCACGCCCCATGTACAGGCCTAGCGTGTACAGCTCGGAGCGGCGCCGTTCCGCAAGCCAGGCGCCCATCGGTTTCCAGCTTCCGGCGTGCTCAGGCGCGTAGGCGATGTGCGCGTTATGGGCCCAAACGATTACTTTTCGCTTCGGATACAGTGTGTCGACAACGAAATCCAGATTGTCCGCCATCGCACGATCCCTTACCGACATCCCTTCCGCCATCGGCAAACTGCGCATGTGGACGAAGGCAATCCGCGAGCGCGCTTCCTGAATGGCGAGGTCGACCCATTTTGGATGTTCAGGCAAATGCTCCAGCAAGCGTGGACGGTTCTGTTCCAGGATGTGCAGCAAGCCCATGTAGTAAGCGAGCAAGCTGTCCGCGTCTTCCTTCTTGAACTTCTTCAATGTGGCTTCATGCTGCAACAGGGCAGGCACAGAGGTCGGATCAAGGATTTCGAGCATTGTGCGGAATCGGCCGCTGGTCGCGCCGGAGCTGCCGCTCGGCTGGTTATCAAAGCCGGTAATACGCAGCGGACGCGGACCGGCTTGGGTTTTGCGTACGTAATCGAACAGGGTCAAGACCTCGTCCGTGTGCCAGACACCGAACACGCAAGACCGCATGGTTTTCTCCGCACTTTCCGTCCCAGCCGTTTCGCCTGCCGCATCACAGTCCGTCATCGAACTTTCGAACGCAATCACGTCAAAGCCGAGCTTTTCGTGAAGGAATCTGATCAGCCGTACTTTCATCCAATTGAATTCAGCGATGCCGTGGCTGCTCTCGCCCAGTTGGATGACGCGTCGATCCCTGAGCAATGGTCCGAGAAAGGCGAGATCGGAAAAATCGTCGCTGAACAAAGAGCGGATCGGATGGCGATGCGCAAGCACGTCGCGACGCCAGGCAGGGCGAACAGTCGGCACGGCCGCCGCCGGCAAGGTCAGATCGCTGTCTGCCAGCAAAGTTTGTGATGGCGTCGGCCGCGGCGGAACTTGCACTTCTCGGAGAACAGCAGGTGCTACTTTGCTTTGTCCGTCCACCGCCAGTTTCAAGTCGGAGAACCAGGCGCTGCCGGTTCCTGTCATTAGGGTGCCAATCCGCACCGTCTCCGCATTCGGCGCGACAGGCACGAGGATCCTGAATTCGCGCCATTCCGTGTCGCCGCGCGCCCCATCTTCTCCAGAATTTTTGTAAGCGACTGACTGCCCTGTCGCTTGAACGCTCACGAACAAACCGGCCCAGCCATCTTTTACCGCCTGGGTTCGAATCCGTCCGGACAGCGTAACCGCATGGCCTCCCGCCCCGGCGACTGGCAGGTCATGGCAGAACGCACCAAACTGCCCGGTTGCGCGCGACGCCGTTGCGCTCAGCTTCACAGCGCAGGGCGCGGGCGGCGCCGCATCGCACACCTGCTCGGCCGCATAGCCCTTCAGGTTCATGAACCAACGCGCAGGGCCGCCGTGCTCCTGCTCCCAATCGCGAAATTGCGGATTGGGGAGAGGGAGTTCCTGAGCGGCAGCCTGCAGCGTACCGGTAAGCAGCATGGCAGCAAGTGCGCGGGTTGAACGGGTTCTGAACATTTGGCTCATCGAAAGCTAAGAATTAAACAGCGATCACCTGAGAAACGGGTACAGTGCGGGACTTTTTTCTCCCCGCCATCAAGCTCAGCATAGCAAGCTGCAAGGGACGAAAAATCGCATATTGTCACCAAGGACCGAATCCGACCCAAGATGGACGTATCGCTCAGTCGTCGACAATCAAGATGTGCGGTGAATTTTCCATGTCGCCGGTAAGTAAGGTGGTTGCCAATGAAGAGAGTGTGCCGCGATGCCAGACCTACGAACACTATTGCGGCCGGAACGGCTGGCTACACGAAGGCAATGCACGAATGCGATTACTTATCGATAACTACGATGGGTTTGTCTTTTTCGACCAGGTAGGTCGCGAGCTCAGAAGTAACGTCAGAGCCTACGTTGCGTGCCGAGTGCGAGGCGCCGGCTGGAATATAGAGCGACTCGCCTGCTCTGAGGCGATAGGTCTTCCCGTCCATCTCGTACTCGATCGTGCCTCTTAGAACATAGGCAATTTCGACGCCTGGGTGAGAGTGCTTTGGAAACGATGCCTGGGGAGCGAAGTCGACGCGAACCTGGATAGCGAGGGTCTTGCTGTCGTATTCCCGACGCACGGTCTCTGTGCGGGCAATTCCTTTGGCATCGAACGCCGGCGCCGGTAGCGCATCGGCGTTCGGCGTGAAAGCAAGGGCTTGGCTGGAGAAACACGCGAAGAACACGGTAGCCATCACAGCTTTAGAGAGAGTTTTCATAGGTATCCTAAGGATCATGCAAGGGTTTGTTTAAATGAGGGTAATAGACTGCGATGGATTCCTGCGCCGGCGAGCTGACGCTGAATCCCGCTGCGCATGAGTCGCCCTGCCGGTTACGCAATGCGCGCTCGATGCGCCACGATTACCTGCCGTGTGCAGATCGGCCGACAACGACACGCACCTCGTGCGCTTGTAGTGCTGCCGGAGCAATCTGGTCATAGGTGTGGCGGCTGGACATGGTCCTCTTTCGGCTGAACGTTGGCGATAAATGAATGGCTTCTAACCGTACACATCAATGGCGCACATCCATTACATCAAACGGATGTATCCCTCTTGTGTTCCGAACGGGCTCTTTTTGCTTCCGAATGTAGCTGGGCCCGTGGCAGATACATTGGCTTACACGGCTGGCCCTTTTATATGAGCGGCTTGCCAGCCAGGTAATTCTTCGATGGGCATTGGCATGCTGAACAGATAGCCCTGCGCCAAATCGCAGCCCTGCTGGGCCAGGCAGTTCGACACGTTCCTGCACTCCACACCTTCTGCGACAACTTTCCGTCCCAGTGCATGGCCGAGGGCAATAGTCGACCGAACGATCGCTGCCGCTTCTACGTCGCCCAGGATCGGCGCAATGAAGGACTGATCGATTTTGATGCCGTCCATTGGAAATTGCCGTAGATAGCTCAGGCTGGCGTAGCCGGTTCCGTAATCGTCGATCATGATCTCCACGCCGCAATCCTTCAAACGCCTGAGCGTCGCCAAGGCCGCATCGGGATCTTCGATCAACGCGCTTTCGGTCAGCTCGAACTGCAGCAGTTCGGGGCGCACGCCCCAGGCATCGAGCTGGTTCTGGACCCGTTGCGCCATCGCCGGATGCCGAATGTCGTGCGCCGACAGGTTCACCGCTAGCGTCTGCACGTCGTCATACGCCTGCCAGCCGCGCAAAAAACCCAGCGTCGCGTTCAAGACCCAACTGGTCACCCGGCCGATCATGCCGCTTTGTTCCGCCAGCGCGATAAACTGTGCGGCAGGAATCAGGCCCAGCCTGGGATGGGCCCAGCGCACAAGGGTCTCAGCGCCCGCAATGCGACCCGTGCGTAAATCGATCTTCGGTTGGCAGTACAAGCGTAGTTCGTCGCGTTCAACGGCGCCGAACAGGTCACCCATCAGTGCCAGCCGGCTTGCCTGCATCCGCTGCTGTGCATTGGTGTATAGAGCGACTCGCCTGCCGCCGGGCCTGGTCTGAGCGAGGGCAGCATTGGCTCGACGGCAAAGCGCGGCTGGCGAGACTACGTCGTCGGTATCGCCGGCCAGTCCGCCGCTGACCTGGATGCAAAAAGACATTCCGGCGACTGCAAAAGGCCGATCCATGAGATGGCACAGGGCTTCAGCGTACTCTGCGGCATCGTCCGTCGCACTGCCGCGCAGGATCAAGCTTAACGTATCGTCGCTGAAGCGTGCCAGGATGCTATCCCTGGGAAGACTTGCTTCGAGCCGGACAATGGCCTGCCAAAAAAGTTCGTCCGCAATCTCGTCGCCAAACACCTGGCCGATCTCTCGCAGACGGCCTAGTTGCAGGTGCAGCAACGATAGCGCCGAGCCGGCCGAACGCGCATCGTGCCAGGACTGGGCCAGCGTATCGCGGTGGCGTTTCAGGTCCGGCAGTCCATCGACAGCATTGCGTGCGCCAGCTCTGCTCTCGGCGTCCCTGCCCGTGTTCGCTTGGTCTTCCATGCGTCACCTCATAATCCGACGATCCGACGTCCATGTTGTATATGGGCAGCGGCGAGCACCGCCCGCCTGTGCGCTGGGCTAGAAGCTGAAGATGGAATAGCCGTCCGCGGCAAGCTGAGCAATGATCGGCAGGCCCGAGGTACCTGGCACGCTGTTGTCGGTCACCAGGTCGAAGCCGTTTTTCTCAGCGTCCTCGCGCGCCCCGAAGACGTCGGCGCAGCCGCATGACACGCCGGCGACGGTATCGGCCACTGCTTGGTAGAGCGCATGGACCGGGTGGGCGGGGTTGCCGACCACGCCGGCCCAGCGGGTACCGGTGCCTTGGAAGTAGATCGCAACGTCGGTGCCGCGCTGTTTGAAATCGTAGGCTGCGGCCAGGCCGTTAAACAGGCGTCCAAGGGCTTCTTCGCCGCCATGGCTTAGGTCCGAAAAAATGATGATCGCTGCTTTCATGATGTGCTCCTGATCTGGGATGTTGCGGTTGGGAGAGGTAGCCGTTCAAGGCATGGATCACATTCTGGAGGTTAAAGAGATGCGGAAAAACAGTGCAGGGAGAAATTGATTGTTTCGGTAGGAAGCGCTTGTCCGGCAAACAATCAGCGCGGATGCCGATCCAGCATGGTCCTTGCCCTTGGGGGCATGCAGGCCTATGCTTGACTGTCAATACGAAAGAATGATGGCGCACTATTCTTGCCGCACTCACGCAGTGCATGTGACTAACTCCACACCATGAGCGGAGACATCAATGAGCGAACACTCCAAGTTTCACCGCCGCGAGCGCGTCATCCAGGAACGTGCCGGAGAAACAGCCCAAGCTGACCGGAACATCTCCGTGCTGACCGACACGGTCATCGGTGGAGCGCATCGGCAAGCAGGCCATGGCTGTCGTTGCGAGCATCGACGGTGGCGGTGGTGTCTGGGCATCGGTCCTCTTCGGCCAGCCCGGGTTCGCACAAACCGAAACGGGCAAGGCGATCGGCCTGTCGGTACCGGAGCAGGAGCGCGACCAGACCGATCCGTTCTGGGCAAACATAGGCGCGAACCCGAGCATCGGTATGTTGTTCATTGAGTTAGGGAGCCGACGGCGCTACCGCGTCAACGGCCGCCTGGCTGCGATCGACCATCGGCGGGCATCATGCGGAACTCCTTCACATGGGGGCCGTGCTGCACAACGGTTTGAATGAGGTAGCGCATGATCTCAAGCCTTTGCATGAAAGGAAGTGATGTAGAAAGTGCTGCCCGTGCCGATAGGCGCATTCATTTGGGTTGCCGCAATGCCCTACCTGGGTTACCGCCATGGCACCATCATCCATGCCCCAAGGTCGGCCCGCCATTCCGCGCTGTCTTGCGACGCGTCCGCGGGCCTCTGGTGAGGGGGACGCACTAGTAATCTCATTAGCCATGCCAGCATGTCCTTGATGAGCCGGTACTCCAGCTCCCTGCGCCACTTACGCTCGAGGAAGGCCTGTGCCTGGTCCCGTCCATGCGCGAATTCAGCGCGGTTGCGCCAGCGGGTATCCAAGCTGTAGGCCAGGGCAACCCGGGCGGGATCACGGCTGTTCCAGCCATCTCCGCAAGGCGGATCGTTTCGATGGCGCTCTCCCGGGACGGTAGTGGCGATGCGTGACTCCCGTCCACTGCTTTCATGATGCGCTCCTGCTTGGGATGGTTCGGTTGAATCGGTAGCCGTCGTTACGGCATGGAAGTCATTCTGGCCGACCGACGCATATCGAGAAACGGGGCGTGGAGAAATGGATTGTTTCGCGAAATGGAATGTCCAGGACATGCCAGGCTGTTGATGCAGAATGCAGTAACCGCTCTATCTGTTGCCAGATGACAATTTTTAGACGTTCTAGTAGTCGAGCTTGTCTAAAATCTTTTCTCGCTAATTACTAAACCACGTGCGGTCGATGTAGTTCAACCAGACCTGCCCAGACAAATCCATGACCGTGATCAGCCGAAATTCGCTTTCCCGCTTACCTGATGCAAAGGCATCGGATTCGCGTTCCAAGCTCGAACAGTTGTACAAGACCCTGCAGGAGTTGAGAAAACAGCTGCGCTCGCTGCACAAGCAGCTGGAAAGTGCCGGGACCATCGGAGAACGGATGGCGCTCCGGCGCCAGATTACTGCTGTGGAGGAGATGGTCGAGGCGATCCGCCGGCAGATCATGCTTATCACCCAAGCCGAAAAACGCAAGCAGGGTGTGCGGCTGGAGGTGCCTGCCCTTGACGCTTCGCTGACGGGCCTTGAGCCCGCCGACAGCCAGGACTCGGCAGTGACGATCTTTAAACCCCCTTACGAGCTCGGTGAGTAGGAAAATTCCACGCTCATCCTGACACCGATCCAGGCAACGCAAGCGGGCAGCGGTCAGCCATCCGGGAGCGTCATGATAAATGCCATGAAGACGGCGACAGCCTTCAGACATGGAAGGAAATTCCTGACCGCCAGGCGTATCCGGCTTTGGCGACGGACGGTGCCGCTTCTATCGAGCCCGCCTTTCCGAAACCCTCTCCTGCGCGGATCGGGCTGCCCTGGCCGCCCAGGCCAATAAAGCCGACCTTTAGCGCCCGATCGTCAGCGAGGGTTGGCGGCTTCATCGGGCAATCATCCGCAGCGTATCTTCCCACAGCCTCTCGGCCAGCACCGGGTCGATTGCATAAGCGGCTACTCCACGGAAGTCGACGGGGCGGTGGTCCATGACTGGCGCTTCATTGCAGTCTTCGAAGTAGCGTCCACCGATGCCGTCGAGCAGGGGTGAGGCTGCTAGCAGCACCGAGGTGGCCGCGCCCTGCGCCGCATTCTTGCGTCGTTCCCGGGGCGCCTTGAGGCCACCGGTATGCTTTTGCAGGTTAGTGGCGATTGCACCCGGGTTAAGGGCATTGGCGAAAATGCCGTCTGTGGCCCAGCGCCGGGTTGCTTCGACCGCCATCAGGGCGCAAGCTGACTTGGACTGGCCGTAGGCCACGAGAGGATCGTAGGCCAGGAAGTTGAAATGTATGTCACCAAAGAGCACAGGCGCGATCAGGTTGCCGCTGGAGCTTACCGACACGACACGCGCCCCGCCATCCGGTTTCGCCGCGGCCAGTGCGCCATGCAGGCCCAGCGTCAACGTGAAGTGCCCGATGTAATTGGTGGCCAATTGCATTTCCCAGCCCTCCGCTGTCAAGTTCCGCTCGGGAATGGCCATCACGCCAGCGTTATTGATCAGCATGTGAAGCGGCCCCTGCCAAGCGGCGATGAAGGCCTGTACGCTGGATTGGTCCGCAAGGTCGAGAACGCCGACTTTCACAAGGCCGTGTCCGCATGCGGCTTTGAGGTCGGCGGCGACTCGGTGGCCTGCTTCCAGGTTGCGCACGGCGATGGTGACTTCGGCTCCAGCGGCGGCCAGGGCGCGCGCTGTGTCGGTACCGATACCGGACGATCCACCGGTAACGACGGCGCGCTTGCCGCGCAGGTCGACGCCTTGCAGAACCTCGTCCGCGGTGGAGGCGAAGCCGAATGGGGTGGTAATCATCGATGTCATTGCTTGATCCTCTTGGTCGATGGCGCGGTGTCTGCGCCGCATGACCCAAGCATAGGACAAGCGCATTGATGAGACTAGATCGATAAAGCTTGATGCCTTGTTGAGCAAGTTGGGACAATCGAAAACAAATTCCCGATGTGCATGGCTTAATCACCCCACGACTACCCGCATCGCCTCAACCGCTACCCCGAGTGGCAGGCCTGGCTACGCAAGCAGCAGCTGCCGACCCTGCTCGTGCGGGGCAAACACGACCAGGCTTTCGTGGCGCCTTCAGCACCGTTGCCGTTCGCAACCGCGAACTGGAATCAGGTGCCCGTGCCTGGCATCGATCGGGCCAGCAATGCGCACTGCGCATCCCAGCTCTTCGAGCGCGGCGAAGACGCCGCCGTGTTCCTGCCGTTCGGCCCGGTACTGGGCGGGACCGTTTCTGCTTGTGCAGGCGCTCCCTAGAATGGCTCCATGTCGCCGCCAACGCGACCTGCGGGACTAGCTCGCACAGCCTATACCTGTCAACCGGTTCTCACCCGGAACCCACCGGAGAATGCTATGCGTTACCTGGCAACGAGCTTGCCTGTCCCGCCCTCGGGCTCTTGCGCAGCCTGCTCGGTTCCCTCATCGGGCTGGCGACGGCCCTAGCCTGGCGGCTGCCTCCCTTGTTCCCGCGAATGACCCGCACACCGGCGTCCCGGAGTGCCACAGCCTGTAGAATCGCTTGACGTTACCAACCGATCGGCGGATAAAGGACACATCCTTTCCGCATGGGAGTCGCCATGGTCACGGTAACGAGGAACGAGGTCATGCAGGGCTTGCGAGGTAGCGAATTCATCCTTCACTACCAGCCCAAAGCGTCCTTGATCAGTAACCGCATCGTCGGGGCCGAAGCGCTGGCGCGCTGGCAGCGCCCGGACGGCGTGCTGCTCCCGCCTGGCGCCTTTATCCCGGTGGCGGAGCGCTCCGGCCTGATCAACCGCTTGACGCTGCAACTGCTGCCGAAGCTGATGGATGACCTTGCAGCAAAAGGGATCGGCAGCGACATGTGCGTCTCGTTCAACGTCACGGCGCCCGACCTCGAAGACGACGTGCTGACGGAACAGATTCTTGCCAGCGTGGCACACGGCAGCTTGCTGTCGGGCTCGCTCGAACTCGAGATCACCGAGACCCAGGCCATGCAGGCCGGGCACAGGATGGTGCGCAATGTCGATGCGCTGGCCGAGGCGGGTATTGGGCTTGCAATGGACGACTACGGCGTCGGCTACTCCTCCATCGATACCCTCAGCCAGTGGCCGTTTACCAGCATCAAGCTGGACCAGGGCATCGTCGGCCGCATGCTGAATTCAACCAAGAACGCCACCATCGTTCGCTCCTCGATCCGGCTCGGGCACGAACTCGGACTGCATGTGGTCGCCGAGGGTGTCGAGGCGTCCGAGCAGCATGACTTCCTGGTCGAGGCTGGCTGCGAGATCGCGCAAGGCTACCTGGTGAGCCACCCGTTGCCCCTGGCAGAATTCGATGTGTTCCGACATAACATTGGCAAATGCCGGGGCATGCCGATAGGGCTGGTACACATGGCCATCGTCGACCACGTTCAATGGCGGCGTCAGATGGTCAGTTACGCGATCCAGCGCAGCGCTCTCCCAGCAGATTCCCCGCTCCGGCAGGTGGAGGGCTTTCCCCCCCTCTGTCTAACCAAATGTGCGCTTGGAAAATGGTATATCGGCGATGGGCGCTATTTTGCCGATACACCCATGTATCAGGCCATCGATGCGCCGCACCGGAGCCTGCACGATGTAGGGGGACAACTCGTCGGCCGTATTCGCGCAGGCGCGGAGCTCAATGATATTGTCCCTCTGCTGTATGAACTAAAACAGGTCTCTACAATCTTGATACGGCTTCTCGAAGATATCGAGGACGCCGGTGTACAGGCTCTATACACGAGTCCTCCCGCGCAGTGCACGCACATGAACTTGGGCGGCGCAGGATCAATCCGAACTTCCCACTGATAGCCACCAACAGGGCTGGCGATGTCAACTGGATAGGCATGCGGCGCCCTATCAAATGGCACCTCGGTTTCGGCAAGCGAAATACTGAATTGAGACCCCCACCATTTTTCTCCTTCACGACCTTCCCTAGAATGGATTCATCTGCTGCACGGTTCTCGCCAATCAAATGCGTGAGCGATAGCAGACCCGGCAGGCGCCAAATTGCGCAGTCTGGCACAGCGCATACGAACTTCATTCAACTGATTCGTCCACAGGAGAAACATCATGCGCATCATCCGCATTCTCGCCCCTTTCGCAGCAGCGATCACCCTTGTCTTCGCTTCCCATGCGACCCACGCGGCGCAGGCCCCGGCTCCCACCAAGGCCGCACCCAACGTGGCCAGTACTGCCAGCGTCAGCTACCGCACCGTCAAGGTCGATGGCGTCAATATTTTTTACCGTGAAGCCGGCCCGAAGGATGCCCCGACCATTCTGCTTCTACATGGCTTCCCAACCTCATCGCAGATGTTCCGCAACTTGATTCCGCTGCTGGCTGACCGTTACCATGTTATCGCGCCGGATTATCCGGGCTATGGGCAAAGCGACATGCCTGCGATGAAGGACTTCACCTACAGCTTCGACAACCTGGCCAAGGTGGTCGACAAATTCACCGAAGCTGTGGGCGTGACCAAGTATGCGATGTACGTGCAGGATTACGGTGCGCCGATCGGTTTCCGGATCGCCGCTGCGCATCCCGAACGTGTCACCGCCATCGTCGTGCAAAACGGTAATGCTTACGATGAAGGTATTGACAACGACTTCTGGAAGCCCTTGAAGCAATATTGGGCGGACAAGTCCGAAGCCAATGGCGCGAAACTGCGACCATTGTTCGAACTGGGCGCCACCAAATGGCAATATACGGAAGGCGCGCGCGATGTCACCCGGATTAGTCCCGATGCCTGGACCGTGGACCAGGCCTACATGGACCGCCCCGGCAACAAGGACATCCAGCTCGAACTGTTCTACAGCTATGGCAGCAATCCGGGGCGTTACGCACAGTGGCAGTCCTATTTCCGCAAGCATCAGCCACCCATGCTGATTGTCTGGGGGAAGAACGACAAAATCTTCCCACCGGCTGGCGCCAGCCCTTACTTGCGCGACCTGCCGAAGGCGCAACTGCACCTTCTCGATACCGGTCACTTCGCCCTCGAAGAAGACAGTGCCAAGATAGGCGCCCTGATGCGTCCCTTCCTGGCCAAAGCCATGCGCAAATGACCCGGACGGCCGGCAGCTGCGATGCTTGCCGGCCACACCAGGATGCGACGCCAGCCCATGCTGGCGCCTGAAGTCCCTCCGGTACCTGATCGTCACCCGCAATGAACCGCGAAATTCCTCCTTCGGATTCATGACCACACTTGCTGAACTTGAAGCAGTACTCACCGTCGCGCGCATGCGCAGCTTCCGCGCGGCTGCTACCTCACTTGGCGTCTCGACTTCCGCTGTCAGCCATACGGTTGCCGGGCTAGAGGGGCGGTTGGGTACGCGTTTGTTCAATCGGACGACCCGTAGCGTGGCAGTAACGGACGCCGGCGCCGAGTTCATGGCTGTAATTGCACCGGCGCTCCTGGACATTCGGCGTGCGATGGAAACGGCGGGCAGCAGCAGCGGCCAGCCATCGGGTACGCTTCGCATCAACACCTCGGCGGCCGCCGCCTTGCGCTGCATGCCCTTGTTCATGGAGTTCGCCGCCCGCTATCCGGCGGTGTATCTCGACGTCGTGACCGAAGGCCGGCTGATTGACATTGTCGCCGGTGGCTATGATGCTGGCATCCGGCTGGCACAGAGTGTTCCGCAAGATATGATTTCAATACAGATCGAACCGGCACTGCGCTACCTCGTCGTCGGCGCACCGGCTTTAATCGAGGCAATCGGTGCGCCAGCCACCCCAGCCGACTTGCGCACCAAACCGTGTATCCGGATGCGCATGCCTAGCGGCGCACTCTATCGCTGGGAATTCATGGCCAACGGCCTACCAGTCGAGATCGACGTGAGCGGTACGCTGACCTTCGACAATCCGGCTCTGGCAAGGGAAGCCGCGCGCGGGGGACTGGGTCTGGCTTACCTCGCGGAGTGGCACGTCGCCGATGACATCTCTAGCAGACGTCTGGAGCAGGTGCTCGACGATGCCACCCTGGAGGTCGAGGGACTATGCCTCTACTACCCTGGGCGACGGCACGTCTCACCCAGTCTTCGGGCACTGGTGGACCTGGGGCGTGACCGGTTTCGTGCCCACGAGCGCCCACGTGTTGACCGGTAAGTTGCGTCAGGTAGCGCAACCCGCTCCAGATACCTACGCATACATAACCCCGGCTCGGCCAACATGTGCCCGATACATGTGCCGCGTCTGACGGTGGCTTCCATCAGCCGCGAAGTGTTCCTTGTCCAATACGATCGATTTCGTTCTGGCCTTCTTGGCCGGTGCTGCCACTATAGCGTCACCCTGCGTTCTCCCCTGCTTCCACACTCGCACTGGTCGTGCGGGCAGGTGATCCAGGGCGCTCTGCCCTGCTGGTATCCCTGTATGCCCTCGGCGCTGCCCTGCCCATGGGCTCCGGAATGCGAGCTCGCCAGGGACGATTGTGCTTACCTGGCTTTTCCGAAATAATGCCTGTGCAAGACCATTTGAGGTTTTTACTTTTTTCGTCAGGAGAACAGTCATCGACCAAATCCACCTCATGCAAGTGTTCGTGACGGTTGGCGAAGAAAGCGGATTTGCCTCTGCCTCGCGCAAACTGGACGTCTCTCCGGCTGCGGTCACGCGTGCGATCGTTGCTCTCGAAGAGCAGCTAGGCGTGCGGCTATTGCTGCGAACTACGCGAAATGTCCGCATGACGGACGCCGGGCGCCAGTATTTCGACTCAGCCCGCGCAATCCTGGCCAGCATAGCCGAGGCCAATGAAGCTGTTTCGGGCACCAGTAGCCAGCCGCAAGGTACGCTGGCTATCACAGCGCCAATACTGTTCGGCCGAATGATGGTGCTGCCTTGCATTGTCGAATATATGCGGCAGTATCCTCAGGTCGAAGTTACCGCGCAGTTCCTGGACCGAGTGGTCAATGTTGTTGAGGAAGGCATCGACGTCGCCATCCGGATTGGCCATTTGCCCGATTCGGCCTTGCGCGCCACCCGCGTCGGCCAGGTTCGACGCGTTCTGTGCGCCGCACCGAGCTACCTCGAGGCCTCCGGCGTTCCATCCCATCCCTCGGATCTGCTGCAGCATACGGTGGTGTCCTCGAGTGCCGTGTCCCCTAGGGTCGAATGGCGCTTTGGGCGCGACCCGGAGCCATTCACCGTCAGGATGAAGCCGCGCCTGACCGTTACCAGCAACGATGCGGCACTGTCGGCAGCGATTGCCGGAGTCGGCATCACCCGCCTGTTTTCCTACCAGGTGGCGGACGCGGTCAATGCCGGCCAGCTGCGCCTCCTGCTCGAGAACTTCGAGGAAGCGCCATGGCCGGTGCAGGTGGTCCATCGCGAGGGGAAGTACGGTTCCCTGAAAATCCGCAGGTTCATCGACGGCATCGTCGAACACTTGCGGACCCATCCCAGTCTCGAGCCCTAGCCTGCCACCGCCCAGCCGGCTGTCATCGAATGTATCGAGCTGTCGCGCTTCTGTCGCGGGACGCTGGTTCACCAGGCGCCGCAGGTAAAATCGCCTCCCCTGGGGACCGCCCCACCGACCACAAGGATGACATGAAGCTCCAACAACGACGGATCGCGCGGGCTGTGCTGCTGCTCGCGGCGCTCGGATGCGGCACGAGCGTATCGGCCAGCGTCGATACCACTGCGAAACCAGGCGGTGTGTACCCGCTTAAACCCGGGATCTACGTGGCCCGCGGCACCGAGTGCGCAGCGCCTGCCAATGCCGCGATCCGCCAGTACGACGGCCGTGGCATCAGTACGACGCACACCCACACATGCAGGGCCAAGGTGCTGGCGCTCAAGGCCAACCGCGCCACAGTCGACCAAAGCTGCGTCGGCACCAAAATGGGATCAAAGCGCCGGGAAATGCAGCGCCAGCTGGTGACCGTCCATGACGCCCTGACATTCACGCAGACCGTCAAGGGCACGTCGACGACCTACCGCTATTGCGCGCCGTACCAGCTGCCGCGCGCTGTCCGACATTCGTTGCATTGAGCGTGCCGCGCCAGGCTCAAGCAGGCCGAGATGCCAGCTTGCCAGCGCGCTTCAGACCGCATCCTGAGCGCGGGACACCGGCGTCTTCAATCGCCATTTCAGCCTCGGGCCAGATCCCTTACGGCAAACGGATCACGCTGGTGCGGCAGTGCCCTGAAGCTAGCGCTCAGACCAAGGATACGCCGTCGAGTCCTGGCGTGTTGGCAAAGACCCCTCTCATAAATTCGATGAAGGCGGAGACCCGCCGTGGAAGCAGACGCTCAGCCGAATACAGCGCATTAAGAGGTGTGCCGGCCGCAGCATGGTCTACCAATAGGGCCGTCACCTCGCCACGCTCGAGTTCGGCGGCAAGCATCCATGAGGGAAGATAGCCGATCCCCATGTCGCGTAATACCGCGCGACGGATGCCCTCCAGGCTGTTAAGCCTCAGGCGACCGCTCACATGGACGTCGCCGCTGCTGAACGGCCAGCGTCCGCTTGCGCTGCCGCTGCCCAGCAATGTGTAAATCAGGCACTCATGCTGCGGCAAATCGGAAGGGACGGCTGGCCTGCCATGCCGCGCTATATAGGCCGTGCTTGCCACGCAGATGCGCTCGGACGTTCCGACCCGGCGCGCGCGCAGCGCGCTATCCTTCAATGCCCCGCCGCGCAGCGCGATATCGACACCTTCCGCCACCAAGTCGATGTAGCCGTCACTAAGTCGCAGCTCGACTTGCACGTCAGGATAGCGCGCAAGGAAGGCCGGCATGGCACCCATCACTACTTCCGTACCCAGGCTTTCCGCACAAGACACCCGCAGGAGTCCATGCGGGTTCTTTTCTCCGCGCGCATCGGACTCTGCCTGCGCAATGACATCGAGAGCGTGACGGGCCTGGGCGTAATAGCTTTGTCCTTCGGGCGTCGTGGCCAGCCGGCGGGTCGAACGGTGCAGGAGCCGGGTATCGAGCAACTTCTCGAGCGATGCGATGTGCCTGCTGACGTTGGGTTGGCCGATCTGCAGTTCCCGCGCTACCGCAGAAAAGCTTCCCGTCTCCACGGCCCGTACGAAGCAATGCATCCAAAGTAATTTATCCAATTTGAGAGCCCCTTACGCAATTCATGCAGTCCGAGCATAAATCATATGCGTCTGGCCTGTCTTCCGCCTTGGCTTCCTCCGCCCCACACTAGATCCTGTGCTCAATGCCGAGCGCTTATTGAAATCCATCCTCAGGGGAAAATCCATGTCACTGAAACTTGCAGGAAAAGTAGCGGTCGTTACCGGCGGAAGCACCGGTATCGGCCTAGCCATCGCCAGGCGTTTCGTCAGCGAAGGCGCGACCGTCTACATCACCGGCCGTCGTCAGGCGGAACTCGATGCCGCGGCCGCGGCCATCGGTGGCGCCGCCACCGGCGTGCGGGTCGACTCGGCCGACGTCGGCCAGTTGCAGGCGCTGTACGAGCGGATCAAGCAGGAGCACGGCAAGTTAGACGTCCTCGTGGCCAATGCCGGCGGCGGCTCCCTGCTACCTATGGGGAAGATCACCGAAGCACACTACGAGGACACTTTCTCACGCAATGTGAAAGGCACCCTGTTCACAGTGCAGGAAGCCCTGCCCTTGATGAGCCCGGGATCATCGGTGATCATGACCGGCTCCACCGCTGCCAGCGGCGGTACCGAAGCGTTCAGCGTGTATGCCGCCTCGAAGGCCGCTGTGAGGGCGTTTGCCCGGAACTGGATCGTCGACCTGAAAGGCAAGGGCATTCGCGTGAACACGCTCAGCCCGGGCCCAATCAAGACACCGGGGCTGGTCGAGCTGGTTGGCACCGATCCGGATCAGCAGCAAGGATTCCTCGACCAACTCGCGTCCTTGATTCCGATGGGCCGGGTGGGCGACCCGGACGAGGTCGCGAAGGCGGCGGTCTTCCTCGCATCCGATGACGCCAGTTTCGTCAATGGTATTGAACTGTTCGTGGATGGCGGTATGCGCCAGATCTGACGCTCATCTAAGCCCAGAGGCCGTCACCGGTGAGTTCCGGCAAACCGGCGCGGCAGAGAACGGAGGTGCGATGCAAACGTCGGGGAACGGCCATCAGCGTCTAATGTTCTCCGCGCCTGCCTTTGGCCGAGAGCGGTCTCTCACAGTTGCTCGACGGCCGGCACATCATACTACTCAACGACAGACAGTCCATGAGCTTATCGCCAGGCCACCGCCCGCGAGCTTGCACGGGTCCGCCTAAGTTATCTCCCGAACGGTGGCGGCACCTCTGATCGGCGTAGCATCGGGCAACCTGACCCAAGGAAGCCCCACATGCACAGCGAACAGAATGGCACTGCCGACATCCCGCTCAGCGATCCGCCCGCCGCCGCGAAAGCCGCCGGGCTGCGCTACGTCCACGACGACCGTCCCGGCATCCGGCGCGAGAAGCTGGGGGACGGCTTCCGCTACCTCGACGCCGGCGGCGACCCGGTGACGGACGACGCGACGCTGGGACGCATCAAGTCGCTGGTGATTCCGCCGGCCTGGACGGATGTCTGGATCTGCCCCCAGGCCAACGGCCACCTGCAGGCCACCGGCCGCGACGCCAGGGGCCGCAAGCAGTACCGTTACCACCCGAAGTGGCGCGCCGTGCGCGACGAGGTGAAGTACGAACGCATGCTGAACTTCGGCCAGGCGCTGCCCGCCATCCGCAAGGAAGTGAACCGCGCCCTGTCCCTGCCCGGTCTGCCGCGCGAGAAGGTACTGGCCACCATCGTCTACCTGCTCGAAGCGACCATGATGCGTGTCGGCAATGAGGAATATGCCCGCACCAACAAGTCCTTCGGCCTGACCACGCTGCGCAACCGCCACGTCAAGGTCGACGGCAGCGACGTCGAGTTCCGCTTCCGCGGCAAGAGCGGCGTCTACCACAAGGTGCAGGTGCACGACCGCCGGCTGGCGCGCATCATCCGGCACGCGCGCGACCTGCCCGGCCAGGAACTGTTCCAGTACGTGGACGACGGGGGCGAGACCCACAGCATCGATTCGAGCGACGTCAACGACTACCTGCGTTCGATCACCGGCGAGGATTACACCGCCAAGGACTTCCGCACCTGGTCGGGCACGGTACTGGCGGCGCTGGCCCTGCAGGAATTCGAGAAATTCGATTCCGAAACCCAGGCCAAGAAGAACATCGTGCGCGCCATCGAATCGGTGGCCGAGAAGCTAGGCAACACGCCCTCGGTCTGCCGCAAGTGCTACGTCCACCCGGTGGTGCTCGACGCTTACCTCGACGGCACCGTGCTGGAAGCGCTGCGCGAGCGCACCGAGCAGGAGCTCACCGAAGACCTGCACGCGCTGCAGCCGGAGGAAGCCGCGGTGCTGGCGATGCTGCAGCAGCGCCTGCGCCACGAGCAGGAAGAAGAGAAAAAACGCGAAAAGGAGCGCGCCGCCGCACCCGGAAAGGAGGCAGCTGCGCCGCGCCGCCGGAAGGCGGCAGCCGCCATGCGAGGAGCGGCATGAGCAAGCCGGCCGGCGGCCAACTTCACACTTACTGGATGTAGTAGCCGGACACCTTCCAGCTGCCGTCGGCCTCGCGCATCGGCGTCACGGTCTCGGTGGCCGACCTGGTGGCGAACACGGTCATGTACTGGACCACGACGTATTCGCCCTCGGGGGCGCCGGGAAGCTTGCGGGTGTACTGGGCGGCGAGGAGCTTGCGCGACTTCACGGCGCCGAGCGGCGCACGGACGGCGCGCATGGCATCGTTCCACTGCGGACCGGTCACCGCGCTGCGGAAGGCGGCGGCGCCCTGGCTCCAGCTGTCCTCGTATTTGGCGTCGTCCACCGTGGCCAGCCAGGCCTGCGCCACCGCGGTGGCGGCCTGGGTCGCTGCGGAACTATCCTGCGCAGCGGCAGGCTGGATAAGTGCTAGGGTAGACAGCAAGACGGCGGCGGCAAATCGCATGGGACGCTCCCGGTAGTGAACATCAACAGTCTGTCCAGCATACCGGAAAGCCCACGCGACTTTGTCGCGCATTGTTTCAGCTGACTCAGGCCGTCTTGGCCTGGAACTCGGACGATGCGATATCGGCCAGGTCGCACAGCGCCTGCAGCTCGGCCGAACGGAGCCGGCGCGGCTCGCGGTCGATCACGCACAGGGTACCCATCGGCAGGCCGGAACGGTCGCGCAGCGGCACCCCCGCGTAGAAGCGGATGTGCGGCTCGGCCAGCACCAGCGGGTTCTCGCGGAAGCGCTCGTCGGTGGCGGCATCTTCGACCATGAAAGGTGCATCCTGCAGGATGGCGTGCGAGCAGAAGGCCCACTCGCGCGGGGTCTCCTGCGGGCCCAGGCCGACGCGCGCCTTGAACCACTGGCGGCGCGCGGTCAGCAGCGACACCAGCGCGATCGGCGAGGCGGTCACGGTGGCTGCCAGGCGGACAATCCGGTTGAAGCGCTCTTCCTGCGGACTGTCGACCAGGCGCGACGCGGCTAGTGCGGCCAGTCGGCGCGCTTCGTCCGCGCCGGTCGGGAAGCTTTCGTCGCCCTGCAGGATGAATTCGGGATCGGTCGGCGCCTGCACCAGCGTTTCCCCGGACAGGGAGCCGGACAGCGGGCCCGCACGGTCCAGCATGGCCTGGATCGTACTCTGGCGGGTGCGCCGGTGGCCCCCCGGGGTTTTCCACGACGGAATGGCGCCGCTCTCCATCCACAACTGTACGGTGCTGGTGGCGACGCCCAGCATCCGCGCTGCGGCACTGGTGGTGAGGATCGGGTCCTCTTCGGTGAACTTGCTCTGCATTAGCGGTCCTGGTTATCCAGTGAAGTATACCCGAAATGACGAAATCCCTCCTCCTAAACCATCATTTTAGAGATGAGTTTCGGATATGCCCAAATAGCTCAATTTAAATTGCATTAAAGAAATTGAGGCGATGCTAACATGCCCAAATTCAATAGTTTTGTACTGGCACGCGGGGGTGCCACCTGCCCGGCACTGGATGAGACGCGTGTACGCTATCCCTCGCCGGGATGGTTGAACACCTGGCGCAGGTATGCCAGGAAGGTCTCGTCCGTACACATCGACTTGCCCGGCGAATCCGACAGCTTGGCCACCGGCTGCCCGTTACAGTGGGTCAGCTTCATCACGATGTTCAGTGCCGGGTACGGCGTGTCGTTGGTCAGCTTGGTGCCGATGCCGAAGCCCAGCATGGTGCGGTCGGCGAAGTGGCGGTACAGGCCGAGCGCCTTGGGCACGGTCAGCGCGTCCGAGAACACCAGGCGCTTGGTGCGCGCGTCGATGCGCAGCCGGGCGTAGTGCGCCAGCGCCTTTTCGCCCCACTCCACCGGGTCGCCCGAATCGTGGCGCAGGCCGTCGAACAGCTTGGCGAAATACAGGTCGAAGTCGCGCAGGAAGGCATCCATGCCCACCACGTCGGTGAGCGCGGTGCCGAGGTCGCCCCGGTATTCCTGCACCCAGTCCTCCAGCGCGGCTTTCTGGAAGTCGCGCAGGCGCACGCCGAAAGCCTGGTAGGCCTGCAGGTATTCGTGCGCCATGGTCCCGATCGGCACCAGCTTGTATTTGTGGGCGAGGTAAACGTTGGAGGTGCCCTTGAAGAACTGCGGCAGCTCGCGCGCCAGCGTGGCCACCACGTCGTCGTGCCACTCGCCGGAGAAGCGCCGGCGCACGCCGAAGTCGAAGAATTCGAAGGGCGTGGCGCGCTGCGGTTCCCGTTCGAAGGCGCGCAGCTCGTCGATCTTCTGCCGCAGGCGCGCCCGCGCTTCAGGAATGACCGGCGCCTGGTCGAAGCGGCGGAAATACAGTTCGTTGACGATGTAGAGCACGAAGATCTCGAAACCCATCACGTGTACCAGCGGGCCGGCGGCGTGGATGCGCAGGTGCGGACCGTCGGTCTCGACCCGGATGAACTTGCGCTGGAAGCGGAACAGCGTGAGGAAGTCGGCGAAGTCGCTCTTGATGAAGCGCAGGCCGCGCAGGTAGGCGACTTCATGGTCGAGGAACATCAGCGAGCAGAGACGATCGAGCTCGCGCTCGACCTCATCCTTCAGCTCGGCCAGCGGATAGGCCGGCTGGTTCCGGCACAGGAACTCGTACTCGCCGACCGCGTCGGGATGGCTGTGCAACAGCGCCTGCCACATGGTGAACTTGTACAGGTCGGTTTCCAGCAAGCTGCGGACGACTGGCTTCATCGCTGTCCTTCAGGCGGTGGCAGGTTTTTTCTTCACGCGCTTCTTCGGCGCCAGCATGGTGCCGGTGCAGCCGGGCGTGCCGCAGCGGCAGGCGAACAGCTTCTTGAGGGCCGGCGTGTGGCGCTCATCGTAGATCAGCGCGTAGTTGTAGTTCAGCTCTTCGCCGGCGTCGATATCGCGCATCGCGTGGATGTAGACCCGTTCGTCGTCCTCGAAGGCTTCGCAGTTGGGCGAGCAGGCGTGGTTGATCCAGCGCGCCGCGTTGCCGCGGCTGCCGCCGTCGATCACGCGGCCGTCGGCCAGCGTGAAATAGAAGGTGTGGTTGATGGGACCACCTGCCTCGGCGGCGCGCCGGGTCGCTTCGTCCCAGGTGATGCGCTCGCCCCGGTACTCGATGATCCGTTCGCCGGCGCCGATGGGCCTGAGCGCGAAGACGCCGTTGCCGTGGACGGGGGACTTCCTGACTTCGTAGGCGGGGTCGGACTGGGCGGAGCGTGTCGTGGTCATCGGCTTGGGTGGATGGAGCGGGTTATGAAAACGATGACCATTATGGTACGAATCGCTGCAGCCATGCCGCACAATTTTGCCATACGGTCGGACACATCAATCCTCTTGAAGCTCACGCCACCATGGCCGCGGCTTCGCCCAGCACCAGCAGGCCGGCCAGCAAGGCTGCCATGCCCGCAGCCATGGCACCAACGACCATGCGCCGCCACTGCGCCTTACGCTCCAGCAGCCGCTTGACGAAGCGCCGCTTGCCCCGTGTCTCCATGCGCTGCCGCACCTGCAAGGCCGCATCCCTTTGATTGCTCTTCATTGTGTTCCTCCTTTGTCGATTCACGCCGGCTGCACGAGGCGTGTCAGGACAGCCAGGTCATGCTGGCTGAGGTAAGTGGTGGTGCACATGGTTTGCCTTTCCCAGCCCGTAAAAGGCTGGCCAACAGGAACGAATGGGCTGCCGCGGCACATGCGTCGGCATGCGGCAGCTTCTCAGACGGTGCTTGTGGATGGGGCTCGGGAGAGTGGCTGGACCTGGAAGTTCAGGCCTGGCCGGCTCTCGCCGAGCTCAGGAAAGGCAGGCGAGATCGCGCGTCGACCGTTGCGCGAGACGAGCGTGGAACACGCTCAGTCCGAGCGACAGGGAGGTTTGCGGGAAGCGGGCAGCGTCGACGGCACCAGCGCGCGCAGCCCGCACGCTGGAGGAACAACCAATGCCGTAAGAAGAAGTGCAGCGCATGCTCGTGTGGGACCACATCATGGTTGGGTACCGGACCAGTATATACGTCCTGGTTTTTTCGTCAACCGCGGACCGGCTCAGGCCGCGAAGTCTTCTTCGCGGTATTCGACGCCCTGCCCCTCCGGCGGCGCGGTCCCGGCGGCGCGCCCGGCTTCTTCCTTGCGCAGCTCGACGCGCCGGATCTTGCCCGAGATGGTCTTGGGCAGCTCGCGGAATTCGATGCGGCGGATGCGCTTGTAGGGCGCGAGCCGTTCGCGCGCGAAGGCGAACAGCGACGCCGCCACCTCGCGGCTCGGGGCCACGCCCTGGCGCAGCGTGACGAAGGCCTTCGGCACCGACAGGCGCAGCGGGTCGGGACTCGGCACGATCGCCGCCTCCAGCACGTCCTCGTGCTCGATCAGCACGCTCTCGAGTTCGAAGGGGCTGATGCGGTAGTCCGAGGACTTGAACACGTCGTCGTTACGCCCGACGTAGAAGTAGTAGCCGTCCGCGTCCACCGTCGCGGTATCGCCGGTGTGGTAGTGGCCGGCGCGCATGACGCCGGCGGTCTTTTCCTGGTCGCCCTCGTAGCACATCATCAGGCCCAGCGGGGCCGGGTCGAGCGCGAGCGAGAGTTCGCCTTCCTGTGCCGGCTGGTCGTCGATGTCGAGCAGCGCCACCCGGTAGCCCGGCAGCGGCCGGCCCATCGAGCCCGGCTTGATCGGCTGGCCCGGCGAATTGCCGATCTGGCAGGTGCTTTCGGACTGGCCGAAGCCGTCGCGGATGCGGATGCCCCAGGCCTTCTCGACCTGCTCGATCACTTCGGGATTGAGCGGTTCTCCCGCGCCCACCAGTTCGCGCAGCGGCGGCTTCCAGCTGCTTAAGTCTTCCTTGATCATCATGCGCCAGACCGTCGGCGGGGCGCACAGCGAGGTCACGCCGCAGCGCTGGATGGTGTCGAGTGCCGCCTTGGCGGAGAAGCGCTCGTAGTTGTAGATGAAGATGGTCGCGCCGGCGTTCCAGGGCGCGAAGAAGCAGCTCCAGGCGTGCTTGGCCCAGCCCGGCGAGGAGATGTTCCAGTGGACGTCGCCCGGCTGCAGGCCGATCCAGTACATGGTCGACAGATGGCCGACCGGATAGCTCTGGTGGCTGTGCAGCACCAGCTTGGGCTTGGCCGTGGTGCCGGAGGTGAAGTACAGCAGCAGCGGGTCGGTGGCGCGGGTGTCGCCGACCTGCGAGAACACTGTCAGTACGTCACGGCTGGCGTCGAAGTCGTGCCAGCCATCGGGCTTGCCACCCACCGCGATGCGGGTGAAGTCGCCAGCCATGGTCTCGAACTTGGCCGCTTCCGAGGCCTGGGCGATGACGTGCTTCACGCGGCCGCGCTCGAGGCGGTCCTGCAGGTCGGCGCCCGAGACCAGCATGGTGGTCGGCACCAGGACGGCGCCGAGCTTGATCCCCGCCAGCATGATCTCCCACAGTTCGACCCGGTTCGGCAGCATCAGCAGGACGCGGTCGCCGCGGTTGACGCCGCACTGGCGCAGGTACTCCGCCACCTGGCAGGAGCGCGAGGCCATGTCGGCGAACGAGATCTTGCGCTCGCTGCCGTCTTCCTCGACCACCCACAGCGCCGGGGTGTAATTGTCCTTCGCCATCTGGTCGAAGTAGTCGAGCGCCCAGTTGAAGGACTCCAGCTGGGGCTGCCGGAAATCGCGGTAGGCGGTGTCATAGTCGAGGCGGTGCTGCAGCAGGAAGTCGCGCGCTTGGATGAAGCGCTGGGTCGGCGTCATGGTGTCTCCTGGTCGCTGGGTGGCATGAATGCTGTAGTCATTTTGCCATGTTTGCTACCACGCGACGACATCAGTTGCGCCTGAGGGGGGTGATCCGCATCTCACCCTCCGGCTCCATCATGTCGATGACGCGGCAGTCGCCGCACATGCGCAGGCGGTCGAGGTGGCCGCTGAAGGCCGGGTGCGAGGCCAGGCGGCCGAGCATGTTCTCGACCATCTGCAGGGTGCCGAAAGGCTTGTCGCAGCGGATGCAGTGGAAGGGCTGGGACTCGTTCAGCACCACGGCCTGGTTGCGGGTTTCCATGAAGGACAGGCGCGGCGCCAGCGTGATGGCGTTTTCCGGGCAGGTGGTGGCGCACAGCCCGCACTGGACGCAGTTCTTTTCGATGAAGCGCAGCAGCGGCGCGCCCTGCCCGTCCTGCAGCGCGCCCGCGGGACAGGCGCCGACGCAGGACATGCACAGGCTGCAGGCCTTGCGGTCGACCTCGATCGCGCCGAAGGGCGCGCCGGGCGGCAGCGCGACCTGCTCCGGTTTGACGGGGGCGTGGCGGTGCAGGTGCTCGAGCGCATAGTCGAGCGTGTTGCGCTTGTCGTTCGCCAGGTGGAACACGGCCGGTTCCAGCGGCACGCGCCCGCGCGGCGCATGGCGCAGCGCCACGGCGAGTTCCTCCGGCGCGTCGACCCGCAGCAGCTGGAAGTGCGGGCCTTCGTAGCCGAGGCCGTCCAGCACCGCCTGGGCGATCTCCATCTGCTGGTCGAGGGCGGCGATGTACTGGGGCGCTTCCCGGCCCGTCATGAGCGCCGCGATGCCGGCGGCGCCGTAGGCGATGGCGCCGAACCAGACGTCGATGCCGGTCGCGGCGGTGTGCTGCAGCGCCAGCGGGATGACGCGGCCGGGTACCGCATCGCCGAGCTGGGCCAGCAGCGCGGCGCCCTGCTCCGGATCGTGCAGCAGGAATACCGGCTCCTCGCCGCCCGCCGCGCGGTAGGACCGCAAGGCCGCCTGCATGCGCTTGCCGGTGAGCGCGGCCGGCGGGAAGGCATAGCTGATCGCCCCCGTGGGACAGACCGTCGAGCAGGCGCCGCAGCCGGCGCACAGGTAGGGATTGACCTTGATCTTGTCGCCGTCACCGGCGATGGCTTGCGCCGAACAGATCTCGATGCAGGCGCTGCAGCCCTTCTGGCCGTTGCGGCCATGGGCGCAGCTGCGTTCCTTGTACGAGAAGTACTTGGGCTTTTCGAAGTCGCCGACCATGTCGAGCATGGCCTCGACGGCTTCGGTCCGCGCCGCCTCCTCGTAGCCGGGGGCGAAATAGCCGTGCGGGCGCTGGTGGCTCGGAATCAGGCGGCTCGGGCTCAGGTCGAGCACGAGGTCGAAGCGGCCCTGCTGGAGCGCCTGGCCCGGCGCCTGCCAGCGCGCCTCGAAGGCGCCCAGCCAGCCGGCGACGGCGACCGTGCGCGCCACGTGGACCGGGTAGGGGCGCAGCGGCATGCTCTCCTGGCTGTCGAGCAGCAGGACGGTGAGCGGCAGCGCGGCCGCGAGGCGGTCGGCCCAGGGCAAGGCCTGCTCGGCCGAGCCGACCACCAGGGTGCGGCCGGCGGAGCGGTAGCTGACCGTGATCGCCGGTTCGAACACCGGGATGGCGTCGGCAGCCAGGATGGCGGCGCTCCTGGCTTGCGCATTGCGCCCTTCCTGGACCGGGTCGATGGGCGGATTGTCGGTGAAACGGATGTTCATGCTTTCCCTTGTGTGGACAGCGGCGCCCCTTCTTGCTCCGCGGCTTGCTCGTTCGTATGTTCGCTCATTTGCTCGATCATTTGTTCGGTTTCCTGCTCGTCGCCGAACAGCCGCGACAGCACCCCGGGCGCGTGCTTGAGCGAGGCCAGCATGGCCGGGCTGAGCGGCGAGGCCTGGTTGTAGTCGCTCATGTACATGTCGAGGCCGTCGATCGTGTTGAAGTGCGGATCGCTGAACAGCTTCTTCAGGGCGAGGCGCTGCACCGATTTGTCGACGCCCTGGGCTACGAAGGCGGAGAAATCGGCGTCGGGGGTCAGGCGGGCGACGTCTTCGATAGTCGGGAGCGGCGCTGCCTCGGCTTCCCGCCGTGCCGCCACGGGCGCGGGCGCCGCCGGCGGGCGTGACGGCTCGACCGGCGCGGCATCGCCACCGGTGGATTTCAGGCGCGCCCAGCGCCGGAAGAATCCTTCGTCGGACATCGGAGCCCCGCTCATCCGTGCTCGCGGCCGCGCCGCTTGCCGGCCTTGGGCTGGTAGTGCTCGCGCAGGTAGCCGGCCACCCAGGCATAGATCTCGGCGGGCATGGCGACCCCGTCGGCCTGCTCGCCGGAGTCGAACATGCGCGTGCCTTCGAGGTAACTGACCGAGGCGCGTACCGGGATGGCCTTGCCCTCCTCCATGCGCCACAGCACGAACACCTTCGATTCCGGCGCCATGCAGTTTTCGTAGTAGCCGTCGTTCTCGTCTGTATACAGCTCGAGTTCGAGGCCCGAGACCAGGTAGTAATCGCGCTCCGGACTTTCGCTGAGCACCTGCAGGCGCGGCAGCGTGCCGCGGTCCGGCACCACGCCCACCGCTTCCCAGGCCTCGTCGGCCCAGCGGTGCTGCACGGCGCGGCGCTGCATGATGACCGCGATCGGCATGCTTCCCATCTTCATTGCTTGTTCGCCGTCTTGGGTGTACCGGCCTTTTCGGTCGCCGGGGCCGCGCCCTTCGGCACGGACCTGGTCTGTCCTACTTTGACATCCTCGCTCGGCGCCGCGGTGCCCAGCTTCTCGCTCTTGATCGGGACGTTGGCGGCGTTCAGCGCCTGGCGGCTGTGCGGCGCGGCGCCGGTCGCGGGCGCGGCGGCGGCCGTGCCCGGCGCCGCGTTGGCGGGCGGGGCC